>DATJGU010000081.1:0-93991 GCA_035494615.1 Gemmatimonadaceae bacterium
CGATACTCGCCGCGCGCGATCTCGGCGGGGTCGGCCGGCCGCTGCGTGACGGCGACGACGACGACCGTGTCGCCTGCGTCGGCCGGCGCACCGGCGAGGACGACGCGATCTCCGACGTGGAGCGCGGCGTCGGTCGCGAGGCGCGAGTCGATGGCGATGCCGCGAATGGGCCGTGCCGGCTCCTGCGCGGTGAGGGGCACGGCGCGGAAGACGGCGAGGAGGAGCAGCAGGGAGAGGAGGTGATACGTCACGGCGTCGCGTGGAGAACGCGCGACGCCGCGAGCCGGTTCCCCGCGAGGAGGATCAGCGCGCGCGCGGGGTGCTCGCCCAGTGCGTCGTGTCGCTCAACGAGGCGCGGGTTTCCTCGAGGGAGTACGAGGGCGCGGCGTAGGTCGAGAGCCCGCGCTTGAGGAGCCATGCGCCGATGGCGAGCTCCACGAGGCCGGTGATGATCGCACCGATCCACATGTGGCCGCTGGCGAGACGGCCGATCAGCGTCGCGACGAACACCGTCAGCGCGACGAGCATGACGACGGCGACGCCGAACGCGAGACCGAGCCAGAGGGCGCCGCGGGTCGCGCGATGCATGCTCTCGCGCGCCTCGAGCTTGGCGAGCTGCACCTCGTCCGTGACGAGGCGCTTGGAATCGTCGGTGAGCCGACGAATCAGATCGGGGATCCCGGTGTCCGGGTCGGATAGAATCGGTCGGGCGGTCACGCGCTCCTCCGGGAAGCTCATCGGGCTGCGTGACCGACGTCGGCAATTCGCGTTCCGGCGCGTCCCTCCCGCTCACTCCGCGCCGAGCGGCTCGACGAACACCTGCGCGGCGAGCGCAGGGCCGACGGCCCGCGTGACCTCGGCGCCCGCGCCGCCGACGAGCAGGGTGATCGGCCCGTCGAAGGGCGCGCGGTCGACCACGCTCACGGACGCGCCGGGCCGAATGCCGAGCTCGGCCAGATAGCGCAGGCGCGCCGCATCCTTGTCCATGACCTGTCGCACACGCACGCGCTCGCCGGCCGACGCATCGGCCAGGGTGCGCAGCGTCCACTCCTCGACCGTGCCGTCGCGTGACGGAATCGGTGCGCCATGCGGATCGTGCGCGGGCTCGCCGAGCGCGGCGGCCATCCGCTCGACGAGCTCCTCCGACGCGGCATGCTCGAGCTGCTCCGCTTCGTCGTGCACGCGGTCCCAGGAATAGCCGAGCACCTCGGTGAGATAGCACTCGAGGATGCGGTGGCGGCGCAGCGTGCGCAGCGCGGCGCGCCGTCCCTCTTCGGTGAGCCGGACACCGCGATACGGCTCGTGGGTGATGAGTCCCAGGTCGGCGAGCCGGCGCATCATTCCGCTGACCGACGCCGGGGAGATGGCGAGCCGCAACGCGATCTCGTTCGTCGTCGCCGGCCCCGCACCGCGCTCGAGGTCGTAGATCGCCTTGAGGTAATCCTCGACCGGACCGGTGAGGACGGGCGAATGCGTCGCCGTCATGCGGGGCGGCCTCGCCGCGCCGCGCCGCGCACCATGAGCACGGGGACGGTGGTCCGATGCCGCACCTCGTTCGCGACGCTGCCGCGCAGGAGATCCTGGACGCCCTTGTGCCCGTGCGTGCTCATCGCGACGAGGTCGCATCCCTCGCGCTCGGCCGCGGCGGCGATCTCGGTGCCCGGATCGCCGCCCGCCAGCACGCACTCGGCGGAGATGCCGGCGCGCTCCAACTCGTCGCGGCGCGCCTCGATGTACTCGAGATCGTCGCGCATCTCGGCGCTCTCGCGCAGCGCGAGACCCTGCTGGTTGCGCGCCGCCCACCCGTCGGCGACGTGGATCAGCACGACGGACGATGCGCAGAGCCGCGCGAGCTCGCAGACGTGCGCGAGGATGGCGTCGTCGTATGCCGAATGCTCGAGCGGGACGAGAATGCGTCGGTACATGATGACGGCGGGAGCGGGAGCGGCGGCCGCGCCGGCTCGCTTACGCGAGCCAGTCGCGAACCGTCTGGAAGAGCAGCCACACGTTCAGTCCGGCGATCAACGAGGCGACGGAATACGCGAGCGCCTTGAGCCAGGGCGGGTTCACGAACTCGCCCATCTTCAGCTTGCTCGAGGTGAACAGTACGAGCGGGAAGACGGCGAACGACAGCTGGAAGCTGAGCAGCACCTGGCTGAGGATGAGGAGCTTCGCCGTTCCCGACTCGCCGCCGATGATCGCGACGATGACCGCGGGGACGATGGCGATGAGCCGCGTGATCAGCCGGCGCAGCCAGGGGCGGATGCGGACGTTGAGGAACCCCTCCATCACGATCTGGCCGGCGAGCGTGCCGGTGAGGGTGGAGTTCTGCCCGGAGGCGAGGAGTGCGAGGGCGAACGCCGTGCTCGCGCCCGCGCCGAGGAGCGGTGTCAGGAGCTTGTAGGCGTCCTGGATCTCGGCGACTTCGGCGTGTCCGCTGGTGTGGAAGCTCGCCGCGGCGACGATGAGGATCGCGGCGTTGATGAACAGCGCGAAGGAGAGCGCGATCGTCGAGTCGACGAAGGCGAAGCGCACCGCCTCGCGCCTGCCGTCGGCGTTCTCGTCGTACTTGCGCGTCTGCACGATGGACGAGTGCAGATACAGGTTGTGCGGCATCACCGTGGCGCCGAGGATGCCGATGGCGATGTAGAGCTTCTCGCGATCGGTGACGATGTCCGTCGTCGGCACGAAGCCGCGCGCCACGCCGAGGAAATCGGGGCGCGCGAGGAAGAGCTCGAAGGCGAAGCAGATGCCGACCGTGGCGACGAGGGTGATGACGAGCGCCTCGAGCACGCGCACTCCCTTGTTCTGCAGGTAGAGCAGGAGGAGGACGTCGAGCGCGGTGATGGCGACACCGACGGCGAGCGGGATGCCGAAGAGCAGGTTGAGCGCGATGGCGGAGCCGATCACTTCGGCGAGGTCGCACGCGGCGATGGCGATCTCGCACAGGAGCCAGAGCATCCAGACGACGGGCGTGCTGTAGTGATCGCGGCACGCCTGCGCGAGGTCGCGGCCGGTGACGATGCCGAGCTTGGACGAGAGCCCCTGGAGGAGCACCGCCATCAGGTTGGAGAGGAGGATGACGCTGAGGAGCGTGTAGCCGAAGCGCGATCCGCCGGCGAGGTCGGTGGCCCAGTTGCCTGGGTCCATGTAGCCGACGGCGACGAGGTATCCGGGTCCGGCGAAGGCGAGGATCTTCCGCCAGGTGGAGACGCCGCCGACGGGAACGCTCCGATAGACCTCGGCGAGGCTCGGAGCGACGCGAGCGCGCCGCCAGCCGGGCTCGTCGGGCGCCGCCGGGGCGTCGGCGGGCTTTCGGTGTTCGGGAGGGAGAACGGGGTGGATGGCGGACATTCGGTGTCGGCGCAGAGAGCGCGGCGCGCCATTTCCCCCGAACGGGGGCGGCGTTATTTAGGGCTGCCTAAACATAATTCGAGGGCCCATTCACGCAATACCCGTCTTCGCGATTCAGAACTCCCACGTCAAGCCGGCCAGCGGCAGCCGCGGCCATTGCAGCGTCTCGTCGCCCACGGCCTGGACGCTCCGGCCGCGCACGATCAGCTCGCGCGTCACTCCGCGCTCTTCTTCGTCCCCAACAGGTTGTAGACCTCGGCGAAGAGCGACAGCCGACCGTGCGACGTGTCGACGTAGCGCGTCCACCGTGCGTAGACCCCCGCGACGTGCGTGGCGCCGTCGGCCGGGACCCGATATCATCTCGCCCGCCATGATCGACGCCATCGGCCAGGTCGCGCTCACCGTGCGCGACGTCGAGCGCAGCACGACGTTCTATCGCGACGCGGTGGGGTTGCGCTTCCTCTTCGCCCCCGCCCCGACGCTCGCCTTCTTCGCCGTGGGCGACGCGCGGCTCATGCTCAGCGCACCGGAAGGCGAGTTCACGCCCGACACGAGCTCCGTGCTCTACCTCCGCGTCGCCGACATCGAGGCCGAGCACGCGGTCATGTCGGCGCGCGGCGTGGCGTTCGTCGACGCACCGCATCTCGTCGCGCGGATGCCGGATCACGAGCTGTGGATGTGCTTCTTCCGCGATCCGGACGGGCATTTGCTGGCGCTGATGGCGGAGAAGGCGTAGGGGCCGTGTGCGAGTGCGTGGGTGTGTGGGTGTGTGGGTGTGTGGGTGTGTGGGTGACTCACGCACTCTCACACTCACACACTCACACACCGCTTGACGGCTCGACCCCCATGTACTCCAGCATCTGCCGCAACGCCCGCTCCGTGAGCCCCCACACCGTGTACTCGCCGTGCTGGAACACGCTCACGCGCCGCTCCGCGCCGCCGACGCTGACGAGGCCCATCCCCCATGCGCCACGCTCGCAGAGCGCGGAGAGCGGAACCCAGAACGCGGCCGCCACCTCCGGGCTCTCGACGATCTCGACGCTGGCGCTGACGAGGGCGACGTAGGGGCGGATCACCATCGGGGGGAGCGTCGGCGTGCGGGGGACCAGATCGTCGAGATGACCGAGCAGCCTGCCGTCGCGCGCCAGGTCGATCCCCGTCTCCTCCCACGTCTCGCGCACCGCCGTCACGGCGAGGTCGCCGTCGCCCGGCTCCATCCGTCCGCCGGGACAGGCGATGTGCCCACTCCATGGATCGCCGGCCGCTTCGGCGCGCTTGATCATCAGCAGCTCGGGCTCGCCGTCGGCACGGCTGCGCAGCGCGAGCAGAATCGCGGCGCGCCGCACCGGCTCCTCGATCGTCGCGACGCGCGGCGGATGCTCGGCGAGCGAGCGAAGCAGCCGCACGACGTACGGATGCGCTTCGAGCCGGTCCAGCTCCTCGCTCACGCCTCCGCGCCGATCAATCCTGGATGTCCCCACCCGCCTCGACCCAGCCACGAAAGCCGCTGTCGAGCGAGACGACGTCGGTATAGCCCATCTCCTTCAACGTCTCCGCGGCGAGCGCCGAGCGGTTGCCCGCCGCGCAATAGAGCACGACCGTCGCGTCGCGCGGGATCGCCGCCTCGACCTTCGACTCGAGCCGGCCGCGATCGAGGTGGATCGCGCCCGGGATCATGCCGAGGTTCACTTCGTTGAGGTCGCGCACGTCGACGAACGTCGCGCGCCCCTGCGCATGGAGCTCCAACGCTTCCCTTGCACTGATCTGTCGCACGCGAGCCCTGGCTTCCCGATAGAGGTCGTTGGCGGTCTTCATTCGAGCATTCGCTGGATGGCCGGCGCGCCGGACGTCCCTCCGAGATCCACGCCGAGCGTCCGCGCATCGGCGTCGAGCCGCGCGACGGCGCCGAGGGGAACGGTCCACTGCTCGTCGACGTGGCCGATCGGCGCACCGGCGATCGCCGGAACGCCGGCGACGTCCGCCACCTCGCGCAGCAAGACGTCGAGCGTCTCCGGTGAAAGTTCGTGTCCGGGGGTGGCTTCGGTGAAGTGCCCCGCGACGAGCCCGGCAATTCCGCGCAGCGCGCCGGCGAGCGCGAGCTGGGTGAGCATCCGGTCGACGCGGTACGCCGGTTCCCCCACGTCTTCCAGCACGAGGATCGCGCCGCGGTAGTCCGGCGCGTACGGCGTGCCCGCGAGCGCCGCGAGGATCGAGAGGTTCCCGCCGACGAGCCGCCCTTCGGCGATGCCGCCGCGGATCGTGCGCGCCGCGGTCGCCGTGCCGCACGGATCCCTCCGCTCGACGACGGCGCGGAGGAGCGACGCGCGCGAGAAGTCGCTCAGCGCCTCGCGCGCGGTCGGTCCGTGATACGAGACGAGCTCGCAGCGCGTGCTCGCCGCGGCGTGCAGCGCGGTGACGTCCGAATAGCCGATGATCGCGCGCGGCCGGCGCGCCAGCGCGCCGAAGTCGATACTCGGCAGGAGACGCATCACGCCGTAGCCGCCGCGCACGCACCAGATCGCGTCGATCCCGTCGTCGGCGAATGCGTCGTTGAGATCTCGCAGGCGTTCGGCGTCGCCGCCCGCCAGATAGCGCTCGCTCGCCAGCACGCTCGCGCCGACGACCGGCTCCCAGCCGAGCGCGCGCGCGTTGGCGACGGCGACGTCGAGCTCGTGCGCTCCGCGCAGCGGGCCCGCCGGCGCGACGAGCGCGACGCGAGCACCATGACCGAGCGGCGGCGGAAGACGCATCCTGCGCAACGTAGAGAGCGCTTTCACGCGAGGCAACGGGAGCGATCGCATGCCGGCGACACTCGTCTCCGAGCGTGCGCGAGCGTAAACAGATGGCACTCGATATGCCTCCCCCGAGGCTCCCGGCGGACGCGCGATCGCAGCGTTTTCTCTGGTCGGTTCGCCGGTTCACTCACAGGAGGTACACATCATGACCGATCGCGACAGGAATTCCTCGAGCTCGTCGGACCGCGACCGCAACGATCGAAGCGCATCGTCGCCGCGCGACGCGAGCTCGCAGCACTCCGATCGGCAATCGAGCCCGACCGCCGGCGACTTCGCCGGATCGCGGGGGGCGTCCGACGGATCGCAGGGCGGCCTGAGCGGCAGCTCCGTCACTGGCGGATCGATCGGTGAGTCGCGCGCATCGCGCGAGGACGACCGGTCGCGCTCCGCGTCGGCGCGCAGCGGCATGCGCGACGACGCCTCGCCTGGCGAAGGAGCGTCGAGCGGGATACGCGCGTCGTCGCGCTCGGACGAGCTCGACGGCGACGTGAGCCGCAGCGGCCAGAGCGGCCGGGCCGGCCGGAGCGGCATGTCGGGCTCTCCGAGCTCGACGCCCTCGTCCGGGAGCTCGCGCTCGGCGCGATCGAGCACCATACGCACCTCGAGCGATCGCGACGTGTCGGGGGACGAGCCCTCGGGTGACCGCGGCTCGCGCCGCTGACGCTCCAGGCTCGGCACGTCGAAGGGCGCCTCGCGAGGGGCGCCCTTCGTCGCGTTCGCCTCTAGTTTGCTCGCGTGCCGCCGCTCGCTCCGTTGCTCCTCTCGCTGCCGTGGGTGCTCGGTCCGATCGTGACGATCGCGCGCGCGAGCCGCTCCCGCTCGCTCGACGACGAGCGGGCCGAGCCGCGTCGGGATCCGCCGCTCGTCTCGCTCGTGATCCCGGCGCGCGACGAGGCGCGCAACATCGAGCGGTGCGTCGCATCGGCCCTGGCGTCGGACTATCCGCGGCTCGAGGTGATCGTCGTCGACGACCATTCTTCCGACGGAACGGGCGACATCGTACGGGCGATGGCCGCGCGCGACGCGCGGCTGCGAGTCGTCGTCCCTGCACCGCTTCCCGAGGGCTGGTTCGGCAAGCAGTGGGCGTGCGCTGCCGGTGCGTCCGCCGCGCGCGGCACGATCCTCGGCTTCATGGACGCCGACACCCGGCAGGCGTCCGACCTCGTGACCCGCGTCGTGAACGCGATGACGGCGCGCGGCGCGGACCTGCTCTCGGTCGCGGGCACGCAGGAGCTCGGAAGCTTCTGGGAGCGCCTCGTCCAGCCGCAGATCTTCTCCGTCATGCTGCAGCGGTTCGGCGGCACGGAGATCGTCACGCGCTCGCGCTTCGCGTCGCAGAAGATCGCGAACGGCCAGTGCATCTGGCTCACGCGCGACGCGTACGACGCGCTGGGCGGACATTCGGCGGTACGCGACAAGGTGGCCGAGGATCTCGCGCTCGCGCAGCACGCGTTCCGGGCGGGGCGCACCGTCGTGCTCGTGCTCGGGCTGCGCCAGCTCTCGACGCGCATGTACACGTCGCTGCGCGAGCTCGTCGAGGGGTGGGGGAAGAACCTGTATGCGGGCGGCCGCGACGCGATGCCCCTCGGCGCGCTCGGCCGCGCGATCTATCCGCTGCTGCTCGTGACGCCAGCGCTGTTCGGGCTCGTCCCGCCGATCGCGCTGGCGCTCGCGCTGCTCGGCGCGCTCGGGCCGGCGTGGCTCGTCTGGAGCGCGATCGCGACGTCGGCGAACCTGGTGTGGTGGCTGCTCGTGTACGCATGGCTGCGGCTCTCGCCGCTCTACGCCCTGCTCCATCCGCTCGGCGCGGCGGCGATGCTGTACATCGTCGCCGGCGCCATCGCGCGCGGAAGACGCGTACGGTGGAAGGAACGAGATTACCATGCGGCGTGACGCGACCGTGACAACGTTCCGCTCACGCGTGCGATAGAGCGATGGCGGAGCGGCGCACGGCGGCCGGTAGCGTGCCGCGGTGCGCACCCTCCGCCAGGCCGCCGCGCTGCTCGAAGCCGCGCGCTCCGCCGACACCCTGCTTCCACTCGCCGCCGCGCTCGGGTTCGAGCCGGTCGCGCTCCCGCTCGACGCATCGACGCGCCAGGCGCTCGGCATCCCCGCCGACGTCGCCGACGCACGCATCGTCCGCGGGCCGGGCGCGCTTCGCGCGCTGCTCGTCGTCGGCGCAGCCGAGACGCCCCTCCGGACGCTGTTCACGCGGCTCGCCTCGTCGCTCTCGTCGCGCGCGGCGGCAGTGCTCTGGCTGCTCGTCGGCTGCGCGCCGGGCGGCGAGGTGGGCCTCGCGTGCTGGGCGGGGGGTACCCGTCCGCTCCGGCTCGCGGCGCTCGTCGCGCAGCGCGACCGCGTCGTCGCGAGCGACGCGGAGTCGTTCTGCGCACTCTCGGCCGCCGCCGGCGGCGACGATCTGCTCGTGCACACGCGCTGGTACGAGCTGCTCGGACGCGAGGCGCTGTCACGCCGGTTCTACCGCACGCTCGAGCAGCGCGTCGGCGGCCTCGCGGACTCGTTGCCGCGCATGGCGCTCGCCGACCGCGCCGAGCTCGCGCTGCTCGCCGCGTCGCGGCTCCTCTTCCTCTCCTTTCTCGAGGCCAAGGGCTGGCTCGACGACGACCGCGCCTTTCTCGCGCGCCGGTTCGACGCCTGCATGGCGAGCGGCGGCGCCTTCCATCAGCGCGTGCTCCTGCCGCTCTGGTTCGGCACGCTGAACACACCGATGCGCCGCCGCGCCCGCGCGGCGCGTGCCTTCGGCGCGGTGCCCTTTCTCAACGGCGGTCTGTTCGGAAAGACGGCGCTCGAGCGGCGACACACGCCCGCGCGGCTCTCCGACGAAGCGCTCGGCCGGTTCTTCGGCGAGGTGCTCGGCGCATACCGCTTCACGGCGCGCGAGGAGCAGGCGTCGTGGTCGGAGGCCGCGATCGATCCCGAGATGCTCGGCCGCGCCTTCGAGTCGTTGATGGCGGCGCGCGAACGACGGACGTCGGGCGCCTTCTACACGCCGCAGGCGCTCGTCGCGCACGTCGCCGAGACGGCGCTGGCCGCGCGGCTTCGTGAAAGCGGCCTTCCCGAAGACACGGTCGACGCCGCGCTTCGCGGCACCGCGCTCGCGGCGGCCGACGCGGCGGCGTTGCGCAGGGAGCTGGCCTCGCTCGCCGTGCTCGATCCCGCCTGCGGCTCGGGCGCGTTTCTCGTGCATCTGCTCGAGCGGCTCGCGGGGTTGCACGTCGTCGCGGGCGACGCGCGCCCCGTGGCCGACGTCCGGCGCGAGGTGCTCGCGCGCGCGATCCACGGCGTGGACGTGAACCCGACGGCCGTCTGGCTCTGCGAGCTGCGACTCTGGCTGTCCGTCGTGATCGAGAGCGACGAGACGCGCATGAGCGCCGTTCCGCCGCTTCCCAATCTCGATTGCAACGTCCGCGTGGGCGACGCGCTCGCCGGCGACGGCTTCGCCGAGCCGCCGGCGCTTCTCGGGCCGCCGGCCGGGCTGGCGCGAGTGCGCGAGCGGTACGCGCGCGCGACGGGAGTCCGGAAATCGCCGCTTCGCCGCGCGCTCGAGCGCGAGGAGCGCCGGCGCGCCCTCGCCGCGATCGACCGAGGGATCACGGCACTGCACGCGGAGCGTCGCGAGCGGGTGATCGCCCTGCGCAGCCGCGACCTGTTCGGCCAGCGCGGCGGCGCGGCGCTCGCGCGCGGGGAGTCGCTCGAGCTGCGCCGTCGCGCAGCCGCGCTGCGGCGCGAGCGTCAGCGCATCGCCGACGGCGGCGCACTCCCGTTCGCCTTTCCGTCGCACTTCGGTCACGTGCACGCACGCGGCGGATTCCCGCTCGTCGTCGGCAATCCGCCGTGGGTGCGGGTGCACAACATTCCCGCCACCGAGCGGAGCGCGCTGCGCGAGCGATTCGCCGTGTACCGCGACGCCGGCTGGGCGGCGGGAGCGCAGGGTGCGCGCGCCGGCGCGGGCTTTTCGGCCCAGATCGATCTCGCCGCGCTGTTCGTCGAGCGCAGCCTCGCGCTCGCCGCGCCGCGGGGCGTCGTCGCGCTCCTCGTGCCGGCCAAGCTCTGGCGCTCCCTCGCCGGTGGCGGCCTGCGTGCGCTCGTCGCACGCGAGGGGCGGCTGCTCCGCGTCGAGGACTGGTCGGAGGCGCCATGCGCGTTCGACGCGGCCGTCTACCCGTCGGTCGTGATGATCGGCGCCGGCACAAATGCCGGCGCAACGCTGTGCGCAGCCGTGCGCCGCCGCTCGCTCGACGTGGAGTGGAGCGCGGCGCCGGATTCCATCCGCTTCGATCCCGCCGATCCGGCGAGCCCCTGGCTTCTCCTTCCGCCGGATGCGCGCGCCGCGTTCGATCGCGTCTCCGCTCGTGGACGTCCGCTCGGGGCGAGTGCGCTCGGCCGCCCGACGCTCGGCGTGAAGTGCGGGTGCAACGACGCGTTCACCGTGCGCATGCTCGCCGCGGAGCGCGGGTGCGCGGCGGTGGAACAGGGAGAACGGCGTGGCGCGGTGGAGCTGGAGCTTCTCCGTCCGCTGCTCCGCGGCGAGACGGTGACCGCGTGGCGGGTGCGTCCGACGGAGAGCGCGATCGTGTGGACCCACGCGGCGCACGGCGGCCCGCTCGACATGCTTCCCGAGCGCGCGGCGCGCTGGCTCGCCCCGTGGCGACGCCGGCTCGCCGCACGGAGCGACCTGCGCGGCGCGCGCGCCTGGTGGTCGCTCTTCCGGACCGAGGGAGCAGCGGCGTCCGGGACGCGCGTCGTGTGGAGCGACTTCGGGCGCCGGCCGCGCGCCGCGATCCTCGCCGCCGGCGATCCGACGGTGCCGCTCAACAGCTGCTACGTGCTCCCGTGCACCGATCCGGAGGACGCGCTCGCCTTCGCCGCGCTGCTCAACTCGAGCCTCGCCGCCGCGTGGCTCGACGCCCTCGCCGAGCCGGCGCGCGGCGGCTGGCATCGCTATCTCGCGTGGACCGTCTCGCTCCTCCCGATTCCCGCCGACTGGCCGCGCGCGCGCACCCTCCTCGCGCCGCTCGCCGAGCGCGCGGTGCTCGGCACGCCGCCGAGCGACACGGAGCTCCTCGATGCCGTGTGTCGTGCCTACCACCTGAAGCACGACGACGTCGCGCCGCTGCTCGCGTGGGCGCACCGGCCGTGAGCGTTCGGCCGGCCGCCGATCGTGCCGCGGAGCTGCTCGCGTGCGCCCGTGCGCGGTTCGCCGCCACGCGCGCGGACGCCGAGCTCCCGCGCACGCTCGGCGAGATCGTGCTCCGGCCCGACCAGCTCGACGCGCTGCGCCGCGTGCGCGCCCGGATTCGGCGGGACGGTGGATGCCTGCTCGCCGACGACGTCGGGAGCGGGAAGACGTACGTCGCGCTCGCCGCGGCGCGCGAGTGGGCGCGGCCACTCCTCGTCGTGCCGGCCTCGCTGCGCGCCACGTGGAGCATCGCGCTCCGGCGCGCGACGATCAGCTGCCCGATGGTGAGTCACGAATCGCTGAGCCGCGGCGCCGCGCCGGCCGGCACGTTCGACGGAATCGTCGTCGACGAGTCGCATCGCTTTCGGGGGACGTCGCGACGTCACGCCGCGCTGGCGCGCCTCGCCGCTCGCGCACCGGTGCTGATGCTCTCCGCCACGCCGCTCCAGAATCATCCGCGCGAGCTCGCCGCGCAGCTCGCGCTCTTCCTCGGCGAGAGCGCGTATCGCCTCGAGCCGGCCGCGCTCGCGGCGTTCGTCGTGCGGAGCGCCGCCGCTCTCGCGGCCGACCTGCCGCGCGTCGCGCCGCCGCGCTGGCTCGAGCTGTCCGCCGACGATGGCGAGGTGCTCCGCGCCTTGCTCGCGCTCCCGCCTCCACCGCGCGCGCTCGACGCGGGCGATGGCGGCGCACTGCTTCTCGTCTCGCTCGTGCGCGCCTGGGCGTCGAGCCGTGCCGCGCTCGCCGCGACGCTCCGACGGCGCCGGCGCACGGTGATCGCGATCGAGCAGTGTCATGCCGAAGGCCGCCTCCCGACGCGCGCCGAGCTCGCGAGCTGGCACGGCGAAGCCGACGTGCAGCTCGGCTTCGCATCCCTGCTCGCGTCGGCGGTCGCGGGCGAGGACGACGTGCGGCGGGTCGCCGGCGCGATCACCGCCGAGCGCGATGCGCTCGACGAGGTGTTCGCGGTGCTCGCCGGCACGGAAGATCCCGACCCGCCGCGCGTCGCCGCGCTGCGGCAGCTTCGCGCCGCGCACCGCGGCGCCTCCGTGCTCGCGTTCAGCGAGTACGCCGCCAGCGTTCGCGCCTACCATTCCGCGATGCGCGGCGACGTCGAAGTGGGGATGCTCACCGCGCGCGAGGCGCGCATCGCCAGCGGGCGCGTGTCGCGCGATGCGCTCCTCGCCCGCTTCGCCCCGCGTGCGCACGGTCTGCCTCCCCCGCCGGCACGGGAGCGAGTGAGCCTTCTCCTCGCGACCGACCTCTTGTCCGAGGGCGTGAACCTGCAGGATGCGTCGGTCGTGGTGCATCTCGACCTGCCGTGGAACCCGGCGAGACTCGCGCAGCGGCTCGGCCGCGTGCGGCGTCCCGGTGGCGCGCCGGAAGTCGCGAGCTACCTCATGGCCCCGCCGGCGCGCGCCGCGCTCCTGCTGCGCGCGGAGCAACGCCTGCGCGCCAAGCTCGCACGCGCGGAGCGCACGATCGGCCGCTCGCTCGACGTGCTGCCTCGGCTGTCGGCCGCCTCGAGCGCCGATCCCACGACCGGATCTCGTTCAGCACACGCCGACGACGGCCGCCCGCTCGCCGCCGCCGAGCTGCTCGGCGAGATCGACCGATTGCTCCGCGCCTGGCGGCCGGCGCCCGCCGCGCGTGGCACCGGCGAGACGGATCACGCGGATGCCGGCGGGGCCTGCGTCGTTGCCGCGGTGGACGCACCCGTGCGCGGCTGGGTCGCCGCGCTCGACGACGGGCGCTTCCTCGCCGCGCTCGCACACGATGCGCACGCGGGAGTCGCGAGCGAGGCGCCGGCAGCAATCGCGCGAGCGCTCGCGCTGGCGGCCGGTCCTTCCCGCGCACCCTGCGACAACGAGCGCATCGTGGCCGTGCGCGCGCTCGGCGAGTGGCTCGCGATCGATCGCGCCGCTCGCGCGTGCGCGCTCGATGCAGCGGCGTCGCCCGCTCGGCGGCGTCTGCTGCAGCTGGTCGGCGAGAGCATGCGCGCCGCTCCTCGGCACCGGCTCGCCGAGGCCGCCACGGTCGCCGGCCGACTGCGCGCCGCCCTCACGCGTCCGCTTCCCCTCGGTCTCGAGCGCGAGCTCGTCGCGCTGTCCGAGCAGCGGAGCGCCGACTGGCTCGAGCGCGCCGCCGCGCTGCTCGCGAGCGCGCCGACTCGCATCGCCGACGGAGCGCCCGTCGAGCCGCGCGTGACCGCGATCATCCTCCTCGGCGGTGCGCCGCGCGACTGAGTCCCCGACCGCGCTCAGCGATCACGGGTTCAGCCAGTAGCTCACCTTGAACGTCAGCACGTTCACCGGCCGCGCCCGGAGCAGCCCCTGCGCGTCGTCGCCGAAGTCGAGCGCACCGACGTCGCGGCCGCGCTGCGCCAGATCCACCGCGCCGAGCCGCTCGGCGCGCTCCTGCTGCCACACGAGGTACAGCGTGCTGCCGGAGCGCCACTCCCATCGCAGCACCGCATTCCCGCGCAGCGACGCGAGCGCGAAGTCGCGGTCGTCGACGCGGAACGCCGTCGCGGGGCCCGCGCCGTCGGGATCCACCGTCACTCGCCGCGTGGAGTCGCTCGTGACCGTGCCGGCATCGGCGCCGTAGACGTCGAACTCGAAGCCGCGCGGCGCGCGCAGCTCCTTCAGCGCGCCGAAGTCGTTCGTCGCCACGAACGGTTGCGCGTACAGCTCGAGCGTGAGCCGCGGACTGAACGTCACGTTGAGCCGCGTGTCGATGCCGAGCGTCGTCTGATCGAGCGGAGCGAAGACGTAGCGGCGCCCGTAGGTGCGCGCCGCGAGCGAGTCGGTGACGGTCGTGACGTACTGCGCCGGCAGCCGGACGCGGTTGAGCGTCGGCCCGACGCGGATCTCCCAGTTGTCCGCCGGCTTGAGCGCGACGCTCGCGCTGTAGGCGCCCTGGTCCAGCCCCGTGCGATCGATCGTGCGGTTGATCGTCCCCGACACCACGGTGCGCCGCCGCGGGTCGCTCGCGACGTCCAGCCGCACCCCGGTGGCCGGCGGCGTGCGCGTCAGCGGGCCGCCCCGCGTGAGCCGGTCGCTGTACGACTGGCTCGCGTGGTTCGCCTGCACGTTCACCGTCCAGTAGCTGCGGAGCTGCGACTGGATCGTGAGATACGTCTGCCGGCGCACGATGTCCCAGTCGTAGTTCCACACGTTGTCCGGCCCGAACCGCACGCTCCACCGCCGGAAGAGCCGCCCGGGCCGCGTGTGCTCGTAGGTCACGTTCGGGTCGAGCACGATGCGGTCGGTACTCGTCTGGAAGCCGGCGTCGTTGATCTCGTAGCCGGGGCTGCTCGCCGTGATCGCGACGTTCCCGGTCCAGCTCCCCGTGCGCTTGCCGACGTCGCCCTGCGCGCGATAGCCGGCCAGCGACGTCGCCGCCGGATCGTAGCGCAGGTGGCGCGAGTCGGGCCGCTGGAAGAAGTGATTGCTCGACCGCTGCGTCGCCGCGATCGCCTCCGGCGAGCCGGTGACCCAGCTCGGCGAGAACGACGCGACGGCCGACCACGCGTGGTCGGCGGTCTCGCTGCGCAGGTCGACGCCGCCGGTGTACGCCGACGAACGCAGCAGCGCCGCCGACGTCGCGTCGCCGAGCCGCCGGTTCACCGCCGTGGCCATTCCGCCGAGCGTCGCGCGCCCCGCGCGCAGATCGCGCTTGAGCCGCGCGACGACGTACGACGTGAGCGGCTCGACCATCGCGCTGCCGCGTACCCCCGCCGGTCCGACGAACGCCCCCTCCTCGCGCCCCGTCACCGCGCCGAGCATGCCGACCGACCATCCGCGCGCGGTGCGTCCCGAGAGCTTCGCCGCGCCGAGCACCGCGACGACGTCCGGCACCTCCGCGTACGCCGCGCTGTCCGGCACCGCCAGTTGCGGCGCGCGCCCGATGCGCCGCGAGTAGAGGAGCTGCGGCGGCCCGCCCTCCGGCGCGCCGAAGATGCTCGTGCCGAACCGCAGGATCTCCGCGCCCTCGACGAAGAACGGCCGCTTCTCCTCGAACTGCGTCTCGAACGCGGTGAGGTTCACGACCGCCGGGTCCTGCTCCACCTGGCCGAAGTCCGGATTGAGCGTCGCGTCGAGCGTGAGGTCCGACGTCACGCGGTACTTCACGTCGGCGCCCAACCCCATCCCCGGGTCGGCGCTCGCGTGAAACGGATCGGCGAAGCTCACGCCGCTCGGCCGCGCCCCGGCGGGACGTCCGCGCACGCGGGCCGAGACGTACGGGAGCACCTCGAGCCGCTGCCGCGCGTGCACGCCGTCGAGTCCCGTGAGATGCCCGTAGAGCGGCACCCCCGCCGCCTGGTCCTTCGGCGCGAACGCGAACAACGACTGCTCCTGGCGCCGCGCGATGCGCCGCTCGAGCTGGAGTCCCCACGTCTGCCGCTCGGCGGGCCCGAACCGCAGCTGGCTGAACGGAATGCGCAGCTCCACCGTCCATCCCGAATCGCTCACCGACGTCGCCGCGTCCCACACCGGATCCCAGCTCTGGTCGGCGATCCCGCCGCGATCGGTGACGACCGTGGTCCCAGCGGTGCTCACCGTGCGCCCCGAGCTCGAGAACACCTCGTCGCGCCGCACGCCGTCGGGGTTCACCGAGAAGCGGAAGGAGGAGAGGTGGTCGTGGTAGCTGTCGAGCGCGACGGAGAACCAGTCGGAGTCGAGCACGTACGAGTCGCGCCGCACGAGCCGGCTCACGGGCCGCTGCGAATCGTGCATCCGTGCACCGACATAGAGCGCCTCGCCGTCGTAGACGATGCGCACCTCGGTGCGCTCGCTCGCCGGCCGCCCCTCCTCCGGATCGAGCTGGGTGAACGTCGTGACGGGAGTCGCGCGCGACCATGCCGGCTCGTCGAGCCGTCCGTCGAGCGCGACGCGACCCTCCGCCGCCACCGCGCGCGCCACCGGCCGGTCGGCGTGCACGACCTCCGCCGCGCGCTGGGCGCCGGCAGGGGAGGTGAGACATGTCGCAGCGGGGAGGACCACCAGCGCGCACGCGAGCGCGAGGCGCGTCATGCGGGGCGCTTCGGTGTCACGATTCCATCGGAGTCACGCCATGCATTACGCGCTCGGCGTGCCGATCGCTGACCGCGCGCGGCTACGCGGCACGCCGCGTCATCGTCCGTCCGCGGGGATCGCGCCGCCCGAGGTCGCGCTCGTCCATCGCGCGATCCGCCCCTTGGGACCGACGGCCCATCCGGCCCGCGCCGACGCGAACGCGACGGCGTCGTACGCGACGGAGTCGACGGTCGTCCACATGCGGCCCCCGTCGCGCGAGATGTCGGTGCCGCTGAGTCCCACGGCCACGAGCGCGTCACCGCGCGTGGCGGGTACCCACGCCACCGCGGATCGGTACCCTCGCGGCGACGTCGCGCTGTCGGCGAGCGTCCACGTCGCGCCTCCGTCGCCGGTGACCGCGAGGTTGCGGCCGCCGAGCGTCGGCTTCTCGTAGTCGCCGCCGGCGATCGCGCCGTGCACCGAATCCCGAAACGCGATCGAGAAGATGCCGGCCGACGCGATCCCCGCGCGGAGCGGCGTGTCGTGCACCGTCCACGTGCGCCCGCGGTCGGGTGAGTGATAGACGCGCGCCGACGTCGCGCCCCCGCTCGCGATCCACACGTGCGACTCGCCCCACACGGCGAGGCACGTTCCGCTCGCGGCGAACCCGCCCTCGCCGGCCAGCGCCGGCGGGATCCTGTCGGCGGGGACCTCCTGCCAGCTGTCGCCGCCGTCGCTCGTGGTGAGCACGAGGAAGCGTCCCTCGACCGGATCGCTCATCGCGATGCCGTGGCGCGCGTCCCAGAACCGGATCGCGTCGAGGAACGTGCCCGCGCGCGTGGCCGACCACCGGCGCGTCCAGCTGCGGCCGCCGTCGGTCGTGCGATAGATGCGCGACGAGTCGGCGATGCTGATCGCGTGCGCGGTCGTCGCCGACGTCGCCGCGATGGCGCGGAGGTCGAGCGCACCCGCGCCGGGAATGGTGTCGAGCGTCCAGTGCGCACCGCCGTCGACCGTGTGCAGGACGGTGCCGCGCTGTCCGCTCGCCCACACCACGTCCGGCGACACGGCGCTCAGCCCACGCAGCTCGACCGTGGTGGGGCTCTGCTGTGACACCCACTGCGCGTGCGCGCGCGGAGCCGCGAAGAGCGGCGCGGCGACGAGCGCGCCGGCCGTCGCGAGGAAACGCATGATCAACGTGGGCGTGGGCCGAGCATGGAATGGAGTATGCTTTCCGTGACGGGACGGAGCCAGCCGCGCCCGAGCTCGTGCGCGCGGCGCACCGGACCACGGCCCGGAGGTCGACGCATGATGAAGGGAACCGAGCGCGAAGACTTCGCGCTGCGCGTGATGAAGGAGGTGCGACGCTGGCCGGGCGTGCAGATCCGTCCGCACGTCAACCCCCTCGCCGGCGGCGAGGACGACGGGGTGGAGTTCCGCCTGTTCGGCCGGCAGATCGGCCACGTGCACCACGACTGCTCGGTGCACCTGTCGCTGACCCGCGCCCTGAAGCAGATGGTGATCGAGCAGGGGCTGGCCATGCCGCTCGAGCAGGCGGGAAGCGCCGGCTGGGTCGCGTTCACGCCCGAGCTGACCGACGACGCGCAGCGCGTGATCTGGCTGCTCCGCCTCAACTACGTCCGGCTGCGCCGCCAGCGCCTCAGCCCCGACGCGGCCGCCGCCTCCGAGCTGCTGCGGGAGCACGAGGGCGCGCTCGGCGAGCTGAGCCCGTCGATCACGACGGTACTCCACCGTACGCAGGCCCGCGCGCCTCGCCCGCTTCCGCCGGTGGCCTGAGCGCCGTCGCTCGAGCCGCGAACGACGACAGCATCGCGGGGGAGGAGGGGTGTCGTTCCGAGCGGCGCGCGTGCGAACCACGCGCGCAGGCGCCGTCATTCCGAGCGGAGCGCGTGCGAAGCACGCGCGCAGTCGAGGAATCGCGCCTCTCCCGCGAGCGAAGCGCGCTTTCAGAACGATCGCGATTCCTCAATGCGCCCGGAACACGAAGTACACCGCCCCGCAGATGCACAGCGCCGCCCACAGATAGTCGAGCCGCAGCGGCTGGCGCATGTACAGCACGGCGAAGGGCACGAACACGGTCAGCGTGATCACCTCCTGCAGGATCTTGAGCTGGCCGAGCGACATCGCCGTGTAGCCGATCCGGTTGGCGGGCACCTGGAGCAGATACTCGAACAGCGCGATTCCCCAGCTCAGCACCGCGGCGACGTACCATGGCCGGTCGCTGAGATTCCTGAGATGCGCGTACCAGGCGAACGTCATGAAGACGTTGGAGGCGACGAGGAGCCCTGCCGTGCGCAGCAGGACGGAGGACGGGAGCATGGGCGAGTGACCGGCGAATGGAGGCGAGCCGGGCGAGCGACGGAACGGTTCCGCCAGCACGCGGCGCGGCCTGAACTCTAGCGCCTCGGCGGCCGCGAAACCGGCCCCCCGGGGGCGCCGTACGGATCGATACCGGCGGCGGTCGCCGGCCCCCTCGCAGACGGAGTCCGGCTCATGTGGACGGTTCTCAAGGCGCTCGCGCTCAGACTCGCCATCGGACGCACGCTGGGCGGCGTGCTCGCCACCCTCCTGCTCCTCGTCGTCCCGATCGCCGGCGTGCTCA
This sequence comes from Gemmatimonadaceae bacterium, assembly GCA_035494615.1. Taxonomy (GTDB): domain Bacteria; phylum Gemmatimonadota; class Gemmatimonadetes; order Gemmatimonadales; family Gemmatimonadaceae; genus AG11. Next base: position 18,988 of record DATJGU010000081.1, read on the forward strand.
AGATCGTGGGCCTGCCGGTCCTGATCGTGCTCGGCATCGTCGGCGCCCCGCTCTTCCTCCTCCTCGCCGCGATCGGACTCCCGGTGCTCTTCGTCATCGTCGCGGGCGGCGTCCTCCTCCTGCTCGTCGGCGCCCTGCTCACGCTCAGTGTCGTCGCCCTCAAGATCGTCCTGCCGATCGTCCTGATCGTCTGGCTCGTCCGCTGGCTGACGAGCAGCAGATCGAAGCCGGCGGGGGATGCGGCGTGAACGCCGTGTGTCGGTGTGTCGGTGTGTCGGTATCTCGGTGTGTTAGTGAGCGGCCTCGGGAGGTCGATGCTTCCCGAGGCCGCCGTTCTGACCAACACACCAACACACTGACACACCAACACACCGCGCTACGAGTAGTACCTCCTCATCTCCTCCGCCACCCCGTCCAGGTCCGGGAACAACCGCCGCTCGTCCATGCCGACGAGGTCGAGCTGGTCGCGCACGTAGGTCGTCGCGCGCTCGGGGATCACGAACATCGAGAGCGCGTCCGCGAGGCCGTGGTCGGCGAGGAACTCGTCGAGTGAGCGCGTCGTGTCCGAGCAGAGCGTGAACGTCGCCGCCTGGGCCGAGATGCGCGCGTCGAGCGTCGGCGGCTCGATCATGCAGGCGAACGGCTTCACGTGCGTCCCCTCGTCGATCAGCCGCCAGGGCGTGAACTTCCCGTCCTTCCCCACGAGCCGATTGAGATCGTCGATCAGCAGCGCGAGCTCGGGGAAGCCGAACTTCCGGTGCACGCGCTTCCAGTCGAGTCGCCAGATCGCGCGGTCGGCGCGCACGTCGCCGAGTGTCGCGAAGTGCGCCGCCACCAGCGGCGAGTAGCTCCAGTCGAGCAGCCGCGTCGGCACGCCGTGATGCTGTGCCTCGACGAGCAGCTCCCATTCGTTCGTCGCGTGCTGCAGGTACGGCCGCGAGTACCGCGCGAAGTTGCGGAGGATGTGCTCCTCGAGCCCCGTCTTCGTGTGCGCCGGCTTCACGCCGCCGAGCCGGTCGAGGCTCGTGAGTAGCGAGCGCGCCACGTCGGCCGAACCGTGATACACGCAGCTGTCGCGGCGGCGCCCCGTCTTCGGATCGGGCTTCTCGGGGGTCACCTGGTCGATGAGCTCGCCCAGCGACTCGACCTTCGTCTCGCGAATTCCCATGCGGCCGCCGAGTTCAAGAACCGTGACACCGCGCGCGGCCGCGCTCAGCGGGACGAGTCGTCCGTCGCCCTCCGTTCGGCGCGCCGCGCGCGCGCCCGGAAATAGCGCCACCGCACCACCGACATCACCACGAAGAGGATCGCGAGGGTGATCGCGAGGGGCCAGTCGACGTCGCGCACGCGCCGCTACAACCCGATCGACGCGCCGAGGGAGAGCACGTTCTCGTAGCGCGTCGCGCCGGACGACGAGATCCGCCTGAGCCACCCCACGCGGCCGCCGATCCCGACGAGAAACATCACGTGCCCCTCGACGCCCACGTAGGTCGCGCGCGGCGCCGCGTTCCAGGTATCGAGCGAGGTGCGGACGCCCGCGATCCGCACGTCGAACCCCTGGCCGAACCGCAGCATCTGGAAATAGCCGATCGAGAGCTCACCCCCTCCCTGCCCCATCTCCGCCATCGCGACCACGCCGTCGTTCCGGCCGCCGGTGAGATCGAACAGCCCGCCCGCCGCGATCGAGAGCCGCAGCGGCTGCCCGTAGTGCACCCCCACCGCCGGCGAGACGTTCACGAATCCGGTGCTGTCGTCGGCCTCCTGCGCGCCCGCGCGCGGCGCGAGCAGGACGGCCATGAAGGCGAGCAGTGCGAGTCGGCGCATGAGCAATGCTGTGGGCAGGCGTGCCGCGCGTCCAGCGGAGGGAACCCGGAGTCGCACGGAGTGTTCCTACCTGCTCGGCGGCGCCTGGCGAACCCGCTCCCTCCGGCGCTCGAGCACTCCGCCCGCGATCACGCCGAGCGGCGCGACGACCGCCAGCGCGATCGGATACCACGTCGCGTGTCCCGGCGCGCCACGCTGGCCGCGCAGCAGCGGCCCCGCCACCGACATCAGCAGGATCAGCGCGAGCAGCAGCACGGTGTACAGCGAGCGGCCCGCCGTGACGCGCGCCGTCGTGAAGCCGCCCGCGAGCGACCCGAGCGCGCTGATCGCGAGATGCGTCGGATACGTCCACCCGGGCGCGACGTAGCTCTTCGGATCCTCGCCGCGCAGCGCCGCGAGCGTCGTGACCGTGACGCCGAAGCCGACGACCAGCACCGTCACGCCGAGTCCGGCGAGAAGCCCGAGCGCGGGCCGGAGCGCGGTCGACGCCGGCGTGTGCGGCGCCGACGGGGGCGCGGGAGGCGCCGTCATCGCCCGCCGGCGAGGGGCGCGTCGCGCCGCACGAACCTCCCGAGCTCCGCGCCGATCACCGCCGCGCTCCACGCGAGCAGCGCGGCGAACAACAGCGTCACCACGATCAACAGCGCGCCCGGAATCTTGAGCAGGCCGCCCAGTGCCGCGACCAGCGCCGGCACGCGGCCAGGCACCGCGTCCACGAGCACGAGCGCGCCCCAGGCGCCCGCACTGGCGAGCGCGATCAGCCACGAGATCCCGCGCCGGCGCCAGAGCACGGCGCCCGCCACGACGGCGACGAGCGGCACCGCCCACCAGCCGGCGATCCACGTCAGCACCGCGACCGCCAGCGCGACGACGAGCAACGCGATCATCCGCACCTCAGCATCGGCCCCTCATCGCGCCGGGCGAAGCAGCAGCGTCGCGCTGCGCTGCGCCGGCGGCAGATCGTCGGCGCGCGCCGGCACGTGCACCGCCTCGAGCGCGCCCGCCTGCCATTCCGGAATCCGGTCGCGGTAGCGCGGGCTCACCGGGTTTCCCGACTGGCCACCGGGATAGGTCGTCCACGCGTGCACCGTCGGCGCGAGCTCCACCACCATGCGCCAGCTCGGACCATTCGTGCCGTTCGCCGCGAGTGGGCTCAGCGTGCCCGGGCCCCCCTGCACCACGAGATCGGTCGCCGAGAGCGCGGGCAGCCGGAGCAGGTGCAGGATGTTCGCGCGGTAGCTTCTCGACCATCGCCACCCGGTGTCGCTCGGCGCGCCGTAACGCTGGCGCATCTCGATGAACGCCTTGGCGAGGCTCGACGCCAGGATCGCGTCGCGATCCTCGATCCCGCTCGTGCTCCGGTCGTCCCACCACGCGCTCGTCGAGTCGGCCATCAGCTCGGCGAGCACCGAGCTGGAAGGCGTCACGCGCCGTCCACCTGCCGCCACCGCGAACTCGTCCCACGTTTCGATCGCCGCCTCGAACAGCACGGCGGCGGTGTTGTCGCGGGTGTAGCGGCGATCCCAGCGCTCGAGCACGCGCGCCGCATCGGACAGGATCGCCGGCGCCGGCCCGCCGCCGCGCGCGGCGACGTGCCGCGCCGCATGCACGAAGAACGGGAGATAGAAGTCCGCCCGCGCACTCCCCGGATCCGTCTGGAAGCGCCGCATGTCGTCGATCGTCACGCTGCTGTCCGCGCGGAGCAGCGCGTTGATGCGCAGCGCGCGCCACGGATCGTAGCTGCCGCCGAACCAGACGCTCGTCGTCGCCGGATCGATCGGCTGCTGATTGGCCGACGCGAGGAATCCCTGCGCGGGATCGAACGCCTGTGGCCACTGCGCCACCGGGACATTCCCCGTCCAGTCGCTCGCGCTCGTCGTGCCGTCGAACGGCAGCCCGCCGCCCGATGCGCCCGGCCGGATCGGATAGCGTCCCGTCGATCGGATGGCGATGTGCCCGCCGCGGTCGGCGGCGAGCATGTTCTGCGCGGGAGCCTGATACCACGCCGCCATCGCATCCTCGAACGCCATCGCCGAGCGCGCGCGCGCGGCGGCGAGAAACCCCGCGCCCTCGAGCCCCGACTCGAGCGCCGTCCACCGCAGCGAGACCCAGTGGCCGCGCACGCGCTGCATCGGCCCCCGATGCGTGAACAGCACGGTGTCCACGCCGATCGTTCCGCCCAGCGGCCCGCGATAGCTCTCGATCCGTCGCTCGAGCGGCCGCCACGCACCGTCCACGCGGTAGCGCCTCGGCTGCCTGTCGTCGTCCACCTGCTCGACGTACACGTCCATCACGTCGGCGCCGGTGTTCGTGAACGTCCACGCGACGTCGCGATTGAACCCGAGCACGATCGCCGGAGCGCCCGGGATCGTCGCGCCGTACACGTCGAGCGTACCGGGCACCACGAGATGCGCCTCGTACCAGATCGACGGGAGCGTGAGGTCGAGGTGCGGATCGCCGGCGAGCAGCGCATGGCCCGTCGCGCTTCGACCCGGCGCGACCGCCCAGTTGTTGCTCGCCATCCATCGCTGCCCCTCGTCGGCGCCGGTGCTCGCGAGCGCCGGCGATCCGAGCACCGCGTCGAGCGCCTCGGCCACGAGCAGGCTCGCGGTATCCGGCTTCCCCGGCGGGGGCAGCGGATGGAAGTCGAACCGCGGCGCGCCACGTCCGTTCGGCTGGATCGGCTCCTGGATCGGCGAGTCGTCGGGGAAGAGCGCCTTCGCCGCCTCGATGCCGACTCGCGCCGCGGCCGCCGCGCGGTCGCGCTCGAGCGAGATGAACGCCAGCGTCCATCCCATGCGGTTCTGGAGGTAGTAGGTGTCGAGCGGCTCCCAGACGGGCGGCCGCCTGCGCAGCAGCCGGAACTCGAGCGGCAGCGCGCTCTCGGGCATCGAGGCGACGTACGCGTTCACGCCGTCCGCGTACGCGCGCGCCACGCGCATCGCCACGCTCGTGTCGCCGAGCCGCGCCAGCGCGCGCTCCGCCGCCCGCGGCAAGCCGAGCTGGCGCATCTCGCGGTCGAGCGGGATCGCGATCGGTCCGGCGATCTCGCTCAGCCGCCCGCTCGACGCGAGTGTCTGCACGTAGAGCTGGAACAACCGGTCGCGCGCCACGACGAATCCGAGCGCGCGATACGCGTCCTCCTCGCTCCGCGCGAAGACGTGCGGCACGGCGCGCTCGTCGTACACGACGCGCACCGAATCACGGAGCCCGGGCACGCTCGCCTCCGCGTCGCGCGGCATCGTCGACGCGCGCGCCAGCGACCACACGCCGTGCGCCGGCTCGAGGAAGGGGCCGAGCGTCGGCGCGGTACCGATCGGCCGCGCACCGATCAGAAGACCGGCCCCGAACACGAGCACCGCGACGACGATGCGGATCGTGCGCGCGATCATGCCCCTTCCCTCGTGCGACCAGCCATGGTCGAGCCGATCATCGAAGAGAAGTCGTGGCTACTCGGGGTCGGTGATCGTCGTCGCGCCCACCCCGCCCTTGAGCAGGACGATGTGCCGGCCAGTCGCCGTGAGATGGATCGCGCGGCCGCCGGTCACGTCGCCGCCGACGCGCAGCCGCCCCGGGCTCAGCAGCCGGATGTGGACGTCCGCCTCGGAGACGTCGGCCGAGATCTCGGTGACCGCCGTGAGCCGGAGCGTATCCGTGAGCGCCGCCGGATCCGCGCCGGAGAGCCCGACCTTCGCCGGCCCGGTCGCGTAGACGACGATGCTCACCGGCGCCGTGCTGTCGGCGCCGGCAGGGTACACGATCCCGACCTGCCGCAGCCAGACGACGGCGGCCATGCGCGCCTGCTTCGCCGTATGGCTCGCCGGCGGCGCGCTCCACGCGCCGGTCGCGGAGAGCAGCGCCGCGGCCAGCAGGCCGGCGCGTATGAACCTCGGTGCCGTACGGCATCGTGATGACATGGCAGTATTCCTCGATGGTGGACGCGCGATCGTCGCGCGTGGCAGACGGAAGGGTGTCTCCGCGTCGCGCCGCCGTCAAAGAGCACGCACCGGACCAGCCCGCACGGGGGGGCCGTCGCCGCTACCTTTCGGCATGCGTCCCGCCCTCCTGTTCGACCTCGACGGCACGCTCATCGATTCGATCGAGCTCATCCTCGGCGCCGCCCGTCACGCCTTCGCCGAGTTCGACGGCCACCGCCCCACCGACGACGAATGGCGCGCCGGCATCGGCCGCCCGCTGCACACGGTCCTGCGCGAGTACGCGCCCGACGACGTCACCGCCGAGCACCTGTTCCGGCGCTACCGCGCCTACCAGATGGAGCACCACGACCGGCTCGTCCGCCCGTACGACGGCATCGTCGACACGCTGCGCGCGCTCGCCCGCGAGGGCCATCCGCTCGCGCTCGTCACGAGCAAGTCCGACTGGATGGCCGCCAAGGCACTCGCCCACGTCGGCCTCGATGCCCTCATCCCGGTCGTCGTCGGCTGCGACAGTTGCGTCAACCACAAACCGCACCCCGAGCCGGTCGAACGGGCGCTCGCCCTCCTCGGCGTAGAACCGGCAAAGGCGCTGTTCGTCGGTGACTCGCCGCACGACATCGAGTCCGGGCGCGCCGCGGGCGTCACGACGGTCGGGGTCACCTGGGGCGCCTTCCGCCGAACCGAGCTCGAAGCCGCTCGCGCCGACCTCGTGATCGACCGGATCGAGGAGCTGCCGGCCCTCCTGGCTCGCTTCCCGGCGCCGACAGGCTGAACTTCAAACCATCCGCACCGTTCGGGTATCCCATCCCGTGCAGCGAGAGGGAGATCCAGACGAGCCGATGACTGCTGTTGCCTTACCCGAACCGATGACGGCACCGACGCCCTACGTAGCCGATTCAGACGTGGCGCTCGCGGCCGCCGGGGATCGTCATGCGTTCGAGCGACTGTACCGGCAACACGTCACCAGAGTCTTCTCTCTCTGCGCCCGGATGGTCACCGACCGCGTCCGGGCGGAAGAGCTGACCCAGGACGTCTTCGTCCGCGCATGGGAGAAGCTGCACCTCTTCCGCGGCGAGAGCGCCTTCGGAACCTGGTTGCATCGCATGACGGTGAACGTGGTGTTGAATGCGCGGAAGACGGAGGGGCGCAGCCGGTCGCGCTTCGAGGACGACGACGAGGGAAACGGCGTGGACCTTCTGCCCTCCCGCCCGCTGGCGCCCGGCGACCGGATGGACCTCGAGGCGGCGATCGCGAAGTTGCCGCCGGGCGCGCGCCGGGTGTTCACGCTGCACGACGTCGAGGGCTACAAGCACGAGGAGATCGCCGAGATGCTCGGCGTCACGTCGGGGGCCACGAAAGCGCAGCTTCATCGCGCGCGGCTCCTGCTGCGGGAGGCACTGAACCGATGACCACCTCCAGAACGCTGGATTGCGACGGGTTCGCGGCGGCACTCGCGGACTACCTCGAGGGCGACGCCCCGGAGGCGCTGCGCGCGGCGGTGGAGACGCACGCCGCCGGCTGCGCCGAGTGCGGACGACTGCTCGACGACCTTGGCGCGATCACGCGTGACGCGGCCGCGCTGCCGCCGCTCGGCCCGTCGCGCGACTTGTGGGCCGGAATCGCCGAGCGCATCGACGCGCCGGTGGTCCCGCTTCACCGGACGGCACGGGAGACGGTGGTTGTCCGGCGGTGGTGGGGGCGTCCCGCGATCGCTGCGGCGGCGCTCGTCGTCGTCACGGCGGGCGTGACGCATCTCGTCACGCGTGCGCACTATGCCGCCGACAGCGCGCGCGCCGTGGGCGAGCCGCCGCACGTGGCGGCGGCGATGCCTTCCGCCTCACCGAACGTGGAGTCGATCGTGCCGAGCCAGTCCGCGGCAACGCCGTCCGTCGTGGCGGCGCAGCCGGCCACCCAGCGTACTGCGTCGTCGCGCACCCCGACGACCGCGCCGGCAGCAACCGCGTCGCGCGAGGGGGCGCGGAGCATCACGCCCGCCGCCAGGCTCGCGAGCGCGATGCCCGTGATGCAGGCCGCGCAGCCCGTGTACGATCGCGAGATCGGCGAGCTGCGCCGCATCGTCGCCACGCGGCGCGCGCAGCTCGACCCCAAGACGATCGCCGTGCTCGAGCAGAGCATCGCCGTGATCGATTCCGCCATCGCGCAGAGCCGCGCGGCGCTCGCCAAGGATCCGGCGAGCGGGTTCCTGGCCACGCAACTCAATCACTCGCTCGAGAAGAAAGTCGAGCTGCTGCGGACGGCGGCGCTGCTGCCCGCGCGCACCTGAGGATGTCGCCAATGTCTCGCCATCTCCTTCTCCTGCTCGCCGCGCTGGCGCTGGCCGCACCCGTGTCGGCTCGGGCGCAGTCCACCTCCGACGACCGCGCCCAGACCGAGCGCGAGCGCGTGGAAGAGGAACGCGAGCGCGCGCGAGAGCGCGCCCAGGAGCAGCGTGAGCGCGAGCAGGAGCGGGCGCAGGAAGCACGCGAGCGGGCGCTCGAGCGGGCCCAGGAGGCGCGCGATCGGGCGCAGGAGCAGGCCGAGGAAGCGCGCGAGCGGGCTCGCGATCACGCCGAGCAGCTGCGCGAGGCCGCCGGCTCGCTCGACACGACCGTCACCTTCGACCCACGCGGCACGGTGAACGTCGAATGCCCGGGCGGCGACATCGAGGTCACGGGCACCGAGCGCAACGAGATCGTCGTGCACGCCAAGAACGAGAGCGGCGGCATCCGCTTCACGAGCAGCGGCGCGAACGCCACGCTCGAGCCGTCGTCGAGCCGCGGCTGCAGCGACGCGCGGTTCGTGCTCTCCGTGCCCGCGGGCGTGCACCTCGTCGCGCACACCTGGAGCGGCTCGCTCACGGTGCGCGGCGTGCACGGCGACGTGGAAGCCCACGCGCAGAGCGGCGACGTCGACGTGCGCGACGCCGGCGGCCATCTCGAGGCCGAGTCCCTCTCCGGCGACGTGACCGTGGAAGCGACGCGCGGCGACGTCGTGCTCCACTCGCTCTCGGGCGACGTCAGCCTCACCGGCGCGCGCGGCAACGCCGAGGTCGAGACGGTGAGCGGCGACATCGAGCTGCACGACATCGTCGCGCGCCAGGTTCGGACGAGCACCACGAGCGGCGACGTCACCTTCGCCGGCGCGATCCTCGGTGACGGACGCTACGAGTTCAGCACGCACTCGGGCGAGCTGCAGCTCGAGCTCCCGGCGAACGTCGGCGCGCAACTCTCCCTCTCCACCTTCAGCGGCGAGATCGACACCGCCTTCCCCATCACGATCAGGGCGGGCCAGCACGACATCGGCGTCTCGACCTCCAAGAAGTTGAACTTCTCCCTCGGCTCCGGCTCGGCCCGCATCATCGCCGAGACCTTCAGCGGCAACGTGACCCTCACCTCCGCCGGCGCGCCCAAGTGAGCGGCCGGCACTTTCCAGGAGCCCGACGATGATCCGTCCTGCTCGCGCGGCGTCCGCCGCGCTCCTCCTGCTCCTCGCGCCCGTCGCGCTGCACGCGCAGGAGCGCCGCTCGGAGCGCGCCTTCACCCTCGACGAGCGCGTGCCCGCGGGCCAGTGGCTCCGCGTGCGCAACGTCATCGGCGAGGTGCGCGTGTCGCCGTCGTCGAGCGACCGCGTGGAGATCGTCGCGACGAAGAGCTGGCGCCGCGGCGACCCGAAGATGGTCCGCATCGAGACCACGAAGTCGAGCGACGGCAGCATCCTCGTCTGCGCCTTCTGGCAGGAGAACGCGACCTGCGACGAGCATGGCTACGACTCGCACGGCGACAGCCACAGCCGCAACAACGACGTCGCCGTCGACTTCGACGTCCGCGTGCCGCGCGGCGTGAACGTCGGGGCCTTCTCGGTGAACGGCCAGGTGAGCGTCGAGGGCGCCACCGCGCAGGTGGAGGCGGGAACGGTCAACGGCAACGTCGACGCGACGAGCAGCGGCGGCCCCGTGGAGGCGAACACGGTGAACGGCAACGTGCACGCGCGCATGGGACGACTCGGCGGCTCCGACGATCTCGCGTTCAACACGGTGAACGGCAACGTCGTCGCGGAGTTCGGCGAGGACATCGACGCGAACATCGAGCTGAGCACCGTCAACGGCCGCTTCCAGACCGACTGGCCCGTCACCGTCACCGGCCGCCTCGACCCCCGCCACCTCCGCGCCACCCTCGGCAAGGGCGGCCGCCGCCTGCGGCTGGCGACGGTGAATGGGAACGTGGAGCTGAGAAAGGCGCCGTGATGACGCTCTACTGAGTGCGTGAGTGTGTGAGTGCGTGAGTGTGTGAGTGACCGGCCTCGGGAAGCGTCTGCCTCCCGAGGCCGTTGTCGTTACCCACACACCCACACACCCACACACCCTTCAAGTCCCCCGATGGCTCCTCCAATCGTCCCCGGGGTATATTCCCTGAACCCTCAACGGAGTCTCTCTACATGGGCGTCTCGCTTCCCGGGACACTCGTTCGGTCGGGCGAGGAGCGTGCGACGCTCGTGCGGCGCACGTACGGGCTCGTCTTCGTCAGCATCATCGTCACGGCGCTCGGCGTCGCCTTCGGCTTCACGCAGCCCGCCCTCATGCAGGCGGTCGCGCAGCACCCGTTCATCACGATGCTCGCGATGTTCGCCCCGCTCGTCATGGCGATGCAGGCGCGCCGCTCGTTCCCCAAGAACCTGATCCTCACCCTCATCTTCACCTTCATCGAGGGAATCTGGCTCGCGCCCTTCCTGCTCTTCGCCGAGCGCGCGAGCCCGGGGATCGTCGGCCAGGCGGGGTTGCTGACGCTCTCCACCTTCGGCGTGCTCACCCTCTACGCGGTGCTGAGCAAGCGCGACTTCAGCGCGTGGGGGAGCTTCTTCATCGTCGGGCTGTGGGTGCTGATCGCCACGGCGCTGCTCAACATGTTCGTCGGCAGCGCGATCGGCTCGCTCTGGATCGCGGGCGGCACGGTGCTCGTGTTCAGCGGTCTGCTCGTGTTCGACACCTGGCGCATCGTGCGCTCGGGCCAGTACGGCCCCGACGACTACGTGCCGGCCGCGGTGAACATCTACCTCGACCTGCTCAACCTCTTCATCGCCATCATCACGCTGCTCGGCGGCCGTCGCCGCGACTGAGCCGCCCTCCGTGCGCATCCTCGCCGCCGTCTTCGCCCATCCCGACGACGAGACCTTCGCCACGGGAGGCACGCTCGCGAAGTACGCCGAATCCGGAGCGCGCTGCTCGCTCTACTGCGCCACCGACGGGGATGCCGGACGATCGTCCGGCATCCCCGTGTCGTCTCGCGAGGAGCTCGGTCGGATCCGGCGCGCCGAGCTCCTCGAGGCGTGCGCGCTGCTCGGCGTCGGCCACGTCGAGCACGGGGGGCATCCCGACGGCGCGCTCCACGGCACGGAGCCGGACGTCGTGATCGGAGAGATCGTCGCCTTCCTGCGCCGCGAGCGGCCGAGCGTGGTGCTCACCTTCGGTCCCGAGGGCGCGCCGACCGGGCATCGCGATCATCGCGCGATCTCCCGTCTCGCGACGTCGGCCGTGCTGCTCGCCGGTACCACGGCGTTTCCCGAGCAGCTCGAGAGCGGTCTCGAGCCGCATCGGGCGGACCGGCTCTGCTACGTCACCTGGCCCGCTCCCGCCGCCGGCGATGCGCCGCGCCAGCCAGGCCAGCCGATCCAGGTCCGGGTCGACGTCGAGCGATGGCACCCGCGCAAGCTGGACGCGTTCTTCGCGCACCGCACCCAGCGCGAGCACGAGGCGTACTTCAGGCGCGAGGCGATACCGCCGACCGAGGACTACTTCGTCGCGCTCGGAGTCGCGGCGCCCGGCGGCGCGACCGACCTCTGGGACGGACTCCCCTAGCCCGTCGTCGCGCTCAACCCTCGCCGGCGATGCGCTCGATGTCGGCGGCGAGGCGCAGGTCGAGCTCCGTGATCCCCCCGGCGTCGTGCGTCGAGAGCGTGCACGTCACCTTCGTGTAGCGGATGTCGATGTCGGGGTGGTGGTTCGCCGCGTCGGCCGCCGTCGCCACGCGGCTCACGAAGTCGATCGCGCGAGCGAAGGTGGGCCACGCGAACGTCTTCGTCAGCACGGTGCCGCGGCGCGACCAGCCGGGCAGCGTGCCGAGCGCGCGCTGGATCTCGAGGTCGGAGAGGGGAGCGGGCATCGGCGGAGGTGCGTGATGGTGGGTTCGGGCGCATCCATCATACCACATCGGCGCTCCCTGTGCAGCACGAGCGGTGCGGCCGATATTGAGGTGGTGACCTCGCTCTCGCTCCACCGCGCGGCGCTCCTCGCGTTCGCCCTTGCCGCCGTGGCCGCGCCGCTCCGCGCACAGGACGCCGTGACGCCGCGCGCCGACAGCGTCTCGGCCGATTCGCTCCCGCGCGTGCGCGCGCCCGCGCGCTATTGGCGTCACTTCGCCGCCGGATTCGCCGCGAGCCTCCTCGCCCACGAGACGGCGCACGTCGTCACCGCGCTCGCCGTCGGCGGCCGGCCGTCGTTCGGATTCGACAAGGGGCGCCCTACGGTCTACTCCGGCATCGATTCGCACTCCAACCCGCGGCAGCAGTTCCTCTTCTCGAGCATGGGGCTGAACGTGCAGGCAGCGCTCGACGAAGGCATCCTGGACGTGCCGCACCGCCGCGGCGCCCCCTTCGAGCGGGGCGTCCTCGCCGGGGGCATCGCCACGGCGCTGTTCTACGTCACCATCGGCCGCACTGCCTCGGTGAGCGACATCGACTTCATGTCCCGCACGTCGTCGCTCACGAAGACCGATCTCACCCTGATCTACGGCGGCGTCGCGGTGCTCCACGCCGTCCGCATCCACTACGACCACCGCTACGCGAACTTCTTCGTCCGGCCCGCACCACTCGAGGAGGGCAGGGTACACGTTGGGGTCGACCTGAAGTGAGCGCCGCGGCCGACCCCCTCGCACGCGCCAGGACGCTCGCCCGGCTCCTCGACACGGCGATCACGATTCCGGGCACCGGGATCCGCTTCGGAGCCGACGCGCTGCTCGGGCTCGTACCGGGACTCGGAGACGTCGCCGGAGCAGTGCTCAGCGGTTACCTCGTGCTGCTCGCCCAACGACTCGGCGCGCCCCGGTCGGTGATCATGCGGATGCTCGGCAACGTCGCGCTCGACACGCTGGGCGGGTCGGTGCCCATCGCCGGCGACCTGTTCGACGTCGCGTTCAAGTCGAACGTTCGGAACGTCGCGCTTCTCGAGCGCGCGCTCGAGCGTCCCACCGAGACGCGGCGCGCGAGCCGTCTGCTCGTGCTGGGTACGATCGCGGGGATCGTCGTGCTCGCGGCGGCCGCGATCGTGATCGCGGTGTTCGCGGTCCGCGCGGTCGCGGCCGCCATGCACTCGAGCTGAGCAGAATCGCCGCACTATCGCGCACGCCCGCCGGTGCGCCGCGTCCTCCTGGCGACGATCGCGCGACGGGGACTCGCCCTGTGCCGAGGCCGCTTCCCGATCGTCTTGGTTGAGTACGGTAGGGCCGTCCGGGGAGGGTGCCCGGCTCCCCTCGCCGCCCCTCACCCAGCCACACATGCATCTCCTCGCCCGCGCCGCCTTCCTCGCGCTCGTTCCTTCCCTGGCGGCTGCGCAATCCGAGTCCGGGTACCCGGCACGACAACAGGCGGTGCCAGTGTCCGGGGCCCCCGCGAGAGCCCGCGTGCTCGTCGTGGAGTGCCCCGTTTCCGCCACTCTGGCCCCCGCCGCCGCCGAGTCCGACTCGGCGACCGGGGCGCTCGTGGCGGAACTCTGCGCCCGTGCCGGGTCGGCGCCGGCCGCTTCCCGCCCCTCCGTCGCCGTCCCGCCGCAGGAGATCGGCCCGCCGATCGCCGACCCGCTCGGTCCCCCGGAATCCGCGATCGCGCTCCTCCTGCGCCTGTCCGAGCGTCCGGAATGGGGACGGACCGTCGACACCGCCGCCGCACCGGCCGCGCGGCCGGCCGCGCCCCCCGCCGCCGGTCACGTCGAGCACCTCGAGCACGGCGAGGAGGGCTCCGCCGAGCCTGGAGCGGAAGAGGCCGGCCCCTTCGAGCCCCAGTTCAGGATCCACCTCTTCGCCGACATCAAGTACGCCGCCGTCGACACCGTCGGCAGCCGGAGCGGCTTCGCGCTCGGCCAGTTCGACCTGTTCGGCCGCTCGCAGCTCTCCGACGCGCTCAGCGTCATCACGGAAGCCACGCTCACCGCTCTGCCCCGCAACAGCTACAGCGCGAAGCTCGAGCGGCTCCTGTTCACTTTCGCACCGAACGACTGGTTCGCGGCATCGGTCGGCCGGTACCACACCGGGATCGGGTACTACAACACCGCCTACCACCACGGCACCTGGTTCCAGACCGCGACCGGCCGTCCCCTCATCTTCGCGATCGACGGCGACATCGGGCTCATCCCGATCCACACGCTCGGCCTCTCGGTCACGGGGCAGGTGCCATCCGGCACGCTCGGCCTCCGCTACGTCGGAGAGCTGGGCAGCGGGCGCGCCGGCCAGTCGTCGGCCGCCGTCGCGCCGCAGCCGGCGCTCGCCGACAACAACAGCCTTGCCGTCGACCTCGGGCTCTACGCGCGGCCGACCTGGCTGGACGGCCTCCAGTTCGGCGCCTCGCTCTACCGCGACCGCATCACCATGCAGGATGCCGCCGTCCAGCCGATCGCCGAGACGATCGCCGGCGTGCACGCACTCTACCGCACCGAGACGAACGAGCTGCTCGGCGAAGCCCTGCTCATCCGGCACGCGCCGCGCCGCGGCGCCGCGGACGACATCCGCGGCTACTACCTGCTCGCGTCGCGCCGTATCGCCAGCGTCCGTCCCTACGCGCGCTACGACTACGTCGACGTGCCGGCCTCCGATCCGGTGTTCGCCTTTCTCGGGCGCCGGAGCGGCCCGTCGCTCGGCATTCGCTACGACTTCGACGCGCTCGCCGCGTTGAAGGTGCAGGCGGGTCATCTGGACCAGACCACTCGGCCGAGGATGAATCGGGTCGAGGCTCAGGTCTCGTTCATGTTCTGATGGCCGCCGCGCGCGTGTCACCGCTCTCCTGGCTGCTCGCCGCGGTGCTGCTCGGTGCGGGCGGCGCGTCGAACGCGGCGCGCGCGCAGCGGGCCGAGCCGCTGGCGATCGTCGTCAATCGGTCCAATCCGGTCAACGAGATCTCCCTCGGCGACCTGCGGCGCGTCTTCCGCGGCCAGCGCGGCCGCTGGTCGAACGGCCGTCGCGTCACGCTCGTCATGCGCGATCCCGGCGCGCCCGAGCGCACCGCGCTGCTCCACGAGCTCTACAACCTCGGCGAGGAGGAGTATCGGCGCGGCTTCCTCCAGGCCGTCTTCTCCGGGGAGACCACCGATGCGCCCAAGACGCTCGCGTCGAGCTACGGTGTGCTGCGCTTCGTCTTCAACGTGCCCGGGGCGATCGGCTACGCGCGCGCGAGCGAGGTCGACTCCTCGGTGAAGATCCTGCGCGTCGACGGCCGCCTCCCCGGGGAGGCCGGATACCAGCTCGAGGTCGACGCGCAATGATCCAGCGCGCCCGCGCGCTCGTGCGGCGACGAAGCACGACGGCGGTGCTCGTCTTCTTCGCGCTCCTCAGCGCGGCGACGGGCGCGTTCAGCCTCTACCAGCTCCGCAGCGCCGAGCGCGACGCACGCCAGCTCTCCGAGGGGCTCGTCAACGGGCTCGATCTGATCGCCGCGCTGCAGTACGACGTCCAGGAAGCGCGTCGGCGCATGCTCTATGCGCTCGCCACGAGCGACGCGAACCTGCAGGTGCAGTACGTCGACGAATCGCGCGCCGCGGACGCGCGCGTCACTCAGCGCGTCGCCGAGCAGGTGGCGCAGCTCGCCGAGCCGGGGAGCATCGAGGCCTCTCGCCGGTTCGAGCACGACTGGGCCGAGTACCTCAAGGTCCGCGACGAGGTGATCGCCGCGATGCTCGAGGGCCGGAGCGCGGAGGCGGTCGCCACCGACCTCCGCTTCGGCACCCCCGCGTTCGATCACGCACGCGCCGACCTGCTCGCCATGCAGGAGCGCTACAAGAGCGACGCGGAGCGGCGGCGCGGGGACATCGAGGCGGCGTCGAACCGCTCGTACGAGACGGTCATCGTCATCCTCCTGCTCACCCAGCTCCTCGCGATGTTCGGGCTGCGCATGATCCAGCGCGGCGAGCTGCTCGAGCGCGAGCGCAGATCGCAGGAGCAGCTGTTCGAGGTCGTCGAGTCGATCGACGAAGGGATGCTCGTGCTCGACCGGGAAGGACAGGTCGTGATCTTCAACGGCGCCGCGGAACGGCTGTCGGGCCGTCGGCGCGATCTCGTCATCGGGCAGCCGCTCTGGCTCGCCTGGCCGCGACTCGCGCGCACCGCCCTCGGCGGCGCGATCGCCGGCGCGCTCACCGACCGTTCCGCCGGCGCGACGCGGCTCACGGTGCATCTCTCCGACATCGACGGCGAGCGGATGCTCGACTTCCGCACCTTCCCGTTCGAGGACGGCATCACGCTCTTCTTCACCGACATCACGAAGCTCACCCAGCGCACCGAGGACCTCTCCCGCACCGCGTCGCTGCTCGGCGCGACGCTCGAGTCCACTGCCGACGGCATCCTCGCCGCCGACGGCATGGGACACATCACGCTGTTCAACCGGCGCTTCGTCGAGCTGTGGCGCATTCCGAAGGACATCGCCGAGTCGCGCGACGACGATCGCGCCCTCGCGCACATGGTGAAGCAGCTGCGCGACCCCGAGTCGTTCCTCCGCAAGGTGCACGAGCTGTACGCCTCGCCGGAGGCCGAGAGCTTCGACGAGCTGGAGTTCGTCGACGGCCGGGTGTTCGAGCGCTACTCGGTGCCGCAGCGCGTCGACGGCGGCAGCGTCGGCCGCGTCTGGAGCTTCCGCGACGTCACCCAACGCAAGGCGGCCGAGCGCCAGCTCCTGCACGACGCCTTCCACGACTCGCTCACCTTCCTGCCGAACCGGTCGCGGTTCACCGAGCTGCTCCGCCGCTCGATCAGCCGCGCGCGCCTCGACGAGACCTACTCGTTCGCCATGCTCTTCCTCGACCTCGATCGCTTCAAGGTCGTGAACGACTCGCTCGGCCACGCGGTGGGCGACCAGCTCCTCGTCGCCGCCGCGCGCCGGCTCGAGCAGTGCGTCCGGCCCGGCGACACGGTCGCGCGGCTCGGCGGCGACGAGTTCACCGTGCTGATCGACAGCACGAAGAACGTGAACGACGCGACGCGCGTGGCCGAGCGCATCCTCGCCGAGCTCCAGCGGCCGTTCTACCTGCAGGGCCAGGACGTGTTCGTGAGCGCGAGCATCGGCATCGCCATGTCGGGCTCCGGCTACCACGCACCCGACGATCTGCTCCGCGACGCCGACCTCGCGATGTACCGCGCCAAGGGGAACGGCAAGTCACGCTACGAGGTGTTCGACCAGAAGATGCACGCGCACGCCGTCGCGCTGCTCCAGCTCGAGACGGACCTCCGCCTCGCCATCGAGCGCGAGGAGTTCCGCATCCTCTTCCAACCCGTCATCTCCCTGCGCACCGGACGGATCGCCGGACTGGAGGCGCTCGTGCGCTGGGAGCATCCGCAGCGCGGCCTCGTCTCCCCCGACGACTTCCTCACGGTGGCCGAGGAGACGGGCCTCGTGGTGCCGATGGGCAACTGGGTGCTGCGCCAGGCGTGCCGCCGGCTCGCCGAATGGCGCCGCGACAACCCGGGCGTGGTCGACGTCACGATCAGCGTCAATCTGTCCGCGCGACAGTTCGTCCATCCGGATCTCGTCGCGCGCGTCACCGACGCACTCGAGGAGAGCGGGCTGCCGGCCCGCTGCCTCCGGCTCGAGTTCACCGAGAGCGTCCTCATCGAGCGCGAGGAGCCGGTGATCGACACGTTCGCGAAGCTGCACGCGCTCGGCATCCGTCTCGACCTCGACGACTTCGGCACCGGCTACTCGTCGCTCGGCTACCTGCACCGCTTCGATCTCGACGCGCTCAAGATCGACCGCTCGTTCGTGAGCAACATCGGCCCGCAAGGCGAGCGCGCCGAGATCGTCCGTACGATCGTCGCGCTGGCGAACAACCTCGGCATGGAAGTGATCGCCGAAGGCGTGGAGACGCAGGCGCAGCTCGCCGTGCTCCAGGGCGCCGAGTGCGACCTCGTGCAGGGGTATCTGTTCGGCGGCGCGCTCTCGGCCGAGGAGATGGGTGAGCGGCTCGCCGGCGGCGTGCTGGTCTAGCCGCGGCGGATGGTGGAAGCGAATCGGGGGCGGCGACCGCACATGGTCGCCGCCCCCGATGCGTTCGCGGCGAGGTCAGTTGCTCGCCCAGATCTGGCAGAACTGCGAGTTGTCCGTGCCGGCGATCTCGTTGCGTCCGGCGACGTACACGGCGTTCATCATCGCGTAGGGCGCGTACTTCACGTCCGAGATGGAGATGCCGTCGGCCGCCACCTGCTTCGTGACGAACACCTTGCCGAAGTGGCCGAGCCCGAGCGCGTGTCCCGTCTCGTGGGTGAGGATCGAGTAGAAGTCGATCACCTGCGGATCACCGTTGCTCCCCCACACGAAGAAGGGGTTGTAGTAGATCTCGGACAGCGCGAGGTCGGCCTTGCCGTTCCCGTCGATGTCGGTGGGATTCCCGGCGTCGTCGGTGAAGATGAAGGGGAAGGTGACGCCGAGGATGTAGTCGCCATCCGCTCCGCCGAAGGTGCGGAAGAATGCCGGCGGCTGCCATCCCGTCTCGACGATGTCCGCGGGCTGCACGTAGTTCGGGCTCCCTGCCGGGTTTCCGCGGAAGTACTCGTCGAGATAGTCGGGATCCGTGCCGGCCGGAACGGCCACCTGCGTGATCGGCTTGGACGAGCAGGAGAGCCCGCTCCAGGCGGCCGTCGCTTCCTGGACGTACGCGAGCTGCTCGGCCTTCGTCGCCGCCCGAATGCTCGACCCGTCGGAGGTGAGCACGTAGGGATCGACGCTGGTGTTCGATCCGAAGGCCCATGTAACACCGGTGCGACCGTCGCGACGCGGGTCGCCCTTGACCCACTCCGCGCCGATGCCGCGATCGCGGTCGTTCGCGATGAGAATCGTCGAGGTCACGCCATTCCACCCCTTGGCCGCGATGCGCAGCTCGGCGGAGGCGACGCGGAAGTTCGCGCCGCGGGCGGCGAGCGACGCGTTGAGCCGGGCGAGCTCCGGGCTCACGCGGTAGTTCTCGTCCGTGCTGCTGCTCACCGGGGCAGCCGCGCGCGCTCCGTTGGCTGAGCCCGGTGCCATCGTCGGCGTGGTGGGAGCGGGCACGTCGGCGCACGCCCACGCGCCGGCGAGCGCGACGGGGATCGCCCGGCGAAGGAGGGTCGAGGAGTTCATGAAGCCTCTCTGGGGGTTGGACGGTGTCCCGGGCCGCGGGGTGGCTGCCTGACGGCGTCGTCAGGCCAGACGGTCGAGCTCGGCGTGCGAGCCGTACCCGAACTGCGGCGCGGAGCAGCGAAAACGTCTGCGTAAATATCCCTCGGCTCGGCGCTCCGCAAGACCGAAATAAACATCTGGCTCGCGGGTCGGACCGACGGCTCACGCCGTCTCGCCGGCGGGCTGAAGCGCACTCCTGATCGCCGAACGGAGCGCCTCCTGACCGACGGGCTTCGTGAGATACGCCGTCGCACCGAGTGTCGTCGCCAACCCCTGCTCCTCGGCCGCGGTCACGACGATCACGGGGACGCCCGCCAGCTCGAGCTTCGTCGTGATCGCGGCGAGCACCGCCCAGCCGTCCTGATCGGGCAGGATCACGTCGAGGAGGATCGCGTCCGGCCGCTGCTCGTTGGCCAACCTGAGCCCCTCCTTCCCCGAGGCGGCGTGCAACATCCGGATGCCGTCCTTGGCGAGGATCCGTTCCACCAGCTCCCGGCTCGCCGCGTCGTCGTCGATGAGCAGCACCGTGCCGGAGCCCACGACCGGCATCGGGACGCTCGGCCGCGACACGCGGTAGATCCCTGTCTGGCGCTGCAGCTTCGGCTCGGCGACGTCGGCCGGCAGGCGCACGGTGAAGATGCTTCCCATCCCCGGCTCGCTCACGACGCTGATCGTCCCCTCCATCAGCCGAGACAACCGCTGGCTGATGCTCAGCCCCAGGCCGGTCCCGCCGTACTTGCGCGTCGTCGACGGATCCGCCTGGGTGAACGGCTGAAAGAGTCGCGAGAGCTGCTCGGGCGTCATGCCGATCCCCGTGTCGCGCACGGTGAACACGACCCACTCGCGGCCGCGCTGCTCGTCGCGCGCGACGGTGAGCTCGACGGTCCCGTTCGACGTGAACTTGCTCGCGTTGCTCAACAGGTTGAGCAGGATCTGCCGGACTCGCGTGAGGTCGGCGTGCATGGTGCCCGCGTTCGCCGAGACGCTGACCTCGAGACGGTTGCCGTTCTTCTCCACCAGCGGCCGCACCATCGCCGACGCCGCGGCGACGACGTCGCCCACCTCGAACGTCTCGAGCGAGATCTCCATCTTCCCCGCCTCGATCTTCGAGAGGTCGAGGACGTCGTTGATGAGCCCGAGCAGATGCTTCCCGGACGAGCGGATCTTCTCGAGATCGGGCACGAGATCGAGCGCGTCGAGGTCCTCGGCCTCCTCGATCAGCAGGTCGCTGTACCCGATGATGGCGTTGAGCGGCGTGCGGAGCTCGTGGCTCATGTTGGCGAGGAACCGCGACTTCGAGGCGTTCGCCGCCTCCGCCGCGTCGCGCGCCAGCTCGAGCTGGTGCGTCCGCTCCTCGAGCAGCACGCCGTTGCGCTGCAGATCGACGCTCTGCACCTCGAGCTGCTTCGCCGCATGCACGACGCGCTGCGCCTGTCCGTGCGACTGGTACGCGAACACGGTGACGTACACGAAGATCACCGCGACGCCGAGCCCCTGCGCGAGCACGCTCCCGCCGAGCGGCTCGAAGCGTACGCCGGAGAGCATCACGCCGACCAGCACGCCGAACGCGAGGCCGAGGACGCCGCGGAGCCCCATGCGCCAGCCGCCGACGCTGACGCATCCCGCATGGATCCCCAGCACCGCCGCCGCGCATGGGCCGAGATTGAACGACGCGATCGGCAGGTAGCACCCGATGATCGCCGCGTCGAGCAGCAGGTTGCGCTCCTCGGCCTGCCGCTGGTTGCGTGCCCGCGACGCGAATGCGAGCGCGAGGTGCGGCCACACGAGCAGGTGAAGGCTCAGCAGCACCCAGAAGAACGTCGTGTAGCGATCCGGGTAGAGCGTGACGACGAACAGCACGAAGTAGAGCGGGTACGTCGACACGCGCACGAGGTAGTCGAGGCGCAGGATCGGGTGCAGCCGCTGTCCGCGCGGCACCAGCAGCCCGACGAGTCCGCGATGCGTCACCGCGCGATGCGCACCCGTCATGGCCGCCTCCGCACGGCGAGCATGGCGACGTCGTCGAACGCCGGAGCGCCCGCCGCGTGCGCGTCGAGCGCCGCGTCGATCCGCGCGAGCAGCGCGTCCGCGTCGCCTCCCTCCTCCAGCGTCGCCATCAATCGCTCCTCGCCGTAGGCGTCCTCTCCCGCGTCGCGCGCGTCCACCACGCCGTCGGTGAAGGCGAACAGCGTCTCGCCGGGCGCGAGCGTCTCCGTCGCCGCGGCGAAGGCGAGACCGGGCATGAGCCCGAGCGCCGGCCCCGTCGGCACGAGTCGCGCGCGCACCCGGGACTCGACGCCGAGCACGACGGGAAGCTCGTGGCCGGCGTTGACGTAGTCGAGCGTGCCGTGTGCCGGATCGAGCACGCCGAAGAACGCGGTGGCGAACATGTTCGCGCGCCCGTGCGTTCGCGCGATGTAGTCGTTGGTGCCGCGCACCGTGGCGAGCACGCCATCGGCGACGCTGCCCGCCGCGGCGAACTCGGGCTCGGCGAGCGCGCGCAGGAGACTCCGGAAGAGCGCCATGAACAGCGCCGCGCCCACTCCCTTGCCGCACACGTCGGCCAGCACGAGCGCGATACGCCCCTCCGGCAGCTCGAACGCGTCGTAGAAGTCGCCGGCGACCTGGCGCGCCGGCCGGAAGTGCGCGCGCAGTTCCCAGCCGGCCGCGTCGGGAAGCGCGTCGGGCAGGAAGCCCCGCTGGATCTCGCGTCCGATCTCGAGCTCCCGCTCCAGGCTGCGCGCGTGACGCTGCTCGGCGTCGTGCAAGCGCTTCTTCGCCAGCGAGGAGCCCACGCGCGCCCGCAGGATCGCCGGATTGAACGGCTTCGGCAGGTGGTCCTCCGCCCCGAGCGCGAGACACCGCACGATCGAGTCGTCGTCGGTCGTGGCGGTGATCATCACCACCGGCACGTGGCGCAGCGCGTCGTCCTGCTTGAGGATCTCGAGCACCTCGTAGCCCGTGAGCTCCGGCATCATGATGTCGAGCAGCACGAGATCGAACGGTCGCCGGGCGAGCGCATCGAGCGCGGCGCGCCCATGCTCGGCCACCACCACGGTGTGCCCGTCGCGCCGCAGCCGGCGCGAGAGGAGGTCGCGGTTCAACTCGTTGTCGTCGACGACGAGGATGACTCCCGTGGCGGCATCGGGCGCCGCGACGGCGGGGGCGTCCCTCATCGCACGCCGGCCGCTCCGGCATCCGAGGGCGCGGGCAGCGCGAGCAACTGCCGGAGATAGGGCAGCTGCTCCTCGGCCGCGCGTGCGCCGCACGCGATCACGTGCGCGAACTTGTGGGTGTCGAACAGGTTCACCGGCTCGCCGAACTCCGGCACGATCGGCAGGATCTCGGCGTGGTGCGCGAGGTTGTGGAAGGAGTAGTTCGCGCGGAACAGGTTGTTCGTGTAGATGCTGTTGACGTGGAACGCGTAGCTCGTGGCGGAGCGGATGCGCCGTGGGTACGGGCTCTCGAAGCCCATCGCGAGGATCACGTCGGCGCCTTCCTTGATGGCGACGTCCACCGGCAGCGGATCGGAGAGACAGCCGTCGAGCATGAGCCGGCCGTCGACCTCCCACGGCGCCCAGATGTACGGGATGGCGATGCTCGCGCGCACCGCGTCGACGATCGAGCCGTCGGAGAGCGTCGCCTGGTGTCCGGTGGCCAGCTCGGTGGCCACGACGTACAGCGGGCGCACGACGTCGGCGAAGCGCCGCTCGCCGAATCCCGTCCGCAGCGCCGCGTTCAGCGGCGCGTCGTGCACCATGCCGACGTGCCCGCGAAAGCGGAACAGCTTCGGCAGGAATGCGCCGAGCATCGACCGATAGTCGCGTCGCTTCGTGACGTCGCGATTCCAGAGCGCGAGCGTCATCGCCTCGGTCTCGTCCGCGTCGTAGCCGAGCGCCATGCACGCGGCGTAGATGCTCCCGCCGCTGCACCCGACGAGCATGTCGACGTCGATCCCCTCGCGGCGCAGCACCTTCCAGAGGCCGAGCGCGGCGGCGCACTTCACGCTCCCCGCGCCGATCACCAGCGCGACGCGCTTCCGCGCCGGAACGGACGCGCTCACGCCGGGAAGCTCGCCACCGCGAGCTCGACGTCCGGGTACAGCTTGAGGATGGTGGTGAAGCCGCTCATCTCGAGCACCTTGTGCACCGGCGGCATCACCGACGCGAGGCGGAAGTCGCCGCCCGCCGAGCGTGCCTGCTTCACCGTCGCGAGCAGGGCGCGCAGGCCGGCGCTGCTCGTGTAGCTCACACCGCTGAGGTCCGCGATCAGGCGGGTGTTGCCCGCCTCGATCTGCGCCTGCAGCGCGGAGAGCAGCGCGTCGGCGGTGAGTCCGTCCACGCTCCCGGTGATGCGCACGACCGTGGTGACGGTGCGCTGTTCGACGACGACGTCCATTCCGGTCTCCTGTGCTTCAGTCTTCGGCGGCGATCCGCTTGACGAGCGTCATGCGGTTGCCGCGGGGGTGAACGAGCTCGTGGCGCACCTCGTCCATCACGCGCGTCGCGAGGTGCCATCCGAGGCCGCCGGCCCGGCGATGCTCGAGGGGAGCGGCGGGATCCACGGGGGGGACCGCGGCCGGATCGAACGGCGGCGCGCGGTCCTCGACGACGACGACCAACCGGCGCGGCTCGCGGCGCACGCCGATCGTGATCGGGCCGCCGGCGCCGGCGTAGCCGTGCTCGATGACGTTCGTCACGACTTCTTCGGCCGCGAGTCGGACGTCGAGCGCGGCGGCGCGCGGCAGGCCCGCTCGTGCGCACGCGCCGTCGACGAAGGCGAGCAGCTCGCCGAGCCGCTCGCGGCGCGCGTCGCTCGCGAGCTGCTCGGCGTCCATCTCGCTCGCAGCCGCCGTCACGCGCCCGACCGCTCGCCGAGCCAGCGCTCCATCTTCTCGAGGAGGCGCGGCAGGTCCACCGGTTTCGTGTCGAAGTCGTCGCACCCCGCATCGCGGGCCATGCGCTCGTCGCTCGCCATGGCGAGGGCAGTGAGCGCGATGATCGGGATGTCCCGCGTGACCGGCGCGGCCTTGAGCCGGCGCGTCGCCTCCCATCCGTCGATCACCGGGAGGCTCATGTCCATGAGGATCAGGTCGGGCGTCCCATCGCGCGCCGCGGCGACGGCCTGCTCGCCGTCGGCGGCGGTCAGGACCTCGTAGCCGCGGCGCGCGAGGCGGCGCGACAGCATGTCGCGACTGAGCTCGTTGTCCTCGACGAGGAGGATGCGGGACATGATCGGGAGGGAGGGAGCCGGCCGGCGATCATGTGCCTCGTGGAGGGATTGCGCAAGGCGATCGGCGTGCGCGCACTCGATGCGCGCGTGCCGTTCATCGCTCGAGTGCGCGCGGCTCCGGGCGATCGGCCTGCAGCTTCGTGAGGAATCGCTGCCCTTCCGCGATGCGCTCGACCTCGATGGCGATCGCGTCGACCGCCTGCTCGATGCGGACGAGCCGCTCGTCGGGGAGCCCGAGCGACGCCTCCGCGCCGCCGACGCGGCGGTCGTGGCGGCGCATGCGGCGGATGTACGCGTGCACGGCGACGCCGATGGCCGTCAGCCCGGCGAGGGAACCGATCGCGACGACGGCGTACTGGGCGAGGATCTCGGGAGCGGCTGGGTCCATCGTCGGCGTGGGGTGGAGGGGGGCGGAGTGCGCGGGATCACCGATGCCTACGCAGCGCGACCGGGAGTGTTTCCCGCCCTGCGCGCCGCCGCCCTGTCGAGTCGTCACGCCTCTGTTCGCCAGCGCGGGGAGTCGACATGTTTGGACGCCGATGCCGGCCCGACGAGATCGACTCGTACCATCGTCCGCCATGCGCACTCCCCCTCGTTCCCTCCTTCCACGCCTCCGTGTGGCGCTCGGTGCGGCGATGGTCATCATCGTGGCCGGCTGTGCCGCGAAGCACGCGAGCGAGCCGGCGGCGACGGGCGCGCGTGCGGCCGGCGACGCACACTCGCGCCGCCATGCGTGCGACCGCTCCGACCAGGACTCCACGAGCGTCGCCCACGCTCCGCTCTTTCTCGCGTGCGCGGTCGACAAGCCCGCGCGGTTGCGCGAGCAGCTCCTGCGATCCGATTTCAATCCGCAGTTGTACGATCGCGCGTGCTACTCCGCGACGCTCAGCGTCGTCGTTGACGCGTCGGGAATGCCCGAGCCCGGGACGGTGCGGATCATTCGATACACCAATCGCGCCTTCGCCGACGCCACCCTCGCCACCGTGCCGGGGTTCCGGTTCGAGCCCGCCGTGCGGGCGGGCACGCACGTGCGCCAGATCGTCGAGTGGAGCACGTCGCTGACGGTTCGTCGCGTCGGGCCATCGGAGAGCCCGCTGCAGCCGATGCCGGGACGTCCCCCCTGCTGACGACAAGCGCGGATCGCGAGCGCGCAGCGCTCGACCGCGAGCGGGGAGCCGTCCATCATCGCACCGCAGGTCGTTCCCTTGCATCTTCGGACTCTGTTCGGTAGATAGCATCCCCCGGCGGGCTCGGCGGGATGTCTCTCGAGCCCCTTGCCACGCCATCCGTTTTCGGTATTTGTTCGGGTGTCGGCCCGATACCTGCCTCTCCCGCCCGCATGTCCCTCTCGATCGCCGAGCTGGTCAAGCTCCTCCCGCCGCCACCGCCGGCCACCCCCGCGCTCCCCACGGGTGTCGCGGCGCTGGACGCGGTGCTCGCGGGGGGCGGGCTGCCGCGCGGGCGGCTGACCGAGATCGCCGGCCCCGCGGGGAGCGGGAAGACGACCCTCGCCCGCGCCATCGTCGAGTCCACCGCGGCCGCGCACGGCTGGGTGGCGTACGTCGATGCGCAGCGCACCCTCGACGCGCGCGACTGGGTGCATCTCGGCGACGCGGAGGGCGTGTGGATCATCCGTCCGCGCGAGGCGCATCGCGCCGCGTGGTGCGCCGACGTCCTCCTGCGCAGCGGCGCGTTCGCCCTCGTCGTGCTCGACGGGGCGCCGACGCTCACCAAGTCGGCGGCGGTGCGGCTCACCCGCCTCGCGCGCGAGTCCAACGCCGCGCTCGTCCTCCTCGGCGAGCACACGGGCGCCGCCTCGCAGCTCGGCGGCGCGGTGCGATTGCTCGTGGAGCGGCCGGCGCCGAGCCACCGACGACCGCGATCTCATCACCCTCCACCATTCACCCCGCCGAGATCAGGCAGCACCGACGTCGACCCGACCCCAGTCCGCACGATCGCCGTGCGCGTCGAGAAGGGCGGAACCCTGCGAACCGTGGAGGTGCGTTGTGCAATCGGAGTGGCGCGTCGCCTGTGTACGCATCCCGAGGTTCCCGATCGGCGCGGTGTGGCGCGCGGCCCGGCGGGGGGAGACAGGCGAGCCCACGCCCGACGCGCAGCTTCTCCTCCCGCTGACGTTGCCGGACGCGGCACCGCCGCGCGTGGCGTCGAGCCAAGCATCGAGCTCCGCACCGCCGTCGCCCGCGCCCGCGCACTGGGATGAGCATCCGATCGCGCTGATCGATGCGGGCGGGAAGCGGCTGCGCGCCGTCACCGCGGCGGCGGCCCGCGCCGGCGCGCGCGCCGGGATGCGTCCCGCCGAGGCGCGCGCGCTGTGCGCCGGCCTCGTCGAGCTGCCGTGGGACGACGTGGCCGTCGACGCGGCGGTCATCGAGGCGTCGGCGGCGCTCCTCT
This sequence comes from Gemmatimonadaceae bacterium, assembly GCA_035494615.1. Classification (GTDB taxonomy): domain Bacteria; phylum Gemmatimonadota; class Gemmatimonadetes; order Gemmatimonadales; family Gemmatimonadaceae; genus AG11. The sequence continues at coordinate 45,792 of DATJGU010000081.1, forward strand.
CGGCGAGCCCGCAGGTCACACCGGTGGAGGGTGCGCCAGGGCTCTGGTGGGTCGGCGCCTCCGGGTTCGATCCGGTCGGGGGCGAGCGCGCGCTCGCGCGCGAGGTCCTGCGCGTGGCGAAGCGGTGGCATCCGCGCCCGCGGGTGGCGATCGCGGGATCGTGCGTGGCCGCGCGCGCGGCCACGTGGGCGGGGGCGAGCTTCGACGCGAACGCCACGGAGCGCGCGCTCGTGCAGGTCGTGCCGCGCGGCCACGACGCGGCCTATCTCGCTCCCGCTCCGCTCGCGCTCGTGCCGATGGAGGAGGAGCTGCGCGCCGCGCTGCACGCGCTCGGCCTGCGCACGGTGGGCGCGCTCGCCGCGCTCTCGGCGGAGGACGTCGAGCGGCGGTGGGGGGACGCCGGCATCCGCGCATGGCGGCTCGCGCGCGCCGACGACCTGCGTCGTCCCGTGCTCGCGCGTGTGGAGACGCAACCGGCGGTCGAGGTGGAGCTCGCGTCGCCGTCGTCGACGATGGAACCCGTGCTCTTCCTCGTGCGCGCCGCGCTCGACCGGCTGGTGCAGGAGCTCGTGGCGCACGGCCGCGCCGCCGCGGCGATCGCGATCACGCTCACGCTCGACGACGCGCGCGGTGCGCTCGCGTCCGAGCCGGCGCACACGGTCACGCGCGAAGTGCGCCCCGCGCGCCCGCTCGCGCGCGTCGCGCCGCTGTTCGAGCGCTGCCGCGCGCTGCTCGACCGGTGGACGCTGAGTGCGCCGGTGTGCGCGGTGCGCGTGGCGATCGCCGCGGCGGCGCCGCTCACCGGGGAGCAGGGCGATCTGCTCAGCGCGTCGTGGCGCGACATCGGCGCCGCCGACGCGGCGCTCGAGCGGCTCCGCGCCGAGCTGGGACCGAGCGCGGTCGTGCGCGCGGTGCATCAGGACACGCACCGTCCGGAGCATGCGGGGGTGTGGCGGGAAGCGCTCGACGTGGAGCCCGCGGCGCAGCGCACGCGCGACGCGGTCCGGAGCGAGGGCGGGTCTCGATCCCTCGACTCGCTTCGCGAAGTCGAGGGATCCGCACTCGCCATCCCGGCGACACGTTCGGCCGATGGCGCGCGCGTGCTCCAGATGGTGCGCGAGCCCGCGCCGCTCCCGGCGACGGCGGCGGCGCACCGCGCGCTCGAGCCGGCGGAGCCCGTCGACGTCGAGTGCGAGGGCGAGGTCCCGCGCGTCGTGACCTGGCGCGGCCACCGGATCGACGTGTCGCGCCCGATCGGCCCCGAGCGCCTCTCGGGCGACTGGTGGGACGACGGCTACCGGCGCGACTACTGGCGCTGCGAGAGCAAGGCGGGGGAGTTCGTCGTGTACCTCGACCGCGCGGACGACGCGTGGAGGCTGCAGGGATGGGTCGATTGAATCGGTGACTTGGTGACTTGGCTCGTTGAACCGGTGACTGGGTGACTTGGCTCGTTGGTGACTTGGACGGTGACTTCGACTGAGCAGTTGAACCAAGTCACCGTGGTTGAGTGGCGGGCGAGCGCCGGTGCGCATTCAAGCGGAAGGTCTCGGCTCGAGCCTCCATGCTCCCGACCTCGACTCCGGCGCCCAACCAGCCTGGAGTCTCCACGACGTGACTTGGTTCGGAGTGAGTGGCCAGTGCAGTTCCCAGCAACCAAGTCACCGACCAAGTCACCAATGAACCAAGTCACCAAGTCACCAAGTCACCGCCGTGTCATACGCAGAGCTCCACGCCCACACCGCATTCTCCCTCCTCGACGGCGCCGCGCTGCCGGAGCCGCTCGTCGAGCGCGCGAAGGAGCTGGGGCTCGCGGCGCTCGCGATCACCGACCACGACGAGCTCGGGGGCGTGGTGCGCTTCGCGACGGCCGCGCGCGAGGCCGAGCTGCCGGCGATCGTCGGGGCGGAGCTCACCGTCGTCGTGCCGCCGGCGCGCCGCGGCACGGAGTCGCACGTCACCCACCTGCCGCTGCTCGCCGAGTCGCGCGAGGGGTACGCCAACCTTTCCACGCTCGTCACGCTCGCGCGACAGGACGCCGCCACGCGCGGCGCACCGCGCGTCACGCTCGACCAGCTCGCCGCGCACGCCGACGGCCTGTTCGCCCTCACCGGCTGTCCGCGCGGCTGGGTGCCGGCGCTCGCCGCGAGAGGGGAGCTCGATCGCTGCTGCGAAGCGGCAGCTATTCTCATGGACATCTTCGGCCGCCGCGTCGCGATCGAGTGCTGGGATCACGGCCTCCCGGAGGAGCGCGTCACCACGACGCGCCTCATCGAGCTCGCGCGCGCGCTCGACGTGCCGTGGGTCGTCACGAACGACGTGCACTACGCGCGCGCGCGCGACCGGATGGTGCACGACGTGCTCGCCTCGCTGCGCCACGAGTGCACGCTCGATCAGATGGGCACGCGCCTCCGCCCCAACGCGGAGTGGTACCTCAAGAGCCCGGCGCAGATCGCGCGGCGGTGGCGCGGCAACCTCGAGGGCGTGCGCGCGACGCTCGCCGTCGCCGAGCGCTGCGCATTCCGGCTCGACCAGCTCGACCCGACGCTCCCCGCCTTCCCCCTCCCCGCCGGCGTCGGCGCGGACGAGTACCTCGCGCGGCTCGTCGAGCAGGGCGCGCGCGAGCGGTGGGGCCCACCCGGCACCACGACACGCACGGCGGAGCACGAGACGCAGATCCAGCACGAGCTCGCGCTCATCGCCAAGCTCGGTCTCGCCGGCTACTTCCTCATCGTCTGGGACATCGTGCGTTTCGCGCGGCGCGAGGGGATCCTCTGCCAGGGGCGCGGCTCCGCCGCGAACTCCGCGGTCTGCTACTGCCTCGGCATCACGGCGGTCGATCCGATCCGGCTCGGGCTCCTCTTCGAGCGCTTCCTCAGCGAGGAGCGCACCGAGGCGCCCGACATCGACATCGACTTCGCGCACCGCGAGCGCGAGCGCGTGATCCAGTACGTGTACGAGCGCTACGGGCGCGACCACGCCGCCATGGTCTGCGAGCAGATCACCTACCGCGGCCGGAGCGCGGTGCGCGACGCCGCGCGCGTGCTCGGCTTCAGCGTCGAGCAGGCGGACGCGCTCGCGATGCTGAGCGACCGCTTCTCGGCGAAGGCGACGGCCGAGGCGCTGCGCGCGACGCCGGCGACCGACGCCGAGAGCGACGGCGCGGTGGCGAGTGCGCTCGGCGGCGCGATGGTGCGCGGCACCGAAGCGACGAACCGGTCGCGCGCGGAAAAGGAGAAGGCGAAGCAGGTGAAGCGTCCGATGACCGCGTCGGACCGGCCGACGCCGTACGCGGCGTACGAGCCGTACGGCAGCCCGAACGCGCAGAGCACGGGGACGACGCGCGATCTCGTGCAGCTGCCGCGCGCGATGCACGAGGGCGCGTCGCGCGGCAACCGGTGGGAGGACCCGTACGCGGGCGAGGGGCACACCGAGCGGCGGAATCCGGTCACCGCGCTGCGCGAGACCGGCGGCGCGAGCGTCGTCGAGCGCGCGGGACTGAACCCGGGCGACAAGCGCGTGCGCGCGCTGGCCGAGATCGTCGGCGGGCTGCATCAGCTGCCGCGGCACCGCTCGATCCACGTCGGCGGATTCGTGCTCACCGAGGAGCCGCTGTACCAGGTCGTGCCGATCGAGCCGGCGAGCATGCCGGGGCGCACGGTGATCCAGTGGGAGAAGGACGATCTCGACGCCGCGCGGCTCGTGAAGATCGACCTGCTCGGCCTCGGGATGCTGACGCTGATCCAGGACTGCCTGCTGTACATCCGGCAGCAGCGCGGCGTGACGATCGATCTCGCCATGCTTCCGATGGACGACCAGGCGGTGTACGACGATCTCTGCGCCGCGGACACGATCGGGGTGTTCCAGGTGGAGAGCCGCGCGCAGATGAACACCCTGCCGCGGCTCAAGCCGCGCTGCTTCTACGATCTCGTGGTGGAGGTCGCGATCATCCGCCCCGGGCCGATCCAGGGCGACATGGTGCACCCGTATCTCCGGCGGCGGAGCGGCGAGGAGCCGGTGACGTACCTGCATCCGTCGCTCGAGCCGATCCTGAAGCGCACGCTCGGCGTGCCGCTCTTCCAGGAGCAGGGGATGCAGGTGGCGATCGCACTGGCCGGGTTCTCGCCCGGCGATGCCGACGTGCTGCGCCGCGCGATGGGGCACAAGCGGAGCCGCGAGCGGATGGCGGCGATCTGCCAGCGAATGCTGAACGGGATGGCGAAGAACGGCATCGCGTCCGTCGACGCGGATCGAATTTTCAACCAGATCAACGCGTTCGCGGACTACGGCTTCCCGGAGAGCCACGCGGCGAGCTTCGCGCTGCTCGTGTACGCGTCGGCGTATCTCAAGCACTACTACGCGCCCGAGTTCACCGCGGCGATCCTCAACGCGCAGCCGATGGGGTTCTACGCGCCGGGCACGCTGGTGGAGGATGCGCGGCGGCACGGCGTGGAGGTGCGGCCGGTGGACGTGACGCGCTCGGGATGGGAGGCGACGCTGGAGCAGCGCGACCGCGGTGCGGCTCCCGCGGTGCGGCTCGGCCTGCGCGGCGTGCGCGGGCTCGGCGCCACCGCACGCGACCGGTTGGAGAAGGCGCTCGCCGGCGGACCGTTCACCTCGATCGAGGACGTGGTGCGACGCTCGGGGCTCGATCAGCGCGGGCTGCGGCATCTCGCGGAGGCGGGAGCGTTCGACGCGCTGCTGCCGCACGAGCCCGACCTGCGCGCCCGCCGTGCCGCGCTCTGGGCGCTGCTCGACGCCGCGCGCGGCGACGCGGGCCCGCTCGCGCCGCGCCGGCGGGCGACGGCGAGCGGCTCGGCGTCAGCGCCCGTGCCGGCGCCGGTGCCCGCGATGACGCGCGTCGAGCTGACGGAGGCGGACTATCGGATGACGGGGATCTCGCTCGCCGGCCATCCGATGGCGCACGTGCGGCCGATCCTCGCGCCGAACGGCGTGCGGACCGCGGCCGATCTGCTGCGCCACGGACGCGACGGCGAGCGCGTCGCGACGGCGGGGCTCGTGATCTGCCGCCAGCGACCCGGCACGGCCAAGGGGTTCGTCTTCCTCACGCTCGAGGACGAGACGGGGCTCGTGAACGTCGTCGTCACGCCGCAGCGGTTCGAGCGGCAGGCGCTGCTGATCTCGCGCACGCCGCTCCTGCTCGTGCGCGGCGTGCTGCAGGTGGAGCAGAAGGTCGTGAACGTCCGCGCCCAGCAGTTCCGCGCGCTCCAGGCCGCGGTGGGCGCGGAGTTCGCGCGGAGGCATGATTTCCATTGAGCGGGAGCGGTGAACGGTGAACGGTTTTTCGGTTCACGGTTTTTCGGCTGACGGCCGGCCCCGGGACGCTTCTTACGTCGCACACACCGCCGTTGCCGTTCCTGCCGGCTGACGTGAACCGTTCACCGTGAACCGTTCACCGTTTCTTTGATCGAGGAGACATCGACATGCCGATGCACGCGAAAGGACCGTTCGACGTGACCGTCACGCCGCAGGAAGGGCCCGCGGACGCGCCGGTGGCGCGGATGACGCTCTACAAGGAATTCCGCGGCGACCTCGAGGCGGTGGCGCACGGGGAGATGCTCGCCGCGCACGAGCCGCTCACCGGCGCCGGCGTCTACGTGGCGATCGACCGCGTCGCCGGCACGCTGCACGGACGCGCCGGCACCTTCCTCATGGCGCACCGCGGCATCCGCAACGTCGACGGCCAGCACCTCGACATCACCATCGTGCCCGGCTCCGGCACCGGGCAACTCGCCGGCATCACGGGGAACGTCGACATCCGGATCGAGGAGAAGAAACACTTCTACACGATCGACTACGCGCTCCCCGCGAGCTGACGTTCCTACTTCGGCTCCTGCTCGTACGGTGCCGGGAAGGGAGGCGCCGGATACGGACCGAGCTTCTCCGGCGTGTACTCGCTCGCCCAGAAGTCGGGTGGCCCCTCGCTGTCCTCGACCTTGTTCGAAACCGGCTTGAGACCCCGCTTCAGGTACGCGGCGATGGCCCAGAGCTCGCGATCGGACATGTAGCGCCACTCGGGCCATGGCATCGGTGGCGCGAGATATCTCGGATTCGTGGGGAAGTTGCCCATGCCAGGAGTCATGGAGGTGATGGTGACGTCGGGCGTCTCGCCCGGACGCAATCCAAAGCGCAGGGCATTGAAGATCTGCCGTTCGCTGAAGCGGCCGATACCCGTTGCGTTGTCCGGCGTGATGTTGCGCGCCCTGGTCAGGAAGCAGGGCTTGGCGCCCGGGGTGACGGCGCAGGCGCCGATGTAGAACTCCTGCAGCGGCGCCTGCTTGCCCGCGAGCCACTTGACCTCCGCGACCGGATTCAGCCCGCCGTGGCACCCGGCGCAGGCGTGGTTGATCACGAGCTCGCGCCCGAGGAGTATGGTGTCGCGCGTGGTCTGGGACGTCGCCACCCCCGCCGTGAACACGAGCCAGCCGACGACGTACGCACCCGCGCGTGAAAACGAAGACGATGTCCGCATCATGATTCCTACCTCGGTGGCGGTGGGCGAACCTCGAGAACTCCCATCATGCCGTGATCCTCGTGATCGAGGATGTGGCAGTGGTACATCCACAGTCCGGGAAAGTCGTCGTATCGAACGATGATGCGCACCGACTCGTGCTTCCTCACGTTCACGACGTCCTTCCAGCTTCGATACGGCTCCGGGACCCCATTGCGATCGAGCACCTGAAACCGGAATCCGTGCAGGTGGAATGGATGGTCCATCCCGACGACGTTCTCGATCTGCCAGATCTCCGTCGCGCCGAGCACCGTGCGCACGTCCACGCGAGCCATGTCCATCGTCTTGCCATTGATGAGGCCCTGGCTGAGCACGAGCAGGCGCGTCGCCGTGACGGCCGCCGTGTCGAGCGGCGGCACGTATCGCAGCGCCGGCGGCAGCCGCGGCGTGGGGATGCGCGGCCTCGTGTCATAGGTGAGGGTCAACAGATCGCGCGGGACGTTCCAGTCGTGCGGGCGCGTCTGCGGCACGTAGCGGTCGTACGGCAGCGACTGGAGCGTCGTGCGGGCGCCCGGATCACCCGTCCCGCGCACGAGGAGCTCGACTCGCTCCGAGTTCGCCACGTCGACCTGGCCGACCTCGACGGGCCGTTCGAACAGCCCACCGTCGCTGCCGACGAGGAGGAGGGTGCGGCCAGGCAGGGCGAGCCGGAAGAGTCTCGCGGCGGCCACGTTGATCACGCGCCAGCGCTGCACTTCCCCACTGCGGATCGTCAGCAACGGGGCGATCTGACCGTTCACGAAGAGCATGTCGCCTTCGCGCCCGTTCACTTCGTCGCGCATTCCCGCGAACGAGTGCGGATCGGCGACCTGCACCGATCCATCGGCGTCGAACCGGTTGTCCGAGAGGATCAACAGCTTCTCGGGGATCCCGCGGAGGGGATCGTCCCGCGCTCTGACGATGATCGCGCCGAACAATCCCTTCGCGATCTGATAACCGGAGCGCGCGTCGGGGTGCGGATGATACCAGTACGTCCCGGCGGTTCCGCGCTCGATCGTGAAGACGTAGTCGAAGCGACCGCCGGCGGCGATCGGCGTCAGCGGACTGCCGTCCATGGCCGCGGGTATGTGGAGCCCATGCCAATGGATCGTGGTGGGCTCCGGCAGATCGTTCCGGAAGTGAACGATGACGCGATCACCTTCGTGCACCTCGAGCGTCGGCCCGGGCACGCTTCCGTTGTACGCGTAGGCGTCGGTGACCGCGCCGGGCTCGAGAGCGAGCCGCGTGATCGACGCGGTGAGCTCCACTTCCACGGTATGCGGCAGGCGGGACCGGTTCCGCATGGTCCGCGGTTCGGCGAGAGGCGCGCCGGCGGCGGTCTCTCCCACGCGCGGCCGCGTCGCGCCGCGCGAGTCGCCGCCGAGCGCGGCGGCGCACGCGAGGAGCGCGAGCACGAGTCCCGTCACGCCGAACGGGCGCGTCGCCTGTGACATCGGATCTCTCCGTCCGGCACCGCTCGCGCGAGCGAGCCGCGCGACGCCGGTACGTCAGTCCCCACCGCGCCGGCAGAGCGCCGAACGAGACGGCGGGGGACGCGGCGAGCCTACATGCGACCGGGACCGGACGCAAGGGCCGTCCGGCCCGGAGCGTCTAGCGGCCGGTCCAGTATGCGTCGTCCGGAATCAGCACATCGAGCGAGATCGCCTCCGGTCCGCGCTCGACGGTGTAGTCGGCGATGTGGATGCCGGCCGTGCGGATCGTGCGGCCGCGTTCGTCCACGAGCTCGAGCGGGAGCTTCTCGCGCGCGGCGAAGTACTGCGCGAGCTTGATCTCGTCGCGCGGCTCGCCGCCGGGCATCGGCGTGGCCTCGGCGAAGAGGCGGAAGATCGGCTGTACCAGCTCGTAGCCGATGCCCGGATGGAACTGGCCCCACACGCGCCGATCCGCCGCCTCGACCTCCTCGAGCTGCGAGTGCCCGACGACGATGCCGTTCAGCTTCAGGGTGTGTCGCATGTCATGACTCCCGGGCGAGACGCCGCACCATCACGAGATCGGTCTGAAGGTCGGCGCCGAGCAGGAAGGGCTGCGTCCCCGACTGGAAGAAATCCCACGATTCGTAGAAGCGGATCGCGCGAAGGTTGCGATCCCACACGCCGAGCCACACGGCGTCCTTCCCGCGCGCCGCCGCTTCGGCGAGTGCACGCTGCATCAGCGCACCGCCGACTCCCGTCCCGAGCGAGGCGCGCCGCGCGTAGAGCCGCGCGATCTGCAGCGCGTCGCTGCTCGCGACGCACGACGGCGCCTTCCCTTCGCGCAGCATGACGTAGCCCACGATCTGGCCGGCGCGCTCGGCGAAGAACACGGTCGTGTCGGCGTCCTCGAGCTCGGCGCGCTGGATCGGCTCCGCGAACGCGACGGCCATGTACGCCGCGAAGTCCTCCGCCGTGTTGTCGGCCTCGAACGTGTCGCGAAACGTCGACGCGCCGAGCTCCGTGAGGATCGGCGCGTCCTCCGGGACGGCGCGACGGGTGGTGACGGGAAGACGGCCGCCGGCGCTCATCGCCCTCAACGTACCGGGTCGCTCACCGGCGCGCGAGCGCGCGAAGACCGAGCGCCGCATTGAACCAGCGCACCATCGGCACGAGGGCCGCATAGTCGCGCGCGAGCAGGTCGGGGAGCCGGGGGCTGAACAGCTCCCGTTCCGGCACGTCGCGGCCGAGCGTGAACGACTGATGGCGGAGGAGCGCGGCCGCCGGATGCGTGTGCGCGTAGCCGCGCGGCATGCGCGTCAGCATCGCCGACTCGTCCAGTCCGCCGAACCGCTTCCGGACGGTGGCGTCGCGCAGCACCCGCGCGAGCGCGAGATGATTCTCGTCGATCGCCTCGCGGATGCGCGCCAGCGTCGGGCGGGGCGGCATCCAGATGCCCCCGCCGAGCATCGAGCCGTTCGGCTCCAGATGGAAGTAGAATCCCGCACCCCCGTGGGGCGCCGACGATCCCACGCCTCGCCCGCCGTCCGCGTGGTAGAACCAGCAGGCGGCGTTCGTCTTGTATGGCGACTTGTCGTTCGAGAAGCGGACGTCGCGATGGATGCGGAAGAGCGACCGCTTCGGGTCGCCCACGATCTCCGGCGCGGTCTGGGCGAAGCGGACGTCCATCTCCTCCACGAGCGCGCCGAGCGGCTCGCGTACCTCGCGCTCGTAGTCGTCGCGGTGCGCCTGGAACCATTCGCGCGTGTTGTTCCGCTTCAGCGCGCGAAGGAACGTGAGCGCGGCCGGCCGGAAGCCGCGGAACTCCGTCGCCGTCACGCGCCCTGCGCCAGCGCGGGGAGTGCGGCCCCGGTGAGCCGGCAGATCGTCCAGCCGTCCACCGGCGCGGCGCCGAGGGAGCGATAGAAGCGCATCGCGTTCTCGTTCCAGTCGAGGACCGCCCATTCCATGCGGCCGTATCCGCGCTCGACCGCGAGGCGCGCGAGATGGACGAGCAGCGCCCGCCCGAGGCCGCGGCCGCGGAACGCCGGGTACACGAACAGATCCTCGAGGTAGATGCCCGGCCGCGCGAGGAAGGTGGAATAGCTGCGGAACCAGAGCGCGTAGCCGGCCGGCGTGTCGCCGTGAAGCGCGAGCACGACGTCCGCGACGGGATTCGCGCCGAACAGCGTGTCGCGCAGCAGCGCCTCCGTCGCCACGCACTCGTGCGCCAGACGCTCGTACTCGGCGAGCGCGCGGATCCCGCGCAGGATCAGCGGGACGTCGTCGACCGTCGCCGCGCGGAGCAGAAAGTCGGAGCGCTCGCTCGCGGAGGTGCCGCTCACGCCACTCCGTAGCGCTCGCGAAGGATCCTGAAGTGGTGGAGCGCGTGCCCGGCCACGATGTACGCCAGCGCGCGCACGGTGATCTCCTTGCCGCTCGCCGTGCCGCGGCGCATCCACGCGTCGTCGGGGAGCGACTCGAACAGCCGCACGCTCGCTTCGCGCACCGCCGCGAGCTCGCCGACGAGACTCTCCAGGGTCCGCTGCTCGGCGCCCGCCGTCGGCACGTAGGCGTTCTCGTCGAACGCGGCGAGCGGCGTCTGGTCCCCGCGCGCGAAGCGCAGCGCACGGTAGGCGAAGATGCGCTCCGCGTCGCTCACGTGCCCCACGACCTCGCGGACCGTCCACTTCCCGTCCCCGTAGCGGTGGCTCCATCGCGCTTCGGGCACCGCGCTCAGCGCGCGCGTCAGCTCGCGTCCGCTCTCGCGCAGCACGGCGACGACGTCGCCGTCCGGCACCGCGCTGACGTACGTGTGATAGAACGGTGCGTACTCACCGGAGTCCGGGCGCGAACGGGCGACAGTCGGCATGATCGGAAGGATGAAGGTCAGGCCGCGGCGAGTGCGGTCGCGGAGCGGCGCGAGGCGAGCAGCACGATACCGACCGCGGCGACGGCGAGCGCCACCCACTGCGCCGACGTGAGCGGTCCGACGACGTCGCCCTTGGCGCGGAAGAATTCCACGACGAACCGCTCCACGCCGGCGAGCAGCGCGTACATCCCGAACAGCCAGCCAGCGCGGTGTGCGTGCCGGCGCAGCCGCCAGAGGACGAGGAACATCACGAAGCCGAGCGCGACCTCGAGGAGCTGCGTCGGATACACGCCGACGACGAGATTCGGCGGGAGCGATGCGGGCAGGCTCGCGTGGAACTCGTGGGTGAGATTGTACACCGTCGAGGGAGGCGCGCCCTCGGGGAAGGCCACGGCGAGCGCGCTGTCCCACGGGCGGCCGTAGTCGTCGCCCACTGCCCAGCAGCCGGTGCGCCCGATGGCGTAGCCCGCCGCGATGCCGACCGCCGCGCCGTCGGCCACGCGCAGGAAGGGCTGCCGCCGCCAGCGAATCACCAGCCACGAGAAGAGCACGGAGCCGATGAAGCCGCCCCAGAACACGAACCCCGCGCGGCTGAACAGCGCCGACACCCAGTCCCGGTTGTCGATGAAGTGCTCGTTGATCGCGAAGTAGACCTTGCCGCCGACGATCGTACCGAGCAGCGCGGCGAAGGTCACGTCGTTCATGATCTCGGGATCGTCGCCGCGATCGACCAGCACGCGCTGCGACACCCAGTGCGCCACCCCGAACGCCGCCATCATCGCGATCCCGAAACCGGTGAGCGGCCCGATCGGCCCGATGGAGAACACGAACGGGTGGTGCACGATGGGGCTGGCGATCACTTGCTCCGGACTCTCCGATTGACGTTGGCCTTCGTCCACACGACGACCGCAGAGCAGTCGGCGCCCGACGTCTGGAACTCCACCGGCATCATCGATCCCGCGGGGTAGACCTCGATCGCGGCGACCTCGGTCGGCTGCACGAACGCGTCGAGATCACCCGCCTGCATCTGCTGCCACGGATTGTTGTCCACGAAGATGCGCACACACCCGGCCTTCCCCGCGGTGCGGGTCGACGTGATGTACGCGCGGCCGAGGGTGCCGTCCACCCGGATCCCCGGCGTGCTGGTCAGCAGGTCGGTGAACGCCGCGGCGTGGCGGTTCTCGATCTGCTCCGGGCCGATGAAGTATCCGCCGGTCGCGCCGCGCTTGCGGCCCGTGTACCCGACGCGATCGAGCCCCTGATCCATGCGCGAGACCGTCTCGACGGCTTGCAGCTCCGGCACGTAGTCGCCGAGCGACACGTTTACGCGAGCCGGTGCGCGCGACGAGAGCTCCACCGGAACCTCCTGCGGCGCGTAGCCGAGGTGACGGACGCTGATCGCCTGCGTACCCGCTGGCAACGAGTCGAGCGAGAAGTCGCCGCTCGTCCTCGTGAGCGTGGCAGCGCCATTCCCGACGAGACTCACGCGCGCTCCCGACACCGGCGCGCCCGACTTGTTCGTCACTCGGCCGAAGACGCGCGCGGTTCCCTTCGTCAGCGCGGGCCCCTTCGTCGAATCGGCACCTTTCGCGACGACGAGCGGCGCGACGCTCATGCTGCGCATCGCCAGCAGTCCGCCGTCCTGCTTCACCGTCACCTCGGCGGTGGTGCCGCCGTCCTTGCGCTGCGCCTGAAGCTTCCCCTCGTACTGCGGCGGAAGCCCGCACAGCCGATACGTGCCATCCTCGCCCACGGTCGCCTCGCGCACGCGCGGCGCGCGCTGCGCCTTCACCGCGACTCCCGCCGCCTTGAGATCCTTGATGCCCGCTTCCTCGGGATCGTACCAGACGAGCGAGACGCGCGCGCCCACCGCGGGCACCTCACTGTCCGGCTCGCGCACGCGCCCGACCATCACACCCGGGCCGAGCGCGCGACGCGCGGCGGGACAGAGCCGGTCGGCGAGAAACTCCTGGCTCGGCACCGCGACCACGACGCGCGTCACTTCCCCGCCGACGAACTGCATCGGGGCGGTGCTGAGCAGGATGCCGAGCGTGTCGAGGATCGGGTGATCGACGAGGATCTTGTACGAACCGGGCTTCACGCTGTCCGCGACGAACCGTCCGAGCGAATCGGTCACGGCGACGCGGTCGCTTCCCTGAAGCTGAATCACCGCGTTCGCCAGCGGCGCGCCGTGAATGCTGTCGATCGCGACACCCTGCAGGTACGCGAGCCCGGTCCCGAGATTCGGCGTTCCGCCGGGCCGCGCGGCCGCCGGGTTCTGCGCCGCCGGCTTCTTGGCGGGCTCCGGCGCGACGCTCGGAGGCGGCTGGGTGATCTTGGGACGCGAGGTCGGGGCCTGCGCGGCTGCCGGGCCGGCGAGCAGCAGCGCGCCCAGCGCGAAGGCGGCGAGCGGGGACGGACGCATGGTCGGAATATAGGGCGGAAGCGATCGCTCGCTGGCTCTACCCTCGATCCGCCCGCGGAGGTCCCGACGCCGCGGCCCACCCGCCGCGGCGCCGGCCTTCATCGCTTCCCGCTCGGCGGCCGCGGCGGCGCGAACCCCGTGAAGTGGCCCGTGTGGCGGAAGGTCTGCGTGTAGCTCGCCGCGTCCTCGCCGATCGGCGCATCCTCGATCTCGCTCAGCCGCGAGACGTCGATGCTGATCGTGCCGTCCGCGTCGACCGGATTGTAGATGTTGGCGAACCGCGCCCCGAAGACGATCTCCTGCGGCTTGTAGCTCGATCGCGCGTGCACGGCCTGCGCGAAGGTCTCGTCGATCCCGCTGAGGAGGATGAGGAACTCGGCGTCCTGGTCGACGAGATCGTCGTGCGTGCAGCCCCAGAGCGGGCTGTCTTCGGTGATCGGATGCACGATCGTCCAGCTCAACGGGAAGAACACCACGCGCGTGCGCTCCAGCTTGAGCTGATCGTAGCGCCGGCCGCGCGCGTCGAGGCGGCTGAACAGCACCTTCGCCTCGAGCTCCATCAACTGGTTGCTCCGCGCGTTCGTGATGCGGAACATGAAGCCGGTCACGTGCTGGTACGGGCCGACGACGGCGACGTCGCTGAACAGCAGCGCCGCCGTGGGGCGCGAGAAGCGAGCGAACACGATCCCCGTCATCAGCGCGACGGCGAGCAGGCTGGCGATCGACTCGATGGAGACGACCCAGTTCGCCGCGCTGCCGAGCGGGAAGACGTGGCCGTACCCGATGGTCGCGAAGGTCTCGACGCTGAAGAAGAAGGCGCGCATCCAGTGCCCGCCCATGCTGCGCTCCGTCTGGCCGCCGAGCGCGCCGACCCCGCAGAGCAGGTACGCCCAGGCGAACAGCGCATTGAGCGTGAGGTAGCCGGCGACGACGAGCCCGAGGAAGCGCGGCCATGTGACGGTGAGCAGCGCGTGGTACCCGTTCAGGTAGCTCAGCGGCGAGAAGCCGAGCCGCTTGGACGTGAAGCTTCCGTCGCGGTCGAGCAGGCGCCGCTCGTGCGCTCCTCCGACGACCGAGCCGAAGCCCAGGTCCCTCGGCTCCTCCAACGGGGCCGGCGTGGACTCGCGGACCGCCGGCTCGGGCTCGCGAACATTTGAATCGGGCACGGGCGAGAAGCTAGCGACGCCGGCGCTTGCGTCAAACGACGTTTCGATCCCACCTTAGAGGCGGCCGCCTCGGCGACCCCATCCGTATTCGATGGCCGAATCCCTCCTTCCCCGCGCCGCTCCGGCGCCCTCCCGCAACCCGAGCCTCCCCGCATCGGCGACCGTCGTCGCCTGCGCCGCGGCCTACCTGCTCTGGCTCCGGGTGAGCGGGGCGGGCTCGGCGGCGCGCGCGGCGGTGGTGGGTGCGCTGTTCATCGGGCTCGACGCGTTGCTCGTCGCCCTCTTCTGGAGGGCGGCGCGGCGGGCGGCGCACGGGCCGCAGCTCGGCCGCGCGCTCCGCCTCCTTGCCGCCACCGCCGCGGTCGCCCTTCTCGGCCGCGCCATCCTGCTGTACGGGATCCTCGCCGGACGCCCCGTGGGCGCGCCCTCCGCGGCGGATCTCTTCCTCCTCGCGAGCTACCCGCTCACCCTCGCCGCCCTGCTGTCCTTTCCGGTCGGCGGGCGCACGACGGGCCGCTGGAAGCTCCCGCTCGACGCCGGGATGGTGCTCGCCGGCGCCGGGGTGGCCCTCTGGTATTTCGCCCTCCGCGACACCGCCGCCGCGGGCGCGCCGCCGCTCGAGGTGGCGCTCGCCCTCGTCTATCCCCTCGCCGACGTGCTCGTGCTGGTCGCCGTGGTCACGGTGCTGCTCCGCCGCCACCACGACGGCACCTCGCACGCGCTCGGCTGGCTGGCGGTGAGCGCGGCCCTCGGCGTCGGCGACGATCTGTTCCGCAGCCTGCTCCTCGCGTACGGCGGCGCGTTCGGCGTCGTGTGGGTCGACGCACTGCATCTCGCCGCCGCCCTCGCGCTCGTCGTGGGTGCCGAGCTGTTCTCCGCGACTCCGGACGGGGATGCCGGCCCGAGGGGCGTGCGCGGCGCGCGGCTCGTCTCCGCCCTGCCGCTCGCGGCCGCGGCCGCGACCTACGCCCTGCTCCTCACCGTCGCGACGCGCGATTGGGTCGTGCCGCTCAGCGGCGTCGCGCTGGGGGCGATCGCGGTGTCGCTCTTCCTCGTCGCGCGGCTCGTCATCTCGCAGCGCGAGCACGCCGCCGTCGTCGCCGAGCGCGCGACGAACGCCAGCGAAGCGCGCTTCCGCTCCCTCGTGCAGCATTCGTCCGATCTGATCTTCGTCGTCGACGACCGTGGTGTGGTGCAGTTCGCGAGCTCGTCGGTCGCGCGCATTCTCGGCCACATGCCGGAATCGCTCGTCGGCGTCCCGCTTCCGGCGCTCGCGCATCCAGACGACGCGGGCCGCGTGAGCGCGTGCGTCGACCTCGCGGTGCAGCTCCCGGGCGTGTCGCCACCGACCGAGTGGCGGCTCCGCGGGCCGGATGGCCACTCCGTCGAGGTCGAAGCCGTGGCGACCAACCTGCTCCGCGATCCGACGGTGGGCGGGATCGTGCTCAACGCGCGCGACATCGGCGAGCGGAAGGCCTTGCTCGAGCAGCTCGCGCACCAGGCGTTCCACGACCCGCTCACCGGTCTCGCGAACCGCGCGCTCTTCCGCGACCGCGTGACGCACGCGATCTCGCTCGCGCGACGGCAGGGATGCCCGGTCACCGTGCTCTATCTGGATCTCGACGATTTCAAGCAGGTGAACGACTCGCTCGGCCACGCCGAGGGCGACCGGCTGCTTGCACTGATCGCATCGCGGCTGTCCGCCTGCGCACGATCGACGGACACGGTGGCGCGGCTCGGCGGCGACGAGTTCGCGATCCTCGTCGAGGACGCGGATTCGGCGGCGAGCGCCGAACGGCTGGTGGAGCGCATCCGCGAGCAGCTGTCCTTCCCCTTCACGCTCGCGAGCGCCGACGTGCGGGTGACGGCGAGCATCGGCAGCGCCTCGACGATCACCGGCGGCATGGACGAAGTCCTCGGCTACGCCGACGCCGCCATGTACGCCGCCAAGCGCAGCGGCCGGGGATTGTACCGGGCGTTCGAGGAGGGGATGGCGGAGAGGCGGTGAGGCGGTGTGTTGGTGTGTTGGTGTGTTGGTATTGGTGATCGGCCTCGGGAAGCAGGAGCTTCCCGAGGCCGTCGTCGTTACCGACATACCAACACACCAACACACCAACTCACTTCTTCTGCACCATCAACCCCCCCACATGCACGTCCAGATTGTGGTTCACCCGTAGCCCGACGAGGCCGTCGGTCTTGCCGAGATGGCTCATGGGGAGCGCAGCCACCTGCGTGCCGTTCACGAGCAGGCGTACCGAGTCGGCCTTCGACGCGTCGACGGTGAGCACGTTGGTGGCCTTACCGTTCGCGTCGGCCTTGTGGACCGCGGCGTTCTCCGTCCACGGCACGATCTTGTGCACCTCGCTGCCGGCGCGATGGTTCACGAGGTACTTCCCGTCGCCACGCACGAGGAAGTACGCGTAGCTCTGCTGCGGCGTATCGAGGTCCTTCCCCATGAAGAAGATCCCGTACGCTTCCGGATGCATCGGCGCCTTGGTCTGCGTGACCGTCGTCGATGCGACGAACGGCCCGGTCACGGAGTTCGCCGGGTTCCAGTAGATGGCGGCGGGCCCCGACGTCACGTGATAGCCCGAGCCCATCGCGACGAATTTCGCGTCGGACAGCTTGTCGGTCGCGCGATCGGTGCGACCGGCCCACCCCGCGGGGAGGCTGCCGCCGCCCGCGGCCTTGTGGGTGGGATCATGGGCGCCCTGCGCGCCGAGCGAGGCGGCGGTGAACAGGAGCAGGGACAGCGCGGTCAGGGAACGACGGATCATGTCGAGGTCTCCGGTGTGATGGACTGGTGCGCGGGTGTTCAGGTCGCCGGTGCGAGCTGCATGGCCACGTCGCGCACCTGCGCCGTGTGCCGCTTCTCGTGCTCCGCCACGGCGAGAATCCATTGATAGAGGTCCAGCTCGCCGAGCCGGGGATGCGTGTGTCGAATCTCCCCGAGCGCGAGGCCGTCGCCGCTCTCCATCGCGGCGAGGAGCGCGGCGCGGGAGTCGGCAAGCCGCTGCTCGATCGTCTCCCGGTCCGGATTCTCCGTCGGCAGGACGCGCTCCGGCGCCTCCAGCGTGCGGGTGCGGTCGTCGAGTCCGTAGCCCGCCAGCGCGGACAGCAGTGAGCTCGTTTCGCCTTCCCGAGGGTGACCCGCCTCGCGTGCGCTCGCGATGCGCTTCGTGAGCAGCGCCGCCGTGCCGCGCTCGACCCGATGGAGATGCTCGAGGATCTCCGAGACCGACCATCGTCCGGCACCGGGCCGCGAGGGCCAGAGCTCGCCGGGAACGACGCCGGCCGCCTCGAGCAGCGCTCGGCGCTGCTGCGCCAGGTACTCCGACAGCTCGGCGAGACGCGGGTGCATCGATACGTGGTGAGAGACCTCTCGAAGCTGCCGGGGCGCACGGCGCCACGCAAGCCGAGGCGCGTGCCCATGCTCGCGCCGACGTACTCGACGGCGGGTGCGCGCACGAGTAGCCTACGTGCGATGGAACTGACCGACCCCTGCCCCCTCGCGAACGTCCTCGCCGAGCGACTGCGCGAGGACCAGGATCGGTTGACCCATCGATGGCTCGATCGAATCAGGCAGCGCGTCGATCTCCATCCGAACCGGATCTTCCCCACCGACGAGCTGCTCGACCACGTGCCCCTGCTCATCATGGGGATCGCGGCCTACGTCGAGGATCCGACGCAGCCGGTCAGCGCCGACGTCCCGGTCATCGCCAAGGCGATGGAGCTCGGGGCCCTCCGCCACGCGCAGGGATTCGACGAGTACGAGCTGCTCAAGGAATACGAGATCTTCGGCGGGATTCTCTACTCGTTTCTCGCGAACACCGTCGAGGACATCGACCAGCCGTGCACGCGGCGCGAGCTGATCCTCTGCGCGCATCGTCTGTATCAGGCGATCGCCCTCATCCAGCAGGCGACGACGACGCAGTATCTCGCGCACATGAAGGAGCGCGTGCGCGAGCGCGAGGAGCGGCTCCGCGCCTTCAACCGCACGCTCACCCACGAGCTGCGCAACCGGATCGGCGCGACGATGGGCGCTGGCCAGCTCCTGCAGATGCCCGAGATCGCCGCCACCGAGAGCGAGCGGCTCGTCGGCGTGATCGTGCGGAACATGGAGAGCATGCGCGTCGCGCTCGACAACATGCTCGAGCTGACGCGCCTCGCCGGGGACAGCCGGCAGCAGCGCCACGTGCACCTGCCGAACGCCGCCGCCGAGGTGGTGCGCCAGCTGCGCGAGCTCGCGCGCTCGCGCGGCGTGAGCGTTCGCGTCGACGAGCGGCTCCCCGACGTCGAGGTGAACGCGGCCGCGGTGGAGCTCTGCCTCGTGAACTATCTGTCCAACGCGCTCAAGTACGCCGACGAGCGGAAGGGTGAGCGCTGGGTCGAGATCAGCGGACGCGTGGAGCCGGCGTCCGATGGGGATCCCGCGTTCGTCGTCGTCGAGGTGCGCGACAACGGCATCGGCGTGCCGGCGGAGCATCGCACCCGTCTGTTCGAACGCTTCTTCCGCGCCGGTGCGGATTCCACGACCGACGTCGAGGGAACGGGGCTCGGGCTCAGCATCGTGCGCGAGACCGTGCAGGCCCTTCGCGGGCGCGCGTGGGCCGAGTTCGCGGACGACGTCAGCGTGTTCGCCTTCTCACTGCCGGTGCGCCGCGCCACCGACCCCACCGCGCCCGATTCCCCGCCCGACTCCGCGCCGGTGCCGGCCGCCTAACGCGCCGCGCGCGCACGGCGCGCCAGCTCCCGCTCGACGGTATGCAGCGCGTCCAGCGTGTCGACGTCCGCCGGCCGCGCTCCCGGGACGTCGGTTAGTGCGCACTCGTCGCCGAGCGAGTCCAGCACGGCTCGCGCGCCGCGATCGCCGCCCAGCGCGAGAAGCGCCGGAAAGACCGCCGCGTCGAAGAGCACCGGATGTCCCTGCCCGTCGGCGTATCGGGGGGCCACCGCACGCACGCCGCCGGCACGCCACCGCGCGACGAGCGCCTCGATGGCGCTCGGCTCGACCAGGGGTTGATCCGCGAGCGCGATCACGGCCGCCTTCACCTCGGGCCCGAGCGCCGCGATTCCCGCGCGGATGGCGCTGGCCATCCCCGATGCCGCGTCGGGATTCGCGACGAAGCGGACGTCGAGGCCGGCCAGCGCATCCCGCACGCTCGGCGCATCCGGCCGCACGACGACGTGACACACGTCCACCCCGCGGGCGAGCGCATCGGCGCTCCAGCGCACGACGGGCCGGCCGCCGAGCGCGGCGACGAGCTTGTCCGCTCCGAACCGCCGGCTCGCGCCGCTCGCGAGCAGCACGCCGGCGATCACGAGGTCAGCGCGCGCCGAGCGCGTCGCGCCACACCCGCCGGATCTCGCTCGCGCCGCGCGCGTTCGGCTCGATCAGCGAGCGGCGCCAGTACCAGCGCTCCGCTTCCGGCGCGCTGGCGCCGTGGCCGAGGAAGCGCTCGTGCACGTCGGCGAGCGCGACGCCGGGCGTGCCGCGCGCCAGCCTGCGGATCCGGTCGTTGAGGCCGGCGAGCACGCCGAGCGGCAGGCGCCCGGCATCCTCGAGCACGCCCGGGATCCGCCCGAGCAGGTCCGACGGATCGTAGATCGTCGTGAGCAGCACGAGCGCGTTCGGACGCGAGCGGCGCACGGCGTCGAGCAGGAACTCGTACGCGTCGCCGACGTCGCGCGCGATCGCCTCGAGCAGCGATTTCCGCGGCCGGTTGGCGAACGCGCTGAGCAGATCGTTCCCGCCCACCGTGATCGTGAGCAGCGTGCGCTCGTCGCTCTGCTCGAGGCGCGGCATCTGGTCGCCGAACACGTCGCCGATCGTCGCGCCGTCGGTCGCGAGGTTCCGATGCGCGATGCCGGGATACCACGAGACGAGATCGGCTCCCTGCTCCTCCGGCCAGCGCACGTCGTCGTTGCGATGGAGCAGCGACGCGGCACCGAGCGGCGCGACCATCCCCGCTTCCGGCGCGCGCTCGAGCGCCACCGCGACGTCGGTCTCTCCCGCATCGAGTGCCGGGTAGAGATCGATCGACATCGAGTCGCCGAGCGCGACGTACCAGGTGAACGGCTCGCCGGCGCTCACGCCGACTGCAGTACCAGGCCGCGGGTCGCCAGGATGCGTCCGACCGTCTCACCGATCTTGTTGTTCGGCGTGCTCGCGCCTGCGGTGAGCCCGACGCGCACCGGCCCCTCCGCGGGGAGCCAGTCGCCCACCGTCGCCTCGACGTGCGCCTTGCCGGCGCGGCGGAAGTGCACGGTACCGGCCTCGGGGTCGATTCCCGACGCGTCCTCGATGTGGTAGGTCGGCACGCGGTCGGCGCAGAGCGCGGCGAGCGAGATCGTGTTGCTCGAATTGAATCCGCCGATCACGACCATCGCCGTGAGCGGCTCCTCGAGGAGCGCGAGGACGGCGTCCTGCCGCTCCTGCGTCGCGCTGCAGATGGTGTCGAAGGTGCGGAAGTCCGCCGCGCGGGCGTCGGCGCCGCGAGCGCGCTCGATCGCCCGCCCGACCTCCTCGCCGATCGCGAGCGACTCCCGAGCGAGCATGGTCGTCTGGTTCGCCACGCCGATCCGTCGCAGATGCACGTCCGGGTCGAAGCCGGGCGATCCGGCCCGGGCGAACCTCTCGAGGAACCCCTCCCGCGAGCCGCGTCCCTCGATGTAGTCGGAGACCTCGCGCGCCTCGGCCATGTCGCGCACGACGAGGAAGGCGCCGCTCGGGTACTTCAGCACCTGCGACGCGGTCGCGCGGGTCTCCTCGTGGTAGTGCTTGCCGTGGATCAGCGCCGTGTAGCCGTCGCGCGCGTAGCTCTCGACGCGCTTCCAGACGTTGAGCACGGAGCCGCAGGTCGTGTCGACGAGCACGCAGCCGATCGCGCGGAGCTCCTCGAACGCGGCGATCGTCACGCCGAAGGCGGGAAGGATCACCACGTCCTCGGGGCGTACGACGGAGAAGTCGAAGTGTCCGTCCGCGTCGGGGGCGAGGATCTCGATCCCCATCCCGCGCAGCTTCGAGTTGACGTGCGGGTTGTGGATGATCTCGCCGACGAGGAGGAGCCGCCGGTCGGGAAACTTGCGGCGCGTCTGGTATGCGTACTCGACCGCGCGCTCGACCCCGTAGCAGAAGCCGAACTCGCTGGCGAGCCGGATCGTGACGTCCTCGACGGTGAGCGTGTACTCGTGCTCGCGAAGCGCGTCGACGATCCGGCCGTTGTAGTCGGCGGACAGCTCCCCCTCGACCTGCGCCTTGAGGCCGAATCCCTTGCGGTAGTAGGTAGTCGGCGCGTCGGAGTCGGCCATGGTTCGAAATCTAGCCGAAGACGGGCGGGGGGAGAACGCGGACGGACCCGCCGCGGGGGCGGCGTTACCTCCGGCGGTTGCCGCTCGCCCACTGAGGAGACCGCAACGCGCGTCCTCCCCGTCCCGCCACCCGATGCTTCCGCCAGACGCAGACTTCATCGCGCTCCAGACCGCCCTCGCCGGCGAATACTCGCTCGATCGAGAGATCGGACGCGGCGGAATGGGCGTGGTCTATCTCGCGCGCGAGGTCCGGCTCGCGAGGCCCGTCGCGATCAAGGTGCTGCCGCGTGCGCTGGCCGCACGGCCGGAGCTCCGCGAGGCCTTCCTGCGCGAGGCGCAGACGGCTGCATCGCTCACGCACCCCAACATCGTCCCCCTGTATGCCGCCGGTGAGCGCACCGGCTTCGTCTACATCGTGATGGCGTTCGTCGAGGGGACCACCCTCGGCGAGCGGATTCGCACGCGCGGCCCGCTACTCCCCGGTCAGGCGGCGCGCGTCCTGCGCGAGGTCGCGTGGGCCCTCGCGTACGCGCACGGAGCCCAGCTCGTCCACCGCGACGTCTCTGCGGAGAACATCCTCCTCGAGCGCGGAAGCGAGCGTGCCCTCGTCACCGACTTCGGCATCGCGAGCGCGACGCAGACGAGCGCGGTCGACGCCGATGGCCGCGTGATGGGGAACGCGCACTACGTCAGTCCCGAACAGGCTGCGGGCGAGCCGGTGGACGCCCGGAGCGATCTCTATTCGCTCGGCGTCGCCGGCTACTACGCGCTGACCGGACGCCTCCCCTTCGACGGCGAGACGAGTGCCGAGGTCGTGCGCCAGCACCTCGCCGATGCGGCACCTTCGATCACGAGCGTCGCGCCGTCGGTGCCGCCACGGCTGGCCGCGGCGGTCGAGCGCTGCCTGCACAAGCAGCCGATTCGGCGCTACCCCACCGCGGAGAGCTTCGCCGAGGCGATCGATCTCGCGTTCGAGCACGCGAAGGAGATTCCGGCGCCGCTCCGCGTCTGGTTGAGCCAGGGGCAGAAGGAATTGCCGGCGCGCGTCGCGTTCGTCGGCGTCGGCGCGACGACGGGGATCACGCTCGCCTACTCGATCACGAACGGTGCGTGGGCGCCGCTGCATTTCGCGCTCTGGTTCCTCGTGCCTTTCGTTCCCCTGGTCGCACTGAGCTTCGTCCCGAGCTACTTCCGGTTGCGGCGCGTGCTCGGCGAGGGCTACCACGTCGACGATCTCCATGCCGCGATGCGCGAGCATCAACTCGCGCTCGCGGAGGAGATCGAGTACGAACGCCGTCAGAGCTCCCCGAGGTTCCGCAGCATCATGCGAGTACTACTCGCGTCGTCGCTCGGCGGGCTGGCGATCGGCTCGTGGATCTGGCGGCACGCGGTCGACGTCCTCAAGCCTTTCGGAGGATTCGGCAGTCTGAACGCGTTCTGGGATCTCCAGGAATTCGCCGTCCGCATTCTCTTCTTCGCCGCGTCGGGGGTGACCATCTCGGTCGTCTCGCTGGGAGGCGAGTACGCACGGCTGCACCTCGCGCACCGCGTCGCCTCGCGCGCGATCGGATTCTGGAAGAGCAAGTGGGGTGTGCGACTGGCGAAGGTCGCCTCGCTGGGACTGAAGAAGGCGGAGCGCCCCACTCTCGGCATGCCGTTGCTCACCGAGGTCGCGCTCGGCCGCGCCACCGACCATCTGTTCGAGGCACTTCCGAAGGCATCGCGGCGCGAGCTCGCCGCGCTCCCGGAGACGGTGCGCCGCCTCGAGACCGACGCGGGTCGGCTCCGCACGACGATCGTCGCGCTCGACGACCAGCTTGCGGCGTTCGGGCGCGGGGATGCGCTCGGCGACGACGAGCGCATCCGCGTCGCCGACGAGCTCCGCGCCACGCGCACGACAGCGGCGGAGCGTCTCGCCACGACGGTCACCGCGATCGAGACGATCCGGCTCGACCTCTTGCGTCTGCAGATGGGCAGCGTCGGCCTCGATTCGGTCACCGCGTCGCTCGACGCGGCACGCAGTATCGGCGAGCAGATCGCCGCGTCGCTCGAGGCACAGGAGACAGTCGAGCGCTTGCTCCGCGGTGATTCGCCGATGCGCACACCGGACCCGGCCGGCGAGGAGTCCGATACGCCCGTGCAAGGCGTCGCCTCGGCCGCCCCTTGAGTCCGGCGCGTCCCGTACGCATCCTGACGTGCGCAGCGGAACCCGCGTGATCGCCGAGCCGTAGGGACGGGCGGCAGTCGTCTCCCGAACCCTCAGATCAGCACCGACATGAATCCGGCAGTCCTGGTCTTCGCCCAAGTCGCGGCCATCGCCGCGGGCCTCCTCGGCGCGGTGTGCGCGATCTCCGTCGCCACCTTCCGCGCCGTGCGGCGCACCGAGCAGTCGCACCTTCCGGCCACGGCCGACGTCACCGGCCGCCTCGACCAGCTCCAGCAGGCGGTGGACGCGATCGCCGTCGAAGTGGAACGGATCGCCGAAGCGCAGCGCTTCACCGCACGGCTCGAGGCCGAGCGGAGCGACCGCCAAGCGCTGCCCGCGCAGCGCTGACGCGTGGACGAGCGGCCCCCTCTCCTCCGACCCAAGCCGCTCCAGAAGGGAGACACGATCGGCGTCGTCGCCTCCTCGTACGCACCGCGCACCGGCTGGCTCGCGCGCGGCCTCCGGGCGCTCGAGCGCGCCGGCTACGGCGTCATCGTCGATCCCGACCTGACGACGATCCGCCGGTACACGCGCGCCGAGGACGAGCGGCGCGCCGCGCGATTCACCGAGATGTGGCTCGACCCGCGCGTGCACGCCGTGATCGGCGGCACGGGAGGCTACGGCGCGGTCCGCATGCTGCCGCACCTCGACCCCGCGCTCTTCGCCGCGAACCCGAAGGCGTTCGTCGGCTACTCGGACATCACGGTCCTCCACATCTGGCTCGAGCGGCTCGCCGGCCTTCGTGCCTTCCACGGTCCCACGGTCGACGACCTGATCCCGAGCGCGCGCGACGTCACCACCGCCTCGCTCCTCACCGCGCTCACGACGCCGAGGCCGAGCGGGCGCATGGGCCGCGGCATCGCGCGCAGCGTGCGGCCAGGGCGCGCGACGGGCCGCCTCGTCGGCGGCAATCTCGCGCTCGTGCAGCAGACGATCGGCACGCCGTACGAGATCGACACCACCGACGCGATCCTCTTTCTCGAGGAAGTGCGCGATCCGATGTCGTTCGTCGACGAACGGCTCGTGCAGCTCCGCGCCACGGGACTGCTCGGCAAGGTGCGCGGGATCGTGTTCGGCCACCTCTCGCTCGACCGCTCCGAGGAAGACGAGTTCGAGGACTTCGTGCTCGATCTCGTCGAGGATCTCGGCGTTCCCGTGCTGATGGACTTCCCCGCGGGCCACGACAGCCCCAATTTGACGCTGCCGCTCGGCACCGAAGTGGAGCTCGTCGTCGAGGAGCCGACCGGCTGGATCGTCTATCGCGAGGACGCGCTCGACGCCGGCGCGCCCGCTCCCCCCGCCGATTCGCCGTGAGCCTCGAGCCAGAGCGCGCGCACTACGATCTCGTCGTGATCGGCGCCGGCCCCGCCGGCGAGAAGGGCGCCGCCCAGGCGGCCTACTTCGGCAAGCGCGTCTGCATCGTCGAGCGCGCGCCGAAGCCCGGCGGCGCGATGGTGAACTCGGGCACCGTCCCGTCGAAGACGCTGCGCGAGACGGCGACGTACTTCGCCGGCTTCCGCCAGCGCGGGCTGTACGGCGTCGACCTGCGCGTGAAGCCGGACATCCGCCTCGCCGACTTCATGCAGCGCGAGCGCAACGTCATCGAGAGCGCGTGGGAGACCATCGACGAGAACCTGGAGCGGCACGGCATCGCCACGCTCCAGGGAACGGCGCGCTTCCTCGACGCACGCACCCTCGAGGTCGTGCGCTACGGCATGCCGCCGCACCACCTCACGGCCGACGCCTTCCTCGTCGCCAGCGGCGCGCGCCCCGAACCACCCGTCGGCTTCGCCCTCGACGACGAGGTCGTGCTCGACAGCGAGTCGCTGCTCACCCTGCAGCGGATCCCCGCGTCGATGATCGTGCTCGGCGGCGGCGTGATCGCGTGCGAGTACGCCTGCACCTTCGCCGCGCTCGGCACGCGGGTCACGCTCGTGAACGAGCGCGCCCGCCTGCTCTCGCATCTCGATCCCGAGGTCGGCGACGCGCTCCGCCAGACGATGACGGCACGGCTCAACGTCACCGTCTACGGCCATGCCCGCGTGGCGTCGCTCGAGATCCTCGGGCGGCGCGCGAGCGTCACGCTCGGCGACGGCACCGTCGTCGCCGCCGACGCGGTGCTCGTCGCCACGGGCCGGCTCGGCAACGCGGCCGGCCTCGGACTCGAGGGGATCGGCGTGCGCACCGACGCGCGAGGGTTCGTCCAGGTCGACGCGCAGTATCGCACCGCCGTGCCGAAGATCTACGCCGCCGGCGACGCGATCGGCTTTCCGGCCCTCGCGTCGACGTCGATGGAGCAGGCGCGCGTCGCGGTGTGCCACGCGTTCGACCTGCAGTACAAGCGCGCGGTGTCCGGGGTCGTGCCCTACACGGTCTGGACGATCCCCGAGATCGCGACCGTGGGCGAGAGCGAGGAATCGCTCCTCGCGCGCGGCGTTCCCTTCGAGACGGGGCGCGCGAGCTTCCGGCAGAACGCGCGCGGTCAGATCCTCGGCGACGTCGAAGGGTTCGTGAAGCTGCTGTTCGACCCGGCCGATCGCCGCGTGCTCGGCGTGACGATCGTCGGCGAGGGCGCGTGTGAGCTGATCCACGTCGGCATGACGGTGATCGCCCTGGGCGCCACGATCGACTACTTCATCGACGCCGCGTTCGCGTTTCCGTCGCTCGGCGAGGTGTACAAGTACGCGGCGTACGACGCGCTGCAGCGCTTGCAGCGGCAGGCGGTGCGGCTGCGCGGCGCGCCGCCCGCGCAGCCGGAGCCCGCGAGCGGCGGTCGCGCCTGACGCCGGTCAGCGACTCCGGCGCTTCCGGTCGCCGCGGTCGCCCATTCCCTTCGGCGCCGCCGTCTTCGACGTGCTGCGGCGGTCCGCCCGGAGCGATCGACCGACGTCGCTCTGATCTTCGGTGAACCGGCCGGCGGCGTCGCGCCGGATGTATCGCTTGTCGCCCTCGTGCGGCTCGATCAGTTCGCGTTTGCGCGCCATAGTGGTCTCCTGAATTCGGGGTGTCCTCACGGTGGGCATCCATCGTGCCGCACGCGTCGCGCGTGCTCCAGCTCCAGCGCCAGCCTCAGCCGCCGTCCCTCGCCGTCGGCGACGTGGTTGCTGCTCGTGGACCGTGGGGATATCGTTGGGCCGATGTCGCCCTCCCTCGAGCTCTCCTCCTCCGCGTTCGGCGGCTCGCATCGTCGCGAGCGGCCGCCGTTCGCGTTCGTCGCGGAGCGGCTCTGGCTCGACTTCGTCAACACGGACACCGGCGTGCGTGGCGCCGACGCGCTGCACGACTTCGAGCGGTTCGTGCTCTGGCTCGAGGCGGCGCACGTGCTCGACGCCGAGCGCAGCGCACAGATGCGCCGGCGCGCCGAGCAGCAGCCCGCGGGCGCGCTCGCGGTGCTGGGCGACGCGCGCCGCGTGCGCGCCGTGCTGCGCACCCTCGCCGAGCGCGGCGTGTTCGCGGGCGACGTCCGCATCGCCGCGCTCGCCGAGATCAATCGCGTGCTCGGCCGCAGCGCCGGAACGCGCCGCGTCGAGCTTCGCGCCGACGGCACCTTCGCTCGCGCCTTCGTCCCGGTCGGCGACGCCTTCGCCGGCCTGCTGATCCCCGTCGTGGAGAGCGCCGCCGACGCGCTCATCCTCGACCAGCTCGGCCGCGTGCGCCGCTGCGCCGATCCGCGCTGCGGCCGGGTGTTCCAGGACGAGACCAAGAACGGCCGGCGGCGGTGGTGTGACATGGCGACCTGCGGCAACCGTGCGAAGGCGGCGCGCCACCGCATGAAGCTTCACGCCTGACCGCGCGCCCTCGCGCTCGTTTCCTCGCGCGTTAGCTTCCCTCGCATGGCTTCGGATCGCGTCGCACGGGTGAGTGTTCGGCGGACCCATCTCGAGCTCCGCGCGCGTGGGGATCTACGGCCGTCGCGCGCTCCGGCCGAGCAGGTCGAGCTTCGTGAGCGGCGGCCGATCGCGCCGGACGAATACCTCGACCTCTACCGGCTGGTCGGGGGCCCGTGGCTCTGGCGCGACCGCCTCGCGTGGAGCACGCCCGATCTCGAGCGCTATCTCGAATCGCCCGACGTCCACGTCTGGGTCGCCGCCGTTCGCGGCGAGACCGCCGGCTACTTCGAGCTGCGGCGGCACGTCGATCACGCGGTCGAGGTGATGTACTTCGGCCTCGCGCCGACGTTCATCGGTCGCGGCCTCGGCGGCTGGCTGCTCACGCGCGCCGCCGAGGAATCGTTCGCGCTCGGTGCGTCGCGGATCGTGCTCAACACCTGCACGCTGGACGCGCCGCAGGCGCTGCCGAACTATCTCGCGCGCGGCTTCACGATCGTCCGCGAGGATCAGTACCTGCTCGACGTGCCGGAGAGCGGCGCGCGCCGGCTCGACGGACTCCAGCGGATGGCGACCCGGAGCTGACTACCGGCGCGGCCGCCCGCGGCCGCGCCCTCGGCCGCGTCCGCGTTCGCGCTCGCGCTCGCCGCCGCGACCGTCGCCACCCGCTCTCTCCTCTCGGCCTCGCCCGCGACGGGCGCCACGTGCCGGCGCGCGCGCCGCCTGACGCTGCTCGTCGCGCTTGCGATTGAACCGCGCGACTTCCTCGTCGGTCCACGGCTGGTCGAGCTGTTCCTGCAGCGCGTCGAGCGTCGGTGCGCGCACCGATCCGCGCTGGCCGCGCGGCACCACGAAGCGCAGTGGCCGGTCGAGTGCGGGCAGCTCGGCTTCGCTGAGCGAGCGCGCGATCTTCTCCGGCAGCCGCAGCCGCGCCACGCCGAACGTTCGGCCGTCCTCCTGCTCGACGTCGTAGTCGATCTCGACCTCGCGATCGCGCACCGTCGTGTGCCTCGGCAGATCGTCGTAGCGCGCCCGCGCCGCACGCGGCGACCACGATTCCAGCTCGTCGGCCAGATCGAGATCGGCGCTCTTGAATTCGGTCATGGAGCGCACACCGGCGAGCCGCTTCCGGTACAGTGCCGCGAGCTCGGCCTGGGTGAGACTCGGCAGCACGCCCCCTGACCGCCGCCACGCCTCGCGCACCGCCTCGACGCGCGGCAGGTTGTCGCGCACGCTGAAGTGACGCGCCTCGCTGCGCGCGAGCGCGTCGGCGAGCGCGGCACGGGCTTCCTCTTCCCGGCCGGCCGGAAACTCGTCGACGACGTCGATCTCGCGCTCCAGCTCGAAGCCGTAGTACTCGAGCCGGCGCTCGATCACGAGCGGCGCCTTTCGGCGATCCCCATCGTAGCGGATGGTCGTCTCGTCGCCCGTGGCGAAGCGGCGCACCAGATCCATCGGCAGCTGCGTCCCCTCGATCGACGCGCGCGGCCGGCCGAACTTGTCGGCGAAGTACCGAAGCTCCCCCGCGATCGCGCCCCAGCTCCCGCACACGCTCGTCTTCGACACGCGCGCCTCCTCGCCCCAGGAGGTCTGCTCGTCGATCACGAGATCGAACGGCATGTACTCGGCGAGGAGCAGCGCGAACCGCCGGCGCGTTCCCTCGTGCGCGCGCGTCAGGTCGGCCGGGAGCCGCAGCCCGAGTCCGCGATACACGCTCGCCATTCCGAGCGCCGCGTCCTCGATCGATTTCACGAGCACGCCGCGACGTTCGGCCCACTCGGCGATCTCCTCCTCGCGGAAGAGATGCCGTGGGAGCCCGTACACCTCGCCGATGTACCCCGCCACCCGGAACGCCTCGGCGTACACGTTGTACACGGTGAGGTGATCGCTGCCGGGCACGATCAGACCTTCGAGGTCGCGCTCGTCGCGCGTCATCCGGTGCAGCGACTCCACGCCGCTCATCACGGCGAGATAGGGCACGAGGTCGTCCTCGGCGTTCACGAGCAGCTCCGCCCACTCGCGCTCCACGGGCATCGCTTCGACGGCGCGGCCGTAGCGCGTCAGGCGGCCGTCCTCGATGATCCCGCGCGATTCGAGGAATCGCACGGCGCGGCGGTAGGCGGTGCGGTCGAGCGGCACCGGCAGCTCCAGGTCCGCCGCATCCACGCCGAGGTCCGCACAGGTGATCGCGACGCGCTCCGAGTCACCGGCGAGCTGGAACTCCGGCGCGGTCGGACGCAGCGAGAAGAAGTCGATGTCGCGATCGCTCAGGATGAACACGCGACCGCCCGCCACGCGGCCGTGCACGCGTCCCGCCATCTGCAGGATCTCGTTCGCGCCGAGGTGCAGCTTGGTGAGCACGTTGCGCCCGCGCTCGACGATCGAGGTGAATCGCACGTCGTCGATGATCACCGTGTCGAGCCCCTGCACGTTGAGCGCGCTCTGTCCCGCCGCCGTCATGGCGAGGAAGTACGGCTTGCGCTCGCCACCCTCGAGAAAGGGACGCAGCACGCGGATCGGCTCCCCACCGTGGTAGAACGCGGTGTTGATGCGCGGCGCGCGCTCCTCCACGTACTGCGCTGCCTGCTCCACCCCCTTTCGCGTCGGCACGAACAGCGCGACGCCGCGCTTCTGCTTGTACACGCTCTGGAGGAAGCGATCGTCGAGGAACTCCGTCGGCTCCTTGTTCACCACGTCGACCTTGGCCGCCTTCTGCGGGTCGAACGCGTACACCTCGAGCACGTCCGCGCTGTCGAGGTAGGTGCGGTAGAACGTCGGATCGACGGTGGCCGACAGCCAGATGAACCGGCAGCCGACACGCTTGCCGAGCGCGAGGCAGAGCTCGAGCTCGGCCGACGTCTGGTGGATCTCGTCGACGACGAGCGTGTCCTGGGTGAGGATGTCGCCGTCCTGGAACCAGCGGCGCGCGATGCCGGTCGTCACGATGACCACGTTCCAGCTCGGCGTCTCCGGCGTCGCTTCGCGCTCGCGGTTGACCACCCCGACGCGAAGCTCCGTCGTGCCGAGCAGCTCTTCGGCGATCGGGCGGATGGCGAGCGTCTTCCCGGAGCCGGTGCCCGCGACGATGCCGAAGCCGCGCCGCGCCCGCGCCAGCTCGCGGACGCGCGCACCGTGGTGGCGCTCGAGGTACGTCTCGATGTGCAGGCCCAGCGCGAGCTCGATCGTCTCGCAGGCCGCGCGCGTGGGCGCGATGACGATCACGCGCCCCGTCGGCGGCTCGGCCCCCACGAAGGCGGCGTGGTCGGGCGGGAGGTACTGGTCTCTTACGTCGCGCATGCCGCCCTGCTGGGCGAGAAGCGTGCGCGACGGGCGCGCGCGCTACGGCTTCTTGCGGACCTCGCGGAACTTCTGGAGGAATGGAGGCTCGCGCTTTTCCGCCTTCTCGCCGTGATCCTTGTCGTCGTCACCGAAGAGCACCTTCCCGTTGGGCGGACGGTTGCGCACCGCAGTCGGGCAGTCCGTGGGCGCGGGCTGCTGCTTCGCCGGCACCTTGTCCAGCCAGATGCGGCACATCCCCTTGGGCGGCAGATAGGACTTCGGGACCTCCTCCCTGCCCTGCTGGGCGTGCGCCGCCCCGGCCAGGCCGGCCGAGCAGGCGAGCGTGAGGAGTAGGGTACGAAGCGTCATGAGTCTCTCCAGTGCCGGCGGACATCGCGCGGCACCTACTGCTGAAGCAGGGGAGGTGCCAGGGACCGTTCCGGCGCAGCACGACGGCCAAATGCCTTGCCGAGTAACACTTACGGTCGCCGAGCCCGGTGTGCGCCGGCGCGCGGCGGGCGACGGCTGTCCTTCCCCATGGACAGTCCCGTCCTCGGAGGGCGAGCGCCCTCGTCGGTGCCCCTCCCTGTACCCTCAGTCGCCGAAGCTGATCCCCGTGGACCTCGCCGTCTGGACGACGTCGTGCAATGGATCCACCCGCTTGGTCTCCTTGAGCACCTCCTCGATCGGGAGCGTGACGATGTGCGGCGACTGGAGCGCCACCATCTGGCCCCACTTCTCGTCCGCGATGGCGCGAACCGCCGCGCCGCCGAACCGCGTCGCGAGCAGCCGATCGTAGCCCGTCGGCATGCCGCCGCGCTGCAGATGGCCGAGCACGAGCGACCTCGTCTCCTTTCCCGTGATCATCTGGACCTCGCGGGCGATGGCATCGGCCACGCCGCCGATGCGCCGCGCCTGCCCGGGCAGCGACTCCCCCATGGTGTGCGTCTCGCCGCCGCGCGGAAAGGCGCCCTCGGCGACGATGACGATGGAGAAGAGCCGGCCCGATGCGTCGCGGGCCCGGATCTTCTCGCACACCTTGCCGATGTCGTATGGGATCTCCGGGATGAGGATCACGTCGGCCGTCCCCGCCACCCCCGCGTGCAGCGCGATGAAGCCCGCGTCGCGCCCCATCACCTCCATCACCATCACCCGGTCGTGACTCTCCGCGGTGGTGTGCAGCTTGTCGATCGCCTCGAGCGCGGTGTTGACCGCGGTGTCGAAGCCGAACGTCGTCACCGTGCCGCTCACGTCGTTGTCGATCGTCTTCGGCACGCACACGATGCGCATCCCCTTGTCGCACAGCCGTCGCGCGATCTCCAGGGAGCCGTCGCCGCCGATGGAGATCATCGCGTCGATCCCGAGGCGGTTCGCGTTCTCGATCAGCTCGCCCGAGCGATCCTCCTCGCGATACGTGCCGTCGGGCTGCTTCCGCGGATAGTGGAACGGGTTGCCGCGGTTCGTCGAGCGCAGGATCGTGCCGCCGAGGTGCGCGATGCCGCGCACGGAATCCTTGGTGAGCGTGATGACTTCGTCGTCGCCCATGAGACCGGCGAATCCGCGCTTGATCCCGAGCACCTCCCAGCCCCGGTTGATCGCGGAGAGCGCCGCGGCGCGAATGACGGCGTTCAGACCCGGGGCGTCTCCGCCACCGGTGGAGATAGCGATGCGCATCTGCGTGTGATGATGCTGTGGGTGCGTAGGTGCGACGTGCCACGGGCCAACGCGTCCAGACGACGCATCGGCCCGGATCAGGTCCTGGAAGGGTGGTTCAGCGTTCGGCGCGCAACAAAGCTACGACCTCTCCCGGTTCGGCGTGACGACCCAGCTTCGACTTCTGGAAGATGGGGGTCCCGTCCCGATAGACCTCGAACCGGCCTCCCGATCCCGGACGAAGTTCCACCGTCGCGTCGGGGAAGTGCTGCTCCAACTCGGCCGCCAACCTGACGGCGCGGGGCTCGTAGCTTCAAACGGTGCAGTACTCGATCGTGAGGTGCATCGGCGGCTGTAGGGTTTCGACGGACGTAGCCCTGGCAATATAGTGCGAACGGAGTCGGCGTGCGCGGCGCGGGCCGGCGGCATTTTGCACGTTGGAATAACGAAAGGCAGCTCCGCCCTCTGGTCATCCATCAGCGCCCACGCCATCGTTCCGGCGCCGGCGGAGATGCCGGCGAGCCCGTCGGTCGTCCGCCTCCTCCACGCTTCCCCCCGTCCGGTGCCCCAGCTTCGCCGGCACGCTGCAGCTCATCGCGCGCCGAGGTGATCGCACGCCGTCCGTCCGAGCCCGCACGCGCGGCATGACGCGGGGGCGGTGGCGGCTCGTCACCGCTCTCGTCGCGTCGCTCGCCACGGTGGCCGTGGTGTCGACCTACCCCGTCTTCAACCAGACCTGGGACGAGCCGGCCACCCTCGCCACCGGGATGGAGTGGCTCAGCACGGGACGGTACGCGTACGAGGCCGAGCATCCGCCGCTCGCACGCGTCGCCGCCGCGCTCGGACCGTGGCTCCGCGGCGCGCGCAGCCTCGGCAACCACTCGATGTACGACGAGGGGCGCGCGCTGCTCGGCGACGGCGCGCACTATCGCCGTACGCTGTTCCTCGCGCGCCTCGGCATGCTTCCCTTCTTCTGGGTGATGCTCGCCGGTTGCGCGGCGTGGGGCGGACGCGCGGGAGGACCGGCCGGCGGAGCGCTCGCGGCACTCTTCGTCGCCGCGAACCCGAACGTCCTCGCGCACGCCGGCATCGCCGGCACCGACCTCGCGCCGGCGGCGCTCGTCGTCGTCGCGCTCTGGGCCTGGATGCGTTGGCACGAGCGTCCCTCCCTGGCGCGTGGCGCGCAGCTCGGCCTCGCCGCGGGACTCGCCGCGACGACCAAGTTCAGCGCGCTCGCCTTTCTCGGGCTCGCGATCGTGTTCGGCGAGATGCTGCGCCTCGTCGAGCGGCGGACGACGACGGACGGCGCGCCGGCGCGCTGGCCCTGGCGGTCGGCGCTCGCGGCGCTCGGCGCGGGCGCGCTCGCCGTGTGGGCGCTGTACCGCTTCGACGTCGGACCCGTCGCGCCGGGCGGCCCCATCGTGCCCGCGCCTGCCCTGTTCCGCGGCGTGGGCGCCTTTCTCGCCCACGGCAGCGCGGGACATCCCGCCTTTCTGCTCGGCGAGGTCCGGACGCGAGGATGGTGGTACTACTACCCCATCGTGCTGGCCGTGAAGACGCCGCTTCCGCTGCTCGCCCTCGCCGTGGCCGGCGGCGCGTACGCCGTGCGCGCGCGCCGCGACGAGGGATGGCCCGCGCTCGTGCCGCTGGCGGGAGTCGCCGCAGTGCTCCTTCCCGCCCTCCTCTCGCACGTCGATCTCGGGGTCCGCATCGTGCTCGCCGTGTACCCGTTCGTCGCGGTACTCGCCGCGCGCGGCGCGGTGTCGGCATGGCGCGCCGGCGGAGGCGGCGCCGAGCGAGCGGTGCGGCGCTCGGCCGTGGCGCTCCTCGTGCTCGCGATCGCCGTCGTCCCCATCCGCGCGTGGCCGGATTATCTCGCGTACTTCAATCCCGCTGCCGGCGCGCATCCCGAGCGCGTCCTGGTCGACAGCAACCTCGATTGGGGCCAGGACCTGTACCGGCTCGCCGACACGGTGCGCGCGCGACGCATCGACTCGGTGCGCGTGCACTACTTCGGATCGGCGAACCTCTCCGCCGTCGGGCTCGTGAACGCGCGCCGCCTCGGTCGCGACGAGCGCACGACGGGCTGGGTCGCGGCGAGCGAGACCTTCCTCGCCGGCGTGTGGTCCGACACGTCGCTCCGGTGGCTCGCTCGACGCCGGCCGGTCGCGCGCATCGGTCCGTCGATGCGCCTCTACTTCATCCCCGCCGACTCCGCCGCGCCGTAGCGGCCGACGGGGTCAGCGCGGAACGCCGGCCATCGCGGCGAGCCGCGCGAGCAGCGTGTCCTGCTTCGCCACCACGACGCGCAGCGAATCGATCTGCGACTGCAGATCGGCGGCCTGCTGGCGCGAGGCATTGAGCTCGTCCGCCATCTGACCCAGCTGCTCGATGAGGTACGCGTCCTGCTGCGGGCTGCGGCACCCGCTCGCGACCGCGAGCATCGTCGCGCCGGCGAGCGCGCAGACGCGGAATCCGCGCCGAGAGTGATTCGACATGGCCGCCAAGATGTCGCCGATCCGCGCGCCGATCAATTCCGCAGCGCTCGGGGCGCGAACCATCCGCTCCGCGCGAGTCGGATGACGCAGGACAGCCCGCTCGCCACGACAGTTCGCGCGTGCTCCGCCGCCGTCGCGCCCGTTCGGGTCTCACCCTCGTCGAGCTCTGTCTCGTGCTCACGGTCATCGCCCTCACGATGATGATCGCCACGCGCCAGCTCGCGATGTACCTCGATCGGGCCGCGGCGCGGTCGGCGGTCGCGGAGGGGGCGATGATGGTCGTGCGGGCGCGCGACGACGCGGTCGCGCACCGCGCGCTCGTCACGGTTCGCGTCGACTCCGTCGCCGATGCGCTCGAGCTCCGCGAGCGCGGTGTGGTGGTCTCCCGTGCCGCGCTCGGTCACGCGCACGGCGTCTCGGTCACGAGCAACCGTGATTCCCTCGTGTTCGACGTGCGCGGACTGGGCTACGGCGCGGCGAACCTCACGATGGTCGCGCGGCGCGGGGGCGCCGCGGAGTCGCTCGTCGTTTCCCGGCTCGGCCGCGCGCGATGGTGACTCAGTCCGCGGCCACCGTGCCGAAGTCGTATCCCGGCACCGAGATCCGAGGGATCGGCTGCCCGATCACCCGCTCGATCGTGCGCACCATCGCGATCTCGTCCGGCGCCATGAACGTGTACGCGTCGCCCTCGCGGGCCGCGCGCCCCGTCCGCCCGATCCGATGCACGTAATCCTCCGCCTGCTGCGGCACGTCGTAGTTGATCACGTGCGTGATCCCGGAGATGTCGAGCCCGCGCTGCGCGATGTCCGTCGCCACGAGGACGCTGATCTTTCCGTCCTTGAAATCCTGCAGCGCGCGCGTGCGCTGGGCCTGCGACTTGTCGGCGTGCATCGCCGTCGCGCGAACTCCCGCCTGCTCGAGGTCGCGCACGACGCGGTCCGCGCCGTGCTTGGTCCGGGTGAAGATCAGCACCGACTCGTGGACGCCGCCGGTGAGCAGCTGCACGAGCAGGGCGTTCTTCTTCTCGCGCGGCACCGGATACACGGCGTGCGTCACCGTCGGCGCCGCCGCCGAGCGCGCTCCCACCTGCACGACCACTGGCTTGCGCAGATACTTGCGCGCCAGCGCCTCCACCTCCGGCGGCATCGTCGCGCTGAACAACAGCGTCTGCCGGTAGGGCGGGATCTCGTTCACGATGCGATTGATCTGCGGCGCGAAGCCCATGTCGAGCATCCGGTCCGCCTCGTCGAGCACGAGCACCTCGAGGTCGTCGAACACGACGTTCTGCCGCTCGAGATGGTCGATCAACCGGCCCGGCGTCGCGACGACGACGTCCACCCCCCCGCGCAGCTCCTTCTCCTGGGGCTCGACCGGCACGCCGCCGTACACCGCGACGACCGAGACCGGCGCGTACCGCGCGTAGCTCCGGAAGCTCTCCTCCACCTGCACGCACAGCTCGCGCGTCGGGGTGAGGATCAGTGCGCGGGTGCGCCGCGGGCCGTCGATCAGCCGGTCGATGATCGGCAGCGTGAACGCCGCCGTCTTCCCCGTGCCGGTCTGCGCGAGCCCCATGAGGTCGCGGCCGCGGCGCGCCAGCGGGATCGCGTCGCGCTGGATGGGCGTCGGCGTGGTGTAGCCGGCGTCGCGGATCGCATCGAGGATGGTCTGGTGGAGGCCGAGGGCCTCGAAGTCGGCGACCGGTTCGCCGTTTGCGCCGTCGTCCCCCGCCGGCGCGTGCTGCTTCGCTCGTGTCATGTGGCGCGTAAGCTAGCCGAGCGAGGCGTCGGCGTACACCGGGCGCCGGCGCGGCCTCGCACGGAACACGCACGTCACCGCCGCGCGAGATGTCGCAGCGCCACGTCGAGCACCTCGGCCGGCCGTTCCTCGTTCACCGCGTGCCCGCCCTCCGAGCTGATGGACATCTCGAGCGGTGCGCCCGCCGCGCGCAGTGCCTCCACGTATGCGCGAGCGCCACGGACCAGCCGATCGCGTGCGCCGAGCACCACGAGCGGGGGCGACGTCGGCGGCGCGAGCGCGCGCAGTCGCCGCGCCATCTCTCGCACAGGCA
Source organism: Gemmatimonadaceae bacterium (assembly GCA_035494615.1). Classification (GTDB taxonomy): domain Bacteria; phylum Gemmatimonadota; class Gemmatimonadetes; order Gemmatimonadales; family Gemmatimonadaceae; genus AG11. The sequence goes on from DATJGU010000081.1 coordinate 83,035, forward strand.
CCCGCCCCCAACTGAACTCGTGCACCAGCCGGCGCATCGCAGCGGCATAGCCGGGCAGGCCGCTCGTCGCCCAGTACTGATCGACGTCGCGCACGCTGATCCGCGACGGATCGCCGTACACGCGACGGTGCGCACGTTCCACCATCCAGCGTCGCATCGAACGCGCGATCAGAGGCTCGACTGCGCGCGGGCTCACGAAGCGCGCGAGGCCCAGCAGGTGCACGCGGCCGAAGCTCGCCGGATTCACCAGCACGAGGCCACCCAGCCGCGCCATGCCGCGCGTCGCCAGCTCGAGGGCGGTCGTCCCTCCCATCGATTGCGCGACGACGTCCGGCGCACCGAGCTCGCGCACCGCCATCACCTCGGCCAGCACGCGCACGAGTGCGTCGAGCGTGTAGCGCTTCGCGTCGAGCGGCTTGTCCGACAGCCCGTGTCCGGGAAGATCGAGGGCGACGGCACGGCGGCCGGCCGCGGCGAGCGGGGCGAACCAGTCGCGCCACATGTAGAGCGAGGCGCCCCAGCCATGCACGAGCAGCGTCGCCGGCGCGCGGGGGTCGCCCGATTCGGCGGCCCGCAGGCGCGTGCCGTCCGCGAGCGTCACGGAGTCCACCCGGATCCCCGGCACGCCCGCGGGAAACATCTCGTCGGGAGCGAGCCGGCGGGCGATGCTCGCCTCCCGCCGGCGCGGCTGCGACGTCAGACGATCTCGATCGGGCGCCCCGACAGTCGCGCGATCAGTCCGAGCCGGAACGTCACGTCGGTCCACCGCGCGTCTCCCTCGAGCGTCGCCTCGAGCGGGTAAATCGGCCACACGTACGGGCTCGCGCTGCGCGGCACCGCGTCCATCCCCTTGTGGGGGTGCCACACGCCGTCGCGGTCCCGATCCTCGAGAAACCGCTCGTACAGCTTCGACCAGTTCTCGTTGCGGCGCAGGAAGCCGAGCCGCGCCATCAACTCGAGCCAGAACAGCGCGAAGGGGACGTCGGCGTCGACCGCGTTCCGGTGCGGCAGGTAGTCGCCGAGCACGAGATGGGTCGCGGGCACCGCCTTCCCGCCCACGAGCTGAACGGGCTCCTGGCGTGGCAACGGCTGCGTCAGATGCGTGTAGAGGGCATCCATCTCGCGGTGATGCTCGGCACGGAAGAGCGGCATGTGGGCCAGCATCATCACCGCATGGAACGAGGGCGGTGCGGCCTCCGCGGCGAGCATGTGCTGATTCCCCTGGCGCACGAAGGGCTTCTGCGCCAGCGGCGATCGGAGATAGTCGGCGATCCTGATGAGGATCCGCCTCGCGGCGCCGCGCAGCCGGGGGTCTCCCTCGTAGCCGGCCTGCGCGAGCACCGCCGCCGCCGCCTCGCGCAGCATCAGACGCCCGCGCTTGACCTCCTCCTCGTCCTGATGCTTTCCGACGAGGTCGTAGAGGAACGACGGATCGTCATCCTCGGCGAGCAGCCGGAACAGGGCTCGCCGCGCGTGCACCAGCGGAGGGGTATCTCTGTTCCATCCCAGCTCCAGCAGTCGTCTCACCGCGGGGATCGTTCCGATCCCCTCGAATCGGTGCGCCCTCGACGAAGGGAGCGCGAGCATACCACCCTCCCAGGTCCCGTCCATGCCCTGCTGAACCGCCAACAGCAACGCGGGGCGGTACGTAAAGGGAAGATTGGAGACCTGGGCCGTCTCGGAGGGCGAGAGGCGGGCGACTTCAGTGAGCGAGCGGAACTGGATCGGCGCCGCGGCCTTGTCGAGGATCCAGTTCAGCGGAAAGCTCACCGCGGAAGCCGGCGGGGAGAAGGCCGGGGGAAGCGGAGCGCTCGGCGCCGTCTGGGCTGGAGTGGCGGCGGGTGCGCTCGGGGTCGACGGTAGAGTCACAGTGGCTCACGGAGCTGGCGGTCACACCAGACGACACGTCTCGGCCGGACGGAACGCCCCGGCCAAAGCCGGGTAAGTATGGCGAATTCGCCCCGGTTCGCTAGAGGGCCGCTGCTAACTGGCGTCCAGTCAAGGCGTTAGATTCACGCACGTCCATCCACCACCCGAGGAATCCCTCAAATGAAGGCAATCCGTATCGCGACGCTCGGCGTCGCCCTCCTCGCTGGCGCCAGCGCCGTGGCCGGTGCGCAGAACGCGGCCCCGCCCGCTGCCCAGCAGCAGGGTGGACCGGGTGGTCGAGGCTTCAGCCGGACCATGACGGGCATCGAGCTCACCGAGGCTCAGAAGACGAAGGTCAACGCGATCATGGCGAAGTATCAGCCCGAGATGCAGGCCATCCGGGAGTCGATGCAGAACGGCGGCGACCGCGCCGAGTCGTTCCAGAAGATCCGCGCGCTCCGCGAGAAGATGTCGCCCGAGATTCGCGCGGTCCTCACCCCCGAGCAGCAGGCGATCTACGACAAGAACCTCGCCGAGCAGCGTGCGCGCATGGGCCAGCGCCAGGGCGGCGGGCCGGGTCGCTGACGTCACTTCCGTCTCCGACGGCAGGCGAACGGGCCGGCGACCTCGAGGTCGCCGGCCCGTTCGCCGTTCGGTGCGCTTGTCGCCTCTCGGCGGCCCCATCATCTTGGCGCATGCCGCTCGCCGAGCGACCCTGCTCGCCGTCCTCCCGCGTCGGGTGCCGCCGTGCGCGGTGAATTCATCGACGTCGAGGGCGCTCGTCTGTACTACTACGCGGCCGGCACCCGCGGCGCCGGAGAGCCGGTCGTCTTCCTCCACGGCTTTCCGACGTCCGGACACCTCTGGGGCGACGTCGTCGCGCTGATGCCGCCTGGGCATCGCCTCGTCGTCGTCGACCTCCTCGGATACGGGCGCAGCGATCCACCGAACGGTCGGCCGCTCTCCCTGCGGGCCCACGCCGATCGCGTCCTCGCGCTCATGGACACGCTCGGGATCGGCCGTGCCTGCGTCGTCGGCCACGACCTGGGCGGTGGCGTGGCTCAGGCCATGACCATCCACGCACCTGATCGCGTTTCGCGCCTCGCGCTCGTCGACAGCGTCGCGTTCGGCGGCTGGCCGAGGCGCGATCTGCGCATCGCGCGGGCCCTGCTCCGGCTCACCGGACGGGTCGCGCCGCGGTGGATGCTCGCCGTGCTCCGCGCCGATCTGGAGCGCGGCTACGAGGCGGGCGAGCGTGCCACGCACTCGATCGAGCGCTTCCTGCGGCCCTTCGCGTCGCCGGAGGGACGCCGTGCGTTCGTGGAGCATCTCCGCGCGCTCGACGCGCGCGAGACGCGCGCGCTGGCCGGTCGACTCGGCGCGATCTCCGCGCCTGCGACGGTGATCTGGGGCGCGGGCGATCCGTTCGTGTCCTCGACGCTCGCCCGCCGCCTCGCCGAGGCGATCCCCGGCGCCTCGCTCCAGATCCTCCCGGGCGCTCGGCACTTCACCCCCGAGGACGCGCCACGCCCCGTCGCCGACGCACTGTCGGCGCTCCTCGCTCGCTAGCGGCTCGCCGGAATTCGCGCCCGATCCGTTGGGTCATTCCGCGACCCTCCCCTGCCGATACTCGGATGGGCCGCGACCCGACGCCGCATCACCCATTCGATGACTGACGTTTCCCTTCGAGCGTATCTCGCCCCCGCGCGCTGGCCCGACCGCTGGCTCGCCGAAGCCGCCGTCCGCCGCGGACTGCCCGGCACACTCGATCTCTGCGAGCACGACGATGCACGGACGGCGTGGGAGGCGCTGCTCGCCGCCGGCATAGCCGAAGGATCGATCCTCGAGCTGGCGTGCAGCGTGTCCGCCACGAAGCCGGTCGACCTCGAGCCGGTGGGCACCGAGAACGCCGTGCTTCTCTCGCGCGCGCTCGCCGAGCGCTACGCGGTCGTGCCGGTCCGGATGGAGGGATCGACGCTCGTCGTCGCGACCTCCGATCCGCTGAGCGCCACGCTGGAGCGCGATCTCGCCTTCGCGACCCGGCGGCGCGTGAGCATCGTGACCGCGCCGCCCGCCGCGCTCGCGGCCGCGCGCGCCCGGTGCTACGCCGGCTTCGTCGACGACGAGGCAGGCGCGCCGGCGCTCGTCACGCCACGCGAGCCCGGCGACGAGTACGACGGCGCGCGTTCCGCGATCGCCGATCTGATCGACATGCTGATCCAGCAGGCGCTGCGCGAAGGAGCGAGCGATCTGCACTTCGAGCCGACGGGCGACGGCCTGCTGGTCCGCTTCCGCGTCGACGGCGCGCTCCACGAGGCACGGCGTGTTCCCGCCGCCCAGGCACCGCAGGTGGTGCGCCGCGTGAAGGTGCTGGCTGGCATGGACATCGCCGACACGCTGCGTCCGCAGGACGGGCGGCTCGCCGTGCAGTTCCAGGAGCGCTCGATCGATCTGCGCATCTCGACGCTGCCGCTCGGCGGCCTGTCCGAGAAGGTCGTGATGCGCGTGCTCGACTCGCGCGTCGCGCAGCGCGAGCTCGCCGCGGTGGGCTTCACCTCGCGCGAGCTGTCGAAGGTCCAACGCCTGCTCGAGCAGCCGGAGGGGCTGCTGCTCGTCACCGGACCCACGGGCTCGGGGAAGACGAGCACGTTGTACGCCGCGGTGCGCCATCTGCACCGGCCGGATCTCAACATCGTCACGGTCGAGGATCCGATCGAATACCGGATCGACGGCATCAGCCAGGTGCAGGTGAACGATCGCGCACGCATGACCTTCGCCGCGTCGCTGCGCTCGATCCTGCGCCAGGACCCGGACGTCGTGCTCGTCGGCGAGATGCGCGACGCCGAGACGGCGCAGATCGCCGTCAAGGCGAGCCTCACGGGACATCTCGTGCTGTCGACGCTGCACGCGTCCGATGCGCCCTCGACGCTCGACCGATTGTACGGCATGGACATCGATACGGGCGCGCTCGCGGCGGCGCTCAAGGGGATCGTCGGCCAGCGGCTCGTGCGCACGCTGTGCGACGCGTGCGCACAGCCGGTGACGCTCGCCGAGCTGCCGATGCACCAGCAGGCGCTGCTTTCGGGTCGGTCGACGGAGAAGCTGCGCAGGCCGGTGGGCTGTCCCGCCTGTCGCGGCACCGGCTATCGCGGCCGGACGATCGTGACCGAGATCTTCCTCGTGACCCCGCTGGTGCAGCGCGCGATCGCGCGGCGTGCCGATCTCGGCGAGCTGCGCGAGCTCGCTCGCGACTGCGGGACGATCTCGATGTGGGAGTCGGGACTGGAGCGGGTGCTCGCCGGCCGCACGTCGCTCTTCGAGCTGCTGGACAACGTGGCCGCGCCGGTGGTCGAGACGCCGGACGTGAACCCGCAGGCGGACGTCGACGCCCTGCTCGCGCAGCTGCTCGCGCAGCCGGTCACCCATCCGGCGCCGGTGCGCCCTCAGCTTCCCGACATCCCGGTGCTTCCACCCTCGGGCTCGGATTTCCTGCGCCGCATCGACGCGGGCGACGGCGCGTCGCGCACCGTGCAGGCCGCCTCGCCGGTGGGGACGCGCGCCCCTCTCTCGCCTCACGCGAGCCCACCGCGCGTGCTCGTGGTCGACGAGACGCGCGCGGAGCGTCGCGTCGTGGCCGAGCCGCTCCTCGCCGACGGCATGGTCGTGCTCGAAGCGGCCGACGGCGAGCAGGCACTCGCCTACGCGCGCCGTCTCCGCCCCGACGTGATCGTCACCGAGCTCACGCTCCCGAAGCTCGATGCCGTGGGCCTGCTGCAGGCGATCGCCGCCGAGCAGCTCGCCATTCGCGTCCTCGTGCGCACCCGCCAGACCGACGAGCCGCTCCTGCAATGGGTGGCGGAGCTCGGTGGGGAGGTGGTGAGGGCCGACGAGGTGGTGACGGTGGTGAGGGGGGGCTGAACGGCCAACTGCCGTACCGAGTAGTTGGTACCGGTACGGTGGTGCCATCCGAGCGGAGATCTCTCCGCGCATTCAGGGGGCCACTATGCCAGGCCGGGTACCGGGTACGCAGGTGTACTCGGTACGGCAGCTGGCTGTTCGACGCCTACGTGATCCCCCCCACCTCCCCGATCGCATCCACCGCGTGCCCGATCTCGCGGCTGATCGCGCGGGCTTCCTGGGTGGCGCTGGTGAGGTCGGACATCGCGCTCCCCAGCCCCGACGAGCCGAGCTTCAGGAGATCGAGTCGCAGGTTCCGGAGGGCGAGGCCGGCGCTCTCGAGCTGGCCGGCGAGCACGGTGCGGCGCGTCGACAGCTCGGCGATCGTCGCGCGCTGGCGCTCGAGCAAGGCGATGCGGCGCTCCTGCTCCGCCGTCGGCGTCTCGCCCGCCTCGGCGCGAAGCGCGGCCACGCGCGATTCGAGAGAGCTCGTCGAGCCGGCGCTCACGTCGGCGTCGAGTCCGTGCAGGGTCGACGCGAGCGCGCCGACTCGCTCGGCGAGCGCGATCACCGTCGGCAGCACGTCGGGGATCATCTCGCGCTCCGACTTGGCGAGCCGGCCGAGCGTCTCTTCCACCGCGATGCGATCCTCCGCGGCACGCCGCACCGCGTCACCGTGCGGGCCGGCGAGCACGTGCGCCGGCGCGAGCTGCTGCGCGGCCTGCCCCGCGCGCTGGCCGCGCGGCGCGATGGCGGGCGCCGGCTCCTGCGACTGCGGCGGAAGCGTGCCGCGGCTGAACAGCCGTGAGAGCGGCACGCCATCGGCCCACAATCGCCCCGCGTGCGACAGGATGCCGAGCGCGATGAACGCGCCAGGAAAGATGAACCACGGATGATGCGGCGAGGTGAGCCCGTTCACGAGCGCGAGCGCGCTGATCGTGCCCGCGCCGCCGAACGCGCGTCGGCGCCACGAGGAGATGCGCACCTCCACCGGACGCGTCGCATCCAGCTCGTCGCCGCGCTGCCGCGCGCGGAACGCCAGCTTCTCCCGACGCCGCCGTTCGTCGTCCCACCGCCGCTGCAGCCGTCGCCACTCGCGCCAGTCCGCCTTCGTGCCGAACGCGGGGAGTGCCGGCATCGGCGGCAGCGGCGGCAGCATCGCGTCGCCCGGCGCTCCGCGCCCGTATGGATCGACGGACGACGCGACCGACGGCGGCGCGTAGGGCAGGAGCGGCTCCTCGCGCCTCGGCTCGCGCGGCGGCTCGCGGCGCCACGCCTCCGACGCGGCCGGTTCGGGCGCGCGCTCGTCGAGCAGCGCCTCGCGGAACCCGGTTGCATCGCTCCAGCGATCCTCCGGCTTCTTCGCCAGCGCGCGCATGATCGCGCGCACGAGGCCGGGCGGGGCGTCGGGCCGCAGCTGGTCGAGCGCGCGCGGGGTCTCGGAGATGTGCTTCACGAGCATCGCCGGCGTGTTCGAGGCGCGGAACGGCGTCGTTCCGCCGAGCATCTGGTAGCCCACCACGCCCAGCGAGTAGATGTCGCTCCGGCCGTCGAGCTCGCGCTCGCCGATCGCCTGCTCGGGCGACATGTACGCCGGCGTGCCGACGGCGACCCCGGTGACGGTGAGCCGCGAGTCGCCCGCCGCCGCCCGTGCGATGCCGAAGTCGGTGACGACGGCGCGCCCCGTGCCGCGCTCGAGCATGATGTTGTCGGGCTTCACGTCGCGGTGCACGACGCCGCGCTCGTGCGCGTAGGCGAGCGCCTCGGCGACGTCGGCGAGGATGCGACGCGCGTCGCCGACGGGTAGTCGCGGCTCGCGCGCGAGCCGCTGCGCGAGGCTCTCGCCGTCGACGAGCGCCATCACGAAGTAGACGAGCCCCGCGCGCTCGTCGACCGTGTAGATCGGCACGATGTGCGGATGCGCGAGCTGTGCCGACGTCTGCGCCTCGCGCAGGAATCGCTCGCGTACATCCGCGTTGAACGCGAGCTCGGGGGGGAGCACCTTGATCGCCACGCGCCGGTTGAGCCGAACGTCGGTGGCCCGGTAGACCACGGCCATCCCCCCTCGGCCGATCTCCGCGTCCACCAGGTATTGCGCCCCGACCGCGGCGACGAGCCGGTCGAGCAGCGGATCGCTCACCCGCGCTCGGCCCGACCCGCCCCGGAGGCGCGGCCGCTCCCCACGCGCCCCATCTCGTCGGCGACGTACACCGCCTCGTCCACGTTCTCGGCGAGGTTGAGCGCCTGCACGGCGAGCGACGTGATGTGCTGATGCATCTGCGGGCTCGCGCTCAGCCGCATCATGTCGAAGCGCATGTTCTGGAGCGCGAGGGAGCAGGTCTCGAGCTTGGCGGCGACCGCCTCGCGCTTCTTGACGGCGTCGACGAGCGCACGACGCTGACGCTTGAGGAAGGCGAGCCGGCGCACACGCTCCTCGCTGCCACGCTCGAGCGGGTTCGCGGCGCTCTCGAGCGTCTCGATCTCCCGCTCCAGTGCCCCGCGTGCGCCCTCGGCGTCCTGGCGCGAGAGCTCGTCGAGCGAGAGCGCGAGGGCACCGACGCGGTCGGCGAGCGCGGTGGCCGATCGCGCGACGTCGCCGAAGCGCTCGCGCTCCGCCTTCGGCAGCGCGTCGAGGCGTCGGATGATCTCGTCGCGGTCGGCCATCGCCTGGCGCGCACGATCGCCGCCCGGACCGGACAGCGCCGTGGCCGCATACCCGCTCGAGCGCGAGGCGTCGAGCCCGGAGGGAAGCGCGGGACCCCGCTGGCGCGCCAGCGCACGACGTTCGTCGCGCCGCATTCGGAGCTGCGCGCGCGCGATCGGGTTGAACATGGCGCGCACGTACTCCATCGCTTCCTCGAAGACCTCCATCAGCTCGCGGTCGCGAGGCTGCCGGAAGACGTCACGCCAGTCGTAGCCCTCGCTCCAGAGCTTCGCGTACTGGAACGCGATGATGATGCTCCAGAGGACGGTGACGGGAAAGAATCCATTCTGGCCGAAGATCGAGAACAGGACGATCACGCCGTTGACGAACAGGTACGGCGCGATCTTCCGCCGGAACGCGACGACGTGCGGATTCTCCCACCGGCGCAGCTCGTCCGCGCTCGGTCCCGACTCGGCGCTCGGGGGGCGCCCCGCGGAGAAGGGCATCGGCGCGTACGGCGAGTTGGCCGACGCCCCGTAGCCCTGCGGGTAGCCGTCGGCGTAGCCCGACGCGCGCGCGGTGATGTCGCGCTCCAGCCGGCGCGCCCAGTCGCTCGCGGCGTCGGCCGGCGCGCGCTCCGAGGCGCCCGGCTGCTGCTCGCTCGTGCGCGGACGCGGCGCGCTCGCGCGTGGGGGCGGCGCCTCGCGCGTGTCGAGCGCGGCGACGAGCGCCGACGCCGTCGGGAAGCGGTTCGCCGGCTCCTTCTCGAGCAGCATCATCACCGAGCGGGCGAGATCGGGCGGCACGTCGCTGCGCCGCTGGTCGACCGGAATCGGCCGCTCCGAGATGTGCTTCACGAGCATCGCCGGCGTGCTCGACGCGGTGAACGGCGGCTCGCCGGTGAGCATCTGGTAGCCGAGGATGCCGAGCGAGTAGAGATCGCTGCGACCGTCGATCTCGCGCTCTCCCGCCGCCTGCTCGGGGGACATGTACGCCGGCGTGCCGATCGCCATCCCCGTGGCGGTGAGCCGGCTGTCGCCTTCGCTGTCCATCGCGCGCGCGATTCCGAAATCGGTGACCATCGGCCGGCCGGACTGCACGTCGAGCAGGATGTTGTCCGGCTTGATGTCCCGGTGCACGACGCCCCGCTCGTGCGCGTAGGCGAGCGCGTCGGCCACCTCGCGGAGGATCTTCCGCGTCTCGTCGATCGTGAGCACCCCGCGCTCGTGCAGCCGCTTCGCGAGGTTGTCGCCGTTGATGTACGCCATCACGAAGAAGACGAGTTGCTCCTGCTCGTCGACCGTGTAGATGGGAACGATGTTCGGGTGCGAGAGCTGCGCCGCCGTCTCAGCCTCGCGCAGGAAGCGCGACTTGATCTCGCTGCGAAACGCGAGCTCGGGCGGCAGGAGCTTGATCGCGACCTGCCGCTTCAGCCGTCTGTCCTTCGCGCGATAGACGATGCCCATCCCGCCACGGCCGATCTCGCAGTCGAGCTCGTAGTGGGCCGCGAGGGCGCGCTCCACGTGGGCGCGCAGCTCGTCATCCGCGGCAGAGGCGAGCGGGTCAGGCACTCGGCGTGAGGACAGGGTGAGGCAGGAAGCGGACATAGTAGCACCGCACCACGACGGTGGAAAGGACGACCGCCACGGCGGCAGGGACACTACGTCACGATGGCCGCAAATGGTGTCAACGTCTGCCGTGCTGTCGCGATGCGGCTGGAATGGAGTGTGCGAGTTTCCCCACGTCCGGCTCGCGCCGAGGCGCGCGCGAACGCGCTGCGGGCCGTCCCTCTACTCTCAGGTTCACGACATGGCACAACGCCAGACGCTGCCCGTGCTCCCCCTCCGGGGCACGGTGATCTTTCCGGGCCTCACCGCTCCCATCGCCGCTGGCCGACCGGGGACGCTGCGGGCCATCGAGGCCGCCCTCAAGGGCGACCGGCTCGTGTTCGCCGTGGCGCAGCGCGACAACACCGACGAGCCCACGCCGGAGATCCTGTACTCGATGGGCGTGATCGCCCGCATCGGGCAGATCCAGCGCGGTCTTGGCGGCGTGCAGTTGCTGCTCCAGGGCGAGCAGCGCGCGACCGCGATCCAGTACGTCATGACCGACAACTACCTCAGCGCCGTGGTCAGCCCGGTCGAGGAGATGGCTCCGGTCGACGAGAACGATCCCGTGTTCGTCGCGCTCTACAAGGAGATTCGCGAGCGGGCCGCCGAGCTCGGCGAGCGCCGCGGCCTCCCCGAAGAGGTCGTCCACCAGGTGCTCGACGCGGTGACCGACGCCGGCAAATTCAGTGATCTCGTCGCCGGCTACATCGAGCTTCCGGTCGCCGAGCGGCAGGGACTGCTGGAGAACCTCTCGGTCGAGGATCGCCTGCGGCGCGTGCTCGTGCACGTGCAGCGACAGATCGGCATGATCGAGATGCAGGAGGAGATCAAGTCGCAGGTGCAGGAGGAGCTCGGCGAGCGCCAGCGCGAGATGTACCTGCGCGAGCAGATGAAGGCGATCCAGAAGGAGCTCGGCGACGACGACCAGAGCAAGGAG
>DATJGU010000082.1:0-81726 GCA_035494615.1 Gemmatimonadaceae bacterium
GCGCGCGCCGAGCGCCTCGCGCAGCGCGCGCGACGCGGTGCCGTAGTCGACGAGCCCGTCGAGGGCGATACGGAATCCGTCGCCGACCGAATCGGCCGCCAGCGGGGGCGGCGACGTGCGCGGGGGCGACGGCTCGCTTCCCGTGACGATGCGTGGGCGGGCGTCGAGGCTCACGGGCACCGTGAGCAGGAGCGACGTGCCGCGCACCGTGCCCATTCGAAGCCGCTCCGGATGAAGCGCGAGCCACACGCTGTCCGTCAGCCGAATGGGGCGCTCGAGGAGCGACCACCACTCGGCGACGTGCTCGCCGAGGTCCACCGACGCCACGCGGCGGTCGATCATGGGAAGCCGCCCGCGCAGCGCCTCGCGTGCCGCGTCGACGACGCGGTCGGTGACGTCGATGTGCAGGATGCTCACGTCGCACCGGTCGCGCTCGCGGGTGGACGCCGCGCGGACGGTGACCAGGCGAGCGTGCGACTGGAGGTGCCAGTCCGGGCTGAGCGAGAGCGGCGTCGCGAGCTCCACCACCAGCCGAGGACGCTCGTGCTCGTCGCCGCAGCCGGCGCTCAACGTGGGGCCGATCGGCGGCTTGTACCAACCACGCGCCTGGTACGCGAGCGTCGCTCGCAGATGGATCTCGCTGTCCACGGCGAACGCGGTGAACGGGCCGCGCGACGCCTCGAAGGCGTAATGCTTGCGCGAGTCGCCGTTCACCGTGCGGAGATCGTCCATCGAGCCGAAGACGCGCGGCACCGTCTGGTCGACCAGCCCGAGCACCGCGGTCGCGTCGTAGTCGAGCGGGACGGCGAACCGCGACAGCGCGGGCGCGCTCGGCGGCGGAGCGCCGACGTCCGGCGGCGCGATCGGAGTCTGCGGCCGTTCGCGGCACGCCGCGAGCGCGACGAGCAGGAGGGCGCACGTCGTGGTCGCGAACTTCGACGTCCGTGCCACAGATTCAGGTGTCATGGCCCTCGGCCCGATGGACGCTGCACCAACACTGCGGCTGCCGGATGCCCCGCGCGAGAGCGAGGCGCGGCGCCGCACGACACGGAGAACGCATGACGGTCGACCCGCGTGCCGGAACGCTTCCGGACTCCTCGATGCTGGCGAACATCCCACGTCTCGTCTCCGCGTACTATACCACCCACCCCGACCCGTCGCGCCGCGAGGAGCGTGTGGCGTTCGGCACGTCGGGCCATCGCGGCTCGTCGCTCACCGGCGCGTTCACCGAGTCGCACATCCTCGCCATCACGCAGGCCATCTGCCAGTACCGCCGCGAGCAGGGCACCGACGGCCCGCTCTTCCTCGGTATCGACACCCATGCGCTGTCCGAGTCGGCATTCGGAAGCGCGCTCGAGGTGCTCGCCGCCAACGGCGTCGACGTCATGATGGACTCGCGCGACGGCTACACGCCGACGCCGGCGCTCTCCCACGCGGTGCTGGAGCACAACGTCGGCCGCACGTCGGGGCTCGCCGACGGCATCGTGATCACGCCGTCGCACAATCCGCCCGAGGACGGCGGGTTCAAGTACAACGGTACGAACGGCGGCCCCGCCGACACGCAGGCCACCGGTTGGATCGAGCAGCGCGCCAATGCCCTCCTCGCCGACGGCCTGCGCGAGGTGAAGCGCATTCCTCTCGCGCGCGCGCGATCCGCATCGACGACGCACCGGTACGATTACGCCGATCGCTACGTGGCGGACCTGCCGCGCGTGATCGATCTCGACGTCATCCGTGACTCGGGGCTCCGACTGGGAGTGGATCCGCTCGGCGGGGCGAGCGTCGAGTACTGGCGGCTCGTCGCGGAGCGTCATCGCCTGCCGCTCACCGTGGTGAGCGAGGAGGTCGATCCCACCTTCCGCTTCATGACCGTCGACTGGGACGGCCGCATCCGCATGGATTGCTCGTCGCCGTACGCGATGAAGCGGCTCATCGCGCTGCGCGACCGGTTCGACGTCGCGTGGGCGAACGATCCCGACGCCGACCGCCACGGCATCGTGACGCGCAGCGCGGGGCTGATGAATCCGAACCACTACCTCGCCGTCGCGATCGAATATCTGTTCCAGCGACGCGAGGGCTGGCCGGCCGCCGCCGCCGTCGGCAAGACGGTGGTGAGCAGCAGCATGATCGACCGCGTCACGGCGTCGCTCGGCCGCCGCCTCGTCGAGGTGCCCGTCGGCTTCAAGTGGTTCGTCGACGGGCTCATGGACGGCTCGCTCGGCTTCGGCGGCGAGGAGAGCGCCGGCGCGTCGTTCCTGCGCCGCGACGGCGGGGCCTGGAGCACGGACAAGGACGGCCTCATCCTCGGTCTGCTGTCGGCCGAGATCACGGCCGTGACGGGGCACGATCCCGGCGAGCTCTACGCGGCGCTGACCGGGCGCTTCGGCGCCCCGGCGTACGAGCGGATCGACGCCCCCGCGACGCCCGAGCAGAAGTCGGTGCTCGCGCGGCTCGCGCCCGAGCAGGTGAAGGCGACCGACCTCGCCGGCGAGCCGATCGTCGCGCGCCTCACGAAGGCGCCCGGCAACGACGCGCCGATCGGCGGGATCAAGGTCGTGGCGAAGAACGGCTGGTTCGCCGCGCGCCCCTCCGGAACGGAACACGTCTACAAGCTGTATGCGGAGAGCTTTCTCGGAGTCGATCACCTGCGCCGCATCCAGGAGCAGGCTCGCGAGATCATTGCCGCGGCGCTCTCGGGCGGCTGACGGGAGGGGGCCGCCGGTCGCGACCGGCAGAAAGTTCGGCGGCTCTGTGACCTTCGTCGGTGACGGCGGACGGGGCCCCGCGAATGAGGCAGAGCCGCAGCAACCCTGTGGCGACTTCGCGCTCGCCGCACCCGGCCGTCGGCGGCCGTCAGGTGGATCGTTTCTTGTAAGCCGTTGCAGCGAAACCGCTTAGCGGATGCGCCGACGCTGGTGACATCGCCCGGACGGGGCACGCCGTCTGCCATCCGCACCCCCGAAGCCGGCGGCCGATGGCCGAGGGCCGAGACTCGCGGGCGCCGAAGGTAGAGGCGCGCGCGACCCGTCGCTCGACGCATCACCAACGAGGATCGAAGTGCTGCCTACGCGGAACCCAAAGATCATCTTCAAGGCGCTCGCGACGGGCGCCGTGCTCTACTCGCCCGACGAGGAGGTCTACTTCGGCCTCAACCCGGTCGGCGTGCGGGTGTGGGAGCTGCTCCCGCCCGCTCAGCAGCAGCTCGACGACATTTGCCGCCTGCTCGCCGCCGAATATCCGGACGCCGGCGAGGAGGTGATCCGCGCCGACGTGACCGAGCTCCTGGACGAGCTCACGAAGCTCGGACTCGTCGTGCCCGCGGCGCCCGCGCCAGCGCAGCGCGTCTCCTGATCCTGATGTCCTCCGCAGTCGGCTGCCGATGACGGCCATCTTTGCCGCGGTGGGAGGCGCGCCCCTCTCGGCCGCCGCCCTGCAACGTGCCGTGCTCGAGATGGCCTCGCGCGGCGCCGAGCGAATGGACGCGCGCGCGGGCGAGTACGCTGGGCTTGCCGCGGGCCGTTTCGAGTGGGAGGCCGAGGCCACCGCGCCGGGACCGATCGTGGTGGACGACGGCGTCCGGGTCGCCGTGATCGACGGCACGCTCTACTACCGCGACTCCCTGCGTCGCGCGATCGGCGCGGCGAGCGGAAGCCGGCCGCTGGAGCTCGGCGGCGATTCCAAGAGCCATCTCCTGCTCGGCGCCTACCGCGCCTGGGGCAGCGACTGTGCACGGCACCTCGAGGGCGATTTCGCCTTCGCCCTGTGGGATCGCGAGGCGCAATCGCTCACGTGCGCGCGCGACCTGTTCGGCGGCCGGTCGCTCTTCTACGGTCGCGACGGCGATCGCGTGGTCGTCGCCTCGCTGGCGTCGACCGTCGCGCGGCGCACGTCGCACCGCGGCGCGGTCGACGTCGTCGCCGTCGGCGAATCGCTCGCGGGGCTCTTCAACGTCGGGCACGACACGGCGTTCCTCGGCGTCGCCGTGGTGCCGGCCGGCCACACGCTCACCGTCTCGCGCGGCGGCGCGGTGTCGGTGCGGCCGCACTGGGAGCCGCCTGCCGCCGCGAGTGTCTCCTCGTTCGAGGAGGGCGCCGAAGAGCTGCGCGCCTTGCTCATCGACGCGGTGGACGAGCGCATACCCTCCGGCACCAGCGCCCTCTGGTTGAGCGGCGGGTGGGACTCGAGCTCCATCCTCGCGTGCGCCACCGCCGTGCTTCGCGAGCGCCCTGCCGGCCGCCGGCTCGTTCCCGTGTCGATGAGCTATCCCGTGGGCGACGTCGGCCGCGAGGACGAGGCGATCCAGTCGGTGGCGAGCCACCTCGGCGCGAGCGTGAGCTGGGTGAGGAGCACCGACGTCCCGCTGCTTCCCGCCGACGTCGAGGCCGACGCGGCACAGCGCGATCTTCCGTTCGCGCACGCCTTCGAGACGTGGAGCCGCGCGATGATCGACCGCTCGCGCGAGCTCGGCGCACGTGTGGTGATCACGGGCACCGGCGGCGACGAGCTGTTCGCCGGCACCAACCTCTTTCTCGCCGATCTCTTTCGCACGGCCTCGCTCGGCGAGCTCGCCCTCGAGTGGTATCGCATGCGCGGCCGCACGCTGAACGGCTTTCGCGAGCGCGTCGTGCAGCCTGCGCTCGCCGCGCGCGGAGACCGGCGCGACGCGGGCCCGTTCGAGCAGCGCATGCTGCCGTGGCTGCGCGAGGACTTCGTGCGCCGGCACGAGCTGCGCGAGCGGGAGCGCGCCGCCGCGCCGTACGGGCGCCAGCCGACGCTCTCGCGCACGGAGCAGCTGTGGGGCATCACCGCGCCGATGTACGCGCGGATCCGCTCGACGCTCTTCGGCGCGCAGCTCCGAGCCGGCGCGATCGCGCGTTCCCCATTCTTCGACACGCGGCTCGTGCGGTTCGCCATGAGTCGTCCGCGCCACGAGCGCGTGACGGCGCGCGAAACCAAGCGGCTGCTGCGGCGGGCGATGCGCGGCATGTTGCCCGACGAGTTCCTCGCGCCGCGCTCGAGGCGCACCGGCGTGACGACGGGATACGTGCGGGAGCAGCTGCGTGGCCCCGCGAAGCCCGAGCTCGACGCCGTGTTCGAGAACCTGGCGCTCGCGGAGCTCGGCATCATCGACGCGGCGAAGCTGCGCGACGACTGGCAGCAGTTCGTGCGCACGGGCGAGGGCCTTGGCCTGCGGTTCTACGAGGTGCTCCAGACCGAGCTCTGGGTCCGCGCACGGATGGGCACCGGTGCATCTGAAACGCCGCGCGTCGAGCCGCTCAACGCGGCCGTGTCGTGACGGTGAGTCGTTGCGGTTGCAGTTCCACGGCCGTCCTGGCCGTAGCCCGCTGGGCGGCGTGTCCAGCTCATCATGTACCCCGGGAGGTATCATGACGTACGTGAAGCCTGCTGTTCAGCGCTTCGGTTCGCTGCGCGAGCTCACGCTCGGCAACGGCCCGCGTCTGGGCGGCGACGCCACGAGCCTGTACCACCGCTCGTAAGCACTTCTTCCGGGAGAGGTTCGCCTCTCCCGGAAGCGTGCCGCTTCTCATGAACTCGTATCAGGTATTCGGTGGCGTGCTGCGGTCGGAGCTCGAGTTTCCCGAGCTCGACGTCGCCGTGCGCGGTGAGCCCGACTGGACGCTCGGTGTGACCACGGCGCCCGCGCCCGACGTCGCCGAGTGCGTGCCGCTCGGCGAGGATCGCGTCGACCTCGGCGTCATGGTCCGCTCGCTCCGCACGCCGGACGGATTCCGGCTCGTGTACGACGACACCGGCGTGTTCGACGTGACCGACCACGGGCGCGCCATCCGCTGGTATCGTCCCGCCGGCGCCGACGCCGAGGCGGGGCGCCTCGACGTGCTCGGTCGCGTCCTCGCGCTCGCGCTCCACGCGTCGGGATGGCTCTCGCTGCACGGCAGTGCCGTCGCCCTGAGCGAGGGCGCGATCGCCTTCCTCGCGCCGAAGGGGAACGGCAAGTCCACGCTCGCGTTCGCGCTGATGCGTGCCGGCGCGGCGCTCATGACCGACGACACGGTCGTCGTCGGCGCCGGCCGGCCCGCCACGGTGCGTCCCGGCGTGCAGAGCGTTCGGCTCTTCCGCGATTCCGCCGACTGGCTCTCCGCGCCGACGCCGATTCCGGGGAGCTCGGACATCAAGGCCACCTTCGGCCAGCTCTCCGAGGACGCGCGCCGGATGACGCGCGCGCCGCTCGCCGCGCTCTATCTGCTCGAGTCGGTGCCCGCGGGCACGCTCGCCGAGCCGGCGGAGCGCGAGCTGCTCCAGGGACCGATGGCGGTGTTCTCGCTGCTGGCGCAGACCAAGATCGGCACGCTGCTCTCGGGTGTGGAGGCGCCGGCGGTCTTCGACGCGGTCGCCACCCTCGCGGATGGCACGCCCGTGTACAAGCTTCGCGTCACGCGCGACTACGAGCGGCTGCAGGACGTGGTCGATCGGCTCATGGGATGGCACGGCGGCGTCGGGACGCGCGCCCCCGCGCTGGAGCGCGCTCCCGCGTGACGCTGGCCGCACCGCTCGACGTGGCCGCCGCTCCTCCGCCGACGTCCGGCGAGCCCGCTCTCCGCCTCGAGAATATCTCCAAGCGGTTCAAGGTGCGGCGCGGCATGCTCGCGACGCTGCGCGATCCGCGCGCGGCCACGTGGGTGCACGCGGTGGAGCACGTCAGCTGCGAGGTGCGGCCCGGCGAGTTCTTCGGGCTGCTCGGGCCGAATGGCGCGGGGAAGACGACGCTGTTCAAGATGCTCGCGACGCTCACCTCCCCCGACGAGGGGACGGCGAGCGTGTACGGCGCCGACGTCATGCGCGAGTCGCGCGAGGTGCGCCGCATGGTGGCACCCGTCGCGGCGGACGAGCGCGGGCTGCACTGGCGCCTTTCCGCGCTCGAGAACCTCCGGCTCTTCGCCACGCTCTACGCGCTGCGCGGCCCCGCGATGCGCGAGCGCGTCGACGAGGTGCTCGGCGTCGTCGGGCTCAGGGGCGCGGAGGAACGCGTGGTGGGCACGTACTCGTCCGGCATGCGCCAGCGGCTGCTCATCGCGCGCGCGCTGCTCATCCGGCCGCGCGTGCTGCTCCTCGACGAGCCGACGCGCAGTCTCGATCCCGTTTCGGCGCGCGACTTCCGGCAGTTTCTCCGCGACGAGGTCGCTGGCCCGGCGCGGTGCACGGTCGTCATGGCCACGCACAGCGCCGAGGAGGCACTCGGGTTGTGCGACCGCGTGGCGGTGCTGAATCGCGGCCGCCTGCTCGCGGTGGGCGCGGCGCGGCGGCTCGAGCGGGAGTACAGCGACGAGCGCTATCGCGTGCGGACGCGCGATCCCGAGCACCGGGTCTGGCGGGAGCTCGAGACGCGCGGCGACATCGAGCGGCGCGTCGTCGGCGACGTGGACGCCGACGGATGGACGTCGGTCGAATGCCACGTGTCGGGCGGGGCCGATCGCGCGGCGGAGGTGCTCGCCGCGCTCACGGCCGCGGGTGCGTCCATCGCCGGCTTCGACCGGCTCGAGCTCTCGCTCGCCGATCTCATCGAGCGCATCGTCACGTCGCGTGCGCCTGGAGCGACGCATGCGTAGCGCGCTCGCGCTCATGCGCGTCAGCTTCCTCACGGCGGCGAGCTATCGCTTCGCGATGTTCGTGTCCGTGGCCAGCCTCGTGCTGCAGATCGTGCCGACGTACTTCATCGGTCGCACGCTCGACCCGTTCATGGCGCCCGCCATCGCGGGGCAGGGAAGCGACTACTTCGGATTCCTCGTCGTCGGAACGGTCGCGTACCTCCTGCTCGCCGCGGCGGTCGACGCGCTGCCGCGCGCGCTCGAGCGCGGGATCGCCACCGGCACCCTGGAGCTGATCTTCAGCACGCCGTCGTCGGTGGCGTCGGTCCTCGTCGGCCTCACCGGCTACGAGCTGCTCTGGACGCTCGCGCGCGCGCTCGTCGTGCTCGCGGCGGCGGCGGCGTTCGGCTTCCACGCGCACTGGGCGCGCATTCCCGAAGCCTCGGTCATCCTCGTGATGATCGTGGCGACCTATTTCGGCCTCGGCATGGTGGCGGGTGCGATGGTGATCGCATTCCGTCGCACGGCGTCGCTCCAGACCATCGTCATCGTCGGGTCGGCGCTCTTCGGCGGCGTGAGCTACCCGCCGTCGCTCATCACGACCGCGCTCGCGCGCTACAGCGATGCGCCGACGTGGATCGCTCGCATCGCCGACATCGTGCCGTTGACGTACGGGCTGCGCGCGGTGCGGCGGCTCACGATCGACGGCGCGCCGACGAGCGCGGTGCTCGGCGACGTCGCGACGCTCGCCGTGTTCTGCGCGGCGTTCCTCGCGCTCGGGGCGTTCATCATGGCGCTCGCGCTCCGCCGCGCGCGCGCCGAGGGCACCCTCTCGCAGTACTGAGCACGCGCGCCTCGGGCGGCGCCGATCGTCCGTCCGGGGGCGGTGTGACCCGCGGCACAGACGCCCCGCCCCGGGCAGGTCATTGTGTCGCCCGCGCGTCGGTGTTCGGCACGCGCGATCCCACCGGCAGGGCCTCCGATCGGCGTTCGTTCGGCTTTCGTTTGCCGTTCGGGAAACGTCTGCGGGAATTCGTGACCGAGTCCGCGGTCGTTTCGTCGTCTCGATGCAGGGTGGTACCGTGGTCGGGTACCGCGAAGTGCATTGAGAAGTCGTGAAGTGCGGCACTCGCGCCGGAGCAGACGCGCAGCCGCGGCGGATCGACCCGGTGGTACGGCCAGTAACGAGTCGATTGCGATAGAGTAGTTCATCAGGCACGATCGCTTCCCTCCGCGCGAGGGAATCGCGACAAAGGCAAACCCGGCGAAAGCCGGCGACGCAAAGCTACGAGGCTACGGCGACCGCGAGTCGCTACGCCAGTCGAGCCGCCGAACGAGTCCCAGGAGGGAAAGCACATGCGTCGCCATGCATGGAGTGGCGCGGCCGTCATCGCCGCGCTGTCGCTGATCACGATCGCCTGCGGCGAGAAATCGGTGAGTGGGCCCCCCGCGGCCACGAGCGCCCAGCCACAGATTGCGCTGCTCCGGCGCTTCGACACCCTCGCCGTCGATCAATCCGTTCAGCTCACGGCCATCGTGCCGGCGCTGCCCGGCGCCATCGCGCCGTCGGTCCACTGGGCCAGCTCCGATACGAACGTCGCCGTGGTGACGCGCAACGGGGTCCTCTTCGCCCTCAAGTCCGGTCGCGCCACGGTCACCGCGAGCGCGCAGGGCGTCAGCGACGCCACGAGCGTGACCGTCCACCCGGGCATCCGCGACATCCGCTTCGGCTCCGACCTCCTCGCCATCAACCTGGCGCAGTCGGTCACCCTGCCGTACCGCGTGATCGATACCGATGGAAACGACGTCGACCTGAGCAAGCACAGGGTCGAGTGGAGCAGCACGGACCCGAGCGTCGTCCCGCTCACCGGGGACGCCACGGTCACCGGCCGCTCGATCGGCCGCGCGAGCCTCCTCCTCAAGGTCGACAGCAAGATCGGAAGCACGACCATCAAGGTCACGTCGAAGCCGGTGTCGAGCGTCAGCGTCACGCCGACTTCGCTCAGCGTCGGCGTGGGCGAGCAGAGCCAGCTCACCGCGACGACCTACGACGTGCACGGCACCGTGCTCACCGATCGCAACCTCGTCTGGAACAGCGCCAATTCGAACATCGCGTACGTCGACGCCGACGGCACCGTCACCGGCGTCGCCGCGGGCGAGGTCGACATCACCGCGAACGCCGAGGGGCGCAAGGTCGTCGTGCCCGTCACGGTGACCGCGCAGCCCACGTCGTCGGCGCCCGTCGCGTCGGTGAAGGTCACGCTCAACGATGCGTCGCTCACCGCGGGCCAGTCCACGCAGGCCAACGTCGCGCTCACCGACGCGAGCAGCAACGAGCTCACCAACCGCGTCGTCGCCTGGAGCAGCTCGGATCAGTCGATCGCCACCGTGAGCGCGACGGGGCTCGTGACGGCGGTCAAGGGCGGGAGTGCGACGTTCACCGCGACGTCGGTAGGCAAGTCCGGCGGCGCGACGGTCACCGTCGCGGCGGCCTCGGCGACCGCGGTCGCGAACGTGGTCGTCACGGTCCCCTCGTCGGTGAACGTCGGCCAGACCGTGCAGGCGTCGGCGAAGCTCACCGATGCCGGCGGCAACACGCTCACCGGCCGCAGCATCACCTGGGAGTCCTCCGACCCGTCCATCGCGACGATCAACTCGTCCGGCGTGGTCTCGGGCGTGAGCGGCGGCGCGGTCACGATCACCGCGACGTCCGAGGGTGTGTCGGACGAGGCCATCGTGTCGTCCGTGGCGCCGACGCCGACGGTCAAGCTCGTGTCCCTGACCTCGAACGCCTCGACGATCGAGATCGGCCAGCTCACGCAGGTCACGGCCGTCGTCGAGGACGCGAACGGACTGCCGATCTCCGGCGTCCCGATCACCTGGTCGTCGTCCGACGCGACGGTCGCGTCGGTCTCGTCGACCGGCATGGTGGCGGGGCGCGGCATGGGCATCGCCAGCATTTCCGCGAAGGCGGGCACGGTCGCCGGCAGCATCTCGGTGACGGTGCTCGATTCCGCCACGGCGCCGGTGCCGGTGCCCACCACGCCCACGGGCACGGGTGGCAACGGCACGCTCGGCGCGATCGCCGCGATCGCCGAGCTCCCGCGCGTCAGCGTCAACACGGCGTACCCGACGCCGACGCGTCAGGTTCGCGTCGCCGCGGGCAGCAGCCTGCAGGCCGCGCTGGATGCGGCACAGCCGGGTGACGAGCTCCTGCTCGCGCCGGGCGCCACCTGGGTGGGGAACTTCATCCTTCCCGACAAGGGCTCGAGCACGAACTGGATCACCGTGCGTACCGATGCGTCCGATGCCGTCATCGGTGCGCCGGGCACGCGCATGACCCCGACGCGTGCAGGCACGGCGAAGCTCGCGAAGATCCTCACGCCCAACAACGCTCCGGCGATCGCCAGCGCGCTCACCGCGCACCACTGGCGCCTCACCGGTCTCGATGTGAGCGGGACCCCCGCGGCGTTCGAGGTCAACGGCATCGTGCGTTTCGGCGACGGTTCCGGGGCGCAGAACAGCCTCTCGCTCGTCGCGCACCACATGATCCTCGATCGCTCCTTCGTCCACGGGACCAGCACGTTGTCGGTGCGCCGCTGCATGTCTCTCCAGAGCGCCACGTCGGCGATCGTGGACTCGTGGCTCTCCGACTGCCACTCCAACAACGGCGACTCGCAGGCGATCCTCGGCTACAATGGCCCGGGTCCCTACCTCATCGACAACAACCACCTCGAGGGCGGCCACCAGGCCATCATGTTCGGCGGTGCCGATCCCTCGATCACCAACCTGAGCCCGTCCGACATCACGATCACGGGCAACCACATGACGCGCCCGCTCGCGTGGAACGGCGTGTGGCAGACGAAGACCATCTACGAGTCGAAGAATTCCCGGCGCGTGCTCATGGAAGGCAACGTGATCGAGAACGTGTGGGCCTCGGCGCAGGTCGGCTTCGCCGTCCTGCTCAAGTCCGAGAACCAGAACGGCACGGCACCATGGTCACAGACCACGGACGTCACCGTCCGCTACAATCGCATCAGGAACGCCGGGAGCGGCTTCAACATCGCCGCGAACCCGGGCGCGGCGGCCGCGGTGCCCGCGGCGCGCATGCTCATCGTCGACAACGTGATCGACAACCTCGGCGTCTCGCCGTACACCGGTGACGGCATGCCGCTCCAGGTGCTCGGCAGCGTCGCCGACATCATCGTGGCGCACAACTCGTGGTCCAACGCCGGCAAGCAGGCCATCAGCTTCGACGGTGGTGCCACCACGCGGCTGGTCGTCCACTCCAACGTCATTCCCAACGGCAGCTACGGCGTGAAGGGTTCGGGGACGGGGATCGGCATCCCCACGCTCACGGCCTACGCGCCCAACGGCATCTTCTCGTACGTGTCGCTCGTGGGCGCCGACTGCTCGCTCTATCCCACGACGACCTCCTGCCCGAACGCCTACCCGTCCTCCCTGCCGATGGGGTACGACGGGCGCCAGGTCGGGCCGGACATGACGAAGCTGAACAGCGCCATCACCGGGACGATCGTCGCACCCTGACGGCGTGCAGGAACGACGACGTCGAAGGGGCCGTGTCGAGAGACACGGCCCCTTCGCGTTCCCGGGCGGTCCGTCGCCGCGTTCTACCAGTTGATCCCGTGATACTGGATGCCGTCGGAGAGCCGGTCGCCGAAGGCCCGCACGAGGTCGACGACGACCCGGCCGTTGCCGAGCTGCTGCTCGACGGAGCGGAACGCGGGCGTGGCGTTGCCGATCACCACCACCTCCGAGCGCTCGACGACGCGCTCCATCGAGTCGTCGACGAGCGACCAGATGTGCGGGATCTCACGCTCGATGTACTCCCGGTTGGACCCGATCAGGTTGGCGCTCGACACGTCCCGGTCGTACACGGCGACGTCCATCCCCTTGCCGATCAGCATCTCGATCAGCGTGACGATGGGCGATTCGCGCAGATCGTCCGTGCCCGCCTTGAACGACATCCCGAGCACGCCGATCCGCCGCGCCCCCGTGCCGACGATCGTGCCGTAGGCGCGCTCGATCAGCTTGCGATTGCTCTCCAGGGCGGCCGCGAGCATCGGCGTGTCGACGTCGAGCTGCCGGGCCTTGTACGACAGGGCGCGCACGTCCTTCGGGAGACACGAGCCGCCGAACGCGAAGCCCGGCCGCAGATAGGCGGGCGAGATGTTGAGCTTCGTGTCCTCGCAGAAGATCCGCATCACCTCGTGGCTGTCCACGCCCACGGCCTTGCAGACCCCGCCGATCTCGTTGGCGAACGTCACCTTCACGGCGTGGAAGGAGTTGCAGGCGTACTTGACCGTCTCCGCGACTCCCATCGCCACGCAGTGCACCGGCGCATCGATCCCGGCGTAGATCGCGCGCACCGCCGCCGCGCTGCGCTCGTCGTGCGAGCCGATCAGCGTGAACGGCGGCGCGTAGAAGTCCTTGATCGACGACCCCTCCCGCAGGAACTCCGGATTGCTGCACACCCCGAAGTCCGCGCCGGCTTCCTTCCCCGAGGCCCGCTCGAGCGCCGGGATCACGACGCCGTCCACCGTCCCCGGCAGCACCGTGCTGCGGATGACCACGGTGTGCCAGCGGTCGAGCGTCTTCAGCGTCTCGCCGATCTGCGTGCAGACCCGCTCGATGTACGAGAGATCGATGCTGCCGTTCGGCCGGCTCGGCGTGCCGACGCAGATGAGCGACAGCTCCGACGACCGCACCGCGTCGGCCACGTCGGTCGTGGCGCGGAGCCGCCCGGAGGCGACCATCTCGGCCACGAGCTCGCCGATTCCCGTCTCGAGAATCGTGCTCGTGCCCGCGTTGAGCATGGTGACCTTGGCGGCGCTGATGTCCACCCCGACGACCGAATGCCCCTCCTTCGCGAAGCACGCAGCGGAGACGCACCCCACGTAGCCGAGACCGAAGACACTGACAGAAAGTGACATGATTGGAGCGAGAGAAGGATGAGGGATCGCCGTGGACGCGAATCCCGTGGCGGCGACTGTTCGTGAATCGAGTTGGTCACCCCGCGTCGAGCAATCTGGCGCGCGCGCGAAGGTAGGCGGTGCCGCCCAGGCGTTTCAGGACCTTCTTCGCGTTCCAGACGGACCATTGCCGCACGCGAGCCCGCGAGGACCGGTCCACCAGCGCCGCCGCCAGCGATGCGGGATCGTCGCGACGGAGCGTGTACCGCCCGAGCACCGTGCAGCCGTCGACCTGCGTCGCCCGGCTGCTGGGCTCGGAGGTGAACAGGGTGCGGATCCCCGCGCGCGCCGCCGTCTCGGCCACGGTGCGCGAGAAATACCCGCCGGGGACGGAGGCGATCGCCACCGCGCTGCCGAGGACGTCCGACAGGAGTCCGATCGAATCGGCCCACTCCGCGCGGAGGGAGTCCGCCGGGCAGGCCGACATCCGGATCGGATGGGAGTGGCTGTGGCTTCCGATCACGTGCCCGCGCCCGTGCAGCTCGCGAAGCTCCGCGCCGCTCAGGAATCCGGGGGTGCCGATGCGCCCCGTGGTCATGAAGAAGAGGCCATGCCAGCCGCGCGATTCGAGGCGCGGGGCGATCTCGGAGATCGCCGAGCAGCCGCCGTCGTCGAACGTCAGCACGACCGCCGGTCTCCCGGCGTGTCCATCAGCCGCCGAGCGGAGCGCCTGCCCCACGGCGAGCCCCGTCCGCGCGGCGCACGCCGCGACGGCGTCGAGATGCGCCTCGAACGACGCCGCCGACAGCTTGTAGGAGTCCGCGCCGGGCTCGGTGAACCCGCTGGCGGCGAAGTCGTCGCCGGCGAGCACGTCGTGGTACTCGAGTGCGATGAGACGCATCACGCCTCCGCCGCCACGCCGACGCGTCGCGCCGCTGCTCGGCGTCTCGCGCGCCGCTTCCATCGCAGGTACTTCGACAGCCAGGGCTGTCCCCATTCGTGCGACGCGCGTCCCGCGGTCGGTATCGGCGTCGCCGTGCCGGTCACGACGCCCCGCAGCGTGTCCGCGAGCGCATCGAGGTTGTCCAGCAGAACGCGATGCTGGATCACGATGTGCGATTCACGCCGCTCGTCGAACGGATACGAGTAGTAGCCGAGCACCGGACCCGTGTCGATGCCGCGATCGATGCGGAGCAGGGTGAGGCCGACCCGATCGAGGTCGTCGCTCGCCAGCGCCCAGAAGCACCCGTGCGCGTTGCGATACTCGGGACAGATTCCCGGGTGGCACACGAAGGTCCCGTGCGTCGGGATCGTGAAGATCCGCTCGGCGAGGATGTTCTTGCAGAGCGCGAGCACGATGTCGGGCCGCGCGTCGCGGAGAAAGCGCTCGGCGTCCGCGCTGTTCGGGCTCGGCGTGTGCAGCGTCGGCAGGTCGGCGCCCATCGACGCGTACCGCCGCTCGAGCGACTCGAGCTGCCCGCGCTTCCACGTCTCGTCCCGTCGCGCGAGGAAGAGACGGTAGTATGCACGGAACGCCATGACGTCGAGCAGCCGCGCGAATCCGACGCGCCGCCGCTCGCGACGCAGGCGCTTCCACCGCAGCCCGTCCGGCTCGTGCACCACGACGACGCCCACCGGATCCGCCCACGAGGCGATCCATCGCGTCAGCCCGGCCGAATGCAGCGGCGCATCGTGATGGCAGATGAGCGCCACGCGTGGCCGCACGGTCCGCGGGTCGGGTGTCGGTGGATGGGATGGCATGCTCACACCGTCGCGCCCACGGACGCCGATCCGGCCAGCTCGCCGCAGATCCGTCCGAACCGCGCCGCCACCTCGCGCCATCCGAACTCGCTCCGCACGCGATCCGCCGCCGTTCGCGCGAGCCGCGCGCCGAGCTCGGGATCCCGGAGGAGGCGCACCACGGCGTCGGCGAACCGCTCCGGCTCGTCGGCGATCGACAGCTCGGCGCCGTCGTGCACGGGCAGCCCCTCGACACCGATCGTCGTGGAGACGATCGGGATCTCCATCCCCATCGCCTCGTACACCTTGAGCCGCGTCCCCCCCGCGATGCGGATCGGGATCACGAACGCCGCGGCCCGCTCCATGTACGGGCGCACGTCGGGCACCGAGCCGGTCACGGTGATCGCCTCGTGCGTGCGCGCCAGCCCGCGGACCTTCTCCGACGGAGTCCGCCCGACGATGGTGAAGCGTGCGGCCGGGACCTCGGCCAGAATCCGTGGCAGGATCCTGTCGGCGAACCAGGCGACCGCGTCCTCGTTCGGCAGCCAGTCCATCGAGCCGGTGAACACGATCTCGTTGCGGTTGCGAGCGACCGTGCCCGAGG
The DNA here is from genome assembly GCA_035494615.1 of Gemmatimonadaceae bacterium. Classification (GTDB taxonomy): domain Bacteria; phylum Gemmatimonadota; class Gemmatimonadetes; order Gemmatimonadales; family Gemmatimonadaceae; genus AG11. The sequence goes on from DATJGU010000082.1 coordinate 15,843, forward strand.
GACGGAAATACTCGGTGTCGACCCCCGTCGGCACCTCGTCCACGCGGGTGAGGCCGTACGCCGCCGAGAGCGTCCGGCAATCCTCGGCCGATACGGCGACGACGCGGTCCATCCGGCGGCACTCCGCGCCCTCGAACGCCCGCATGCGGCGCCATTGCTCACGCATGTACCAGCGCGTGACCGGATGCGCCGCCACCTGCGCGTGCCGCTCCCAGATCGCTGCTTCCACGTTGTGCTGGAAGAGCACGACCGGCACGCCCAGTCCGTTCGGGACGTTCAGGCTCGGGAACAGGAAGTCGCACACGATCACGTCCACGTCGTGGGACGCGACCAGCCGCTCCAGCGCACGCGTGAGCGCCGGGCTCCGGTACTTCGCTACCGCGTACGGGAGCGGGCTGGCCACGTTGCACAGGAGCTCCCAATAGAAGCCCGCCGTTCGCTTGCCGCGTGAGCGGAAGGGGACGGTGACCACCTCGTGGCAGTACTCGGAGGCGCGCGGCAGCGCCTCCGCGCCGCCGGCGCCGTCGTCGAGCGCGAGATAGGTCACGCGATGCTCGCGACAGAGCTCGCGAAGCATCTGGTACGTGCGGATGCGCCCACCCTTGTCGACGGGGTGCAGGAGCTCCGTTTTGATCCAGAGAATGTGCATGGGGCCGAGCGTCGTGTCGGTCAGAGGAGAGGCACGCGCTCGGCGGGCTCGCCCTCGATCACGACGCGATGCCAGATCTCGAGATTCACCAGCGACCAGAGGCGCTCGGCGTGATCCTCGCCCGCGTCGTGGCGCGCCACGAGCGAGCGGATCGCGCCCGCGTCGAAGAGGCCACGCTCGAGCGCGCGTGGCGACAGGACCAGCTCGTCCACGACGCGCCGGTACCGCGCGCGCAGCCAGCTTCCGATGGGCACCGGGAATCCCATCTTCCCGCGGGCGAGGATCGCCGGCGGCAGCACGTCGCGCATCGCCTCGCGGAGGATGTATTTCGTCGTCCCGCCGCGCAGCTTGAGCCGCTCGGGAAGCCGTGCCGTGAACTCCACGAGCGGATGATCCAGAAAGGGAACGCGGCTCTCGATCGACGCCGCCATGCTCATCTGGTCCTGCTTCATCAGGAGCTCGTGCAGGTAGGTCTTCGTGTCCACGTACAGGAGACGATCGAGCAGCGTCCTTGCGTCCGAGCCGCCCATCAGCTGAGTGGCCGTCGCGTAGGGATCGGTCGTCGTGAGCCGCGACCGCAGTCCGGTCGAGAGCAGCCGGCCCTGCTGCTCGCGCGAGAACACCGCGAAGTTGTCGAGGTAGAGCGCCTCCAGCGTCGCCGGACGTGCGAAGAAGGTGCGGAGCGCACGCTGTCTCGTGCGCGAGGCCGGCAGCGCCTCGAGGCCATGGCGCACGAGCGTTCGCAAGGGCGCGGGCGTCGCCGCGTGGTACGCGCTCCCGAGCCGCAGGTTGAGGATCGTCTTGCGATACCGGCCGTAGCCGGCGAGCGTCTCGTCGCTCCCCTCGCCCGTGAGCACCACCTTGACGCGCTCCGCGGCGAGCCGCGACACGAAGTTCAGCGCCACGCTCGAGGGATGCGCGATCGGCTCGTCCTCGTGCCACACGAGCGAGGGCAGCGCGCCGAAGAACTGCTCCGGCGTGACCAGCACCTCGTGATGGTCGGTGCCGAACGCCTCGGCGCAGATCCGCGCGTACGCGAGCTCGTTCGCGTCGCGTTCGGCGAAGCCGACGGAGAACGTCTTGATCGGCTCGTCCACCAGCTCGCTCATGAGCGCCGTGATGGTCGCCGAATCGATGCCCCCCGAGAGGAAGGCGCCGAGTGGCACGTCCGCCATGAGCCGCAGCCGCACCGCTTCCTTGAGCCGCTCGCGGTACTCCGCGATCAGCTCGGCGTCCGGCCGCGTGTCCTCCGCGTCGGCCTCGAACCGGAGATCCCAGTAGCGCCGGACGCGCACCGCGCCGTCGTGCCAGACCAGCGTATGACCCGGGAGCAGGCGCTTCACGCCGGCGAGGAGCGTGCCCTCGCCCGACGTCGCGTGGTTCGCGAGGTAGTCCGGCAGCGCATCCTCGCGGAGCGCGGGCTGCACCAGGCCGCTCGCGAGGATCGCCTTGATCTCCGAGCCGAACACGATCGTTCCATCGTCCAGCAGCGCGTAGTACAGCGGCTTCACGCCGAACCGGTCGCGCGTGAGGGTGAGCGTCCGCGAGCGCCGGTCCCACATGGCGAACGCGAACATCCCGCGCAGCTCCTCCGCCGTCGCCTCCCCGCGGCGCTCGAAGACGTGCAGCACCGTCTCGGTGTCGCACGTGGTGCGGTACTGCACGCCCTCCTGCTCGAGCTGCCCCTTCAGCGCGGGATGGTTGAACACCTCGCCGTTGTAGACGAGCTGCAGCGCGCCGTCCTCGCTCGCCATCGGCTGCCGGCCGTGGCTCACGTCGACGATGCTCAGCCGGCGATGGCCGAGCGCCACGCCGCGCTCCACGAACGCGCCGAACCCGTCGGGGCCGCGATGCACGAGCGAGTCGCGCATCCGGATGAATGCGCGCTCGTCGATCGACCGCGTCGAATGCTCGGGGATCGCGATCCCGCAGATGCCGCACATGCCGTCAGCCCCGCTCTTCGGTGAGTCCTGCGTGGAACGACTCGGTCTGCCAGTGACCGCGCTCGGCGCGCGCCGCGAACGGCGCGCCTCCGACGATCGCCTGCCGGTCCATGCCCGGCAGCTGCGCGTACGTCGCGCCGAAGAGAATCACACGCTCCGGCTGTCCGTCCTCGTCCCCGTTGAGCACGGCGCACTCGGCGTCCGTCTCCACCTCCGCCACGACGACGCGTGGAGCGGCGCCCCGGCGGACGATCGTGTCACGGAAGCGCGCCCCGGCGATCTCGGTCCGGTTCGGGTCCGTTCCGACGGCGCGGAGCTGCGCGGCCCCCGGGGCGATCAGCGTGACGCTGGTCTGGCGACCGCTCCCGCTGGCGCTGAAGTCCGTGCACGGCGCCTCGCGCTTCACGCCGTAGGCGTCCGAGCGCCACGATCGGCCGATCTCGAGCGAGCCGTCGCCGAGCGCGAGCAGCTGGAGCAGCGTCGCGTCGGCACGTGCCTCGTCGCTCGCGCGCACCCACGCGGACGTGTCGCCGCGGCGCGCGACGAGTCCGGCACTCCAGTGCCAGTGCACCGTCCACCGGTGCGCCCCCGCCGCCTCGAGGGCGTCCAGGACGACGAGGTACCGGCCGTGCAGCAGGAGGACGGTCCGCTCGTGAACCGCGGGGTCGGGCAGCCGCGCGAAGCCGTCGTGCGATCCGCGCCAGACGTCCGCGTTCGGCATCGAGAGCCACGCCTGGGTCGTGGTTCGCGCCGCGTGCCGCCAGTGGAACAGTCCCCCGGTGATCGATGAGCTCTCACCGTCGACGGTGACGGTGTTGTGCGACGCCGTCGCGCGGAACTGCTCGCGCCCGTCGCCCGTGTAGCTGAAGGTGCCGCTGTCCGTCAGCAACGCGCGCCCGTCGAGCGCCACCTCGAGGTGCAGCGCATCGGCGTGCGCGTGGCCGCAGTTGAGGGCGCCGTGCGCGCCGCCGTCCACCAGCGCCCACAGGCCGCTCCGCGCATCGCGCAGCACGTAGAGGCCGCCCTCCGTGAAGCCGCGCGAGCGCATGGGCGCATCCACGGGCGCGAGCGCGGCCAGCGCGCTCGCGCCGCCGGCGCCGAGCAGCCAGAGGCACTCTTCGGTCGCGTCGGGTCCCGCGCGACGGAGCTCCGGCGCACCCAGCAGCGCCGCCCCGGTCGTGAGCGTCGGCCGTACGTCCCGCAGCGAGAGGCCGTCGAGGCGCATCAACCTCCCGCCGTCGTCGTCGCCCACCAATGGCACCGTGCCGTCGGGGTACGTGATATTGGCGAGCGTCTCGTCGAGGCGCCTCACGCGCTCGCGCATCGCGGCGTCGCGCGGCCAGCCGTTGGTGTCCGCGAGCAGCAGCGCGTGGTGATAGATGTCCGCGGTATAGCGATGGTAGTACAGCGCCTGCTCGAAGTACGTCCCGTCCGCGCGCACCTGGCGGAACAGCTGGTCGCGCAGGATGTCCCGCCCCAGCGTGCGCCACCCTCGCGCCGCCTCGAGGAACGGCATTGCCGTGCCGACGTACAGCAGCCCGAGCGCCTCGCCGGTGAGATGCGTGTTCGGGCTGTAGTACGTCGAGAGGTACCGCTCGATGTGCAGCGCGTGCCGGCGCAGCGATTCCACCGTCGCGAGCAGCACGTCGTCCGTGAGCTGCGGCGCGTCCGCGAACAGCTGGAGCGCCCAGAGCCACGAGATCGCGCGGTACGAGAGCTCCAGGCTGCTCGCCCAGTTGACGCCGATCTGCGGCGGATTGGCGGCGATCCACCCGGTGAGCTGCGTGACGAACGCCTCGGCGTATCGCGCATCCCGCGAGTAGGCGTACGCCTGGCCGAGCGTCACGAAGTGCTGGTGCCGGTTGAGCTCCCAGAGGAGCTTGTAGTCGCCGACCACGCTCGGATCGAGATACGCGATACGGCTCCAGTGCCGGAGTGGCGCGCGCATCCCGCTCGACGGATCGCGATGCCAGTCGATCGGCAGGCCGCAGTCGACGGCGTCGTGCCCGAGGAGGTGCAGCACGCCGTCCACCGCACGCTCGGCGCGACAGCGCGTGCTCACCTCCGCGTGCGGCAGCGTGCGGCGCAGCAGCGCCACCGTGCCCGCGACGTCGCGGAGGCCGGGGAGCATGCCCGCCCGCAGCTGCTCGCGCGCGGCCGCCGCGATCGCATCGGGCGCATCGCGCAGCGCACGCACCACCCCGCGCGGCGTACGCGGCGCCTCCATCGCGCCGTCGCCCAGGGCGAGACCGACGCGCTCGCGGAACGAGTGCAAGGCCTGCGCTCCGCGCACGCGCAGCTCGTGGGGCAGCGTCGTCACCGTACGCCGCCGGACGCTGGGATCGTCGAGCATCACCGTGCCGCGCCTCACCGGGACGCGGCCTCCCCGGCCAGCTCGTGCACGACCGGCGGAGCGGCGTCGGAGCGAGCCGGAACGAGGTCGCCCACGCCCGTGAGCCGGCGGTACAACGACGCCCAGCGGTGTGCGACCGCCTCCCAGGTGTACCGGCGCTCGACGTCGGCGAGCCCTTCGGCGATCACGCGCCGCGCGAGCGCGGGATCGTCGAGCAGCCGGAGCGCGGCGGCGGCGAGCCCCTGGTGGTCGTTCAGATCGACGAGCAGCCCGTTGCGCTCGTGCTCCACGACGTACGGGATGCCCCCGGCGCGCGTCGACACCACGGGCAACCCGCACGCGAACGCCTCGATGATCGAGTTGGGCATGTTGTCGATGTCCGACGCGTTCAGGTAGACGTCGGCCTCGTCGTACCACCGCGCCATCTCCGACGGCGCGACCGCACCGGGAAACTCCACGTGGCGCACGCCGAGCGCGCGCGCGGTCTCGTGTACCGTCGCGCGCTCGGGACCGTCGCCGATGACGATCAATCGCGCCTCGGGCAGGCGCTTCTGGATGACCGCGAAGGCGCGCAGCACGCACGGCACGTTGTACAGCGCCTGGAAGTTCCGGTTGGCGAGGAACACCGGGTGGAGCTGGTCGCGCCGGCGATACCGGATGGACGCCGGGTCGACGAAGTTGGCGATCGACTCCGCGCGCAGCCCGAAGCGCGCGAACACGTCGACGAGATACTCCGAGGGCGCCACGATCGCGTCCGCGCGCCGCAACGTCGGCACCGCGCTGCGCCAGCGGCGCAGATGATCGCCCGCCTCGCCGCTGCGATAGTTGACCACGACGCGCTTGCCGAACGCGCGGCCGAGCAGGATCGCCGGCGTCGGAGCGAGCAGGAACGACCAGTACGAGGCACTGAAGACGTGCACGACGTCGTAGCGCGGCAGCCGGCGCACCAGCGACCACACGTAGGCCACCGACGTCGCGATCGTGCGCACGTACTTCACGCGCTGGAGCAGCCGCAGGAACGCGGTGCCGCGCGGATCGTGCGGAATGAAGCCCATCTCGAGGCCGGGCTCGTCGCGCAGCCGCTCGAGCAGCCGCTGGGCCGCCACGGCCTGGCCGCCGAGGATGCCGAGGGACGGTGCGACGATGCAGACACGCAGCGGTCGCGACGCGCGCGTCCCGTCGGGCATGCTAGGCATCGACACGCTCCCGTGCCCGCGCCGCGTGCGCGCTGGCCTTGCGCGGCATGAAGAACGCGCTCATGCCGGTGAGCCAGCCCTCGACGTCGAGCGCCGACAGGAAGGACGTGTCGACGAGCCGCGGGAGGAGCAGGGGCTCGCTCCCGGACGCCGCCAGCCCCGGATCGCACGTGGTGGCCGTGCGCACTCCCGCCTCGCGCAGCCAGGGAAGGAAGGAGGCCCGGTAGATCCCGCTCGGATAGCAGAAATGCGTGGCCGGCGCGCCGCGAATCGCGTCGACGCGGGCACGGTTGTCGGCGATCTCGCGCTGGAAGAGCGCGTGATCGTCCGGCGTCCGGTGGCGATGCGTGTGGAGCTGCACGTCGACGCCGTCGGCCGCGAGCGCCGCCGCCTCCTCGCGCGTCATCAGCGTGAGGATCCGCCGCGCGCGGAGCGCCGCGTGGTCGTCGCCGAGCACGCCCGCGAGCCGCGCGGCGAGCGCCGTTCGCTCGGGCACCGTGAGGCCCTCGCGCGCCGCATGGTCGAGCAGCTCGCGATGGGCCCGCGCGCGGCCGCGCGTCGTCGAGAGGTGCCACGCCGACGCGCGGCCGAGGAGCGCGCGCGTGTCCGGCTCGGGCGACCGCTGGCGCGCGCGCCAGAGGAGATACGAGCAGTACAATCCGAAGATCGGCTCGTTGTAGTCCGAGTAGTACGTGGTGAGATACACCGTCGCCGGGAATCCGAACTCGCGCAGCAGCGGGAGCGCGCGTGCCCGGAAGTCGTACATCCCGTCGTCGAAGGTGAGCGTCACGCTGCGCGGGGGCAGCGTGCCGTCGTACAGCCGGCGCACCGCCTCGTCCAGCGGCAGCACCGAGTACCCGCCGTCGCGCAGCATGCGGAACCGCGCGGCGAGCAGATCGGGGGACATCGAGTACGCCCCCGACCACTGGTGCTCGTCGTCGATCGAGACGCTGTGATAGCAGAGGATGAGCAGTCGCCGGCTCCGCCACGCGCTGTCGCGGATGCGGTGCAGCAATCCCACGTTCGACGACGCGCGCAGGATGCGCCGCTTCACGCGCACGGTGAGCGGCGGAGCGGCCGCCGCGCTCGGCACCGGCGGAACGGGGCGCGACGTCGTCGCACCCGCGGTCGCCGAGTCGCGCTCCGTGGTGGGACGCTGCGTGACGGTCATGCGCGCCACACGTCCCAGCGCCCCAGCGCGCCGTTCGCCGTCGCGCGCACCGTCGCGGCCTGGAGCAGGATGCTCGAGACGACCGCGCTCCGCAGCGCGCGCACCGGCTTCGAGCGGAGCTGGAGCACGGCGGCGAACGCCGCCACCCCCGCCACCAGCCACGTCGGACCGATCTGCCGCGCGACCGCGACCGCCAGCCACGCCACGCACACGAGCAGCCAATAGGGCGTCAGCAGCCGCAGCAGCTTGTGCGTCACGAACTGCGCCCACACCGGATTGCGCACCGGCACGAGCGTCGCCGGGAGCCACGCGCAGAGCTGCCACACGCCCGTGAGCGTCCGCACCTTCCGCCGGTACTCGTTCCCCTCCGTGGTGGCCCGTGTCTCGTACGCGCGCGCTGCGTCCACGAAGTCCACCCGGTAGCCCGCCAGCACGAGCTTCATCGGCACGAAGAGATCGTCGAGGATGAGCCCAGCCGGCAGGGGTGTCCACAGCGAGCGCCGCATCGCGTAGATCGCTCCCGTGACGCCGACCGCCGAATGCACCTCGGCTTCACGCCGCCGCAGCCAGCGCTCGAGCGCCCAGTAGGCGCGCACGGGAAGCGACGGTGCGCTCGCGCCCTCGGCGAGCTGCAGACGTCCCGAGACGGCGCCGACGCGCTCGTCCATCGCCGCATTCGCCAGCAGTGCGACGGCATGGCGCCCGAACCGCTGCCCGCTGTCCGCGAAGACGATCACCTCGCCTCGCGCGGCGCGCACGCCCGCGTTCAACGCCGCCGCCTTTCCCCCCGGTTCGTCGCCGTCGACGACCCGCACGCGCGGCTCGTCGCTCCACGTCGCGCGCGATTCGGTCGTGCGCGCGTCGTACGCGACGACGACGTCGAGCAGCGCCTCCGGATACTCGCTCCGCAGCAGATCGTGCACGCGCTCGCGCACCGACGCCGCGTCGGAGCGGGTCGCCACCACGGCGGTGACCGTGGGCAACGCCGTCGCCTCCGCGGCACGGCGCGTCCGCGCGCCGCCACGCAGCGCGGCCAGCCCCCCGATCACCGCGGGATAGAGCACCCACACGCCGACGATGCACAGCAGCGAGGCGAGCGCCGCGACGCTCAGCATCTCACGAACCCCGGGACGGCGCCCGACAGCCGGCGCCGATCACGCGACCTGCGTCGCCCCACTCGCCCGAGGCGCGCGCTCCGTCGACGCTTCACGAAACCACTCCCACGTGCGACGCAGCCCTTCGCGGAGTCCGACGTCGACCTCGTAGCCGAGCAGCCGCTTCGTCCGTTCCAGCCCCGCGAGCGAGTCGCGCACGTCGCCGGGCCGCGGCGCCACCGACTGGCACACCAGCGAGCGCCCCGTCACTTCCCGAATCAGCGACGCGAGCTGCAGCAGCGAGGTGCGCTCGCCCGCGCCCACGTTCACCGGATATCCCGACACGATCTCCGCCGGCCGGGTTCCCGCCAGCAGGTTCGCTTGCACCACGTTGGTCACGTACGTGAAGTCGCGCGTCTGCTCGCCGTCGCCGAAGATCGTCGCCGGCCGCCCAAGTAACGCCGCCGACATGAACAGGGGGATCACCGCCGCGTACGCCGATTCCGGGCTCTGACGCGGCCCGAAGACGTTGAAGTACCGCAGCGCCACTCCCTCGATCAGCCCACCGCGCGCGTAGGCGAGCACGTACTGCTCGCTCGCGAGCTTCGAGGCGGCGTAGGGGGAGCGCGGCAGCGGCTCGAAGCTCTCCAGCTTCGGAAGCTGCGGCGTGTCACCGTAAACGGAGCTCGAGCTCGACACCACGATGCGCCGCACGCCCGCGCGCACCGCCGCCTGGACCAGATGCACCGTCGCGTTCACGTTCGCGTCGTGCGACGCCCACGGATCCTTGAGCGAGCGAGGAACGCTCGGCAGGGCCGCGAGGTGATAGATCACGTCCACCCCGTCGACCGCGCGCGCGGCCACGGAGGGATCGCACAGATCGCCGAGCAGGAAGTCCACGTCGTCCGCGACGTGGGCGAGGTTCTCACGGCTCCCCGTCGAGAGGTTGTCGACGACGCGCACCTCGTGGCCGAGCCCGAGCAGACGGTCGACGACGTGCGAGCCGATGAAGCCGGCGCCGCCGGTGACGAGACAGCGGGACGAATTATTGGGCAAGGAGACTCCGAAGGTTCGTTCGATGAAGCCGGGTGGATCGCCCGGACCGTCGGCACGCCGGCGCGCCGAACCGCCCGGGGCGATGGGCCCCGGGCGCCGTCCAGACCTCGTGCCGCACGAGCTCTTTCGCAACGCACATACCTTGTGACCCTCCCCTCGCGACCGTCGCCGACGCCTGCGAGGAGGGTCCGCAAGGTTCTGTCTGAAAAGCGCTTACACGAAAGCAACGAACGCGCCACGCCGAACTCGGCGCGGGAGTGGAACCACCGGCTGTGGCACGCATCCCACACGAGCTGTCGTCGCCAACGTCCGCTCCGCGGCGAGGTACGACGTGGAGCCCCCGCGCAATGGTGCTCACGGCCCCACCAGCGAGGCCACCGACCGAAGGAAGCCGAAGCCCTGTCGAAGAAGCCGTCGGGTCGCGGACGTGCGCGCCGCGCGCATGCCGTCCGGGCCGCGCACCCATTCCTCCGTGTCCAGCCAGGGGCGGGACGCGCCATGGCCCTGGGTGCGCGGCCGGATCCCGAGCATCCAGAGCGCGCGCGAGACCGAGACCGAGGCGGGCTTCGTGCCGGGAAGGGGCAGCGCGTTGACCGCGAAATGAGCCGCCAGCCGCGAGAGCAGCGCGTCGGGAAGCGCCGGCGCGAGCGCCTCGAGCACGTCGGGCGGCACGTCCGCCCCGGAAAGATCGCGCGCCAGCCGCAGCGTCCAGTAGCAGCAGGTCGCACCGCGCGCTGCGCGCGCGTTCCGCACGAGCATCGTCCAGTCGACCGGGCCCGACGCGACCACGCGCACCACGTCGCGCAGCGTCCGCCACGTGCCGAAGGTCATCTCGTGCGACCACGCGAAATGGAGCGACGCGTGGAGCAGCTGATCCTCCGGTCGCGCCACCAGCGCGGGCGCGCCGCCGATCGTCATCGGTCGCGCCCCCTGCCAGAGCAGCGACGCCGGGAACTGGAATGGCGCCTGGCTCGTGAACAGGCCCGTGTGCAGCTCGAGGCCGAGCTGCAGGCCGTCCGCATCCTCGAGCGGAGGAAGGTGCTGGTGCTCCTCGTAGCTCCGCTGTTCCGACACGTCCGCGCGGCGCCGCCAGCCGTTCGCCAGCACCAGGTCCCACGCGCGGCTCGCCGCCTCGGGCCGCACGAGCAGATCGACGTCGCCCATCGGCCGGTCGGTCGGCGTGCCGTACGCGGAGTACGCGAGCCCCGCCCCCTTGAGCAGCAGCGCCTCGATGCCGTTCGCCGCGAACAGCGCGAGCATGCGCGCGAGCCGGTCGTGGAGCGCGCCCATCTGGAACTCGGCCACGAGCGAGAGCCGCTGCAGCCGCGCACGGAACTCCTCGCTCGCGAGGTCCCCGCGCAGCCAGAGCAGGCGGTCGCGCAGCGGCACGATCGCGCGCTCGCGCCCCGCCAAACCAAGCAGACGCTCCCAATCGATCGGCCGGCGAAGCGTGTCGAGGAGCAACGCATCGCCGGTGGGCTCGGACGCGGTCAGCGCCACCACCGCGGACTCGGCGGGCAGCCGCGCGACGAGCGCCGCGTCGGCCGCGAATCGGGGGGCGCTCATGCCGCCGAGACCTCCGTCACCGCCGCGCGCGCCGCGGACGACCGCACCGCGGGCGCGAGGGGCGACGCATGCGCCAGCCGCCCCTCGGCCAGTGCGCCGAGCCACAGCTCGAGCGCCACGAGCCGCCAGAGCAGGTGGCTGTGATCGCGCCGCCCCGCACGATGCTCGCGCACGAGTCGGGAGACGGACGCGTGATCGGTGTAGGGACGGATGCGCGCCGCCGGCTCGAGCAGGGCATCGAGCCGATGGCCGAGCTCCTCGCGGAACCAGCGTGCGAGCGGCACGCCGAACCCATGCTTGCGGTGCGCGAGCACGCGTGCCGGGACGAGATCGCGGATCGCTTCGCGAAGCACCCACTTGCCGACGCCGTCACGCTGCTTGAGCCGGCTCGGCAGCGACATCGCGAACTCCACCACGCGATGGTCGAGCAGCGGTACCCGCGCCTCGAGCGAGACGGACATGCTCATGCGATCCACTTTCGTCAGGATGTCTCCCGGCAGATACGTCACGAGATCCACCGCCGTCATCTGCGCGAGCAGGTCGCGCCCCGCGACGGGCGAGAAGGCGGCGGCGAGCAGCGAGTCCATCGCCGGAAGCCGCGCGGCGAGCGCATCGGCCACCACACCCCCCTCGCGCACCGCCGGGGGCACGGCGACCGTGGCGGCGTAGCGCCCGCGTCGCGTCCGCGAGAGATCGAGCAGCCGGTTGCGCCCGCGCGCGCCATGCGGCAGCGTCGCGGCCAGCCGCGCGAGCGCCGCGCGGCCGAGCGCGGGAAGCTCGCGCCGCGAGAGCAGCTCGGCGTAGCGCGTGTAGCCGCCGAACAGCTCGTCCCCGCCGTCGCCGGAGAGCGCCACGGTCACGTGCTCGCGCGCCATCTGCGACACGAGGAACGTCGGCAGCGCCGACGAGTCGCCGAACGGCTCGTCGAATCCGGTGATCACCGAGTCGATCAGGCTGTCGGCGTCTGGCCGTACGATCAGCTCCGTGTGGTCGGTGCCGATCTCGCGCGCCACGAGGGCCGCGTGCGGCGCTTCGTTGTGCGAGTCCTCTTCGAAGCCGATCGAGAACGTCTTCACGCGTCCCGGCACCAGCCGCGCCATCTGCGCCACGACGGTGGAGGAATCGATGCCCCCCGACAGGAACGCGCCGAGCGGCACGTCGGACTCGAGGTGCAGCTCCACCGATTCGCGGAGGAGACTGCGCAGCTCCTCCACCGCGTCGTCGTCGCGGATTTCCGCGCGCTCGGGCCGTACCGGCGCCCAGTACGCGTCGATCCGCGCGCCGCGATCCGGCTCCCACACGAGCCGATGCCCCGGCGGCAGCTTCTGCACGCCCTCGAAGATGCAGTGCGACTCGGGCACGTACCCGAAGGTGAGATACTGCGCGATCGCGTCGGCACGCAGCCGCGGCTCGAACGACGGCATCGTCAACAGGGAGCGCAGCTCCGACGCGAATGCGAGCCGTCCGTTCTCTTCCCAGTAGAACAGCGGCTTGATCCCGACCCGGTCGCGCGCGAGGAGCAGTCGTCGCCGCGCGCCGTCCCAGAGCGCGAACGCGAACATGCCGCGCAGCGAATGCACGACGTCGGCGCCCAGCTCCTCGTACAGGTGGACGATGACTTCGGTGTCGCTCGACGTCGCGATGCGATGTCCGCGCGCGCGCAGCCCAGAGCGGAGCTCACGATGGTTGTAGATCTCGCCGTTGAACACGAGCTGGACGGCGCCGTCCTCGCTCGCCATCGGCTGCTGCCCCATCGTGGGATCCATCACGCTGAGTCGCCGCATCCCGAGCGCCACCTCGCGCGCATGGAAGCGGCCCTCCTCGTCGGGGCCGCGATGGACGATCGCCGAACACATCGCGCGCAGCGTCGCCTGCCGGTCGGCGTCGCTCTCCGTGCTCCCCGCGAACCCCACGATCCCGCACATGCGCTACCTCGGCGCCGGCAGGGGAGGACCGCCGGCGAAGCGCGCGTACGCCGTGCGACTGCGCGCCGCCACGGCGAGCTCCTTCTTGACCATCTCCGCCACACACCACGTGAGGACGACGTGCAGGATGAGGAAGCTCACGTACGCCATCGATCCGAACAGCCCCGCGATGAAGAAGCCGATCGCGCCGACCTCGAGTGCGTAGAGCACCTGCGCGGTTCGGGGCCTCGCCCCCTTCACTCGTCGTCGGAGACGCTCGATCCCGATCAGCGACCCCGCGTAGCTCCAGATGAAGATCACGAATCCGATGATCCCCGTCTCGGCGAGCACGTTCAGGTAGGTGCTGTGGGTATCGCGATAGCCGCGCGCCGTCTCCTTGAACGGGCCCGTCATCGCCGCCTGCGCGTGCGCCGCCGGATAGGCGCCGAGCCCGACGCCGCTCACCGGATTCGACGCGATCACCGACCGCGCCACCTTCCAGATCTCGTACCGCTGCTCGGCCGACCCTTCCTCGTCCGCCGCGGCGACGTTCCCCGTCGTCTCGATCTTCTTCAGCGCGAACACGCGGTCAAGCACCCCCTGCGGAGCGATCGCGAGCACCAGCCCCGCGATGAGGACGGTCAATCCGATCGCGCGTCCGCGCCGCTTCTGGCCGCTCAGCACGAACATCAGAAAACCGGCGAAGCCGAGGAACGCGCCGCGCGATTTCGTGATGACGATCAGGAAGGGGATCACCGCCATCCCGAGCCTGGACGCGAGCTGCACCGGGCCCTTCTTCTCGATCGCGTGCACCGCGAGCGCCATCGAGAGCTGCAGGATGCAGTACGCCGCGAGGTCGTTCGGGTTGGCGAAGATGTAGTTCCACAACGCGCGCCCGAACAGCGTCTCGCGATAGATGTAGTAGTTGAACAGCGCGCCGCGCACCGGATAGAGCGCGAAGCATCCCAGCCAGAACACGAGGAAGAAGCGAAGCTGTGCCCTCGTGCGCAGCGCGTTGGCCGCGACGAGCGCGATCAGCCACACCTTGATCAGAATGTTGAGCTTCGCGAACACCAGACTCGGGTACCGCGTCATCGTGTAGCCGAGCACGCTCCAGAGCAGGAAGACGAGCAGGCCCTTGAGCACGCCCGGAACGCGGATCGGCTCGCGCTGGAGCAGCAAGCCGAAGAGCGCCACCACGATCGACACGTCGCCGATCGGGAACCGGTAGGTCGTCATCGCGAAGATGTAGCCGAGGAAGCCGACGTAGGTCAGCGTCCATTGCACGCCGCGCCACGGCCATTTGTCGGCCGACACCTCGGGCGGAAGCTCGGCGATTGCCGGTGCCGCGGCGGTCACGTGGTGCACGGGCGCGCCGGGTGCCGCGGGCCTCGGCAGCCGCGCCGGCCACAGCCCCCCGCCGGCGAGCCCCGCCGGTGCCGGACGATTCGAGCCCGTCATGCGACCGCCCGTCCCGCGAGTTGCGCGTACAACGTCTCCACCTGCGCGATCACCGCTTCCTCACTGTAGCCCACGCGCGCCGCCTCACGACCGGCCGCGCCGAACGCAGCGCGCTTCTCGCCGTCGCCATGAAGCACGCGAAGCGCCGCGGCGAGCTTCGCCGAATCGCCGGCCGGCACGAGCAGCCCCGTCACCCCGTCGCGCACCGCGTCAGGCGTGCCACCGACCGCGGTCGCGACCACGGGGCGCCCCGCCGCCATCGCCTCCAGTACGGAGTTCGGAAACGCTTCGGACGTCGAGCACAGCACGGAGACGTCGAACAGGAAGTGAAGGTTCGGAAGCTGCGGACGCTGTCCGGCGAAGTGCACACCCTCGGAGATCCCGAGCTCGCTCGCCAGGGCGACGAGCCGCTCGCGCTCCGGTCCGTCGCCGACGAGCACGCAATGGATGTCGCTATGCTCCGCTCGGAGCGACGCCACGGCGCGAAGCAGCGTCCCGTGATCCTTCACCGCCGACAACCTGGCGACGATGCCGACGACGAATGCTCCGGACGGGACGTCCAGCTCGGCCAGCCAACGGCATCGCTCCTCCGCCGGAATCGGATCGAACGAGCGGGGGTCGAGAAAATTCGGAATCGTCACGATCCGCGCCGCCGGCACGCGCCCCTCCGTCTCCACGAGACGCGACACGCTCGGGCTGTTTCCCACCACGCGGTGCGCGAGCCGATACGCCGCGCGGTTCGCCCGCATGATGCGTCCCTGCAGATGCGGCGAGTGCCACGACCGCCGACTGGCGATGATCCCGGGTACTCCCGCCAGCCGGGCACACACGGTGGCATACACGCTGGTGTAGGCATCGTGGCTGTGCACCACCTCGGCCCGCTGGCGCCGGAGATGCCGGACGAGCCTGACCGCCTGCCGCACCGCCCCCGCCCCCAGCATGCTCCGCATGGGCAGGGGAAAGACGGGAATCCCCGCCGCGCCGTAGCGAGCGAGCAGGGGTCCGTCGGGGCGGATGCATACCACCGACAGGTCGAAACGCCTCCGGTCGAGCCGCTCGGCGGTGCGGACCGCGTTGAGCTCGGTGCCTCCGACATCCATGTTGTCGATGCAGTAGACCACCCGGATGGGGTCGGTCGCGGGCCGAACGGTCAAGCGTGCCTCGGGAAGCGACGGGGACTGCTGTTGGACGACTGACGCGATGGGACGCACCGGTCGGACCTGCCGCCGGCGCGCGCTCCTCGCTCGCTGCGCCCCTACGCAACTCCGGCGCCGAAGAGCGGGACCGCGGAGATGCGTGCGTCTCTCCGCAACCTAGCATCCGACACGGCCTCCGTGCCTGCTCGCCCACCGGCGCCGGAAGTGATCCATGCTACGGCGCCGCACTGATTTGACCGACATTCTGCGCGAAGCGACCAGCCAGGATTCCCGGTGGCGAGCGACGTCGAGCCCGCTTGCGCGTCCTCTCGGGGTGCGCGCGTGCCGACGAGGTGGCGCGAGGTTACGAAAACGGCGCCGAGACCTCTCGCTGTGGTCGCGCAACGACATGTAGCGGCAGCGGCACAATTGAAGCAGCGAGCCTCGCCGGGCGCCGCCCGTGACCTTCTCATAACGCATTGCCGTGAAAGCATTTCGTCAATCCAAGCCGGACGCGCTTCTTCTTGCTCCCTTCCCGGCGGCAAGCAGGCGGTCCGGACTGCTCGCCCAGACCCAGCCGACCTCCGTTTCCTCGAGATGAGTTCCGACACGTCATCGCGTGAGCTCACCGTCATCGTTGGCAGCCGTGATGCGACTTCCACCCTTCGGGAGTGCGTCTCGGCCCTCGTCGCCTCCTGCGCCGGCATCGACGCCGAGATCCTGGTGGTCGAAGCGACGGACCCGGACGCGGCGAAGCGCTCCGCGGACGGCAATCCGTCCGTTCGTGTGATCGCCATGCCGGCGGGGTCGCTCGTTCCCGCGCTCTGGGGTCGTGGCCTTCGCGAAGCCCGAGGGCGCGTCGTGGCGTTCACCATCGGTCAGTGCGTCGTGTCGGACGGCTGGGCCGGTGCCCTCCTCTCCGGAATCCGCGCCGGTGCGGCTGGCGTGGGCGGTCCGCTCGAGCTGCGCCGAGGTTCCTCCGCCACCGCTCGTGCGACGTTCTATCTTCGCTACGCCGCCTGGCTCGACATGCCCGCCGGCCCGGCGCGCGAGATCGCGGGAGACAATGCGGCCTACGATCACGCCGCCTTGCGCGACGCACGCACCGACGCCGGCGAGTCGTTCTGGGAGGTCGAAGCCCACGCGCGCTTCCGTCGGCTCGGACGCACCCTGGAGGTGCGGCCGGAGGCCGTCGCGTGGTTCACCGACGCGACGGGGCTCCCCGAGATGGCGGCGCGGCGGTTCGCGCACGGCCGACATTCCGGAGCGTTCCGGGTGCGGAGCGGGGTGCGCCCTCGCTGGCAGGTGGTGCTCGGCGCTCCGCTCGTCCCATTCGTGCTCCTGCTGCGGGTCGGGCGCCGCGTCGCGCAGGCTCCGGGTCATTCGCTCGGATTCCTCACGTCGCTCGGCGCCTTCCTCGTGCTCGCGAGCGCCTGGGCGGCGGGGGAAGCGGTCGGCGGTATCACCTCTGGTGCGAGCGCGCGCGGCGCGCTGAGGGCGGCATGACGAAGGTGACCACTCCAAGAGTGAACGAGGCGGTGGCTCGGCAGGCATCGTTGGCCGTGCCGCACGTGTCCGTCGTCGTGGCGTCCAACCGCGCGCGCGCGCTGCTCGACGACTGCCTCGCCGCGCTCATCCCCCAATGTGAGCGCGCGCGCGCCGAGCTGATCGTCGCGCGCGACGACGACGAGGGGGCGCTCGCCATTCTCGCGCGCGACTACCCCGAGGTGCGCGTCGTTCCGGTCAGGCGGGGCGCGACGATCCCCGAGCTGCGCGGCGCGGGGATGCGCGAAGCGACCGGCGACATCGTGATGCTCACGGAAGACCATTGCGTGCCGGGTCCGCGATGGGTCGACGAGCTCTGCGTCGGCGTGGACAACGTGGCCGACATCGCCGGTGGTGGGATGGACAACGCACAGCGGAAGCGCGCTGTCGACTGGGCTGCCTACTTCGCCGAGTACGGACTGTTCGCCACGACACGCTCCGACACGGGGCAGGGAATGCAGCTCACGGGGGCGAACGTCGCCTACCGTCGCTCCATCGTGTCGGACGTCGTGACGTGGGCGAGCGCGGGAGAATGGGAGAACGTCGCGCACGAGCGGCTCCGGCAGCGCGGCAGCTCGCTGCACTTCGTCGAGTCCGCTCCCGTGTACCAGAACAAATCGTACCGCTTCCGCGAGTTCTGCGTCGACCGCTACGAGCATGGGCGCGACTATGCGCGGACCCGCCTCGTCGAAGAGCCGCATGCGCGCCGGTGGCTGCTCACCGCGGTGACGCCGCTTCTCCCCGTGGTGATCCTCACCCGCGTCGCGCGCGCGGCGGCGCCGACACGGTGGCTGCCCTTCCTGCGCGCGCTGCCGGCGACGCTCGCCTTCGTCACGGCGTGGTCGGTCGGCGAAGCAGTGGGTTACATCAAGGGTCCGGCCCGCCCCGAATCTCCTGGCGATGACCGCTGAGCTCTCCGTCGTCGTCCCGTCGGTCAACGGTCTCGGAGATCTGCTCGGCTGCCTGGAAGCGCTCGAGGCGCAGACGGACGTCTCCCTCGAGCCCGTCGTCGTCGACCGACTCGGCGAAAACGTGCGCGACGCGGTGCGCCGGCGCTTTCCCTCCGCTCGAGTGATCGGCGTCCCGCCCGGCACGACCATTCCGCGCATGCGCGAGGTCGCGTTCGGGGCGGCCACCGGCGCGGCCGTCGCCGTGATCGAGGACCACGTCGTCGTACCGCGCGGCTGGGCGCGCGCGCTCCTCGAGGCGCGCCGCGAGACCGGTGCCGTGGTCGGTGGCTCCATCGACAACGCCGCCCGCTCCTCCGTCATCGACTGGGCGGCGTTTCTGTGCGAGTACAGCCATTGCATCACCCCGCTTCCGTCCGGACCGACCAGTGCGCTACCGGGAAACAACGTGGTCTACGACCGCGAGCTCCTCGGGCGGTACCGGAGCGTGATCGCCGAGGGCAAATGGGAGAACAACCTGCACGACGCGATGCACCGCGACGGCGTGCCGATGGTGCTGCGTCCGGAGATCGGCGTCGGCCACAAGAAGCACTACACCGTGGGCGAGTATCTCTCGCAGCGCTTCCTCTACGCCCGCTCGTACGCCGGCGAGCGCGTGCGCGGGATGCCGCTCACCCGCCGGCTCGCCTACGGGGCGGCGGCGTTCGCGCTTCCGCCCCTCCTGATGTACCGTACGGTGGCGCGCGTGCTCGCCAAGCGACGGTACCGCGTCCAGCTCGCGCTCTCGATTCCGCTGCTCGTGGTGTTCATCGCCTCGTGGACGGCGGGCGAGATCGTGGGATACTGGATGGGCCCCGCCGATTCGCTGAGCCGCGTATGCTGAGCGCGCAGCCGACGCCGGTCGCGCCGGGTCCACCGGAGTAGCCGATGCGCATCGGAGTGGATGGCGCGTGTCTCGGGAACGGCCGTGGCTACGGCCGCTTCACGCGCGAGCTGCTCGGCGAGCTCGTGACGCTCGCGCCCGAGCACCAGTTCGTCCTGTACGGCGATCGCGAGACGCTCGAGCGCGCGCACCTCGGCCGCGCCAACGTGCGCGTCGTGGACGTCTCGCAGCGTGTCGCGCCCGCGCGCGCCGCCGCCGCATCGGGCTATCGCTCGCCATCCGACATGCTGCGGCTCACGCGCGCCGTGTGGCGCGAGCGTCCCGACGTGTTCTGGTCGCCGTCGGTCTACACCTACTTTCCACTGCCTCCGGGACTGCCCGCGCTCGTGACGGTGCACGACACGATCACCGAGCGCTTCCCCGAGCTCACGATGCCCTCCTGGCGCGCGCGCCTCTTCTGGCGCGCGAAGGTGCGGCTCGCGCTCCGGCAGTCGACGCTCGTGCTCACCGTGTCGGAGTTCTCCGCGCGCGAGATCGAAGCGATCCTCGGCGTGCCTCGCGAGAAGCTGCGCGTGGCCGGTGAGGCGGCCGCCGCTGCGTTCCATCCGGTGAGTGCGACGGAGGCGCGCGCCGCGGCGCGCGCGGCGGGGGTTCCCGACACGGCGGCCTGGTTCAGCTACGTCGGCGGGTTCACCCCGCACAAGCACGTCGACCGCATCGTGCGCGCGCACGCCGTCCTCGTCGCGGAAGCGCACCAGCGAGGCACCGCCGCGCCGTACCTCGTGCTCGTCGGCACGCTGCGCGACGACAACTTCCACGGGGTCGGCGCCGGCATCCACGAGGCGATCGCCAGCGCCGGCACCGCCGACTACGTGCGGTGGACCGGCTTTCTTCCCGACGACGCGCTTCGCCCGCTGCTGGCCGGCACGCGTGCGCTCCTGCTGCCGTCGGAAAACGAAGGGTTCGGGCTCCCCGCCGTCGAAGCCGCGGCGTGCGGCGCGCCCGTCATCGCGACGACGGCCAGTCCGCTGCCGCAGCTGCTCGAGGGGGGCGGCATCTTCGTGCCGCCCGGCGACGTCGATGCCGTGACGGCAGCGATGCGCACGATGCTCGACTCCGCCGAACGCGATCGCCTCGGCAGTGCCGCGCTCGCCCGTGCGCGACGACTCACCTGGCGCGCGAGCGCGCACGCGACGCTCGCGGCGCTGCACGACACGACCGGCCTCGCGCGTCGCGCGGCCCCCGTCCCCGCCGTGTCGTGAAGTCGCTGCGCTTCTGCATGGTGACGACGTTCTACCCGCCGCGCAGCTTCGGCGGGGACGCGGTCGCGGTGCAGGCGCTCGCGCGCGCGCTCGTGCGCGCCGGACATCGGGTCACCGTCGTGTGCGACGACGACGCGTATCGCACCCTCGCCGGCCGCTTCGACGCCGCGCCCCGGGAGTGCGACGACGGCGTCGCGGTGCATCGGCTGCGCAGCATGCTCGGCGCGGTCTCCGTCGGCCTCACCCAACAGACGGGGCACCCGCTCGTTCACGGCCGCGCGCTTCGCCGCATCCTCGAGGAAGGCGGCTTCGACGTCATCCACTTTCACAACCTCTCGCTCGTCGGCGGGCCCGCGGCACTCGCCTTCGGCAACGCGGTGAAGCTCTACACGGCGCACGAGCACTGGCTCGTGTGCCCCACGCACGTGCTCTGGCGTCACGGCGTCGAGCCGTGCGAGAAGCGCGAGTGCATCCGGTGCCAGCTCCGGTACGAGCGTCCGCCGCAGCTCTGGCGCCACTCGGGGCTGCTCGAGCGGCATCTGCCGGCGGTGCACACCTTCATCGCGGTCAGCGAGTTCAGTCGCGCGAAGCATCGCGAGTTCGGCTTCCCGCGCGACATGGAGGTCCTGCCCGGCTTCGTGCGCGATCCCGGGCCGCCGTCGCCCGTGCGCGAGCGCGGACGCGAGCGACCGTACTTCCTCTTCGTCGGACGGCTCGAGCCGATCAAGGGGCTCGACGACGTGATCGAGCGATTCGCCACATTCGACGAGGCGGATCTCGTGATCGCGGGCGAGGGGTCACGCCGCGCCGCGCTTCAGGCGCTGTCGCGCGGGAACCCGCGCGTGCGTTTCGTGGGGTTCCAGCAAGCGGACCAGCTCGCGCGTCTCTACGCGGGCGCCGTGGCGGTGATCGCGTCGTCTCGCGGCTTCGAAACATTCGGCATGTCCGTCATCGAGGCGTACAGTCGCGGCGTGCCCGTGCTCGCCCGTCGCATCGGCTCGTACGTCGAGCTCGTCGAAGGCAGCGGCGCCGGCGAGATCTTCGGCGACGCGCGCGAGCTCGAGTCCGCGATGCGCCGCTTCCTCGCCGACCCCGCTCGCACCGCGAGCATGGGAGCACGTGCCTACGAGCGCTTTCGGGCCGCGTACAGCGAGGACGCGGTGCTGCCCCGCTATCTCCAGCTCGTGGACCGCGCGCTCGGCGGGACCGCCGCCGTGCCGTCGCTGCCCACCCCGTTCGCACGCCAGCCCGCATGAAGGCGATCCTCACCTACCACTCGATCGACGACAGCGGCTCGGTGATCTCGATCGATCCGCGGACGTTCCGGCATCACGTCGCGTGGCTCGCCAGCGGCCGCGTGCGCGTCGTTCCGCTCGCGGAGCTGCCGGGGCACCCCGACACCGAGGACGCGATCGCCCTCACCTTCGACGACGGGCTCGCGAACGTCGGCGAGGTCGCCGTGCCGCTGCTCCGCGAGCACGGGCTTCCCGCGACGCTCTTCGTCGTGACCGACGCCGTCGGCACGGACAACCGGTGGGGCGGCCGCGGCGATGCGGGCATCCCGGTGCTCCCGCTCCTCGACTGGGACACCCTCGGCGCGATCGCGGAGCAGGGGTTCTCGCTCGGTGCGCACGGCCGCACGCACGCCGATCTCGGCTCGCTCGACGACGCTGCCGCCGAGCACGAGATCGTCGCGTCGCGCACGCGGCTCGCGAGCGAGCTCGGGATCGACGCGCGCACCTTCGCGTATGCGTACGGCCGCGTGACCGACGTCGCGCGAGACGTGGTGGCACGCGAGTTCCGCTACGGCTGCACCACCCGGCTCGCGACGGTGCGGCACGACGACGACGCGGCGCTCCTGCCGCGCCTCGACAGCTATTACCTGCGTGCCCCCGGCGCACTGGAGGCGTGGGGCACCGCCCGCTTCCGGTGGCGCGTCGGGCTTCTCGCCGGCGCGCGCTCCGTGCGCGGCACGCTCACCCGGAGTCTCGCCCGATGACGCCCGACCGACCGTATCTCTCCGTCATCGTGCCGGTGAAGAACGGACAGCACGTGCTCCCGCGCATGCTCGGCAACCTCGCGCGCAGTGAGCTGCCGCGCGAATCGTGGGAGCTCATCGTCGTCGACGACGGCAGCACCGACGACTCCGCCGCGATCGCGAGCGGCCACGCGGACCTCGTGATCCGGCTGCCCGGCCGGTCGCGCGGGCCCGGCTACGCACGTAACCGCGGCGTGGAGCGCGCGCGCGGCGACTGCATCGTCTTCCTCGACGCCGACGTGCTCGTGCGTCCGGACACCCTGTCGCGCCTCGCCGCCACGCTGTCGTGCCGGCCGGACGTCGATGCCGTGTTCGGCGCGTATTGCGACGAGCCGGCGGCCGCCGGCGTCGTGTCGCAGTATCGCAACCTGCTGCACCACTTCACCCACGAGCAGGAGCCGGGCGAGGCGCAGACCTTCTGGGCGGGGTGCGGATGCGTGCGGCGATCGGTCTTCGTCGACGTCGGCATGTACGACGAGTGGCGCTTCTCCCGCGCGCAGATCGAGGACGTGGAGCTCGGCTACCGCATGTCCTCGCAGGGGCATCGCATCCTGCTCCAGCCGGACATCCAGGTCACGCACCTCAAGCGGTGGACCTTCGGCTCGATGCTGAAGGCCGATTTCATGGACCGCGGCGTCCCGTGGGCGCGGCTCCTCGCGGAGCAGCGTGCGCTGCTCGGCCCCGCGGCGCTCAAGGCGCGCACCCTCAGCCTTCGCGCCAGGGAGAAGAGCAACACCTTCCTCGTGTCGCTCGGCCTGCTGCTGCTCGCGCTGTCGCTCCCGCATCGCAATCACGTGATCGCCGTACTCGGTGCACTGGCGATCCTGGTCGTCGTCGTGCGCGGGCTCCCGCTCTACGCCTTCTTCCTCCGCAAGCGCGGGCTCGTGTTCGCCGTCTGCGGTGTGGTGCTGCACCTCGTCTACTACGTCACGGCGGCGATCTCCGTGGTATGGGGCGCCTTGCTCGCCGTCGTCGTCGGCGAGCCGCGGCCCGATCCCGCGGTCGAGGCGTTCTCGGAGCTGAATCTCGCCGCCTGGCCGCCCGTGCCGCGCAATCCGAGCAAGATCAGCGCGAGGTCCGGCGGCTCGCGCCAGTGAGCGACGCCGCTCCATCGTTCGTCTGTCCGGCCTGCCGCGCGCCCCTCACGCACGTGCCCGGGCCGGACGAGCGCTACGACTGCGCCGTCTGCGCTCGGACGTATCCCGTCGTCATCGGCATCCCCGACTTCCGCCTGCGGCCGGATCCGTGGATCGGGCTCGAGGCCGATCGCGAGAAGGGGGGCGCGCTCGAGGAGCGTACGCGCGGCGCGGATCTCGAGACGATGGTGCGCGAGTACTGGGCGATGACCCCCGGCACCCCGCGGGAGCATGCGGAACGGTTCACGCGCCACGTGCTCGATGCCGAGCGGAGAGCGGAGCAATGGCTCGCGGGCGCCGGCCCGGAGGCATCCGGGGGCTGGTGGCTCGACGTCGGCTGCGGAACGGCGGATCTCGTCGTCGCCGCGTCACGTCGCGGACAACGCGCGGTCGGCATCGACATCGCGTTTCGATGGCTGGTCGTCGCGCGCCGCCGCCTCCAGCTCGCGGGCCTCGACACTCCGCTCGTCTGCTGCAACGCCGAGCATCTGCCCTTTGCCGCGGGGAGCTTCTCCCGCGTCGTATCGCTCGGCACCCTCGAGCACTGCCTCGACGCGGCCGCTGTCCTCTCGGAGTCGGGACGGGTGCTCGGAGGCGGTGGATCGCTCCACCTTCGTACCGTGAACCGCTTCACGCTGCTCCCCGAGCCGCACGTCGGCGTGTGGGGCGTCGGTTATCTGCCGCGTCGCTGGGCGGATGCGTACGTGCGCTGGCGTTCCGGCCAGCGCTACGAGCATCACCGCCTGCTCTCGCCGCGCGAGCTCCGTCGCGATCTCGCCCGCGCGGGGTTCCGGCGCGTGCAGCTCGGCGCCGCCGCGCTGCTCGAGGTGGATCGCGGTCGCGCGGGCGCCGTCGCCGCCGCGGCGCCCGTGTACGAGCTCTGTCGCCGCGCGCCGGGGCTCGGGCGCCTGCTGAGCTGGGGAGCGCCTCTTCTCGAGGTGAGCGCGTCCGCCCCGGACGCCCCGGGCCCGGCGTGAGCTCGCTGCCCCCCGTGGTGTTGCACGATCCTCCTCTCTCGCGTCTCCCCTCGCCGGCTGCCCCGCGCGCCGGTATCTCCCTCTTCGAATCGAACGAGCCGACCCCCACATGATCGTCGACGTCCTTGCCCCGATGCTCCGCCCGCGCGCTCAGGTGAAGGCATGAGCCCGATGCTCTCTCCGAGCGCCCCCTCCGCCGGTGCGGTCTATCCTCCCGATAAGTCCCATTTCCGCGTCGCGGTGATCGGGCTCGGCAACGCCGGCCACACACTGCACCTGCCCGCGCTCGCCGGAATGACCTCGGCTACGGTGGTCGGCGCGGTCGATCCGGATGCGGCGCGCCGCGAGCGCGCGGCGACGGCGTGGAAGGTCCCCGTCTTCGCCGAGTTCGACGCCATGCTGCGCGAGTCACAGCCGAACGTCGTCGTCATCGGCACGCCGCCGGACAGCCATGCCGACTACTGCCTGCGAAGCTTCGCCGCCGGGGCGCACGTCATCTGCGAGAAGCCGTTCACGTCGAGCATCGATGAGGCGAACGAGGTGATCGCCGCGGCCAATGCCGCGGGACGGCGCATCGCGCTCAACCACGAGTTCCGGGAGATGCCGATCTTCCGCGCCCTGCGCGATGCCGCCTCGCGCGACGGCCGTGAAGTCGTCTTCGCCCAGGTGTGGCAGCTGATGGATCTTCCACCGTGGGCAGAGCCTGGCTGGCGCGGACAGATGCTGCGGCGCACCCTCTACGAGGCTGGCGTGCATCTCGTCGACTTTCTGATGGCGCTGTTCGCCGAGCGCCCCGTCTCCGTCACCGCGTCGGTGTCGACCTGCGGCGTGCGCGAGAGCGAGAGCGACGCGGTCGCCTTGTGCACGCTCGAGTTCAGCCGCGGACGACTCGCGCAGATCGTGCAGAACCGGTTGTGCAAGGGCGAGACGCAGTACTTCGAGGTGCGCGCCGAGACCGGCGACGCGTCGCTTCGCGCGTCGTTCGGCGGTCGCGCCCGCATCTCGGCGGGCCTGCACCGAAGCACGCGTCCGCACGTGCGCGTCGACTACGGCGTGTCGGGGATGGCGTGGGAGGAAGTCGGCACGCAGCGCCGGCAGCTCGGCCGCAATCCGAAGGAGCCGGGGATGATCGCCACGCGCAACGTGTTCGAGCGGACGCTCGATGCCTTCGCGCGCGGCACGCTCCCTCCCGCCACTGGCGAGGACGGCCGCGACGTGCTCGAGGTGATCGCGGCGGCGTATCACTCGGCTCTCACCGGGCGGCGCGTCGCTCTCGATTCGCCCGAGGTGCGCGAGCTGTCGGGGATGCACATGGGCGCGCTGCGGGAAGCGACCGTCTGACCGTGCGCACGCCGCCGCTCCCCGTCCGCGCCGCGATCGTCGGCGCGGGGTTGATGGGGCGATGGCATGCACACGCGATCCGTCACGCGGGTGCTCGCGTCGCCGTCGTGATCGATCCCGATCGGAGTCGCGCCGAGCGGCTGGCGCGAATGGCGGGAGGTGCGGCCGTGGCCACGGACCTCGGCGACGCGTTGCGCGCGCACGCGCTCGACGTCGTGCACGTCTGCTCGCCGGTCGACACGCACGACGCTGCGGTGTCGGCCGGCATCGACGCGGGCATCCACGCACTCGTGGAGAAGCCGCTCGCCGCCGACGCGCCGACCACGCGCCGACTGCACGCGCACGCCGCGAGGCAGGGTGTGTTGCTCTGTCCCGTCCACCAGTTCCTCTTCCAGCGCGGTGTGCTCGAGAGCGTCGGGCGCCTGCCCGATCTCGGGGTCATCCGGCAGCTCGACCTCGTGGCGTGTTCCGCCGGCGCCGATGGTCGGGACGACGCGGAGCGCGAACGTGTGGCGCTCGACATCCTCCCGCACGGGCTCGCGCTCGCGCGGCGGATCCTCGGGGCGGCGGTGACGGACGCGGCGTGGACCGTCGTGGGGGGCGCGGGCGAGCTTCGCGCGCTCGCGTCGGTCGGCGAGTCGACGATCACCCTCGCGGTCTCGATGCGGGCGCGCCCCACGGAGAACTCCCTCGTGATCCGCTGCGACGGCGGTACCGTGCGCGCGAATCTCTATCATGGCTTCGCCACCATCGAGCGCGGCGAACCTTCTCGGCTCGACAAAGCGTTCCGCCCCTTCGTCGGCTCGGCGCTCGCCTTCGGCGCGGCGGGGGCGAACATGGCGGCGCGCGCCATGAGCGCCGAGATGGCCTACCCCGGACTCCGGGAGCTCGTGCGGCGGTTCCATCGGGCGGCGGGGGAGGGGGCGGACCCGCCCATCAGCGTCGAGGAATCGCTCGATGTGGCGCGCGTGCGCGACACCATCATCGCCGAGCGACTGCACCCGCGCGGCTGACCGGCAAGACCGGCTGCACCTGCGGCGGGGCCGCCGCACCGCCGGGCTGGACCGCCGCAACGGTCCGCTCTTCGGAAGACGGGTGCGCACGTCCTTCATCGCGTCGAGCCGAGGGGAAGCAGCGGGTTCAGCCGTGGTATCGGCTTTGCGAACCGCGGGCGCGCGACCCTTCCCTTTTTCCCCGAGGACTTCACGCTATGACGAAACAGATCGTTGGCAGGACCTCCCTCCTCCTCGCGTCGCTCGCGCTCGGCGCCGCGTGCGCGGGCGGAAGCGGCGGAGACGCCGTCTCACGGCTGGTGCCGACCGCTCCGAGCCGTGTCATCACCGCTGCCACGGCTGCCGGTCAGGCCGGCAACGGCGCCGCCAACCAGGGCGAAGTGGAAGTGTGCAAGTACGGAGCGGCGGGAGTCTTCATCGTCACGACGAGCGCCAACCCCACCGCGGTCGAGTATCCGCTCGACGCCGGCCAGTGCGTCGTCGTCGCCGTGGACGTCACCTCGTCGCCGAGCTTCACGACGGTGAACGTCACGGAGAAGACGATTGCGACGTCGACCTTCCAGAGCGTGCAGGAGACGCTCATCCAGAACATCGTCAACACCAACACGGACGCCACGCCGACCGTGACGTCCTACACGGACAGCCCGGCTCGCAGCGAGCGCATCAACCAGTATCACGGCGCGCTGCTCGAGTACCACAACCTGCCGGTCACGCCGCCACCCACGGGTCACTGCTCGTACACGCAGGGCTGGTACAAGAACCACACGAGTTCGTGGCCGCAGGGCGCACTCACCCCGACCACGGTGTGGGACGGCGGCGCGACGATCATCACCCTGTTCAACACGCCGCCGAGGGGGAGCCAGTACATCATCCTGGCCCACCAGTACATCACGGCGCTGCTGAACATCCAGGGTGGCTCGAACGTGCCGCCGGCGGTCCAGGATGCGCTCGACAAGGCCGAGCAGTACTTCTCTGGCGGTGGCGACGGGAAGGGCGATTCGAGCGTCGACATCACGGGCGTCTCGACCGTTCTCGACAACTACAACAACGGCCTCACGGCGGGCGGCCCGGCCCACTGCGGCTGATCGCACTCGCGCGAGCGGCACGACATCGGCAGTCACGCGGACGAGCCGCGGAGCCAATCGCTCCGCGGCTCGTTCCGCGTCGTGGCGAGACGTCACCCGGAAGCGTCGAGGCTCTCGTGCTGCCGCCCCTACGGCCGCTCTCCTTCGCGCCGAGGAACGGCTCGCCATCGGAGGGTCGTCTCGTGCGGAGCTCGCTCACCGGCACCGCCTCTCGGTCATCCACGCGGGGCATGGACGACGAAAACGCCGCGGGCGCATGCGCCCGCGGCGTTTCTCATCGGATCCGGAAGGCTAGTGCGCGCCCTTCCGGAAGAACATCACCGGCAGCGTCCTCGCCATGATGCGCATGTCCTCGACGACCGAGCGGCGCTCGATGTAGGCGAGATCGTATTCCACCTTGCGACGGACGTCGTCGATCGAGGTGTCGTAGTTCTGGTTGATCTGTGCCCAGCCGGTGATCCCCGGCTTCGCGCGCTGCCGAAGATGATACCGGTCGATCTCCTTGCGCAGCTGCATGAAGATGCTCGGCCGTTCCGGTCGCGGGCCGACGATGTTCATGTCGCCCTTGAGCACGTTCACGAGCTGCGGGATCTCGTCGAGCCGAGTCCCTCTCAGCAGCCCGCCGATCGGCGTGACGCGCGCATCGTTCTTCGTCGCCCACACGGCGCCGTTCGTCTCGGCGTTCACGGTCATCGTGCGGAACTTGTACATCGTGAACGCCTTGCCGCCGACGTCCACCGCGCGCCGATCGCCGGCACGGCGGCCGTTCGCGCGCCGGTCGCGCGTGCGGCCCTGCGCGCGCCGCTCGACGAACGTGCGATCGGAGTCGGACGGGTCGTCCGCGTGCGCGCGCGGGCCGGCCGGGACCGCGCGCAAGGCGCGGCGCTCGCCGATGCCGCGGCGATCTCCGCCCGAGCGACGCCGGTCGTAGCCGACTCGCGTCTGCCGGTAGATGATCGGACCACGCGACGTCATTTTCACCGCGAAGGCGATCAGCAGCAGCAGCGGCGCGAGGACGAGGAGCGCAACGAACGCGAGCGTGAAGTTCACCGCGCGGTTGAGCCGCTCGGAGGTCAATGCTCCCTGCAGCCGAGCCGCGAGCGAGCTCGAACCGGGCGCGGCCGCGATCTCCGCGACCGGCTCGTCGAAGACCGGAAAGGCACCGGTCATGATCGTACGCGGATCAGCGCCGCGAGAAGCCATACTTGATTGCAATCAGGAGTGAGGTGGCCAGACTGAGGATGCCGGCGATCTGCTGCCAGCTCCGCGTCGACTTTTCGCCCACCTCGATCGAATCTCCATCGCGGAGGGAGAGCTGGTCGAGGGTGCGCCCTTCGTCGAGCGCCGTCTGTGTATTGCGAGAATCGTACAACTCTTCCGTTCCACGCCGGATCACCGTCTTTCGAAGGTCGGCTGTGCCCGCAGGACCACCCGCGCGCATGATCGCCTCCGTCACCGGAATGTCGGACGGCATGAAGTAGAACCCGGGCTTGCCGACCGGGCCGAGCACGGACACACGCACGAGCGGTGTCGCCTTGACGCGCGCATCACGGATGTACCGTGCGATCTGCTTCGACATGTGATCCTGCAGTTCCGAGCGCAGGACGCCGTTCAGTGGGATTTCGCCGATGTCCTTGAGATCGATCTTCGAGCCGGCCGCCACGGCCGCCGTATCGTAGAGCGACACGTTGCCCTCGATCTGGAGCGCGATCCGGTCGCCGGCCTGGAAGTCGCCGTCGCGGAGCCGTACCCGGAGTGCCGCCGCCCGCACCCGCTCGGCCGTCGTGCCGCGCTCGAGTCGGTCAGCGAGTGCCGTCAGGTCTGCCCGCGTGGCCATCGGCTGCATCGTCGGCAGCGGCGTCGCCTGCTGGGGCTGCGCCGACGCCGAAGCGTGGGAGCATCCGGCGACCAGAAACATCCCGACGAGAAGCTTCGCGGCTGCCGAACGTGACCCGAAAGTGCGGTTGTGCGTCGATGGGAAGCGCATGCCCGGACCCCTTGCACTCGGCATGCTCGCGAGACGCGTGAAGAATGGTTCGCCCAAGTGTTGGGTTGACAAGCAGTTAGAGATGGACGGCCGATCCGTGACCCTTGGCCGGCGCCCGGGCAATGTAGCGGATCGACCACATATGCGTGTTGAGCGACCACAAGCGATGCCGCTCGCTTCGCGGTCGTGCAGCTGCTGAAGCAAGAGCCGGTCCTGTCGCGGTGCTTCCGCGCACTTGTGGTGGTATCACAGCAACCGACGCCGGGCAAAGCGGGCGCCGCGCTGCGTATGTGCAAGAGCAACATGGAGTTGGTGTTTCACCTGCCGACGCATGCATTCTGCATGGGCGGCCCTTCATCGGCGACGAAGCACCGAGATGGCCGCGGTAGCCATCGCGTTCCGCGTGACGCCGCATGCGACCTCCGTGCACCGAGAGTGTGATGCCAGAGCTGGACACCGTGCCCCCGCTCGTCCTGATCGCTAGCGACCAGGAGTGGTCGGGACGTTCGCTGGAGACCATCATCGGTCCGCGCGGCTTCGCGGTCGTACGTGCCCACACCGGCCTTCAGGTGCTCGACACGGCGCGCACCACCCACCTCGACGCCCTGATCCTCGATACGCGTCTGCCGGACATCGACGGGATCACGCTCTGCCGCCAGCTCCGCGATCAGCGCATCATCTCCGCGACGACGCCCGTGGTCATCACGACGTCGGTCCAGGCGACGCGGGCCAGCAGCATTGCCGCCTTCGCGGCTGGCGCGTGGGACTACTGTCCCCAACCCGTGGACGGCGACCTGCTCGTGCTGCGGCTCGAGACCTATGTCCGGTCCAAGCGCGAGGCCGATCGCGCGCAGGAGGAGAGCCTCCTCGACGGGGCGACCGGACTCTACAACTTCCGCGGCATGGCGCGCCGCGCGCGCGAGACCGGGGCCGAAGCGCTTCGCGTGCGTGGAGCGATGGCGTGCGTGGCGCTCGCGCCGATTATCGACGACGCCATCGAGTCGGGCCAGTCGATGGAGACGGTGGCCAAGGGAGTCGGGGAGCATCTCGGCATCGCGCTCGCGCGGACCGCCCGTGCGTCGGACGTCATCGGCCATCTCGGCCGTGCCGAATTCGCCGTGATCGCACCGGCCACCACGCCCGAGGGCGCCGAGCGGCTCATGGAGCGGCTGCAGCGGGCGCTCGAGAGCATCGCGGTGCCGCTCGGCGAGCACCCGCGTGCGTTCCGCGTTCGCGGCGGGTTCTTCGCCGTGCCGGATTACTCCGAGTCGTCGATCCACGTGCTCGAGATGCTCGAGCGCGCCTCCTCGTCGCTGCATGCGCCGCACGGCCTGGCCGACCTCGCGAGTCCGTCGCTCGCGCCCGTCTCCGTGCCGGAGATCTAGCCGCGACCACGTCCGCGTGATCGACCTGCACGCGAACGGGGGGCGACGGCACTGCCGTCGCCCCCCGCTTCGCCTTGCGCGCCGCGGTCAGACCGTGGCTACCGCACGCTCCTCGGGAAGTGCGCGATAGGTCGCGTCGTAGCCGTAGTACTTGTAGTCGCCCATCGACTTCACGTCGTTGAGCACGACGCCGACCGTCCGGAGCGGCAGCCGGCGCAGCAGCGCCAGCTTGGTCCGCGCCATCCGCATGTCGGTCTTCGAGTGGCGCAGGATCATCATCGTGTTCTCGCACGCCGCCCCGATGGCGAACGCGTCGATCCCGGCGGAGAGGGGCGGGCCGTCGATGATGATGACGGAGAACTCGTGCACGAGCTCACTGATGAGTCGCGGCAGCGCGGAGCTCGCGATGAGCTCGGGATTCGTCGTGCGGCGGCCGCCGCACGGGAGCAGCATCAACCGCTCCTGCGACGTCGGGTGCAGAACCTCGGCCCGAGGCACCTCGCCCGAGAGGACCTCGATGAGGCCAGGCCGCCGCTGCGCGCCGAACACTTCGTGCAGCGCGCCGCGTCGCGTGTCCGCGTCGATGAGCAGCGTGCGATATCCCGCCTCGGCGAACGCCAACGCGAGGTTGGAGGCGACGAGCGACTTGCCGTCGCCCTGCTCGGGGCTCGTGACACCGCAGACGAGAGGCTGGTTCGTCGTGTACGCGTACTGCAACCGCAGCCGGATGCCGCGGAACGACTCGATCACTTCGGCAGCGTCCTCCGGCTTCGCGCGGCGTGGGGGCTGCGCGATCTTCGGCACGGTCCCGAGCACGGGGAGCCCGAGGTCGGACGAGACCTGCGAGAGGTGACGGAACTTGTGATCGAACCGATCGAGCAGGATCGAGATTCCGAGTCCGAGGCCCAGCGCGATGAGCAGCGCCGTCCCGATGAGCTTCAGGTTCTGCGACGTGACCATCCCGTTGGCCGGCGCGGCCCAGTCGAGGATGGTGATGTCGGGCATCGCGCTCGACTCGGCGAGCTTCGCTTCGGCGTAGCGCGAGGACAGGTTCGTGTACATCTGCGCGTACATCGCCTGCTCGCGGGTGAGCCGCTGCTCCTCGATCGATCGCGTGGGAATCTCGCGGAGCTCGTTCGATGTCGCGGCGATCTGTCCTTCGAGCGCACTCGCACGCGTCCGGAGCTGCGCCAGCAGCTCGCGGCCGGCCTGCGGGATCGCGCGCGAGCGCAGTTCGGTGACGGACTTCTGCAGCTCCTGCACCTTCGAGTATTCGTCCGTATAGATCTGCCGCTGCGCGCGAAGATCCTTCTCCTTCGAGAGCAGGTCGTCGATCAGTGAGGCGACGGTCCGCGCGGCGGGGTCCGCGAGCAGTCCGGGGATCGCCGAGATGGCTTCCGGTGCCGCCGGTCCCGCCGTCAGCGCGTTCGAGAGCGCCTGGACGCGCTGTCGGAGATCGCCCGCCTCGAGCCGTTTGCTGAAGAAGTCCTGGAAGACCGGGTCGCGCGTCTCCTGGAGCCCGGGGGCGACGATCGTCGCTTCCGAGGGCAGCGTGATGGTGTTCGTCTTGAATCCCTCGAGCCGTCGCTCCGCGTCGGTGAGCTTCTGGCTCGCGTCGTTCCGCTGCTCGGCGAGTTGTCGCGAGAACTCCGCGACGTTCCGCCGCTTGAGCCAGAGCGCCGTCGAATCGAACTCCGCGAGCCACGTGTTGAGCGTCTCCGCCGCCTCGACCGGGTCGTCGTCGACCAACGAGACATTCATGAAGTTGCTGTTCGGCATCAGCATCGGCGGCGGCTGCAGCTTGGCGAGCAGCGTCGTCGACGCGTCCCGCGGCGTCACCACGTTGAACTCGACGCTTCGGCGGGCGGTCAGCAGGCCCGCCGCGGGCGCCCAGCGGAATCCGACCGGACGCCCGATGGAGTCGCCGACGGCTCCGGAATCGACCACGGCGCCGTCCGCCTTCCGGCTGAGCGTGAAGTGTCGTCCCGTGGCATCGATCGCCAGCCGGTAGTCCCCGACCACCGGCCGGGCCGCCACCGAGAACCGCAGGAAGAGCGGCCGGTCCTTCGGATCGGCGGGTGTGGCCGCGAGGCCGCGCTTCGCCACCACCGAATCCATGATCGCGAAGCTCTGGAACAGCTCGGGCCAAGAGGTCTGCGGGAGCAGCTCGTCCGCGCGGATCGGACCGTTGGGGTTCTGCGTTGGAGTGGGGGACTGGATCCAGATCTTCGCGCGAGCCTCGAACGTCGGCTGGACGAAGCGCGTGGCGATGACTCCCACGATGCCGCCGAGGATCACCAGCGAGATGGTGAGCCACTTGTACCGGAGGAGGGCGTCGAGGACTCTGGCGATGGGCGCCGCTGCGTCGGACGATTCCTCGACCGGCTCCGGCGTCCATGACGCGGGGGCCTGAGCCGGGGCGCCCCGAAGCGGTCCCGAAGGGGAGGCGATGACTGGATATTCGGCAGACATCAGGCGCTGATCTCGTTCGAATTGGGACGGGCGCACAGGAGGCGCGCAGCATTGCGCCGTCGGTGCCCGGAATGTGCCGCGTTCATGGGTCGGCTAACGCAAGGAGGACGCCGACCCCTCTCGGATCCTCGTACCATCGACGCGCCCGTCGGTGCCATATCCGGCGACCTCGGTCGGGTGCCGCCGCAGGCCTGCATGCTCGCTTCTGCCAACATAATACGACTCTCATCCGTGGAGTCCGTCACCCTCCGCGACGACTCGCCGTCGGCTGCTTGCGCCGACTCCGGGCGAGGGGCACATTGACAGCCGGTGGCCGCGGGCGCGCCACAGCGTGTGGCGAGGAGGCTGCACCCCCCCGCTGCCGCGGGTCATGTCGGTGCCTCCGCCGGCGAAGCAGTCGCCGATCCGGTTACGCGCGGCCGAGTCCCTCGTTCTTCCCGTATGTCCGACACCCTCGCCCCACGGGGAGCGTTCGACGCGCTCTCCATCCCGCCGGAAGCCAAGCCGACCATCCGGATCCTCGTCGTCGACGACGAGCGGACCCTCCGTGACGGATGCACCAGCATGCTTCAGGCCGACGGCTACAACGTCACGTCGGCAGGCCGGGGAGACGAAGCGATCGAGATGATGCGGCGAAGCCGCTTCGACATCGTGTTGGTGGACCTCCACATGACCCCGGTGAGCGGGATGGAGGTCGTGGCCGGCGCGCTGGAGGCGAACAAGGAAGCAATCGTCATCGTCATCACGGGGAACCCGAGCGTCGCCACGAGCATCGAAGCGTTGCGCGCCGGCGCCTGGGACTACCTCCCCAAGCCGTTCTCGGCGACGCATCTGCACATCCTCATCGGCCGCGCGGCGCACGTGATCCTCGTCGCGCGCGAGACGCGAGAACTGCGGCGCCAGGGCGGCGCCGATGCCGGGAACAGCGACAAGGTCACGCTGCTCGGCACCGCCCCCGCCTTCCGGAGCGCGGTGGATCTCGCGCGGCGCGTGGCGGAGACCGACGCGTCGGTGATGATCACGGGGGAGAGCGGCACCGGGAAGGAGGTCGTCGCGCAGTTCATCCATCGGCACAGCCGACGCGCGAGCCGATCGCTCGTGTCGATCAACTGCGCGGCGCTGCCGGCGAACCTGCTCGAGAGCGAGCTGTTCGGGCACGTGAAGGGAGCCTTCACCGGCGCCGACCGTACCAAGCCGGGACTGCTCGAGACGGCGAACGGCGGCACCTTCTTCCTGGACGAGGTGACGGAGATGTCGCTCCCGCTCCAGGCCAAGCTGCTGCGGGTGCTTCAGGACGGCATCGTGCGGCGCGTCGGCAGCGAGCAGGAGCACGACGCGATCGTCAACGTGCGCTTCATCTCCGCCACGAATCGCGAGCCGGCCGAGGCGGTGAGCCAGGGACTCCTGCGCGAGGACCTGTTCTACCGGCTTCGCGTGGTCCCGATCAAGCTGCCGCCGCTGCGCCAGCGCCTGGGCGACGTGGCGCTGCTCGCGAATCATTTCCTGCAGCTCTACTGGGAACGCCACCGGGGCACGCGGACGCCGCCGCCGCCGCTCACGGAAGCGACGATCGACGCATTGCGGAGCCGTCCCTGGCGCGGCAATGTGCGCGAGCTGCAGAACGTGATCGAGCACGTCGCGGTGATCGCCGACGCCGACAAGCCCGTGGAACCCGAGCACTTGCCGGTGTACGAGGACGAGTCGAAGTCGGCGACGACGAGCGGCGTGCCGCTGTCGGTGATGCGGGAGCCGTATCATCTGGCGAAGGACAAGCTCGTCGCGGATTTCGAGAAGGAATATCTTTCGCGGTTGGTGGTGCGCGCGGGGGGCAACATGTCCAAGGCCGCGCGCCTGGCGGGAATCGACCGGACGACGCTCTATCGACTGATGGAAAAGCACGGCTTCCGCCGCGACGACGCGTCGGGCACGATGGAATGACCGCACGCTCCTCTGGAGGGGCGCTTCTGCGGATGCCCTACCGGGTGGCGACGCGCCCGGTATGGGAGGTGGTCGGACGCGCGCTCGCGCGGCTTCGCGTCGAAGGAAAGCACAGCGTGCTCGTGCCCCGCGGCGGCGAGGCGGTGGACTTCTCCGCCGCGGCCGACGCGCTCTCCGCCGCGATCGAGCGCGCCGCGGAGGACGATGCGGGCGTCCCGGGTGCGGCGGCGATCGGGCCGGCCGCGCATCAGCTCCTCGCCGTGTTCCGGCGGCTCTTCGTCGAGGAGCTCACCTTCGAGGCGGGGAGCGTGGACGCGACCGAGGTCGTGCGCGTGCTCAACGCGGTGGAGCGGCTGCAGGTGGAGCTCGAGCGGAACGGCGCGCAGCAGTTCTCCAGCCGGCTCACGGGTCCCGACGCGATGCAGCTCCTGATCGAAGTCGTGCACGACATGCGCTCGCCGCTGAACGCGATCCTGCTGCTCGCGGAGCAGCTCCGGAGCGGGCGCAGCGGGCCGCTCGTCGACATCCAGATGCGCCAGATGGATCTCGTGCACAGCGCCGCGTTCGGTCTCACCACGCTCGCGGACGACGTGATCGAGCTCGCGCACGGCGGCAACCGACTCGTCGACGAGCGGCCGTTGCCGTTCTCGCTCTCGAGCGTGCTGAAGGTGGTGTGCGATCTCGTGCAGCCGCTCGCCACCGAGAAGCGGATCGCGCTGCACGCGTCCGGACCGGACGCGGACGTGCGCGTCGGCCATCGCGTCGCCGTGGGACGCGTGCTGCTCAACCTCACCACGAACGCCGTGAAATTCACCGAGCAGGGCTCGGTGACCATCACGTGCGAGGCGCGGTCGCGCAACAAGCTGCAGTTCTCGGTCACCGACACGGGCCGAGGGATCCCGGCCGACGCGCTGCCGACGCTGTTCGATCCCTTCCGGCAGCGTGCGAACCGCAGCGAGTACGCATTCTCGAGCGCCGGCCTCGGACTCTCGATCTGTCAGCAGCTCGTGCAGGCCATGGGCGGCGAGCTCAAGGTCGAGACGGAGCTCGGCAAGGGAACGCGCTTCTCCTTCGTGCTCGACCTGCCGATCTCGCCGCGCGTCTCCGGCAGCTGGTAGCGCTGCGCGAGCGCGCGGCGCGCTACGGCGCGACGCTCCACGTCGTCGAGAGCTCGGTCGTGCCCCACACGATGCGCAGGCGTCCGCGGAGATCCGCGCGTCCGGTCGCGGGGCGTGCCGACTCCGGCACGAGGTAGACGCTCAACGCCTCCTCCGGCTCCGCGCGCGTGCGCGCCGCGAGCGCCGTGCGGCCGACGTCTCGCGCCCGATCGTACTCGGTGCCCCACGTGGCCGACTGGCCGTTGACGATGAGCTGCCAGCCGCCCGCGCCGTGGAGGATGAAGAGCGAGTAGTCGCCCTTCGGTACGGCGAGGGTGCCGAGCGTCAGATCGACGTCGGTGTGGAGCGCCGTGGCGGCGTTCGCGCCGAACCGCCACACCGTGTCCATCGGGATGAGCCCTCCCTCGACCTTCCGGCCGCGCGCGTGCGGCTGGCCGTACGTGATCGCGATGCGCGCGGGGCCGGTGAAGGCGGCGTCCTCGGCGTACCACTCGCCGCCGATGCGCCGCGCGTCGAGGTGCACCTCCACGCTGGCGAAGCTGCTCGCGGCGAATGCCGGCGGCGGTGGCGCGGGACGCTGCGGCTGGTCCTGCGCCTGCGCTCCGGCGGGGGCGAACGTGAGCATCGCGATGAGCGCGAGCGTGGTGGGGCGGGCGGGCGAGGGTCGCATGGCGGGTCCGTGGACGAGGATGAGCGGCGCTCAAGCATGGGCGCGGGCCGATCGCCCGTAAAGCGCGCGCCGTTGGCGGCGGGGGATGCCGAACGTAGCTTCCTGAAATGATCGACGAGATGCCGAGCCACCTGGACGCCGTCGAGACGCCCGCGCTCGTCGTGGACCTCGACCGCCTCGACGCGAACCTCGAGCGTGCCGCGACGTACGCCGCCACGCACGGCCTCGCGCTCCGACCGCACGTGAAGACGCACAAGTCGCCGTACGTCGCCGCGGCGCAGCTCCGGCTCGGTGCGCGCGGGCTCACCTGTGCGACGCCGCGCGAAGCCGAGGTGATGTCCGAGGTCTGCGACGATCTGCTCCTCGCCTATCCGCCCGTGGGCCGCGCGCGCGCTCGGCGGATCGCGGCGCTTCCGTCCACGGCGCGACTGCTCGTGGCGCTCGACTCGGAGCTCGCCGCGACCGAGCTCGCGCGCGCCGCGCGCGACGCGCGCCGCGAGATCGGCGTGTACGTCGAGCTCGATCTCGGCATGCACCGCGTGGGCGCGGCCACGGTGGATTCCGCCGTCGCGCTCGCGCGCCACGTCTCGGAGACGGACGGGCTGACCTTCGAAGGGCTGGCGTTCTATCCCGGGCACATCCGCGAGCCCATCGGCGAGCAGGACGAGAAGCTGCGCGCGCTCGAGCGTGCGCTCGCCGCGGCGCTCGAGCGCTTTCACGACGCGGGACTGCCGCCGCGCGTCGTGAGCGGCGGCTCGACGCCGACCCTGTGGCGCACGCACGAGCTGCCCGGCGTGACGGAGATGCGCCCCGGCACGTACGTCTACAACGATCGCGGTACCGTCGCCACCGGCGCGTGCGGCTGGGAGGACTGCGCGCTGACCGTGCTCGCGACGGTCGTGTCGACCGCGGTGCCGGGCCAGGCGGTGATCGACGCGGGCACGAAGGCGATCGGGCGCGAGCCGTCGACCGGCGCACCCGACGAAGGGTTCGGCGTGCTGCTCGATCAGCCGGAGGTCGTGCTCAGCCGGCTGTCGGAGGAGCACGGCGTGCTCGATCTCTCGCGCACGTCGTGGCGTCCCTCCGTCGGCGACGTCGTGCGCGTCGTGCCGAACCACGTGTGCATCGCCGTCCACCTGAACGAGATGGTGTACGGCGTGCGCGGCGACCGCGTCGAGCGCAGCTGGCCCGTCGCGGCCAGGGGACGCGTGCGCGCGACGGCCTGAGCCCGCGCCGGCGGCGGCATGGGCCGTGCACTCCGGTGCGCGTCCATGCGCTTCGTCGTCGCCACGCTGCACTTCGCCGGACTCGGGTTCGCCCTGCGGCTGCAGGACGAGGGCCACGAGGTGATCGTCGCTCCCGCGGGCACGGACGATCGCCGGCTCCAGGCGGAATATGCGCTCGTCGGCTGCGGGCTCGTGGCTCGTCGTCCGCTCGACGAGATGATCCGTGAGCGCGACGCGTGGCGCGACGCGTACTGGATCTGGGACGAGAACCATTCCGTCGAGGCGAACGAGCTGCTCCGCGCCGAGGGGTTTCGCGTCTTCGGCGGCGGCCGCTTCGCCGACGCGATGGAGCACGATCGCGACGCGTGTCTCCGGCTCGTCGGCGAGTACGGGCTCACGCCGCCGCCGTCGCAGCCGTTCACCGACGCCGCGGCGGCGATCGCCTTTCTCGAACGCCACGAGGACGTCGCCTACGTGTACAAACCCGACGCGGGCGAGACGTACGAGACGTGGCTGCCGCAGTCCGAGCACGCCGTCGAGGCGAACCGCGAGCTTCGCCAGCACCTGCGGTCGCGCGCGGGTGAGGCGTCGTTCGTGCTGCAGGAGCGCAAGGACGGCGTCGAAGCCGACGTCGAGGTGTGGTTCGTCGATGGCGAGCCGCGCTTCGCGTTCATGGCGCTCGAATCGAAGCGCAAGCTCACCGGCGACCTCGGCGATCTCGCCGGCTGCGCATTCGACTTCGTCTTCGTCGTGCCGCTCGAGAGCCGCGTGGTGCGCGAGAGCGTCGGGCGCCTCTTTCCCGTGTACCGGGCGATGCGCTACACCGGTTTCGGCGACGCGAACTTCATCGTCGCGAAGGACGGACTCTGGTTCTTCGAGAAGTGCGAGCGGTTCGGCTACAACGCCCACCCCAACCTCCTCTGGAATCTCGACCGCGCGCCGCTCGGCGAGCTGTTCGCCTCGCTCGCGGACGGCTCGTTCGCGCCGGACTTCGCGCCCGGGTTCGGCGCGTCGGTCACCCTGTACATGGATCACGCGATGCGCGGCAAGACGGTGTCGTTCCCCGACGCCGTCGCGCGCCAGCTCTATCTGATCGACGTCTACCGGGAGGAGGATCGCCTGCTCACCGCCGGCTACTACGGCGACGCGGTGCTGCTGGCGTGCGCGTTCGGCTACACGATCCCCACCGCGTGGGACGCGGCGATGGAGGTGGCCCGTCAGGTCCGGTTCTCCGGCCGATCCTACCGCCTCGACGGCGGCGGCACGGACTTCCCGTCGTCACCGCTGCGGCGGTTCGAAGCGCTCACGGCGATGGGCTACCTGTAGGCTGGGGGGGTTGGACAAGGCGCGGTGCCCGGGCATCTTTCTGCACCGGTTCGCGCGCTGTCCGCGCCGCCGGCGTCGCCCACCTGCCGGATCCCATGCCTTCTACTCGCCGTCCCAGCGCGCCCGACTCCGACGCGCCGCCCGCCGACCCCGTCGCGGTCGTCCGCGCCCGCGCCGACTCACTCTACCGGGCGGCGACCGAGTGCTGCCGACAGCACGATCGCGTCGCGAAGCTGTTCGGCAACTCGGAGCCCGAGCTCGAGCATCGGCACGCCGACGCGCTCTGCGCGATGTGCGACGGATCGCTGTCCGAGCTCTCGCAGGCGTACGAAGCCGCCGCGGCGAACGTGAGCCAGGCGAAGGACGAGGCGTGGTGGCACCGGGCGAATGCGCTCTGGCACGCGAGCCGCGAATTCTGTCGCCGGCACGCAGGGTGTGAGGCGCTCACGAAGCGGCTGTCGGGCAACCACTCGCCGGAGCGGTTGGCGGCGATGCAACTCGAATACGAGTTCGAGGCGTCCGCACTGCTCGCGCTGCGTCACGCCGCGGAGGCGTACCGGAAGACCCGTCCCGAACTGAGCTGACCAGATGGCGAACGGCACGAAGCGGAAGACCGTGAAGAAGCGCGGAGGCAGCGGCGCCCGAGGCGCCGCGCGACGGAAGCCGGCGGCACACGGCGGAGCGAAACGCGGGATCCACGCGCGCCATCCGTGGAAGGAGGAGCCGAATCCCTACTTCGAGCTTCGCAGCTCGGAGATCCAGGGGACGGGCGCCTTCGCGACGCGCGCGATCCGGAAGGGCACGCGCATCATCGAGTATCTCGGCCAGCGCATCAGCTGGCGCACGGCGGACAAGCGGTACGACGACGAGAAGATGTCGCGGCATCACACCTTTCTCTTCACCGTCGACGACCGCATCGTCATCGACGCCGGGGTGAACGGCAACGACGCGCGATTCATCAATCACTCGTGCGACCCGAACTGCGAAGCGGTGAACGAGCGGAAGCGGATCTTCATCGAGGCGGTGAAGACGATCCCGGCCGGCACGGAGCTCGTGTACGATTACCAGTACGAGCGCACGGACGACCACACCGACGAAGACGAGCGGTTCTATCGGTGCCGCTGCGGCTCGCCGAAGTGCCGCGGCAGCATCCTCGCGCCGAAGACATCGGACGATTGACTTGAACGCTCCCGCGGCCACCCTGCGGGCCCTGATGCGCAGGCTGGTGGACTACGCGGGAGTGTTTCCGCCGGCCGCGCTGTCGATGCCGGAGGCCGCGGAGCGCTACGCGTCCCATCTGCGCTCGACCGACGCCTGGATGCTCGGGCGCTTCGTCGTCCCCGCCGAACGGCTGGACGAGCTCGCGGCCTCGGCGCAGCCCCTCGCGCGTGCCGGCGGCGATGCGTGGCGGCTCAGTGCCATCGTCGGCACCGGTGCGGATCAGGGCGGCGTCATCCGGGCGTTCAATGCGGCGCATCACGGGCGACTCATGGTCGACGTCGTCGAATGTCGTCCCATCGAGCCCGGTCACGTCTCCGCCGCGACGGGCGCGCTGCCTGGCGAGCTCCGCATCTTCGTCGAGCTTCCGCTACTCGACGATCCGCGGCGCATGCTGCTCGAGATCCGCGGCGTCGGCGCATGGGCGAAGATCCGCACGGGCGGCGTGACCGAAGACGCCTTTCCGACGTCGCGGCAGATCGCGCGCTTCGTCGCGCGCGCCGCCGAGCTGAGCGTCCCCTTCAAGGCGTCTGCCGGCCTGCACCACCCTGCGTGCGGAGTGCATCCGCTCACGTACGCCGAGGACGCACCCCGCGGACGGATGTTCGGGTTCCTGAACGTGTTCGCCGCGGCGGCGTTCGCACAGAGCCGGATGAACGAGCGACTATTGGGCGAGCTGGTCGAGGAGGAGGATCTCGCCGCGCTGCAGTTCACCGACGATCTGCTCTCGTGGCGCGGGCATACGCTCACGGCGAAGCAGATCGCCAGCGCGCGCGCCTCGCTCGGGCTCTCGTTCGGCTCGTGCTCGTTCGACGAGCCGGTCGAGGGATTGCGCGCCGCCGGCCTCCTGTGATTCGCGGGCTCGACGAGACCCATCGCGCCGACCTCCGGTCGTGGGTCGCGTCCGCCGAGCGCGCGGATACCGATTTCCCGATCCAGAACCTGCCGCTCGGATGCGTTCGCGCGCCGGGTGGCGCGGTCGAGCCGGTCGTGGCGATCGGCGACGCGGTGCTCCATCTGCTCGCCGCGCGCGACCTGCTCCGGCCGGACGGCGAGCTGGCGTCGGCGCTGGAGGCGTGCCGCTCCGTGGGCGCGTTGAACCCGTTGCTCGCCCTCGGCCATGGCGCGATGCGGC
Source organism: Gemmatimonadaceae bacterium (assembly GCA_035494615.1). Classification (GTDB taxonomy): domain Bacteria; phylum Gemmatimonadota; class Gemmatimonadetes; order Gemmatimonadales; family Gemmatimonadaceae; genus AG11. The sequence continues at coordinate 58,035 of DATJGU010000082.1, forward strand.
GGCTGCGGGCCGCGACCAGCGCGCTGCTGCGCGACGACACGCGGGAGGGTGCGCACGCCCGCGCCCGAGCGTCGACGCTCCTGTCGCCGATGACCGAGGTGGGGCTGCTCCTTCCGGTCCACGTCGGCGACTACACGGACTTCTACGCGTCGATCGACCACGCGACGAACGTCGGCCGCATGTTCCGTCCCGACAACCCGCTCCTGCCGAACTACAAGTGGGTGCCGATCGGCTACCACGGGCGGGCGTCGTCGATCGTCCCGAGCGGCACGACGATCCAGCGGCCCGCCGGCCAGACGCGCGACGATCCGAACGCTGCGCCCGCCGTCGGCCCCAGCCGCCGGCTCGACTACGAGCTCGAGGTGGGCGCGGTGGTCGGCCGCGGCAACGCGCTCGGCGCGCCGATCCCGATCGGGAGCGCGGAGTCGCACGTCGCCGGGTTGTGCCTCGTGAACGACTGGTCGGCGCGCGACATCCAGACCTGGGAGTACCAACCGCTCGGCCCCTTCCTCGCCAAGAGCTTCGCGACGACGATGTCTCCGTGGCTCGTCACGCTCGAGGCGCTCTCGCCGTTCCGCACCGCACCCGCGGCGCGCGCGCCGGGCGACCCGTCCCCGCTCGGTTACCTCGCCGACGACGAGGATGCGACGGCGGGAAGCTGGGAGCTCGAGCTCGAGGTGTGGATCGTCACGCAGCGCATGCGCGCCTCCGGGCTGCCGGCGTTTCGCGTGAGCCGCGCGCGCTTCGACCGGATGTACTGGACCTTCGCGCAGATGGTGGCGCACCACACGAGCAACGGGTGTAATCTCCGTCCCGGCGATCTGCTGGCGAGCGGTACGGTGAGTGGTCCGGGCGCGGAATCGCGCGGCTCGCTGCTCGAGCGAACGTGGCGAGGGACCGAGCCGCTCGCTCTCCCCACCGGTGAGACGCGCCGATTTCTCGAGGACGGCGACGAAGTGGTGATGCGCGGCGTGTGCGAGCGCGCGGGCTTCCGCCGGATCGGATTCGGCGAGTGCCGGGGAATCGTCTCAGCGGGATGACGCTCCGGCCGGCGGCACGGAGTCGGGGACGATCCCGTCGGGGAAGGGATGCGCGGTGCGCGTCCACGGCTTCACCAGCAGCGTCTCGCCGATCCTGATGCGGTCGTTCGGCAGACGGTTCCATGCGCGGATGGAATCGGGCACGGTGCCGTAGGTCGAGGCGATCGAGGACACGGCGTCGCCGGGGCGCACGGTGTGGTACCAGGCGCGACGTCCCTCGTAGATCTGGACGAGGCGGGCGCGCTCGCGCGCGCGGCGCTCCTCGCGCCGGCGCGAGCCGATGGTGCGCAGCACCGCGTACTTGCGAGCGATGACGCGCTCCAGGGAATCGGCGTCGGCGGCGGCGCCCGCCGGGTAGCCGACGACCAGGCGCGGATCGCGAGGGGCCTCGATCGCGAGGGCGTGCGCGACGTAGAAGAAGGTGCGGGTCGGCGTGACCCGCACGAGCGTATCGATCGGCCACTCGCGCTGGTCGAAGGTCGGCGGCGCATCGGGAGGGCTGAGCGGATCGCGAGGCTGCAGGCCGAGATAGATCAGACGGCCGCCGATGTCGCGCCCGGTGTCGGCCGGGGCGTCGGTGACGACGAGGATGCCGCGGGTGGCGCGGAAATAGTCGATGAGCGGCCGCTGCCAGACGCTCATCATCGCGACCACCTTCTCCTCCGGGCGCAGCACGGTGAGCCGCAGCTCGCGCTGCGCGAACACGCGCGAGTCGCGCGGATCGGCGCGATAGGCATGCACGCCGATCTGCGCCAGCGTCACGACCACCGCGAGCCCGACCGATACTGCGAGGTACTTCAGCCAGATCGGGTACGGCGCGCGCCGGCGCTTCCGCCGATTGCGACGCGGCATGGCGTCCCAGTCGGGCAGGTCGGCGGGATCTCCACTCCAGATGCCTTCCGCAGGGATCGGTCGTGGTGCGTCAGTCACTCGGCGTCAACGGCTGGAGTGCAGCTCATCGAGGAAAGGAAGAGTGCCGCGCCGGAGATGGGCGGAGCTTTCCAAACAGATGTTTGTGCACGAGCTTGTCACGGCTTGGTGACTCATATTACCATCCGCAGTCCAGAACGGTGCCGCGTTGGTCGTGGCGCCCGCTTCGGCCTGTCCTGCCGTACGACCGGAGGTCGTCATCCGTATTCCCCCGATCGCCCGTCAGCTCGCCTTCGCCGCCGCCGCCGCGAGCACCATGGCGTTCACGGCCACGCGCGTGCGTCCCGTCTTCCTCGGCCGGGCACCGGTTGCCAGCCGAGTGCTCGCGGCCGCGTATGTCGACTCGAGCACACTCCGCGCCCCGTGGCTCACGCTCCCCGAGCCGCTGGCGATGCGCCATCCGCAATTCCTGCGCGACGTCCGTGCCTTCGCCACGGACCTGCGCCGGACCGGGCGCCTCGGCGCCGGCCGCGCGGACTCGATCGCGCGTGTCGCCGTGCGTGAGGCGTACCATCGCCGTATTCCCCCCGCCCTCGTGCTCGGCGTGATGCTCACCGAGAACGACGAATTCAAGCCGCACGCGCGCTCCAAGGTCGGAGCGCTCGGCCTGATGCAGATCATGCCGACGATGTGGACGCCGAATCTCGGGCCGATCCTGGGCCGGAACCTGAAGGACGACGAGACGAATCTTCGATACGGCGTGTACATCCTGAAGCACTTCGCCAAGCGTACGGCGGATACGCTCGACGCCGCGGGGGTCACCCAGCGCGCACTGCTCGGCTACAACGGCTGCGTCAGCGGATCGAACACTCGAGATTGTCGTTTGTATCCGGACAAGGTTCGGCGTCAGGTGAACCAGAGTGCGCGCACCATCTGCTCGGGCCGCGACTTCCACGAGTGTGTCGCGCTCCCGCTCTGGGCGGCGCTCCGCGATACGGCCGCGCCGAAGATGCCACCCGCGGTCGCGATGGTGGCCGCGCCGGCACAGCCGAACGCCGTAGTGGCTGCCGGCGGGGAGATGGCATCGAGCCCCGCCGTGCCCGGCTGGATCGACGGAATCGCTCGCCTGCGCTGATTCGCGGCGCGTGCGCCGCTAGCGGACGGGCTCGATCGTCGTGTGGGCCTTCTGCTTCATGCTGATCTCCGCGCCTTGCGCGAGGATCTTCAGCTTGAGGTCCACGTCGTCGGTGGAGGTGCCGCCGAGAAAGACGCCGCGGGCGCTGAGGAAGAATGCGCCGTCGCTGGTGCTGGACGACTCGAGCGAGACGGGGGTCCCCTGCGAGCTGCCGCTCCCCACCGCGCGGGCCGTCGTCACCCGAGCGACCTTGAACGCCCTCTCTCCCGCGATCGTGGTGTCGCCCTCCACGGAATAGTTGGAGATGATCGTGCGGTCGACGTCCATCCCCTGCTGGTTCATCTTGCCCGCCGTGGTATCCGACCACGTTGCGCCCTGACGGAGCTCCGCGCGGTAGGCGGGAAGGAAGCGAGCGATCCCTTCGGCGAACTGGGAGAGCAGCGGGCTGGAGGTGGACGGCGGCTTCGTCGAGTAGATGCGCCCCGTGGGCGACACGAGCGACACGAAGCGGGCGCCAATGAGCCCCGACAGATCCGGCGTGCCCTGTGCGCCGATCAGCGCGATCGAGTCCAGCGTGACCGTCGCGATCAGCGTGTCCTTCGCCTGGCGGGAGAGCTCGAGCGTGATCCGTTGATTCACGCCGAGCTCGAAGTCGCTGTTGCCGAGCGGGGTCGTCTGCGTGCCCGTGGTGGTCGTGGTGACGCGGTAGTGCGTCGTTCCCGCGAGGTACTCCACGTTCTGCGCGCGCGCGGGCCGTGCGAGCAGCGAGAGGGCGGTGCAGAGCAGCAGGGCGCGAGCGTTCATGTCGGCGCGGCAGGCGAGTAGGTTTCGGCGAGCGATCTCACGGATATACGCCTCGGCTCCCCAAAGGTTACCCCATGCATCGTGCAGCGCACTCGTGCACGCCCCTCCGACCGTCGCGGAGCGCGGCGGCGTGAGCGACCGAGCTCCCGGCGGCTCCGCCGCGTCGCGAGACCAGGGCGCGGCAATCGTGATCGAGCGGTTGTACGACGACGTCGTGCTTCCGGCGCGCGCCACGGACGGATCGGCGGGCCACGATCTGCGCGCGCATCTGCGGGAGCGCGTGGTGCGCTTCTCCGACGGCGAGCGACAGTACGATCGAAGTGCCGTCGAGCTGAACGGCGAGTGGGGGATCGAGCTCGCGCCGCGCGAGATGGCGCTCGTCCCCCTGGGATTCCGGACCCGTCTGCCGTCCGACGTCGAGGCCCAGGTGCGGCCGCGAAGCGGCCAGACCTTCCGCACGGCGCTCGGCATTCCGAACGCGCCGGGCACGGTGGACTCCGACTACGCCGAGGAGTGGATGGTGATCGTGCGGAACGACGCGGCGCGGCCGCGTCGCATCGTGCACGGGGAGCGCATCGCGCAGGCGGTCTTCGCGCGCTACGTGGCGCCGGCGCTCGCGGAGGGAGAGGTCGGCCGCACGACGGAGCGCGCGGGCGGGTTCGGCAGCACGGGGAAGCATTGACGAGCGCGGCGCAACGAAACGTGGGGCCCGCCGCGACGCCCAGGTCGCAACGAACCCCACATACTCAGACCGGTCAGCGCGGAGCGCCGGTCGGCGTTTCGAGTGCCGGGTTAGCGGCTTCCGGCGATCCGCGCCGTACTCAGGTCAGTAGACAATGGATCACCTCCTTCGTTTCGGGTTCGACATACGGGCGAACGGTCACTGTACCCAAATTGGACGGCGTGGTTCCCGCGCGCAAGTGAGTGGATGCGTGCACGTCGCGACGCGGTTGCGGTCGCTCGATGCGCCGCGCGAAGTTGGGCGTCACTCATGCTCCGCTCGCCATCGCACCGCTCCTCGCACTCGATGATCGCTCGCCGGATTCACGGAGTGACAGGCGCGCTGGCGCGCTGGTACAACGTCACCAGGGCGCACGGCACGCCGTATGGCTTTCTCTGGAAATACGCGTCGGCGAACGACTCGCTCGCGGGGCGCGTGATGCTCGGCAACTTTCCCGCGACGACGCCGATCACGCCGGTCGCCGATCTCCGCGCGCGGCGGCGCGTCGCGTCCGTCGACGTCGGGCAGCAGGCGGGGGGGAGCGACTTCTGGAGGATGCGCCCATCGAGGTGATCCGCCTGCAGGCGAAGGAATACTGGCGCGCCAGCCGATCGCACCGGCACAGCCTCCTGTTCGCGCTCCCTCTCCTTCTGACCTACGAGCTGCTCGAGGCGATGGCGCCGGTGCGCGCCTCGGGCGGCGTGATCCGCAACGGGGCTGACGTCGTGCTCACCGGCATCTTCACCTGGATGCTCGGGCCGCGCGGGCCGCTCGTGTTCATGGCGCTGATCATCGGAGCGGCGCTCTGGCTCATCATCCGCGACCGGCGCGCCGGACCCGTGCGCGCGAGCCTGCTCGCCGCGATGCTCGGCGAGGCGGTGGTGCTCGCGCTGCTGTTCGGCGTCGTCGTCGGCACGGCCACGGTGCACCTGGTGGGACCGCTCCGCTCCCTCGCCGGCGGCGGTGGTCTCGACGGCGGTCCGCTGGCGCGGCTCACGCTGTCGCTCGGCGCCGGTCTCTACGAGGAGCTGCTCTTCCGCGTCGTGATCGTCGCGCTGCTGGCGAACGGGATGCGACTGCTCGGACTGGGGCGCGTCGGCGCGGGCGTGATCGCGACGATCGTCGGCGCGCTGCTGTTCTCGGCGTTCCACTACGTCGGGCCGTTCGGGGAGCCGCTCCGCCTCGAGTCGTTCGTGTTTCGAACGCTCGCCGGCCTGGCCTTCAGCGGGCTCTATCTCACGCGCGGATTCGGCATCACCGCGTGGACGCATGCGCTCTACGACGTGGCGGTGCTTCTCTGAGCACTCCGGTGCCCCGAGGCCGAGCGCGCGGCTAACTTGCGCGCTCGGTCCGATCCGCCTCAGCCCGTCGTATCACATGCCATTCACCACGTTCAAGCTGCATCCCGACCTCCTTCGCGGCGTTCGGGAGCTCGGATTCACGCGCCCCACGCCCATCCAGGATCAGGCGATCCCCCCGGCGCTGGAGGGGCGCGACCTGCTGGCGTGCGCGATGACCGGGAGCGGGAAGACGGCAGCCTTCCTGCTGCCGATCCTGCACCGGCTGATGGCGAAGCCGAGGGGGAAGACCCGCGCGCTCGTGCTGACGCCGACGCGCGAGCTCGCGGCGCAGATCGAGGAGCACCTGCGAGAGCTGGCCGTGCACACGCCGCTGTCCGGCGCCGCCGTGTTCGGCGGCGTGGGGATGGCGCCGCAGGAGCACGCATTCCGGAGCGGCGTGGACGTGATCATCGCCACGCCGGGACGGCTGCTCGACCACTTCAAGCAGCCATATGCCAAGCTGAGCGCCCTCGAGGTGCTCGTGCTCGACGAGGCGGACCGGATGCTCGACATGGGCTTCCTTCCCGACATCCGGCGGGTGCTCCGTCATCTCCCGACCAACCGGCAGACCCTCTTCTTCTCGGCCACCATGCCGGGTCCGATCCAGGCGTTGAGCCGGGAGCTGCTGCGCGATCCGGCGTCGATCAACCTGGAGCGGAAGTCCGCACCAGCGGTGGGGATCCGCCAGGCGGTCTACGCCGTTCGGGAGGAGCTCAAGCCGGCGCTGTTCGTGGAGCTGCTCCGCCGAGGAGACATCGGGAACGTCATCGTGTTCACGCGGACCAAGCACCGGTCCAACCGGCTTTCCGAGTACCTGACGGGGGAGGGGATCCCGAACGCGCGGATCCACGGCAACCGGTCGCAGGCGCAGCGCACGGAGGCGCTGGAGGGGTTCAAGTCCGGGCGGTTCCGGTGCCTCGTGGCCACGGACATCGTGGCACGCGGGATCGACGTGGAGCAGCTGGAGCACGTCGTGAACTTCGACGTTCCCCATGTTCCGGAGGACTACATCCACCGGGTCGGACGGACGGCGCGGGCGGAGGCGACGGGGGATGCCTTCACGCTGGTGTCGCCGGCCGAGGAGCAGGACCTGGCGGCGATCGAGCGGTCGATCGGCAAGCGGCTGCCGAGGGTAGTGGTGGCGGGCTTCGACTACGCGAGCAAGCCGACGGAGCGGTTCGAGGTCCCGATCGCGGAGCGCATCGCCGAGATCCGCGCGAGGAAGGCGGAGGAGCGCCGGCGGGCAAAGGAGAAGGCGGAGCGACGCGCCGCGGCGCAGACGGCTCAAGCGGCGCAGCCATCACGCGGCGCGCAGCGCGGCGGGCGCGGTGCGACCCCGAGCGCCGGTCACGCGACCGGCGGCCGGCCGGAGGGAACGAGCTCGCCGAGCGGACGCCGCCGCAGCCGCCGAGGAGGACCGGGGCGGGGCCCGGGAAGGTGACTTGGTAACCTGGTGAGCCAGTGACCTGGTGACTCGGCGAAGCGACGAAGCGGGCGGCCCCCAAGGTGGACGGCCGCCCGCTTCGTCTTCGCCCCTCCGCGCGTGCGGACAGGCATGCGTAACAATTGTGATCTCAACCTAAATGGTTGGCATTCGGCGCGTTGCTTTCCACATGATTATCCACTTCATCACATCACTTGTCCACACGCCATTGCGCCGAAGGACCTGGGCCCCGAGTCCCTGAGCCAGGTCACCATCACTACTGCAGGGGCTGCAGCGAGGTGCCGTAGGTCGTATTGATCACGTCGATGAGCGCGTTGGCGATCAGCACGTGCGCGGCTCCCGATGGGTGAACGCCGTCGAGCGAGATGAGTGGTCCGAAAGTCTGGGTAGGGCTGGCGAGGTTCGGAAAGGGTGGGATCTGCCCCGCCGCCTTCGCGGCGGCGAAGATGTCGTTCGGGTCCCAATACCCGAACCCGAGCTCGGTGGCCTTGCCCTTGATGTAGTCGTTGTAGGCAGTGATGGTCGCCGAGAGGTTCGCCTGCTCCTGGGGGTCGAGGACGAACACGTCGCCGACCGGAGCCGGCAGGGCGCCGGGCGCGCACGAGATGACGGCGGGATGCGTCCCCGCTCGGATCGCCCCGATGATCTGGGGCACGTTGATCAGGGACGAGGATCCGGAGCAGTTCGCCAGGACGGCGACCGGCTTGCCGGCGGCCGCCGAGATCCCTGCCTGCGCGGCGGGGGAGCCGAAGATGAGTCCACCGGCGCTCAGCGACGGCAGATAGCCGACCTGGGCGACGCCGATCAGGACGCCGCGCACTCCCGGCGCGCCGGTCGTGAGCTGCGAGATCATGGCGTCGTACTTGGTCTGGAACTCGGCGGGAGTGCTCTCGATCCCATTCTGGCCGAGCGCCGGCGTGGCGACCAGGATGCCGCTCAGCCCCGCCTGGAGGACGTCGTTGTTGCCGACCCAGACGGTGACGAACGTCGGCTGGGCGTCGAGCGCGCGCTGGACCTGGGTCTCGCCGCCAAGGATGAATGTGGTGAGCGCGTTCGAGGCGGCGGTCGAGCCGGTCGTGATGTCGAGCGCGCGGGCGCCGGGCACCGCGACGTTGTTCAGGATGGACGTGATCGAGGACGGAATCCGGAGGGCGCAGGAGCCCGCCGCGCCGCCGTCGGCGAGCGCGCCGGTCTGCGTGTTGGCGATCGGAGGCGGGCAGCCGGGCTTGGCGAGCGCGGGGTAGGCGAAGCGGGTGCCCATCTGCTGGGCGAGCAGGAAGGCGTAGCTCTGCCGCTGGGTGGAGTCGTTGATCCCGTTGCTCTGGAAGCCGGCCGTGATGCTGTTGCCGATGGCGACGTAGCTGCTGAAGATCGGGCTCGCGAGGTTGCTGGGGCCGACCGCGTCCCGATTCGCCTCGCAGGCCGCCGCCGCCAGGATGCCGGCGACCGCCAGCAGGCGGGTGATGTTCGTGAGTCGTGACATCGAAAGTTCTCCGGGCGCGGTTTAGAGGGAGGCCCTGAGGCTCAGCGAAAGGATGTTGGCGCTCAGCGTGTAGGCGCCCGAGTTGAGCTGTACCGCCGTCTGCGACCGCGACGTCCGCTCGTCGATTCGCCCGCGGCGACCCGGCGTGAAGATGTGCGAGAACGCCGCGTCGATCTTGAACCGATCGCTCAGCGGCCAGAGACCGCCGACCGACCCGTATGCACGGTCCTGCTCCGGGAGGAGCGGCGTGACGGTGACGTCCGGCGCCGCGGCCTTGGTGGCCGCGATGCCGAGCCGGAGCGCGGCGCCGCTCGGGTAGCGCTGCTCGACGCCGAACCGGATCGACGAGGTGTTCTCGTAGTCCTCGAGGAGCACGCGGTCAGTCGCGCCGCCCGCGAACTCCACGGGCAACTCCTTGAACGACTGCCAGCCGACCCACGCGTAGTCGAGGCTGAAGGTCGTGTTCTCGAACCCGGTGTAGCCGATGCCGATCTGCGCCTGTGCCGGATGCATGATCCGCGTCTGCACCTTCTGGGGCGTCAGCGCGCCGCTCCCGGTGAACTGCGACGCAAGCAACTGGTCGACGGAGGTGCCGGCGGGCAGGCCGAGGGGGTTCGAGGCGGCGAGGGTGAGCCCGGTCGCGCGCGGCTCGAAGGTGGCGTCGGCGTCGTCGTACTTGAAGTACACCTGGGACAGGAACCGCGCGCCGACCTGCCACGCCGGGTTGATCTGTCCGTGGATGCCGACGTTGAAGCCGTACGCCATCGCGCTGCCCTTCAACTTGGCTCGCGCGAACTCGGTGCGCAGCGGCACGCCCAGCGCGCCGAAGGTCGGCGCAGAGGGCAACGGGCTGATCGGCGAGAGATCGATCGCCTGCACGAGCTCGACGCTGGAGTGGCCGATCACCGGCCCCGCGCCGACCGACCACCCGTTGCCGAGCTGGAAGGCGATGTTCGGCTGGACATAGATGGTCTGGAGCGACGCGCGCTTCGCCGCGAAACGTCCCGGGAAGTCGTCGCGCCACTGCGAGGTGAGCCCATAGGGGACGTACACACCGAGCCCGAGGGCGAGCCGCCCCGCCGTTCGATAATTGACGAAGGCGTGGGGCACGACCTCCGTCGGGGCGTCGGCCTCGAATTCGCGAAGGGTGGTGTCCTGCGTGAAGCTGCCGTTCACGCCGATGACCGCCGCGCCGGCGAGCACGGTGAGCCCGGACTTCGACGGCATGGCGCCCGGGTTCCAGTAGATGCTCGAGCCGTCGTCGCACGGCGCACCGGTGGTGGCGAACCCCCGCGCGAGGGCGCAGGAGCCGATCTCGTTCAGCCCGAACGCCTGCGCGCCGGCGGCGGCAGGGAGGCCGAGCAGGCCGAGGGCGAGGGCGAACCTGGAAGTGCGGTGGAGCGTCATCTCCATCCTCCTCGTTGGTCGTCGCGGCGCGCCCCGACGGCCGCGTCGTCACGCGGTTCGCGCCGTTCCGGAGAGCGACCGCGCTCTTCCCGGACGGCGTGAATATACGGAGGGGGCTCCATGCACTGACTAGACCAGCGCCGTCGAGCCGGCGCCACTTGCCGTGACGAGTCGTCGCGTCAGGCAGCCTATGCGCCGGATTTCGCGTGCTCGCCGATTCGAGACAGGAGATCGTCGAGCGTCTTCCGCTCACTCGACGACAGCGGCGCGAGCATCCTGTCCTCGACGCGTCGCACGATCTCTCCTGCCTCGGCCAAGCGCTGCCGGCCCAACTGCGTGAGATGCACGGCGTACGCTCGCCGATCCTGGGGATCGTCGCGGCGCTCGGCCAACGCCTGCTTCTCGAGCTGGTCGATCAGATACACCATGGTGGACTTGTCCGCATCCATCAGCTCGATGAGCTGGCGTTGGCTCAGGTCGCCCCGCTCCGCCAGTAGGCCCATGACGGCAATGTGGGCGATGCCGAGGTCGAGGTGGCGCAACGCCTCGCCGTGAGCGAGCCGAAGCCGCCGATGCGCCCGCTGGAGGAGAAAGCCGGTCTGCCGGCTGGCGTCGCGCTTCTTCATACCGATAAACAGTAGCGCGCATTGGCGTAGTTGACAACAGTCTATAACTAGATCATCTTCGGCCGTATGCTCAGCATCGGCACGCGCCGCTTCGCGCCGGCGGCGACGCTCTTCCTGCTTTCGCCGCTCATCGGCGAGGTGCTGTTCGGGGCGATCCCACTGAGCCGGCTGCCATTCGGCTTGCTCGGCGTCGTCGCGCTCTATGGCGGTGGGGCGCTCCTCGTCCGCGAGGCCGTCCGCCGTCGCCGACTCGGCGCCGTCTGGCTGCTGCTGCTCGGGCTCGCGTACGGGCTCGTCGAGGAAGGGCTCGTGCTCCAGTCTCTGTTCGACCAGCACTACCACGGCCTCGGCTTCCTTGGCTACTACGGACACTGGCTCGGCGTGAACTGGGTGTGGCTGGAATTCATCGTGCCGTATCACGCCGTGTTCTCCATCGCCATTCCCATCGCGCTCACCGAGCTGCGCTTTCCGGATCAGCGCGACACGGCGTGGGTGAGCTCCCGCGGGCTGCTCGGTGTCGCGCTGCTGTTGGTCGTGAACGGTCTGGCGCTCGCGATCTTCCAGATCGGTCTCTTCACGAGCCACGCTCCTCGCACGTCGCTCGGTGCCAACGTGGGCGTGACCATCGTCGTCGTCGCTCTCATCACCTCGGCACGGTACGCCCCGCCGCGTCGAGCACGAACCGCCGATCGCCCCGCAGCCAGCCACCGCATGGTCCGACTGATCGGCGTGACGAGCGGACTCGCATGGTTCCTTGGGCTGCGGGTGCTGCTCATCGGTGACGGGACGCTCGCGCCCGCGTCGCTGATGCTCGTGGCGGGCGCGGCGATCGCGGCGCTGGCGTGGTGGAGCATCGCGCGATGCGCTCCCCCTCGCCGCGCGTGGGACGACGCGCAGACCTTCGCACTCGTCTCCGGCGTGCTCCCAACGAGCTGGCTGCTCGGATTCCTCATCGCGGCAGTCAGCGGGGGCAACGTCGTGATCAACCTGATCGGTCAGGTGCTGTTCGGCGTGCTGCTCTTCAAGGGGCTGTCGCGATTGGGAGCCCGGATCAGGATCCCGGGTCGAGCGCTCGCCGACGGCATCCGTCGACGCGCTGACGACCTTGATCCCGAGCCAGCGGCGTGACGGCAATAAAGTCCCGACGACTCTCTGGCTGCTTTCCGTCGTCGGGTCAGTCGGCGCGGACGTGCGCCGCGACGCGCGGGCGGGCTCGCGAGGCGCGCAGCCGTTCGGCCAGATAGCCGCTGGCGTACGAGAGCTGGCTCGTCGCGAGGAGCAGCGTGGGGAGGAGTGCGCGCGGGCCGCGATGGCGGCGCGCGGGGTAGCGCAGCATGCCGAGGTAGAACGCGAGCGGCTCGAGCCGCACCGGCGGTCCGCCGCGCGTCACGCGCGCGGCGTGGAAGTGCACGGCCCCTCGGCCATAGCGAAAGTGCTGGCGCACGAAGCTGCCCAAGGACAGCGGGCTGTGGTGGCGCACGACCGCCGACGATTCGTACACCAGCGCGCCGCCGGAACGCGCCCACCGGTCGCAGAGATCGCGGTCTTCGGCGGTCTCGCCGATCGACACGACGTCGAAGCCGCCGAGCTGCCGAAACCGCTCGGCCGGCACGGCGAGGTTGTTCGTCGTGAAGAAGCGGATCGCCGACGAGGCGTCGCTCGCGAAATACTCGTACAGATAGCCGATCAGCAACTGGCTCGCTTCGGCCATGGGGTTGTCGAGGAGTCCGTTCTCGACGCGCCCGCCCACGAGCGCGCCCGGCGCGGCGCACACCGCCGCATCGAGCCGAGCGAGCCAGTCCGGGTCGGGCGCGCAGTCGTCGTCGGTCATGGCGAGCCACTCGCCACGCGCGCGCGCCGCGGCCGCGTTGCGCGCCGCGCCCGGCCCGCCGTGATCCGCTTCGACGAGCGTGACGCGCATCGCATCCGAGAAGCGATCGACGACTTCGGTCGGGGGCGCGCCGCTGCCGTCGTCCGCGACGACGACCTCGAATCCGTCGCGCCGGTAGGTCTGGCGCGCGAGCGCATCGAGACAGCGCGCGAGCGCGTCGGGCCGGCGGAAAGTCGGCACGATCACCGAGAAGCGCGGCCGGTGCGTCACGAGCCCCGCATGCGCAGCATCGCGAGCTCGTCGCGAGAGACTTCACCGGTGGCGAGGAAGCAGAGGGGGACCGCGGCACCGAGCAACACCAGCCCGCCGAGTGCGACCAGGTCGCCGACCGCGCCGTCGAGCGCGCGGGCCGCGGCGAAGCCGATGATCGAGACCGCGACGCCGCGAAGCACCGTGGCGGCGGGCACGGTGAAGCGGAGCCGCTTGCGCAGCGCGACGAGCGAGCCCAGCGCGGCGACGAGCGCGATGCACGTGGTGACGAGCGCGGCGCCGGCCGCCCCGAGCCGCGGAATGACGAGCGCGTAGCCGGCGAGGCCGAGCAGCACGGTCGGCGCCGTGACGATCACGGCGTCCCACGCGTGATCCCACGCCGTGAGGATGGCCGAGGCGACGCCGAGCACGAGGAGTCCCATCGCCGCGAACACGAGAAAGCCGACGAGGGGAATCGCGCCGGCGAACGCCTCGCCGAACACGACGCGCACGATCGGCCCGGCTCCGCCCGCGACGATGCCGGCGAAGGGCAGGAGCAGCACGAGCGCACGCAGCGCGCCGCGCGAGAGCCAGCGTGCGTGCTCGATGCGCCCTTCGCGGCGCAATCGACCGAGCATCGCCATCAATAATCCGGAGAGCGCCGAGGCGAAGAGCCCTGGCGCGACGGCGAGGTTCTGGGCGGCGGCGTAGACCCCCGTGTCCGCAACCGACCGGCCGATGCGCTGCAGCGCGAGGATGTCCACCTTGTCGAGCAGGCGCACGCTCGCGGCGAAGAGCAGCAGCGGCAGCGCGACCTCGGCGATCCCGGAGAGCGCGACGCTCGGATCGCGTCGCCAGCGAGGACGTATCGCGAGCCGGGCCACGAGCAGCTCCACGGACGACGACGCCACGACGCCGGCGATCGCGCCCTCGACGCCGAACCCCGCCGCGACGAGGCCGATCGCGAGCAGCATGCGCGCGACGGACCGCGCGGCGCTCGCCGTGGCGCGCATGCCGTAGCGGCCCGTGCCGACGAGCAGGTTGCGATGCGCCGTGGCGGCGCAGACGATCGGTACGTCGATGCTGAACAGCCGGAGCGGCGCGGCGAGGGCCGGCGCGGCGAGGAGATCGGCGAGGGGTCCGGCGCCGAGCGCGACCACGGCGCCAGCGAGCGCGCCGGTCACGACGTGTGCCCACGTGATCGTCGCCCCGACGGCGCGCCAGTCGTCCGCATCGGCGACGAGCTTCAGCGTGGCGCGCGCGTAGAGCGCGGTGACGCTCCATTCGAGCCACACGACGATCGCCGCGGCGAGCGCGTACAAGCCGTACCGTCCGGGGCCGAGCTGGCGCGAGAGATACGCCGCGGTGACGAGCCCGGTGGGGAGGAGGAGCGCATCCGCGGTGAAGATGCGCGCCGTGCCCCACAACGCTTCGCGTCCGAGCGCGGGATCGTGCGTCGCCGACGGCAGGGCACCGTCGACGCGGCGCGCGTCGCCGGACATCAGCGGAAGGTCACGCCGTGGTCGCGCGCGCGCGGCGCGCATCGTCCGCGTTGCGGTCGCTGCGGTGCGATTCGAAGCACACCAGGTCGGTGCGGAGCGCGTCGTCCGCCCCTACGGCGTAGCCGAGCATCTGGCCGATGCCGTCGAGCGCGAGGCCGACGGCGACCGTCGGCAGGACGCGCGCGAGCAGGGAGAGCGGCACACCGGAACGCCGTCCGTCGCGCACCACACGGGTGAACCGCACGAGCGGGATCAACGGCGACGCGCCGGCGAAGGCGAGGCGCTTCCATCGCGGCCAGCCGTTCGCGCGCGCGTCGGCGAAGCTGCGGCCGTTCATGACCTGCACCGGACCGAACGTCGACCAGTAGGCGAAGTTCGTGTGCGACACCCGCGCCGCGGGCTCGAGAAAGAGCCGGTGACCTCGGCGCCGCATGTCCCACTGCAGCACGGATTCCGCTTCCATGAACTCGCCGAGCCGGTCGCCGTACTCGCGCAGCGCCGCGACCTTGTAGCTCGAGTTGTGGCCGGGCAGATGCGACGCGGCGCCCGCCGCGCCGGGCGCGAGCCACGGGCCGTACGCGATGAGGAGATCGGCCCAGCTCACGAGCGTGTCCGGGTTCGCGTTGCGCAGCACGGGCCCGACCGCCGCCCACGACTCCTCGTGCCGCGCGAGCAGCGCCGCCGCCCAGTCGGGATCGGGGAAGCAGTGGTCCTCCGTGAACACCACGACCGGCGCGCTCGCCTCGTGCACGGCGCGCGCGCGCACCTCGCCCGTGGCGCCGAGCGGACCCACCTCGACGATCTTCACCCAGCGGAACGCGGCGAGCTCCCCCTCGTCGGCGTCGAGCGTGGCGCGCGCGGGCGCGACGATCAAGAGCTCGATCGAGTCGAGCGCCGACTGGGCGCGGATGCACCCGATGGTGCGCCGCACCGTCTCGTAGCGGTCGGGGGTGATCGAGACGACGGTGAGCGCGGGGGCGTCAGGAGAGCGCATCGCTCGGTTGGGATCCGATCGGAGAGAGGGAGGCGACGTCCACCGAGACGCAGCCGCGCGCCGCGACCTCGGCCGCGAGGATGACCGCGAGGCTCGCGGCGCCGTCGGCGAGATCGGGGGGAGTCTGGCGACCGTCGCGCGCCGCGTCGACGAAGCGCCGGAGTGCGCGCGCGAACGACGGCTCGTGCGCCACCGAACGACGCTTCGCAAGCGCGTAGGGCAACGCCCGTGCATCCGACACGAGGCCCAGAACGCGCGCGAGGGGCGACGCGCCCGCGCGGATCGGCTCCGGGCGCACGGAATGCGCGCGATAGCGGTCCACGACGAGCCGGCCGGCGTCGCCGTAGATCTCGACCCGATCGTCCTCCGCGGAGGCGAGCGTCACGAGTACGTCCGCCGTGGATCCGCCGGCGAGCTCGAGGCGCAGTGTCGCCGTGTCGTCCTCGGCACGGTGCGAGCGCACGTGCGCGGAGACGCGCACGATCTCCTCACCCGAGAGCCACCGGACCAGATCCACGTGGTGCGAGGCGAGGTCGAGCAGCGCGCCGCCGCCGGACGCGCGCATGCGGCGCCAGGCATCGGGGCGCCGATCGTCCGGAGCGAAGGTCGAGAAGACGGTGCGAAAGGCGACGAGGCGGCCGATCGCGCCGGCGCGGAGATGCAGACGCGCCGACTCGAGCAGCGGGTTCGCGCGATAGTTGAAGCCCGTCATCCCGACGCGGCGCGCGCGCCGCCACGCGTCGAGCACGCGCCGCGCGTCGGCCAGCGTCGTGGCGATCGGCTTCTCGAGGTAGAGGTGCTTTCCGCGATCGAGCACCGACACGGCGAGATCGGCGTGCGCTGCGGTCGGCGCGGCGACGACGACCGCGTCCACGTCGGCATCGCCGAGCAGCGCCTCGGCCGACTCGAACATGCGCGCGCCGGGCGCGAGCGCCTGCGCCGCCGAGCGTCGGGCGGCGTCCGGATCGGCGAGCGCGGTGACGCGAACGCCGGGCAGCGTGCGGAGCACGGGAAGATGCACGGTACGCGCGATCTCGCCGCAGCCCACGACCGCGAGGGCGAGAGACGTCGCGGCGCTCACGGCCGCAGCGCGAGGCTCACGTAGTAGCGCCACCGCCCGCGCACGGGAACGTCCTGCGCGCGCGCGAAGCCGGTGACGACGTCGACCTGCGGCGTCCCGAGCGCGGCGATGACGGGGACGTGCTGGCGCAGCTCGACGCCGTAGCTGCGGCGCTGAGTCTGGAAGAAATCGACGCTCGCGCCGGCGTAGAAGAGCTCGAGCGGATCGACCGGGAGCGCGAGGCGATAGGACACGAACGACGCGCCGCTCTGGCTCGCGAGCGGGTACGCCGGCGCGTCGACGCGGCGCGCGTCGTACATCGAATCCATGAGCGGAGAGCGGAAGCCCCCGATGACGAAGCGCTCGCGTGCGGCGCCATTGCCCGCACCGACCGTGCCGGCCGAGAGGCGCGCCGTGAGCAGCGAACGATCGCCGCGCGCGGTGCCGAAGAACAGGGACGCGCGCTGTCGCGCGTAACGGCCTCCCTCGGTGTTGCCCAACTCGCCCAGCCCGTCGAGGGCGAGCACGTAGCGCACGTCCTCGTCGACGGTGCGGAACGTGACGCCGAACGCACCGATCGCCGCCGTGCGCGTGGCGTCGACGAACGCCGTCGGACGCTGGTGCTCGAGCAGGAGGGCGAGGGCGCCGGACAGCTCGCCTCCGTCGCGCACGCGCAGGCGCCGTGCGCGCAGCGCCCCGCCGACGCGGCGCAGATCGAGACCCTGCTCGAGTGCCGCCGCCAGCTCGCGCGAGGGCGCCTCGTGCGACGTCCACGCGTCGAGTCCCACCACGGTGCGCGATACGCGAGAGGTGATCGAGAGCGCACCGCCGGCGGGAAGCGCGCCGGCGCCGACCGCGCCCATGAGCGAGACGCCGAGCCGCCCGACGGGATCGCTGCGCACGAGCGCGAGCGCGGTCGTGGATCCGCCGTAGCCGGAGCTTCCGGTGGGGACGTAGCGGAAGCGCGATGGGCCGAGCCCGTAGGCGTGGTCGACCGGCTCGGGCCCGCGCACGGACGCCGCCGCGACGGCGCGGAGGCTATCGGGCGCGGAGACGCTGCGGCGAGGCGGCAGCACGCTCGAAAGACTGTCGGCGAGCAGCACGGCCGGCAGCGGCGTGACGATGCGGGTGCTGTCGGGATGAAGGCGGCGCAGGTCGTATCCCGACGATTGGAGCTCGAGAAACCAGATCGCGCTGTCCGGAGCGACGTCGGCGCCCACGGCGGCGCCGGTGACGCGCGTGAGCGGCACGGGCGCCCCGCCGTCGGCCGGCAGGCGCTCGAGGTTGATGAAGCCGCCGCGCTCCGACGTCGTCACGATCGAGGCGCCGTCGACGTCGAAGGTGGCGTCGTAGCGGTTGATCCCGTCGTCGGGATCCGCGTAGCGCAGCTCGCCCGTGGCTGGCGACACGCGCGCCACGCGCCACCGGTCGCCGAGCTGTTCGGCCACGACGATCTCGCCCGTGCGGGACGAGATGCGCGGCCGGTAGTAGTTGCGCGTGACGCTGCCGGCCCGGAGGATGCGAACCTCGCGCGTGGAGAGGTCGACGCGGACGAGATCGCACCATCCATGCGTGCATCGCACGGCCGCCGCCCATCGTCCATCGGGAGACGGATCCGCGTCGCGGAGCGCAGCGCGGCGCGTGACGCGTCGCAGCGAGCCGTCCTCCGCGCTCCAGATGAAGAGATCGGGGCGAATGGTGCCGTCCGGCGCGGGCATCTCGCGCGTGACGAGCAGGTGGCGGTTGTCGGCGAACCAGCGCGGCGATTCGTACGGCGCGCCGTCGCTCGCGACGAGCGAGGCGACGACGCGCTTCTTCGGCGGATAGAAGGACCGGTCGGGCACGTCTTCCGGATCGCGGCGACGCTGCGCTTCGCGGCGCGACTCGGCGAGCGTGTCCGGCTCGTCCGCGGTGCGCCACACCACCAGCTCGCTCGGCGCGTCGGGCTTCCTGATCGTGAGTGCGACGTACCGTCCGTCGGGGGCGATCGCCGGATCGCCGGTCGCGTGCACGAGCCGCTGCACGAGCCCGCCCTCGGTGAGCTGGTGGCGCTCGAGCTGCCGCGCCACTTCGACCGCGTCGGCGGTGAGCTCGACGGTGAAGCGACCGTACAGCTCCGCGGGCGGACCTCCATACAGGCCCGCGAACGCCTGGCCGAAGGAACGATCGGTCTTCGCCGTCATGCGCCGCCAGAGCGCGACGACGCTCGAGTCGCCCTCGCGGCGCGCGAGCCATTCGAGAAAGGCGGAGCCGCCCAGATACGCGAACTCGCCGGTCTGCCAGCGGCCGGTCGCGCTGAGCTGGCCATACGTTGGAAGCCGGCCCTCGAGGGCGAACTGCCGGAGGATCGCCGCGCGCCACGCGTGATTCGGCCGCCCGGAGCCGCTGACGCGCCCTTCGACGTACGTCGCGTACCCCTCGGTGACCCAGCGCGGCGCTCTCGTGGCGATCGGGCCGAGGGGCACGGGAGAGAGCTCGCGCAGCAGCCGCTGCCAGCGATTGCGCGACGGGCGCGTGAGGTGGGCCACGTGCGCGAACTCGTGAATCGCGACGAGCTCCTGCCACACGGCGTAGTCGCCGATCGGCGAGCGCGGATCGGGCGAGACGGGCCAGAGCACGATCGTCGGCGCGTCGAGCGGGGTGAACGCGTAGCCGTTGGCGTCGTTCACCGGATCGTCGACGACGACGTGCACGCGGCGCGGCGGCGCGAAGCCGACGACGCGCTCGACCTGCTCGCGCACGGACTCGATCCGCTCGGCGAGCGAGAGCGTCCACTCGCGATACGCGGCAGGGTAATGGAAGACGAAGTGCTCGGTCTCCGCGGTGTGCCAGTCGAGCCACGGTCGCGGCGCGGGGCCCTGGGCGCGCGCGGCGACCGGCGAGAGCAGGAGGGCGACGACCGCGATCAGGCGCGCGAACGGGCGCGGCGGAAAAGGAAGGGACGCGAGCCGGAAGCGCGCGTCCCCAGTCCCACCGGCCTTCGATTCGCGCGCCGCGCGTTCACTCACGCACGCGAGCCTTCCCGAACACCTTCTCCAGCAGCCAGGAGCCGGGGAGCACGAAGAGCGGCGTGAGCAGGAAGCCGAGCAGCGTATTGATCCAGACCAGCGCGATGTAGAAGGCGCAGAGGCCGAGACCGACCCAGAGAGTGCCGAGCGGGCCGTGAGTTTCCAAGGTGTCGCTCCGGATGACGTGATGACGTGGACTCGGCGAATAGTACTGCGGTGCCGAGGGGGGAGCCAGAGGCGCCGACTCCACCGAGCGGCGGGGGCGGAGTATACTTCCGGCGATGTCCTCCGACTTCGAGCGCGACCTCCTGAACCGTGCGCGCCGCGAGGTGCGCCGCTCGGATGCGCCGCTGCTGCTCGCCGTCTCGGGCGGGCTGGACTCGATGGTGCTGCTCGACGTCGTGACGAGGATCGCCGCGGACCGGATCGCCGGCGTCGCGACGTTCGATCACGGCACCGGCGCGCACAGCGCGCGCGCGGTCGCGCACGTGGCCAGGGAAGCGGGGCGGCGCGGGCACGTCGTCGTGAGCGCGCGGATGACGCGCGGCGCGACGGAGCGGCCGAGCGAAGCGGCGTGGCGCACCGAGCGGCTCGCCTTCCTGCGCGCAGCGGCGTCGGCGTGCGGTGCACGCATCGCCACCGCGCACACGCGCGACGATCAGATCGAGACCGTGCTGATGCGGATCATGCGCGGCAGCGGAGCGCGCGGTCTCGCCGCGCTCGCGGCCACGAGCGCGATCGCGCGGCCGTTGCTGACGTCGTCGCGCCGGTCGCTCGAGCGCTACGCGCAGGCGCGCGATCTCCAGTGGGTCGACGACCCCAGCAACCGCAGTCTCGCCCACGTGCGCAATCGGGTGCGCCTCGAGCTCCTGCCCGCGCTTCGCACGGTGGATCCGGCGATCGACGACGCCCTCTGGTCGATCGGCGAGCGTGCCGCGCGGTGGCGTGCGGACGTCGAAGCCCTCGTGGACGATTGCCTGCGAGTGCGGCAGCGCGCACCCGGCGCGCTCGCCGTCGGCGCGGCGGAACTCGAGGGTCAGCCGCCGGATTCCCTCGGCGTGCTCTGGGGCGCGCTGGCGGGGCGCCTCGGCCTCGCGCTCGACCGCCGAGGAACTCAGCGGTGTGCCGCGTTTACAACGAAGCGGCCGCGTCGTGGCTCGATCCCGCTGTCCGGCGGCTGGCGGCTCGAGGCGTCGGGCGAGCGGTTCGTGCTGCGTCAGGTGACCGAGGGGACCGCCGGTGCGTCAACGCTGCCCGAGCGCGGCTCGTTGCACTGGGGCGCGTTCCGATTCGCGGCGACGGATGCGCCCGCGGGGGAGGCGTCGTGGAGCGCGGCGATCGAGGGAAGCGAGCGGATCACGGTGCGGCGGTGGCGAGCGGGTGACCGGCTCGCGCCCTCGCGAGGGCAGGGCAGGCGGCGGGTCGCGCGCTACCTTTCGGATGCCCGAGTGACCGGCAGCGAGCGCGAGGGGTGGCCCGTTGTCATGAAGGGGGACGACGTCGTCTGGATTCCAGGAGTTCGCCGCGCCGACGCGGCAACCGCACGGTCCGGACGACCGATTCGGCATTACATTTGTGAGTGGGCCCGCGGCTGACCCGCGGCTCGAGGGACGAACGCTGCGACGGGTCGTCTATGATGCGTCGCAGATCGCCGCACGGGTCCGCGAGTTGGGAGCGCAGATCACGGCGGCATATCCGGAGGGCGACCTCCTGGTGCTGGGGCTGCTGAAGGGAAGCTTCATCTTTCTGAGCGATCTGGTCCGCGAGATCAACCGACCCTTACAGATCGATTTCCTGGTGGCCTCGTCGTACGGCGATTCCACCACCTCGAGCGGCGACGTCAGGCTCCTGTACGACCCGCATACCAGGCTCGAGGGACGGCACATCCTGCTGGTGGAGGACATCGTCGACACCGGCCGCACGTTGAACCGCCTGATGCACCTGTTACGGGCACGGAACCCGCGATCTCTGGAGATCTGCGCCCTGCTGCACAAGCACCTCGCCAAGGCACTCGAGCACGAGACGAAGTTCGTAGGATTCGACGCGCCACACGAGTACCTGGTCGGATACGGGTTGGACCACGCCGAGAGCTTTCGGCACATTCCATACATCGCGAGCCTGCTGTAGATGCCAGTGCCAATGTCGCCGAAGAACGGCAACAAGAACAACAACAAGGGCTTCAACTGGGGGCGCTTCTCCAAGACGCTCTCGTTCTGGGTGTTCATCCTGTTGATCCCCGTCGTGCTGATCCAGCTGGCCGGTCCGCGGTCGGAGGCGACGACGGAGATCAACTACACGGAATACAAGGCCCAGCTCGCCGCGAACAACATCAAGGACGTCACCGTCGCGGCGGGGAAGAACATCAGCGGCACGTTCCGCCAGCAGACGGTGATCGGCAACAAGACGGCGAAGAAGTTCGTCGTGCAGCTGCCGGTGTCGAACTCGCAGCCGGAGATCGACCAGCTCACCGCGCGCGGCGTGACGATCACGGGCACCGACGCGAAGCCGAACCTGCTGAGCGTGGTCGTGAGCTTCCTGCCCTGGCTGCTGCTCATCGGCTTCTATCTCTTCCTGTTCCGCCAGATGCAATCGGGGGGCGCGAAGGCGTTCTCGTTCGGGAAGTCGAAGGCGAAGCTGCTCACGGGCGACACGCCCAAGGTCACCTTCGCCGACGTCGCCGGCGCGGACGAGGCGAAGCAGGAGCTCCAGGAGATCATCGAGTTCCTGAAGGACCCGCAGAAGTTCACCAAGCTCGGCGGACGGCTGCCGAAGGGCTGTCTGCTCGTCGGGCCGCCGGGCACGGGGAAGACGCTGCTCGCGCGCGCCGTCGCCGGCGAGGCGGGACGGCCGTTCTTCTCGATGTCGGGCTCGGACTTCGTCGAGATGTTCGTCGGCGTCGGGGCGAGCCGGGTGCGCGATCTGTTCGAGCAGGGGAAGGCGCATGCGCCGTGCATCATCTTCATCGACGAGATCGATGCGGTCGGCCGCCATCGCGGCGCCGGCCTCGGCGGCGGGCACGACGAGCGCGAGCAGACGCTCAACCAGCTCCTCGTGGAGATGGACGGCTTCGAGAGCAACGAGGGCGTCATCCTCATCGCGGCGACGAACCGTCCCGACGTGCTCGACCCCGCGCTGCTGCGGCCGGGCCGCTTCGACCGGCAGATCGTCGTCGACGCCCCCGACCTGCGCGGTCGCGAGGGGATCCTCAAGGTCCACCTGCGCAACAAGCCGGTGGGCGACGACGTGAACATCACGACGCTCGCGCGCGGCACGCCGGGCATGGCGGGCGCCGACCTGGCGAACCTCGTGAACGAGGCCGCGCTGCTCGCGGTGCGCCGCGAGCACGACAAGCTCTACATGATGGACCTCGAGGACGCCAAGGACAAAGTCATGCTCGGGGCCGAGCGGAAGTCCATGGTGATGAAGGAGGACGAGCGGCGGCTCACGGCCTATCACGAGGCGGGCCATGCGCTCTGCGCGATGAAGGTCGCGGGGAACGATCCGCTGCACAAGGTCACGATCGTGCCGCGCGGCCGCGCGCTCGGCCTCGCGTTCACGCTGCCCGAGGACGACCGGGTCTCGATCACGCGCCAGCAGCTCGAGGCGATGCTCGTGATGACGTACGGCGGGCGCACGGCCGAGGAGCTCGTGTTCGGCTACGACCGCGTGACCACGGGAGCGTCGAGCGACATCCAGAAGGCGACGAGCATCGCGCGTCGCTACGTCACGCAGTGGGGATTGTCCGACGCGATCGGACCGATCCTCGTCGGGGACAACGAGCAGGAGCTGTTCCTCGGCCGCGAGATCCAGCATCGGCGCGAGGTGTCCGAGCAGACGGCGCAGCTCGTGGACGCGGAGGTGAAGCGCGTGATCACGAACGCGTACGACCGGGCGAAGCAGGTGCTCTCGGAGAACATCGAGCTGCTGCACACGATGGCGCAGGCGCTGCTGGAGCGTGAGACGCTCTCGGCGGAGGACATCCGCATGATCGCGCGCGGCGAGAAGCTGCCGCCGCTCTCGCGCGGCGGGCCGACGCTGCCGCCCGCCCCGGCGAGCGCGCCGAACCCGGTGCACGAGCCGCGGCGCAATCCGCCGTTGCTCGGCGGGCCGGAGCCCTCGCCGGCGTGATTGACGTGGTGACGTGGTGACGTAAGGAATCGGCCGGCGCGCAACGCGAT
>DATJGU010000083.1:0-10943 GCA_035494615.1 Gemmatimonadaceae bacterium
GCGCCTCCTGCTGCGCGGCGGAGGCGGCGTCCGTCGCCTCGAGCACGCGGCGCTCCGATGCGCCGAGCGCCTCGCGCATCGTGTCGGCGACGCGCGACGCCTCGACGCGCGACGCCTCGAGCGACGCGAGCTCCGTGCGCAGCGCGGCGAGCTCCGCGCGCCGGCGCAGCGGTCCCGGACCCGTTCCTCCGCCCGGGAGCCACACCGCGCCGCGCGCATCGACGAAGGCGCTGCCGCCGTTCATCGCGTGCACGTGGCCGAGCAGCGTGCGCACCCACGCTCGGCCGGGACCGACGGCGGAGACGACGTGCTCGAGCGAGCCGGGCGCGCCGTCGCCGGTGGCGTCGTCGCTCGCCGCGTCGAGCGGGAGGAGGAGCAGGGGGCCCGGCTTCGCCTCGGCGTGCCACACGCGGATCGCCTCGGCGACCTCGCGATCGCGCACGAGCACGGCGTGCACCGAGTTGCCGAGGAATTTCTCGACGAGCAGCGCGGATGCCTGATCGGCGGCGATGAAGTCCGAGACGGGGCCGAGCACCGCACCCTCGCCGAAGCGCTCGCGCTCGCGCAGCAGCTTCGACGCCGCCGGCGCCAGGCCGACGCGATCGCGCTCGAGCTGCTCGAGCGCGTTGACGCGTCCCTGCAGCGCGGTGAGCGCCTCGTCGGCGCGGAACAGCTCGGCGCGCGCGGCCGCCTCGCGCTCGCGCGTCTCGCGGTCGCTCGCGCGCGCGGCCTCCATCTCGGCAGCCGCGGTCTGCGCCGAGGCGAGCGCTTCGCTCACTTCGGCCTGCACGTCCTCGTGCTCGCGGCGCGCCAGCTCGAGCGCGTCGTCGAGCTGCGCGCGCTCGGCGGCGAGGGCATCGGCGCGCTGGCTCACTTCGTCGAGCTCGCGAATCGCACGCTCGCGCTCGTGCTCGAGGCGGCGGACGCCGTCCTGCAGCTCGCGCAGCTCGCGCTCGGCCCGGTCCACCGCCGTGCGCGCATCGGCCACCTGGCGGCGCACCTCGTTCTCCGCCTCGAGCCGGCGCGCGAGCTCCGCCTCGGCCTCGCGCAGCTCGGCTTCCTCGCGCGCGCGCTCCTCGGCCGCGCGTTCGCGCTCGGCCGCGATCTGCACGCCCGTCTCCTCGCCGGCGGTCGCTTCGGCTTCGGCGCGCTGCCGGCGCGCCGACGCGTTGCGCTGGCGCTCCTCGGCGACGGCCATCTCGCCGCGGATGCGCTGGACCTGCTCGCGCTGCGCGCTCACGAGGCGCGACAGCTCGTTGCGCTGCGCCTCCGCGGCGGCGCGGGCACCGTGCGCGCGGTCGCGCGCCGTCTCGGCGTCGAGCGCCGCCGTCTCCGACGCGGGAAGCTGCGCGCGCAGCTCGGCGAGCCGCGTCTCGAGCCGTCCGAGCTCCTCGTGCCACGCGTGCATCTCACGCCCGGCGAGCGCGAGCTCCACCGTGAAGCGCCGCGCCATGATCTCGGCATGGCGCTCGGCGCGCTTGCGTTGGCGCGCGAGGCTCCGCACCTGGCTCGCCACCTCGTTGATCAGATCGTCGAGCCGCTGCAGATCGGCGGTCGTTTCCTCGAGCCGGCGCTCCGTGGTGCGCCGCCGGTCGCGATACAGGCCGACACCGGCGGCCTCCTCGAACAGCTCCCGCCGGTCGTCGGGCCGATCGGAGAGCAGCGCGTCGATCATCTTGCTCTCGATCACGACACCAGTGCCACCGCCGAGCCCCGTCCCGCGGAGCAGGTCCGCGATGTCGCGCAGCCGGCACGGCGTGCGGTTGAGGAAGTAGTCGCTGTCGCCCGAGCGCGAGAGGCGGCGCGTGATCACCACCTCGCGGAAGGGCACCGGCAGGATCCCTTCGTCGTTGGAGAAATGGAGCGACACTTCGGCCACGTTCACCGGACGGCGCGCGGACGAGCCCTGGAAGATCACCTCGTCCATCTTGGCGCCGCGCATGAGTCGCGCGCGTTGTTCGCCGAGCACCCAGCGCACCGCATCGGACACGTTCGACTTGCCGCAACCGTTGGGGCCGACGATCGCGGTGACGCCGGGCTCGAACACCATCTGCGTGGCGTCCGCGAACGACTTGAAGCCATGAAGCTCGAGCTTCGTGAGACGCACTAGAAGACTCTCCCGGTTCGGTAGACGAGCAGTGGCCGGATCCCCGCCGCGCGGAGCTGCGGAACGGCGAGCGATGCCTGCTCGGCGTTGGCGTACGCGCCGAAGTAGAGCGTCACCGTGCCGTTCTGCTGGCGCAGCGCGTAGATCGGCAGGCCGCGTGCAGCGTAGCGGGTGAGGCGCGGCGGCACGGCGCGCGGTGGCAGCGCGGAATCGACGAGGAAGGCGAGCGGGTAGTGGTCGACGCTGCCGAAGCCCATGCCGATCGTGCCGCCGCCGCGCATGCGCGCGAGCATGGAGTCTGCCGCCGCGCGCGTGGGGAAGGCGCCCACGAGCAGGAGGTAGAATCGCGACGGTGACTCCATCCCGTACGTGGCGACGGGCAGGCGGGAGAAGCGGCCGAACAGATCGAGGATGGCGCCCGACTTCGTGTTGTACTTCGAGAGCAGCACGGAGTAGCCGACGGCGCTCGCCGAGTCGCGCGGGTTCGCCGGCGTGTACACGGGGAACGAATCGGCGATCGCGTCGGCGGCGGCGCGAGTGACGCTGTCGCGCGCGATGCTGTCTCGGCGCGCGCGCGCCACGCTGTCCGTCTGGCGAACGCGAAGCGCCACCGCGCGCGCGGCCGAATCCGCCGCGACGCGCCGCCGCTCCTGGCGACTCGAGTAGAGGCGCGTTCCGATGAGCGCGACGATCGCGAGCACCGCGAGCGCGATCGCGGCCGCGACCCACATCGGCGGCCGATCGCGGCGGCCCGGCGCCACGACGGGCTGCGAGGGCGCCGCGATCGCGCGCTCCTCGTCGGTCTGCTCCGACGCGGCGGGCACGGCGCCGCGGCGCGGGCGGATCCACGCCAGCGACTGGGCGACGGACACCTCCGGCGGCACGACGTCGCCGACGATGACGACGCCGTCGCTCGCGGCGACGAGATCGTGCACGCGCGGCGCGTCGGCGGGCACGGCGATGATCAGCAGGGCGCCCATCTCGCGGAACCCCGCGATGAGCCGCCGCCAGCGCGGGTTCACGAACAGCTCGTCGTAGTCCACCGGGCCGGTGCCCGTGGGCATCACGAACAGCTCGCCCGCGTCGGGCACCTTGCGCGCGATCTTCGTGAGCGAGACGCCGTACACGAAGCTGTCGACGAGCCCGTGCGGATCGTCGCCCGGCACGAGCGACTGGATCGGCTCCGCGTCGCCGATGAGATCGCCCAGCGCGACGCGCCGGTGCACCGCCTGGACGCGCGCGATGCCGAGCGCCGTCTCCGCCGTGGCGATCGGGTCGCTGCCCGCGACGACCACCGCGTGAAACGCGTCGAGCGTGACGCCGATGCGCCGGCCCTCCTCGGTCCAGTCCATCGCGCGGGTCGCGCTCACGGCCCTCCCTCGTAGATCCAGTATGACTGCTTCGACTCGCGGCCCACGCGCTCCGCTTCGTCGCGCGTCGGATACGGGCCCATCACGACCCGGTAGATCGTCGAGCCGTCGCGCATCGAGGTGACGACGCGCGCGCTCTCGCTTCCGACGTGAATCTGCGAGGCCAGCTCGCGCGCCTTGTCGCCGACGAGGAGCGCGGCGAAGGATACGGTGTAGCCCACCGGCTGGCGACGGACCGCGGAGTCGCGCGGCGGGGCCGCGGGCGGGGCAGGCGTCGGGGCGGGGGCCGGCGCGGCGACGGAGTCGGATGCCGCCGCCGCGCTGTCCGACGCGGCGCCGCTGTCCGCCCCCGCGAAGTCCACCGGGGCGTCGAGCGCTTCGGCGCGAGGCCGGAAGCCGGTCCACCGGAAGGGAAACCAGAAGTCGGCGGCGCCGCCCGCGACGCGCCCGGTCGCGCGCTGCGTGCGGACGTCGGCCATCACGAGATCCTTGCCCTGCGCGAGCGCGACGCCGCCGTCGCTCGCGACGAAGGGCAGGTCGGCGCGCCACGTGGTGGCGAGTGTGGCGGCGATGCGATTGGTGCCGAGGTCGATCACGATCGTGGAATCCACCCCGTCGGGCCGTACGAGCAGATAGCGTCCCAGGGGGTCCATGCGAAGGTCCGCCGGATGATGGCCGACCTCCACGGCGCCGCTCACCTGCTCGCGGTACCGATCGACGACCTGCACCGAGGTGCCGTTCGCCGTGACGACGAAGACGCGGTCCCCGCTCGGCGTCGCCGCGAGCAGCTCGATCGGCGCGTCGAAGCCGATGTCCGGCGTCCGCTGCATGCTGCGCGTGCGAATGCCCGTGAGCTGACTGTCCGATGCGAGATAGAGCCGGTCGCCGACCTGGGTCCGCAACGCGCGATCGACGCGCGGGAGAGTTACCGAATCGGCGACCCGCGTGCTCGGCGGACGTACGCGCCAGACGATCGATCCGTCCTTGCGCTCGCCGAGCACGAGGAGCGAGCCGTCGGGCTGCGGAAAGAGCGCGCGTGCGGCGAGCGGGGGCTTCCACTTCCAGCTTCCCGTCGGCGCGTAGCGTTCCACGGTGCCGTCGGCCGCGATCCCGTAGATCGTCGACCCGTCGGCCGAAGCGAGCCCGGTGAGCTTGCTCTTCGTCACCGTGCTCACGCTCCCCTGCCGGAAGTCGATCCGCGCGGGCAGGCCGCGCGAGTCGACGAGCGCCACCGTGCCCGCTTCCTCGTCGAAGCCGAGCACGCGCGCGGGCGCCGGCGCCGCTTCGCCCGTCCACACCACGCTGTCGAGCGCGGGATACGCGACGACGCGCGGCGGGCCGCCGGCGCGGGGCACCCGCAGCACCAGATCGTCCGGCCCGCGCGCGGCGACGCTCGCGACGGCCGTCGAGTCGCGCGCGGCGGACGTGCGCCCGCGGTCGGAGCCGCAGGCGGCGAGCACGACGGCGGACGCCAGCGCGAGGAGGGGTGTACGCACGGGCAAAAGTTAGTCTCCCGGGCCCATCTGGAATAGCCGCGAGCGCGTCGCGCGCGACGCGCTCGCGTGGAGTCCGTGCAGACGCGACCGGCGCCGATCGAGCGGAACGCCGAGTCAGCGCTTCGTCTGCAGCGGTACCGTCTCCGCGTCGGACCAGAGGCGCTCGATCTGGTAGAAGTTGCGCAGCGTCGGATGGAAGATGTGCACGACGACGTCGACGTAGTCGAGCAGCACCCATCGGCCCTGCGACAAGCCTTCCACGTGGTGCGCCATCTGCCCCGTGTCGCGCTTCATCTCCTCCAGCACGGAGTTGCCGAGCGCGCGCACGTGCGTGTCGGAGGTGCCGCTCGCGATGAGGAAGTAGTCGGTCATGTCCGACACGCCGGCCAGGCTCAACAGCACGACGTCGGTCGCCTTGTGCGCGAGCAGGATCTCCGCCGCGTGCCGGGCGAGGTCGATCGACGTGAGTTCGGGATGCGGCGCGGGACTGGCCATGGATCGTGGGGCGATGGTCCGATGCTCGGGTCTGGCAAGAGCGATGCGCGAGCGATCGCGCTCGTGGAAATCGCGCCGCGGGGACTCCGTCACGAAGTCCCCGGCGGCCGCGATCGCGGCGCTACTGCTTGATGACCCAGACGCGGATCTCGGGCTTCACGTCCGCGTGCAGCTTCACGGGGACGCGATACACGCCGAGCGCCTTGATCGGCTCGTGCAGGTCGATGAGCCGCCGCTCGATCGAGAATCCCTGCGCGTGCAGCTGCTCGGCGATGTCCGCGCTCGTGACGGAGCCGAAGAGCTTGCCCTCCTCGCCGACGCGAGCGGAGAAGGTGAGCTGCACCTCCTCGAGCCGCGTCGCGAGCGACTGCGCGGAGCTCACGCGCGCGCTCTCGGCCGCCTCGAGACGGTCGCGCTCCTGCGCGATGCGCTTGAGGTTGCCGGGCGTCGCCTCGTAGGCGAGACCGTGCGGGAGAAGGTAGTTGCGCGCGTAGCCGTTCTTGACCGTGACGACGTCCCCCGGCTTGCCCAGGTTCTCGACCGCCTGACGAAGGATGATTTCCATTGGAGTGAGTCTCTCGATTACGTGGTGGGGCGTGCGCGACTGCGCCAGTCGGCCCAGGTGTCGCCGAGGCCGAGCCCGAAGGCGGCCAGCGCGAGCAGCAGGAAGCCGAGCACGGCGACCGAGTTGAGCACCGGCCACCAGAGCATGGCGAATCCGACGAGCGACGCGGCGGCGAGCGCTCCCGGCGCGAGGAACCAGGAGAGGACGCCGAACCCGCGGAGCGCGTAGAGCGCACCGAAGAAGACGAGCAGGTTGCGACCGGTCGTGTCGAGGAAATCGAGCGCGGGGACGAAGACGATCGTGACCCCCGCGATGAGTCCCCACACGAGCTGGTCGTTGAAGCGAAAATCCTTGAGCAATCCGAGCGGCGCGCCGAGCCGCGTGCGCGAGAGCCGATGGTAGGTGCCCCACGCCAGCGCGAGCGCGGCGAGCGACTCGAGCAGGAGCAGCGACGGATAGAGCCGCGTGCCCGTCTCCGCCACGACGTGCAGCTGGCCTTCCAGCTCGGCGGGCAGCGATGCGACCTGCGGCATCGACTTCACCACCTCGGGATGCTCGCGGAGCGCCGTGCGGAACATCGCGAGCGTCTCCGTGTTCCGCCGCACGAGCTCCGTCTGCACGGCGAACTTCGCGCGAGCCGGGGTGAGCGGACCGCGCCCGCTCATCATGAGCACGAGCGTGACGGCGAGGAACGACGCGGTGAGCGCGCGCGAGAGGAATGGCCGCGCGGTGCCGAACAGGCACACCATCCCGAAGGCGCCGGCGAGGAGCAGGCTCCAGCCGCGCACGAGGTTGAAGTACCCGCCGGGCGGCGCCGGCTGCGCGAGCATCCAGATCGACAGACCGACCCAGACGACGGCGAGCAGCAGCCGCCCTCCCGCCCACCATCCGACGACGCAGCATGCGGCGAGCGCCGGCATCAGGAGGAGGAGCGTGTCCTCGACCGGCAGCAGCGCGCGCAGCGGCGTGTAGGGAGGCAGGAGGAGGAACGCCGCGAGCGCGAGGAGGAGCTTGCCCCACCCGCGCTCGGACGGCGCCGGCCCGACGGCGTCGGTCATGTCAGCCGGCGAGGCCCCGCGTGTACGGGAGCAGGGCGAGATACCGCGCGCGCTTGATCGCGGTGCTCAGCTGGCGCTGATGCCGCGCGCACACGCCGCTCAGGCGGCTCGGCAGGATCTTGCCATGGTCGGTGATGAAGCGGCCGAGGGTGCGCTCGTCCTTGTAATCGACGAATCGCACGCGGCTCTCGCAGAAGGGGCAGGCCTTGGTTGGGCGTCGCATCGTTATTCCTCGTCCTCGTCGTCCTCTTCGGCGCGCTTCCGGGCGAGCGCGAGCTCCTCCTCGCTCATCGGAGGAGCGCCGACTTCGTGGTCCTTGATCGTGAGCAGGTAGCGGATGACGCCCGGATCGAGCTTGAGCGCTCGCTCGTATTCGGCGATTCCCCCCGATTCGGCGTCGAAGCGCGCGACGACGTAGTAGCCGTTCTCGCGCGGGCCGATCGGGTAGGCCAGCTGGCGCCGGCCCCAGTGGTCGACCTTGCTGTCCCCGGCGATGCCGAGGATCTGATGGAAGTGGTCGACCTTCTCGGTGACGGCGGCGTCTTCGAGCGTGGAGTCGAAGATGTAGACCGCCTCGTATGGACGTGGCATGTCCTGGCAATCCTCCCTTTGGTCGTGACCGCCCCCCGCTGGTTGCCGGAGCGGGGGGAGGGGAAGTTGTGGCGCACCAGCGAGATGACGGGCGCGCGGTAGCCAGTAAAGGTAACCGGTCGCGCGCTCCCGAGAAGGGCGGCGCGCTCCGGACGGCGCTCGTGTCGCGAGGTCGCAACGAATGTGCGGGCCATGCGGGGCAGACCCCGCGTCCGGCTCGCGCGACCAGCCGCGGCCCCGTGTCTCAACCCATTGGGGCACAGCGAGTTCGCGTATTGCCCAGGCTGGTCCGCCAGTTGCCTTTGTCTGCGCCGTTCCCACGAGTCTCCCAGCGCGACGACAACCCCGATACGCGATGCTCCGTTCGATCGAGTCCTACGTTCCGTCCGACAGCGTGGAAGTCACCCGGCATGGCGGCGTCACCGTGCTCGCCGCCGCGCACACCGGCGAGCGATGGCCGCTCACCCCCGCGGGCGAGGAAGTGTGGACGCTCCTGCAGTCGGAACGGCGCACCGTCGACCGCCTCGTGATCGCGATGGCGCGGCGCAGCGGCGAATACGCGCTGCCCGACCTCCCCGACCTCGTGCGAGCGGAGCTGAACCACTTCGTCGAGCGCGGCTTCGTGCAGCGCGTCGCGGAGGCCTGATGTGCGGACCTGGTCCGTGCACGTCGCCGACGCCGTGCGGCCGGTGTGAGCGCGGCGCACCCGAGCGCACCGACGCGCCGCTCGATCGGCGCGCGGACGCCGCCGCCGGCAGGGCGGCGGGCGCGGTGCCGGTGCGAGCGCCTCGATCGCTGACCGTGCTCTCTCAGTCCGCCGACGATCGCCTCACCGCCGGCTGACCGGCGTCGCCATTCCGAGCGACGCGAGGAGGGTCGTCATTCCGAGCGACGCGAGGAGGATCGTCATTCCGCGCGACGCGAGGAGGATCGTCATTCCGAGCGACGCGAGGAGGATCGTCATTCCGAGCGACGCGAGGAGGATCGTCATTCCGAGCGGAGCGCGCAGCGCGGAGTCGAGGAATCGCGCGGGTTCCGATAGAGCGCCTCTCTGCCGGGACGATTGCGATTCCTCGACTCGCTTCGCTCGCTCGGAATGACGGCACGGGCTTCGCTCGCTCGGAATGACAAAACGGGGAGTGGACGCTATGATCTCGCGTCCCCGACGGAGAGCTTCCCGCGCATGACGATGGACATCGCCCGCGCCCGAGTGCGCGTCATGGCCACGCTGACGATCGCACTCGCCTTCTCGGCGGGCGCCCTGCGCGCGCAGACGCCGCGCGAGCGTCGCTTTGCCGCCGCCGCGGCGAACGGACGGCTCGCCAACGAGGCGCTCGTCCGCTCGGACCGGCTGATGATGGACTGGCTCTCGATCGCCGACCCGCGATCCGGCCTGCTGCCACGCATGGCCGTGGGAAGGGACAGCGACATCTGGAACGCCAAGGACTGCGCGGCGGATCTCTATCCCTTCCTCGTGCTCACGGCGTGGTACACGCGGCCCGCCCTGTACGAGGGACGCATGCACGACATCCTGCTCACGGAGACCGCGCTCACCGCGCGGCTCGGACGGCTGCCGGACACCTACTCGTTCTCGAAGCAGGGATTCGCCGAGCCGGCGATCGACACCGCGGCGATCATGTTCGGCGGCTCGGAGTACGTGAAGGACGGCCTCATGCCGATCACCGAGCTGCTCGACGCCGCGCCGTGGCGCGCGCGGATGCTCGGCATCGTCGACGACCTGTGGCGGTACGCGCCGGTGGAGACGCCGTTCGGCCGCATCGTGTCGACGAACCCGGAGGTGAACGGCGACATGCTGCTCGTGCTGTCGCGCCTCTACTGGATGACGAACCAGCCGCGATATCTCGAGTACGCGATCCGGCTCGGCGACTACTACCTGCTCGACCGCCACCATCCGACGCGCGACTTCGAGACGCTGCGGCTGCGCGACCACGGCAACGAAGTCGTGTCGGGACTCACGGAGCTGTACGCGACACTCGTCACGGTGCAGCCGGCCAAGGCCGCGGCCTATCGCGCGCCGCTGCACGAGATGCTCGACCGGATCCTCGCCGTCGGCCGCAACCCGGACGGCCTGTTCTACAACGCGATCGACCCGCGCGCCGGACGCGCCGCCGACCCGCACATCGCCGACAACTTCGGCTACGTCCTCAACGGCTACTACACGATGTACGAGCTCGAGGGGACGCCGGCGTATCGCGACGCGGTGCTGAAGGCGCTCGGCAGCCTCGACGCGACGTATCGCGGCTTCGACTGGGAGAACCTCGGCGCCGACGGCGACGCGGATGCGATCGAGGGGACGCTCTATCTCTACAACCGCGAGCCCGTGCCCGCGGCCGCGGCGTGGATGGACTACCAGATCAAGTGGATGTGGAGCAAGCAGGACTCGGCGCACCGCCCGAACCTCGAGCGCTGGCGCGGCCGCGGGATCGTCGAAGGCTGGTACGGCGACGGCAACTTCAACCGCACGTCGCTGATGTACGCGCTCTGGAAGTCGCAGGGGGTGAGCGCGCGGCCGTGGCGCCCCGACCTGCGGCTCGGTGCCGTGCGCCAGGGCGACACGCTCTTCATCGCGGTCGAGGCGGACAGCGCGTGGAGCGGCACGCTGCGGTTCGACGTGCCGAGGAGCCGCGAGATCCTGCATCTGCCGGCGGACTGGCCGCGCATCAACTCCTTCCCCGAGTGGTACACGGTCGACCGGCGAATGGGCTACCGCGTCGTCGACGCGGGGACCGGGCGCGCCTCGGCGGCGACGGGCGAGGCGCTCGCGAGCGGCATGGCGGTGACCGTCGCGCCGGGCCGGGCCACGCGGCTGATCGTCACGCGCACTGCCGTGCTCCCGGGAGAGCGCTGAGTGAAGCGCGACCTCGACCTGATCCGCGACCTGCTGCTGAAGATCGAGGCGTTGCCCGCCGGCCCCACTGCGCAGTACCGCGTCGACGAGATCGACGATCCCGTGCTCCTCGCGCACCTCGAGATGCTGATCGACTCGGGGCTGGTGCGAGGGAACATCTCGCGCTCACACGGCGCGCGCGGCGACGTCATCGGGATCGCCGGCCTGACGTGGGAAGGGCACGAGTGGATCGAGACCGTGCGCGATCAGCGCGTGTGGAACGAGACCAAGCGCACGTGCATCGATCAGGCGGGAGCGCTCTCCTTCGATCTGGCTCGGGCGGTGGCGAGGCGGCTGCTCCGCATGCGACTGACGGCGCCCGCGGAGGAGCCCGGGGTCAGACGTTGAAGCGG
>DATJGU010000084.1:0-84446 GCA_035494615.1 Gemmatimonadaceae bacterium
GGCGGAGGTGCTCAAGCGGGAGCCGATCGGGGTGACGGACAACTTCCTCGCCCTCGGGGGGCACTCGCTGCTGGCGATCCGCGTGCTGGGACGGATCAGCAAGACGTTCGGCGTCCGGCTCCCGCTCCGCACCCTGTTCGACGCCCCGACGATCGAGCAGCTCGCACCACGCATCGATGCCGAGCGTACTCCCGCCGCCGCGCCCGCGGAGCAGGGGCTCGTCTCCCGCTCGCGGGACGCGTATCGCGTCGGCCGCCCCACCACCGGCTCGGGCTCCGAGCCGGACGCCTAGGAGATCGCATGTCGCACGAGACTTCCCCGACGCAGGGCCAGGCCGCGCCGTACACGAGCGGGGAGCCCGTCATGCTGCCGACGTCGTTCGCGCAGGAGCTGCTCTGGCTCATGCACACGTCGGCGCCCGAGAGCACGTCGTACAACGTGCCGCGCTCGCGACGCGTCGTCGGGCCGCTCGACGTCGACGCGCTGCGCCGCGCCTTCGACGCGCTCGTCGAGCGTCACGAGATCCTCCGCACGACGTACGCCTTCCACGGCGAGCAGGCGGTGCAGGTGGTGCACCCCCCGCGCCCGGTGGACTTCACGGTCGTCGACCTGACGACGCTTCCCGAAGCGCGCCGCGCGGCCGAGGCGGAGCGTCTCGTGCTCGAGCGCGCGCGCCGGCCGTTCGATCTCACGCGCGATCCTCTCCTCCGCGTCGCCGTGCTGCGCCTCTCGGCGACGGAGCACGTGCTGCACGTCGACTCGCATCACATCGCCTTCGACGGATGGTCGCGCGACATCCTCTTCCGCGAGCTCTCCGCGCTCTACCGCGAAGCCGCCGGCGGCGCGCCCGCCGCGCTCGCGGCGCTGCCGATCCAGTACGCGGACTATGCGATCTGGGAGCGCGAGCACCTCACCGGCGAGCGGCTCGAGCGGCTGCTCGGCTACTGGCGGCGCGAGCTCGGCGACGCGCGGTTCGTGCTCGACCTGCCGACCGACTTTCCGCGTCCCGCCGTGCCGGGCACGGGCGGCATCACGGAGCGCATCACGATCGAGCCCGCGATGCTCGCGCGGATCAAGCAGCTCGGCGTGCGCCACGACGCGACGCTCTACATGGTGCTGCTCGCCGCGTACGCGACGGTGCTGCACCGCTACACCGGCCAGCCCGACGTGCTCGTCGGCTCGCCGAGCGCGGGACGCTCGCGCTCCGAGACGGAGGGGCTGATCGGCTACTTCGCGAACACGATGGTCCAGCGCGCGCGGTTCGCGTCGGATCCGACCTTCGCCGAGCTGCTCGCCCAGCTCCGCGGGAGCGCACTCGGCGCGTTCGACCATCAGGAGATCCCGTTCGAGAAGCTCGTGCTCGAGCTGCAGGGGGGACAGCAGCTCAGCCACTCGCCGCTGTTCCAGGTGGTGTTCACGCAGCTCGGGGGCGCGGGCGAGCAGGGACCCGTGCGGCTCGGCGACGCCGAGATCCGGCCGTTCGGCGTCGAGGACGGGACGACGAAGTTCGATCTCACGCTGTTCATGTCGGAGCGCGACGGCGCCCTCACGCTCACGCTGCGGGCGCGCTCCGACCTCTACGCGCCGGCGACGGTGCGCCGCGCGCTCGGCCATCTGCGTGCCGTGCTCGAGGGAGCCGTGGAGACGCCGGAGGCGCGCGTGTCGGCGCTCCCGCTGCTCACGGCCGAGGAGCGCGGCGCGCTCGCCGCCTGGAACGACACGGCGGTTCCGCTCGGCGCGCCGGCGACGATCGCCGAGCTGTTCGAAGCGCAGGCGGCACGGGTGCCCGATCGCGCCGCCGTGGTCGCGGGCGACGGCACGCTCTCGTACGCCGCGCTCGACGCGCGGGCGAACCGCATCGCGCACCGGCTGCGCGCGAGCGGCGTCGGCCACGACGCCGCGGTCGGCGTGATGCTCGACCGCTCGGTGGATCTCGTGGCGGCGATGCTCGGCGCGCTCAAGGCGGGAGGAGCGTACGTCCCCGTTCCGCCGGAGCTCCCCGCGGCGCGTGCGACGCAGCAGCTCCGCGAGTCCGGGGCGCGCGTCGTCGTCACGACGAGCGCGCTGCTCGACCACGTGCCGCCCGGAATCGACGCGCTCTGCCTCGACCGCGACGCGGCGGCGATCGACGCCGAGCCGGCGGCGGCGCCGGAGCGCAGCGTGAAGCCGGAGCATCTCGCGTACGTGCTGTTCACGAGCGGCTCGACCGGCGTGCCGAAGGGGGTCGCCGTGACGCACGCGAACGTGGTGCACTACACGCGCGCGGTGAGCCGCGTACTCGCCGACGTGCCGCGCGACGAGACCGGCGACGGCCTCGCCGCGCTCGACGGCTGGCGCTTCGGCATGGTGAGCTCCGTCGGTGCCGACCTCGGGAACACCTCGCTCTTCCCCGCGCTGCTCGCGGGGGGCACGCTCCATCTCATCGGGCGCGACGTCGCCACCGAGCCGGCGCGCTGGGCGGCGTACGTCGCCGAGCATCCGCTCGACCTCCTCAAGATCACGCCGAACCATCTCCGCGCGCTCGTCGCGGGCGCCGACGCGCGGCAGCTCTTCGCCGCGCTGCCGCGCCGCTGGGCGGTCCTCGGCGGCGAAGCGCTGTCGTGGGAGCTCGCGCAGCGGCTGCTCGACACCGGCGCCTGCCGCGTGCTCGATCATTACGGCCCGACGGAGACGACGGTCGGCGCGAGCACCTTCGAGGTCACGCCGGAGTCGGCGCGCGCCGCGCGGGACGGCGGCGCGCAGACGGTGCCGATCGGCAGTGCGCTGGCGAACGTGCGGCTGCACGTGCTCGACGCGCACCGACAGCCCGTGCCGGTCGGCGTGCCGGGCGAGCTGTACGTCGCGGGCGACGGCGTGGCGCGCGGCTATCTCGGCCGCGACGAGCTCACCGCCGAGCGCTTCGTCGATCTCGCGGGTGAAGCGCGTGCGTATCGCACGGGCGATCGCGCTCGCCGGCTCCCCGACGGCTCGATCGAGTTCCTCGGCCGCGCCGACGATCAGGTGAAGATCCGCGGCTACCGCGTCGAGCTCGGCGAGATCGAGCAGGTGCTGCTCGAGCATCCGGGGATCGCGCAAGCGGTCGTCGTCGTGCGCGGCGAGGGCGGCGAGGCGCTGCTCGCGGCGTACGTCGTGCCGCGCCAGTCGGGCTCCGACTACGCCGCCTCGCACGCCGGACGCACGACGCCCGAGAGCGTGCGCGACTGGGCGGCGGCGCGGCTTCCCGACTACATGGTCCCGTCCGGCGTGACGTTGCTCGACGCGCTGCCGTTGAGCGCCAACGGCAAGGTCGATCGCGCGGCGCTGCCCGATCCCGTGGCCGCGGCGCCGGCGCCGGCGAGCCGCATCGCGCCGCGCACGCCGACCGAAGAAGGGATCGCGGCGATCTGGCGCGAGGTGCTCAAGAAGGCGGACGTCGGCGTCACCGAGGATTTCATCTCGCTC
This sequence comes from Gemmatimonadaceae bacterium, assembly GCA_035494615.1. GTDB lineage: Bacteria > Gemmatimonadota > Gemmatimonadetes > Gemmatimonadales > Gemmatimonadaceae > AG11. The sequence goes on from DATJGU010000084.1 coordinate 3,442, forward strand.
GGCGGACATTCGCTGCTGGCGATTCGCGTGCTCGGGAAGCTGAGCCGCACGTTCGGCGTTCGGCTCCCGCTGCGGACGCTGTTCGACGCACCCACCGTGGCGCAGCTCGCGGAGATCGTCGACGTGGAGCTCGAGCTCGCGGCCGTGGCCGCGCTCACCGAGGGCGACGGCTAAGTGACCCCCGCCGAGGTGCTCGCCCAGCGCCGCGCCGAGCTCGAACGGCGTCTCGCCGCGCTCTCTCCGGAGAAGCGGGCGCAGCTCGAGCGCGCGCGCGCGCTGGGCGCGACGGCGCCACGGACGGGCGGGATCGTCGCGCGCGAGCCCGGCGTGCCGGTGCCGATGTCGTACGCGCAGGAGCTGCTCTGGCTGCTCGACCGCGCGAACCCGGGAATGCACGGCTACAACGTGCCGCGCACGGCGCGGCTGCGCGGCGCGCTCGACGTCGCGGCGCTGCGGGCCGCGCTCGACGGCGTCGTGGCGCGGCACGAGGTGCTCCGCTCAACGTTCGATCTCGTGGACGGCGAGCCGCGGCAGATCGTCCACGAGCCGACCTCCGTCGCGCTCGACGTGGTGGACCTCACGGACCGCCCGTCCGGGAATCGCGAGGCGGAGGCGCTCCAGGTCGTGCGCGAGCGCTCGCGCCGTCCGTTCGACCTCGCGCACGATCCGCAGCTACGCGCCACGCTCGTGAAGCTCGGCGGCGACGATCACGTGCTGCTGCTGGAGTCGCATCACGTGTCGTCGGACGCCTGGTCGCGCAACATCCTGATGCGCGAGCTGTCGGCGCTGTACGACGCGCACCGCGGCGGGAGCGAGCCCGCGCTCGCGCCGCTGCCGGTGCAGTACGGCGACTTCGCGCGCTGGCAGCGCGAGACGCTCCAGGGTGCTGCGCTCGAGGCGCACCTCGCTTTCTGGCGCGACCAGCTCCGCGACGCGCCAGCGCTGCTCGAGCTGCCCACGGACCGTCCGCGCCCGGCGACGCCGAGCTTCGAGGGGGCGATGCGGTCGCGCATGCTCCCGCCCGCGCTGCTCGAGGGCCTGCGCGAGGTGAGCCGCGCCAGCGGCAGCACCCTGTTCGTCACGCTGCTCGCCGCGTTCGACGTGCTGCTCGCGCGGCTCAGCGGCCAGGGCGACGTCGTCGTCGGCTCGCCGACGGCCGGCCGCGCACAGGAAGGCACCGAAGGGATCATCGGCTACTTCGCCAACACGCTCGTGCTGCGCACGCGGCTCGACGACGATCCCCCCTTCGCCGACCTGCTGGCGCGCGTGCGGGAGACGACGCTCAGCGCGTTCGAGCACCAGGACGTCCCGTACGAGAAGCTCGTGCTCGAGCTGCAGCGCGACCGCGCGCTCGGCCGCGCTGGGTTGTTCCAGGCGATGTTCACGCTGCAGGACGCCGAGCTGCGCACGCTCTCGCTCCCCGGGCTCGCGTTCGAGCCGTTCGGGATGGCGCGCGGCGCGACGAAGTTCGACCTCTCGCTCTTCATGCACGAGCGCGCCGACGGGCTGCGCGCCGCGTTCGAGTATCGCACCGACCTGTTCGACGCCGAGACGATCGAGCGGCTGCTCGCGCGGCTCGAGACGCTGCTCGCGGGGATCGTGGCGGATCCGCAGGCGCGGGTCTCCGCGCTGCCGATCCTGCCGGCGAGCGAGCGCGCGCTCCTGCTGCACGAGTGGGGACTCGGGGCGCCGCAATCGCTCGCCGCGGAGACGCTGCACGAGATGATCGGCCAGCAGGTCGCGCGCACGCCGGAGGCCGTCGCGGTGGAGGTCGAGCGCGCGGACGGCACGATCGAGCGGACGACCTTCCGCGAGCTCGATGCACGCGCCGAGCTGCTCGCGCGCTTCCTCACCGGGGCGGGGGTCGGGCCGAACGTCGGCGTCGGGATCTGCATCGACCGGTCGACGGAGCTCGTCGTCGCCATGCTCGGCGTGCTCAAGGCGGGCGCGTACTACCTGCCGCTCGATCCGGAGTACCCTGCCGACCGGCTCGCGTTCATGCTCCAGGACGCGTGCGTCCCCGTGCTGCTCACGACGCACGCGCTCGTCGGCGCGCTGCCGCGCACGAGCGAATCGGGGGGCGCGCGGCTCGTGCTGCTCGACCGCGACTGGCGCGAGATCGCCGGTGCGGCGCGCAACATGGCGGCGGCATCGACGCCGCAGCCGGACGGCGACGGCCTCGCCTACGTGATCTACACGTCGGGGTCGACGGGGCGGCCGAAGGGGGTGATGATCCCGCACCGCGCCGTGGTGAACTACCTCGCGTGGATGCGCGACGCCTTCCCGCTCGACGACCGCGACGCGGTGCTGCAGAAGGCGCCCGCGAGCTTCGACGCCTGCATCTGGGAGTTCTTCCTCCCCCTCGTGAGCGGGGCGCGTCTCGTGCTCGCGCGGCCGGGCGGACATCAGGATCCGGCGTATCTCCTCGCCGCGCTCGCGCGCCACGACGTCACGCTGCTGCAGCTCGTGCCGTCGCAGCTCCAGATGATGCTCGAGACGCCAGGTGCCGCGGCGCCTGAAGGGCTGCCGCGCGTGCGCCGGCTCTTCCTCGGCGGCGAGGCGCTCCCGAGCGAGCTGCTCACGCGGCTCGCCGCCGTGTGTCCGGCGCTCGAGGTGACCAACCTGTACGGTCCCACCGAAGCGACGGTGTATGCGACGCACTGGAGCGTCACGGCGTCGGCGTGGACGGGCGGCACGGTGCCGATCGGCGCGCCGATCGCCAACGCGTCGGTGCACGTGGTCTCGGTGCCGGGCGAGCGCGCCGGTCCGATGGAGCTCGTGCCGGTCGGCGTCGCGGGCGAGCTGTGCATCGGCGGCGTCGGGCTCGCGCACGGCTACCTGAATCGCCCCGAGCTGACCGACGAGAAGTTCGTGCGCGATCCGTTCGCCGCCGGCGCCGGTGCGCGGATGTATCGCACGGGCGACCGCGCGCGGTGGCGCGCCGACGGCACGCTCGAGTACCTCGGCCGCATCGACAACCAGGTGAAGCTGCGCGGCTTCCGCGTCGAGCTGGGCGAGATCGAGACGGCGCTCGTGCAGCAGCCGGGGATCCAGTCGGCCGTCGCGCTCGTGCGCGAGGACACGCCGGGCGATCAGCGGCTCGTCGCCTACTGCATCCCGATGCCGGGCGCGGATCGCGGCGGCCATACGCCGGTGGCGCTCCGGCGCGCGCTCAAGGCGACGCTGCCCGAATTCATGGTGCCCACGGCCTTCGTCTGGCTCGCCGAGTGGCCGATGAACGCGAACGGGAAGCTCGACCGCAAGGCGCTTCCCGCGCCGGCGACGACCGACGCGCCCGCCGCGGAGCGCACCGCGCCGCGCACGCCGACGGAGATCGCCGTCGCCGAGCTGTGGAGCGAGGTGCTCCAGCGCGAGCTCGGCGCCGACGACGACTTCTTCGAGCTGGGCGGCCACTCGCTCCTCGCGCTGCGCGTGCTCGCGCGCGTCGGCGAGCGGTTCGGCGTCCGCGTGCCGCTGCGCGTGATCTTCGAGGCGAGCACGGTGGCGACCTTCGCCGCGCGGGTCGACGCGCTCGGCGCCGCCGAGACCGCCGCGGCGGACGAAGCGATCCCGCGCGCCGGCGACGAGGCGCCGCTCACGCATCTCCAGGAGCTGTTCTGGCTCGTCGAGCGGAATGCGCCGGGCATGGGCGTCTACAACGTCGCCGACCAGTGGCGGATCTCTGGGACGCTCGACGTCGGCGCGCTTCGTCGCGCGCTGGACGGCGTGGTGGAGCGCCACGAGGCGCTGCGCTCCGTCGTCGTCGAGCGCGACGACGGGCCGGTGCAGCGCATCCAGCCGGCGCGTCCGGTGCCGCTCGACGTCATCGACCTCGCGTCGCTCGACGCCGCCGCGCGCGAGCAGCGGAGCGCCCAGGTGGTGGCGGAGCGGAGCACCGCGCCCTTCGACCTCGGCGCGGACCTGCTGCTGCGAGCCACGGTGATCCGGCTGGCCGAGCGCGAGCACGCGCTCCTGCTCGTGTCGCACCATCTGGTGTACGACGGCTGGTCGCGCGGCGTCGTGCTGCGCGAGCTGTCGGCGCTGTACGCGCGGGCGCGCGGCGAGCGCGCGCCGGAGCTTCCCGCGCCCGCGGTCCGGTTCGCCGACTACGCCGCGTGGCAGCGCACGCGCCTCGACGCCGCCGCGACCGAGCGCGAGCTGCGCGGGTGGCTCGACCGGCTCGCCGACTCGACGCTCGCCGTCGCGCTGCCGACCGATCGGCCGCGCGCCGCGACGCCGACGTTCGAAGGGGGGAAGCGCACCGTCGTGTTCCCGGCGGAGCTGCTCGACCGGCTCAAGGCCGTGGCGCGCGAGGCCGATGCGACGCTGTTCATGGTGCTGCTCGCCGGGTTCGAGGCGCTGCTGCACCGCTACACCGGGCAGGACGAGCTCGTGGTCGGGACGATCGTCGCCGGCCGAGGGCGGGCGGATCTCGAGCGCGTCGTCGGGAACTTCGTCAACACGATCCCGCTGCGCGCGTCGTTCGCCGACGATCCGAGCTTCCGCGAGCTCGTCGCCCGCGTGAAGGAGGAGTACCTCCACGCGAGCGAGCACGCCGAGCTGCCCTTCGAGACGCTGTCGGCGGCGGTGCAGCGCGAGCGCGGGGCCGAAGCCGCCGGGTTCGCGCAGGTGCACTTCGTCCTGCAGAACAACGCGCCCGGCGGGCTGCGGCTGAGCGGCACCGACACCCGCGCCGTCGGCACCGAGACGACGACGACCAAGTTCGACCTCTCGCTCTCGATGGGCGAGCAGCCGAGCGGGCTGCGCGCCGCGTTGCAGTACCGCGCCTCGCTCTTCGACCCCGAGACCGTCGAGCGCATGCTCGGCCATCTCGGCATGCTGCTCGACGGCGCGAGCCGCATGCCCGATACGCGGCTGTCGGATCTCCCCCTCGTGACGGAGCGCGAGCGCCGGCTCCTGCTCGAGGACTGGAACGGCCGCGCCGTTCCGTATCCGCGCGACGCGACGGTGCACGAGCTCGTGGGTCACCACGCGGCGAGCACCCCCGACGCGATCGCGGTGTCGGTGGACGGGCGGACGCTCAGCTACCGTGAGCTCGAGTGGCGCAGCAACCAGCTCGCGTGGCATCTGCGCGGGCTCGGCGTCGGCGTGGGGAGCGTCGTGGGCATCTGCATGGAGCCCTCCGGCGGGATGATCATCGCGATGCTCGCCGCGATGAAGGCGGGTGCGGCGTACCTCACCTTCGATCCGAGCTATCCGGCGGAGCGGCTCGCGTTCATGGCGGAGGACGCACGCCTCGCCGCGCTCGTGACGCTCCGCGGCGGGGCCGTGGACATCCCGCAGGCGCGCGCGCCGCGCGTCTCGCTCGTCGCGGACGCCGCGACGATCGACACCGCCCCGCTCGACCCCCCGCCGCTCTGCACCACGGGCGCCGATCCGGCCAACGTGATCTACACGTCGGGCACGACCGGCCGCCCGAAGGGGATGCTGCTCCCGCACCGCGGCATCGTGCGGCTCGTCACCTGCACGAACTACATGCAGCTCGACGCGCGCGACGTGATGGGGCAGGTGGCGAGCCCCGCGTTCGACGCGCTGACCTGGGAAGTGTGGGGCGCACTGCTCAACGGCGCGCGACTCGCCATCGTGCCGCGCGAGACGATGCTCGACGCGCACGCGCTGGCCGAGGAGATCCAGCGGGCGGGCATCACGACGATGCTGCTCACCACCGCCGTGTTCAATCAGGTGGCGCGCACCGCGCCCGACGCGCTGCGCGGCGTGCGCAACATGCTGTTCGGGGGCGAGGCGGCCGACGCGGACGCGGCGCGGCGCGTGCTCGAGCACTCCGCGCCGGTGAACCTCGTGAACGCCTACGGCCCCTCCGAGGCGTCGGTCATCGCGCTCACGCATCGCGTGACGGCGGTGGCGCCCGACGCGACGGGCGTGCCGGTGGGCCGCCCGATCGCGAATACGCGCGTCTACCTCCTCGACCGGCGCGGGCGGCTCGTGCCGGTCGGCGTGCCGGGCGAGCTGCACGTCGCCGGCGACGGCAATGCGATCGGGTACCTGAACCGTCCCGATCTCACCGCGGAGCGGTTCATCCCGAACCCGGTGCTTCCCGATTCCGGCGAGCGGCTCTATCGCACGGGCGACCTCGCGCGCTGGATGCCGAACGGCGAGATCGAGTTTATCGGACGCGCGGACACCCAGGTGAAGATCCGCGGCGTGCGCATCGAGCTCGGCGAGATCGAAGCGGTGCTCGGCGCGGAGCCCGGCGTGGGCGAGGCGCTGGCGATGGTGCGCGAGATCGCGCCCGGCGATTCGCGGCTCGTGTGCTACTACGTGCCCACCGCGGGCGCGTCGCCGGAGGAGAGCCGGCTGCGCGCCGCGCTCCGCCGCGTGCTGCCGCAGAACATGATGCCGAGCGCGATCGTCGCGCTTCCCGAGTTCCCGATCACGCGGAACGGCAAGGTCGACCGCCAGGCGCTGCCGCTGCCGAAGCTCGCGGCGCAGCGGGCGGCCGACTACGTGCCCCCGCGCACGACGATCGAGCACGAGCTGGTCCAGATCTGGGAGCGGCTGCTCGACCGCCGCCCGATCGGGATCCGCGAGGACTTCTTCGAGATCGGCGGCCACTCGCTGCTCGCCGTGCGGATGCTCGCCGACGTGGCGCGGGTGCGCGGCCGGCACGTGCCGCTCGCGTGGCTGTTCGAGACGTCGACGATCGAGACGCTCGGCGCGCGGATCGGCGCGGAGCTGCAGGCCCAGGGCGAGCCGCCGCTCGTCGTGCTCCAGCCCGACGCCACCGGCGCGCCGCTCGCGTTCGTGCATGGCGACGTGCGCGGCGCGGGCTGGTACTGCCGCCGCCTCGCCCCGATCGCGGTGCCGGATGGTCCGTTGTTCGTGCTGCCAACGCTCGGCGCGGAGGACGACACCACCGTGTGGCGCATCGAGAGCATGGCGGCGCGCCACGTCGCCGAGCTGCGCAAGGCGCAGCCCACGGGACCCTACCGGCTGGCCGGATTCTGCGTCGGCGGGATCATCGCGTTCGAGATGGCGCGCCAGCTCCAGGCGGCGGGCGAGACCGTCGAGCGGCTCATCGTCGTCGACAGCTCGGCGACGAACGCGCGGCTCCGCGTCGCGCGGCCCTTCCTCGCGCTCGTTCCCGGCGGGCCGCGCGCGAGGCTCGCGCGGCAGGCCGATCTCATGAAGCGCCTCCGGCGGTACGCGCTCCGGCTGCGCCAGGTCTCGCAGCTCGACGTCGGGCAGCAGCTCCAGTGGTCGCACCGCAACGTGGCCAGGCGGTGGCGGCGGCTCCTCGCCTGGATCGGACGTCGCGCCGACGCCGCGAACGCGCGCGGCGCGGACGGCGCGCGCCTCGCCGACGTCTCCGTGCTCACCGAAGCCGCCGGCGCGAACGTGCTGCAGTCCCAGGCGCAGGCGGCGTCGGCGTACATCCCGCGCCGATTCGACGGCACGGTCGATCTGATCTGGGCCGAACGCCACGCGGACGTGCGGCGGCTGGATCCCACGCACGGGTGGTGGCGCGTGGCGACGACGGTGCACTCGCACCAGATCGTCGCGCACCACGTGGGGCTGATCACGAACGACCTGCCGAAGATGGCGCGGCTGTTCCGCGCCATCCTCGAGCGCCCCGAGCCCTGATGCGCGCCGAATCGTCGGTCGCCGACGCCTGGCGCCGCGCGCGACGGCCGCCGCTCGAGGCGCACGCCGTGCACGTCTGGCGCGTCCCGCTCGACGACGACGCGCGCGTGGGCGACTACTGGGCGCTCCTCTCGGTCGACGAGCAGGCGCGGGCATCGCGGTTCGTGCGCGAGGTGCACCGCCGGCGCTTCGTCGTCGCGCACGGCGCGCTCCGCACGATCGTGGCCGGCTACGTCGACGAGCGGCCCGACGCGCTCGAGTTCGAGATCGCGGAGCACGGCAAGCCGAGACTTCGCGGCGACGCGCGGACGCCGGCGATCGAGTTCAACCTGTCGCACTCCGAGGACCTCGCCCTCGTCGCCGTGACGCGCGCGCGTCCCGTCGGCGTGGACCTCGAGCGCTGGTCGCCGGAGGTCGAGCATCTCGAGCTGGCCGAACGCTTCTTCTCGCCCGGCGAGCGCGCGGCGCTCCGGGCGCTCGCCGATGCGCCCGAACAGATCGCCGCCGGGTTCTTCGCCGCGTGGACGCGGAAGGAGGCGTACCTCAAGGCCACCGGGCACGGGATCTCGCGCGGCCTGCACCACTTCGACGTCGCGCTGATGCCGGGCGAGCCCGCGCGGCTGATCGAGGACCGGCTGGACGCCGGCGCCACCGAGCGGTGGTCGATGGTCGCGCTGGATCCCGCGCCGGGCTACTCCGGCGCGCTCGTCGTCGGCGCTCCGCTCGGCGACGTCCTGCGGCTGGCGTTGTGACCCCGCTCACACGATGCGCCGCGAAACGATCGATCGTCCTGGCGTGGGGTATGCTTTCTCGCCGCGCACGAGCCAGCTTTCACGACGCCGCTCTCACTCTTCCGGAACCACACGACCATGCGTAGCCGTCACCTCGCAGTCATGATCGCGCTGATCGGCGCCTCGGCGTGCGGCGGCGCCGACCGCCTGTGCGACGCCGGACCCACCGCATCGTGCGATCCCAATGGCGGCGGCGGTGGCGGAAGCGTGACGACCGGCTTCGTGAGCTCGAAGAGCGTGGTGGACGGCGGTGTCACGTACCGGTATCAGGTGTTCATTCCGGCGAACTACAACGCGGCGTCGACGACGTCGGTGCCGGTGATCCTCTTCCTGCACGGCTCGGGGGAGAAGGGAAGCGACAACGTCGCGCAGACGACGGTGGGGCTCGGCCCGGTGGTCAAGGCGCAGCTCTCGACCTTCCCGGCCATCGTCGTGTTCCCGCAGGCGCCGGCGGGCGAAGGGGTGAACGACATCTTCGATCGCGTGGCGGTCGCCGCGCTCGACAAGACGATGGTGGAGTACGGCAAGGCGGATCCGTCACGCGTCTACCTCACCGGGCTCTCATACGGTGGCATTCGCGGCTACGAGATCGCCTATCGCAATCCGACCAGGTTCGCCGCGTGGGTGCCGATCTCCGCGTCGATCTGCGGCGGATGTCTCAGCACCGGAGCCACGCAGCAGCAGGGGTTCCAGCTCGCGGCGCAGACGCTGAAGAACCTCCCCATCTGGGAGTTCCACGGCCAGCTCGACACGCAGATCTCCGTGAACGATTCGTATGCGATCAAGACGGCGTTCACGGCCAACGGCGATCCGTACACGCTCACCGTCTATCCGAGCGGCGGCCACGCGATCTGGGACGACGTCTACGCGCGCGCCGACATGTGGACCTGGCTCGACTCCAAGCAGCGGTGAGCCGATGAGACCGCGCGCCGCGGCCACGTCGTCCGTCGTCGCGCTCGTTGCCGTCGTGGCGATCGCCGGTGTCGCTGCCGTGGCGCGGCCGCAGCCGGCCGCCACGACGACGCACCCGGCCGCGGCGCTCGCGAGGGGGGCGCCCGGGCGCTTCAGCCGGCGCACCTACACCGAGCACGGCACGGTCTACCAGTACCAGGTCTTCCTGCCGCACGACTACGACCCGGCGCGCACGTGGCCCGTCGTCGTCGCGCTGCACGGGTCGGGCGAGAAGGGAAGCGACGGCATGCGGCAGATCCGCGTCGGCGTCGGGCCGATCGTGCAGGAGCAGGCGGACAGCTTTCCGGCCGTCGTGATCTTCCCGCAGGTCCCGAGCACGGGGCAGGGGGTGCGGTACGCGCCGGCGATGGCGCGGCTCATCGACGTCGTCGTCCACGAGGTGAACGGCGACCCGAACCGGGTCTATCTCACCGGCATCTCGTTCGGCGGCGTGCTCGCCTGGCTCATCGCGCGCGAGCGCCCCGACCGGTTCGCCGCACTCGTGCCGATCTCCGCGCCGCTCGTCATCCAGGACGGCGACCGCGGCACGCGGCTCTCCCAGGCCGACGCGGACGCCGAGGAAGCGCGTGTGCTCCGCTCCACGCCGGTGTGGATCTTCCAGGGCGCGCGCGACCCGGTCGTTCACGCCACCGACACCCGCGCGCGCGTGAAAACCTTCGGGCAGGCGGGCGTGACGGTGAAGTACACGGAGTACTCCGGCCCGCACGAGATCTGGGACACGGCATACCGGACGCCGGAGCTCTGGCGCTGGCTGTTCGCGCAGCACCGCTGATCGGCGGGAGCGTACGCGCCTACTCGCGCCGCCCCAGTTTCCTCAGCTCCGCCACCGCGCCCTTGTACTCCGTCCACGCCCTCGGACACGACGCGCGCGTCTCCTCGAACAGGGTCGCCGCCGAGTCGCGCGCCTCGCGCAGGAGCGCCGCCTCGCCGAGGTAGAACGCCGCCGCGCACCGCTGGTCGGCGCGCGAGTCCGCGTCGGTGGAGTCGGACACCGCACGAAGCGAGTCGGCGCTCAGTCGGCCCTGCAGGTAGCGCAGCACGGGCGCGGGCCAGCGCGTGGTGTCCGCCACCGCCGACTGCGCGGCGAAGTCGCTCGCGTCGTCCTGGCGCATGCGCTGCCGCGCGAGATGGAGCCAGATCACCGCCGAGGCGTTCGTCGAATCGAGCAGGAGGCCGCGCTGCAGATCGGCCGCCGCCTGTGCGTGGTTGCCGAGGAGGAAGTACGTCCGCCCGCGGTTCTGCATCGCGGCGGCGTGGTCGGGCTTGAGCGAGATCGCACGGTCGAAGTCCTGGATGGCGTGCGCGTAGTCGTCCATGCCGACGTACGCGAGCCCGCGGTCGTTGAACACGCGCGCGTCGGCCGGCGAGAGCAGGGCGGCCTGATCGTAGTCGGCGATCGCTCGCTCGAAGTCCCCCTTCTCGCGGTGCGCGAGCCCGCGGTTGCGCCATGCCACCACCAGCCCGGGCTGGAGGGCGATCGCCCGGTCGAAGTCGCGGATCGCGCGGTCGTACTCCTTCTGCTGGAGGTGCGCCACCCCTGCCGTGGTGAACGTGCTCGCGTCCCGCGACCGCTTGTCGCACGCCGCCATCCACCCGATCGCGAGGGTGAGCCCCACCAGCCCCGTCAGTACGTTCCGCTGCATGCCGATCCCGTGCTCCGGTTCCCCTGGTGGGTGAAGCGGCGTCATCCCCGTCGGCGCCCGCTCCCATGATGACGCGGAAGCGGCTCAGGAGTCTCTTACAGAGCGATTTTCGCCGCACCCACCCCCGCCCCGCGCGATGCCCTCAGCGATCCCTCACTTCGACGCCATCGTGGTCGGCTCCGGCATCACGGGCGGCATGGCCGCCAAGGAGCTGACCGAGCGCGGGCTCCGCACCCTGGTGCTCGAGCGGGGGCGCAACGTGAGGCACGTCGAGGACTACGTCAACGCGACCACGCCGCCCTGGAAGATCCCGCACCGCGGGGTCGCCACGCGCGAGCTCCGCGCCGAGTATCCGGTGCTGAAGCGCGCGCGGCTGATCTACGAGCTCAACGCCGACTTCTGGGCGAACGAGCAGGACTGCCCATACGTCGAGACGAAGCCGTTCGAGTGGCTGCGCGGCTATCAGGTCGGCGGACGCTCGCTCACCTGGGGCCGGCACTGCTATCGCTGGAGCGACGCCGACTTCGAGGCGAACGTCATCGAGGGCGTCGGCGTCGACTGGCCGATCCGCTACGCGGACATCGCGCCGTGGTACGATCACGTGGAGCGATTCATCGGCGTCAGCGGGTCGGCCGAGGGGCTGCCGCATCTCCCCGACGGCCAGTTCCTCCCGCCGATGGAGCTCAACGTCGTCGAGCGCGCCGTCGCCGACCGCATCCGCGCGCGCTGGCCCGACCGGCGCCGGCTCATCATCGGGCGCGTCGCCAACCTCACGCAGGGGCGCGAGGGCCGCGGACCCTGCCAGTATCGCGACAAGTGCTGGCTCGGCTGCCCGTACGGCGCGTACTACAGCACGCAGTCGGCGGCGCTTCCCGCGGCCGCCGCGACGGGCAGGCTCACCCTCCGTCCCTTCTCGATCGTGCGCGAGCTGCGCTACGATCGCGACCGCCGCCGCGTCACCGGCGTATCGGTGATCGACGCCGAGACGAACGAGTCGCTCGAGTACTCGGCCGACGTCGTCTTCCTCTGTGCGTCGACGTTCAACTCGGCGTGGCTCCTCATGAACTCCGCCACCGACGTCTGGCCCGGTGGGCTCGGCAGCAGCAGCGGAGAGCTCGGGCACAATGTCATCGACCACCACTTCCGCGCCGGCGCGAGCGGGCGCGTGGAGGGGTTCGAGGACCGCTACACCTACGGGCGGCGTCCGTGCGGCTTCTACGTGCCGCGCTTCCGCAATCTGTACGGCGAGCGACGCGACTACGTGCGCGGCTTCGCGTATCAGGGAAGCGCGAGCCGGCAGGAGTGGAGCCGCGACATCGCGGAGCTCGGCGTCGGCGCGCCGCTCAAGGCGGCGCTCACCGAGCCGGGCCCGTGGACGATCGGCATGACCGGCTTCGGCGAGACGCTCCCCTCCCACGACAACCGCGTGGCGCTCGACCGGGCGAAGAAGGACCGGTGGGGCCTCCCCGTGCTCGCCTTCGACTGCCGGATCCGCGACAACGAGCGGCGCATGCGGAAGGACATGGCCAACGACGCCGCCGAGATGCTCGAGGCGGCCGGCGTGAAGGACGTCCGGCCGCAGGATGGGCCCTACACCTTCGGCGAGTCGATCCACGAGATGGGAACGGCGCGCATGGGAAGCGATCGGAGGACGTCGGTCCTCAACGCGCACAACCAGCTGTGGGACGCGCCGAACCTGTTCGTCACCGACGGCGCGTGCATGGCGTCGAGCTCCTGCGTGAACCCGTCGCTCACCTACATGGCGCTCACCGCGCGCGCGGCGGACTTCGCCGTGCGCGAGCTGAAGTCGAGGAACCTGTGACGAGCCCGATCACCCGGCGCGAAGCGCTCGCGCGGCTCGCCGCCATCACCGGCGCGGTCGCGATCGGCGCGGAGGCGTTCGTCGCCGGCTGCAGCCGCGCGCCATCGGCCGTGCCGCGCACCTTCAGCGCCGGCGACGTCGCGCTGCTCGACGAGATCGGCGACACGATCATCCCGGCCACGGACACGCCGGGCGCGAAGTCGATCGGGATCGGCGCGCTGATGGCGACGCTGGCCACCGACTGCTACGAGGACGACGCCTTCGCGTCGTTCCGGCGCGGGCTCGACGCCGTCGAGTCCGCGTGCCGCGCGAAGTACGGCACCTCGTTCGTGCAGACCCCCGCCGCGCAGCGAACCGCGCTGCTGAACGAGATCGACGCGGAGCAGCGCGAGCACGGCCGCACGCGCGAGCGCGACGAGCCGCCGCACTACTTCCGCCTCATGAAGGAGCTCACCCTGCTCGGCTACTTCTCGTCGGAGGTCGGCTGCACGCAGGCGCTGCGCTACGTCGAGAGCCCCGGCGCGTACCACGGCGACGTCCCCTACGCGAAGGGCGACCGGATCTGGTTCAACCCCACGCGCCGGGTGAGCTGACCGTGAGCGACACGCGGCTCTCGAGCGACGCGACGCCGTACGCGCCGACCGCGCCGACCGCCGGCGTGCCCGCGTCCGCGCCGGCGGCCGGCGGCGAGCGCCATCTGCGCTTCCGCCCCGACATCGAGGGCCTCCGCGCGGTCGCGATCCTGCTCGTCGTGCTCTACCACGCCGGCTTCCGCTACGCGCGGAGCGGCTTCCTCGGCGTCGACGTCTTCTTCGTGCTGTCCGGCTTCCTCATCACCGGCTTGTTGCTCGACGAGATCAACGCGACCGGCCGCGTGTCGCTCACGCGCTTCTGGGCGCGCCGCGCGCGGCGGCTCCTCCCCGCGGCGGCGCTCGTCACGCTCGTCGTGCTCGTCGCCAATGCGGCGTGGCTCACCCCCTTCGCACAACAGGGCTTCGCCGAGACCGCGCGTGCGTTCGCCGTCTACGGCTCGAACATCCTCTTCGCGGTCCGCAGCACCGACTACTTCGGCGGCGCCGCCGTGCGAGATCCGCTGCTGCACACGTGGTCGTTGTCGGTCGAGGAGCAGTTCTATCTCTTCTTCGCGCCGGCGATGCTCCTCGTCGGACTCTGGTTCCGCTCGCGCGGTGCCGAGCGCGCGCGGCGCCGGCTGGCGATCGCCGCAGTGGCCGTCACGGTGCTCTCGCTCGCCGGATGCGTGCTGGTGGTCGGCCGGTATCCGGTGATCGCCTTCTACGCGCTGCCCGCACGCGCGTGGGAGTTCGGTCTCGGCGCGCTCGCGGTGCTGGCGGCGCGTCACGCGGGCCGGATGCCGCGGCCCGCGCTCGATCTGCTCGCGCTCGGCGGCCTCTCCGCCATCGTCGGATCGTCGGCGCTGTTCCACGAGAACGCCGGCCCGATCCTCGGGCTTCGCACGCTCGTGCCGACGCTCGGCACCGTCGCCGTGATCCTCGCCGGCGCGGGAGCGTACCGTACGGTCGCGGGGCGCGCGCTCGGGCTCGCGCCCGTCCGGCTGATCGGCAGGCTCTCCTACTCGTGGTATCTCTGGCACTGGCCCGCGCTCGTCTATCTGCGCGAGCGCGTCGGCGATCCGTCGGTGCGGCTGTCCGTCGCCGTCGCGCTGGCGTCGCTCGTTCCCGCGGCGATCGCGTACCGCTTCGTGGAGTCGCCGATCCGCTTCTCCACGCGCCTCGCGCGACGGCCGCGTCAGGTGGTCGTCGCCGCGCTCGGGCTCGCGGCGCTCACGGTCGCCGCGTCGGCCGGCGCATCGCGCTTCGCGACGTGGACGCTCGCGCAGCCGCGCTACGCGGCCATCCTGGCGGCGCACGTGCACGCGAGGACGTATGCCGACAACTGCCACCTGTCGCTGCTCGCCCTCGAGTCGCCCGAATGCCGCTATGGGCCGGCGCGCAGCGACACGACGATGGTGCTCTTCGGCGACTCGCACGCCGCGCAATGGTTTCCCGCGCTCGACTCGGTGGCACGCATGCGCGGATGGTCGATCGTGAATCTCACCAAGTCGAGCTGTCCGGCGGCGACCGTCACCATCGCGAACGCGATCCTCCAGCGCGCCTACGTCGAGTGCGATCGCTGGCGCGAGCACGTGATCCGCCGCATCCGCGAGACCCGCCCCGCGATCGTCGTGCTCGCCGGTGCGAACACCTATCCGCTCCAGATCGGAAACGAGATCCAGTACACGGACTCGAGCGCCGTGGCGCGCCGCACGTGGCACGACGGCATCGTGCGCACGCTCGAGGCGCTGCGCCCTTCGGGGGCGCGCCTCGTGGTCATGGAGGACACGCCGCAGATGCGGCGCGACATTCCGCACTGCCTCGTGCAGCTCATCGACCACCCGCGCCGCTGCGACATGGCGCGTCGCCGTGCGCTCGATCCGCGCGCGGCCGCATCCGACCGTCACGCCGCGTCGGTCGTGCCCGGAGCGGTCTACCTGTCGCTCACCGACCGGATCTGCGACGAGACGGCCTGCCCGGCGATGCGCGACGGTGTCGTCCGCTACGCGGACGACAACCATCTCGCGGTACGGTTCGCCGAGTCGCTCGGTCCCGCGCTCTCGGCCGAGCTCACCCGCGTCCTGGTCGCGCCGGAACCGCCCGCCGCGCCCGCCGCGCCCTGACCGGCGCGGCGGCGCACCGAGCGTCTACGGCGCGAGCCGCCACGCGCGCAGGCTGTCGGCGACGAGCTTCGCCGCGAGCGCCTGGCCGTTCTCCTTCCAGTGCAGGTCGCCGCCGCGGTAGTAGAGCGTGCACGCGCCGGCCGCGCGGAACGGCTCCCACAGGTCGATCCGGCGGATGCCGTGGCGCGCGGCGAGCGAGTCGATCGTACCCGAGATCCGCCGCCGCTCGTACTTCGGGTAGCTCGCGCTGTCGACGTGGATGTCGTACCCCTCGCACGCGTCGATCGGCGACGGGATGATCAGCAGCACGAGCGGCACGCCGCGCCGGCTCATGTCCTCCTGGACCGCGCCGAGCAGCCGGTCCATCAGCGCCACCTTGTACCGCGCCGACGGTGCGTCCGGCGTGGCGCTGACGTCGATGTCGTAGCTGTCGCCGAGGAGATCGAGCACCGTGTCGGGGTGCGCCCGGGTGTCGTCGTACTGGCGCTGCGCGTTGAACATCGCCCAGGCGGAGTAGCCGGCGATCGAGAACGTCGGCTCGTTCCGGCGCGGCCGCGTGCTCGGGAGACTCTCGGTCACCCGGTGGCGCCGCCGCTCAATCCACCGGACGAGGTGCAGCCGTCGCCAGCCGGTGGGATGCGCCTGCGTGTCGAGCGCGTGCTCGAGGACCGGATGCAGCGTCACCCGGTGCGCCTCGAGCGTGCTGTCGGGACGCAGCCGGAACAGCCGGTTGCGAACGAGGTCGCCGAGGTCGTTGTCGGCGAACACGGCGAGGATCGCCGCCTGCGGCTCGAGGCGCGGCAGGTCGCGCTGCATGCGCAGGAATTCCTGGTCGGGCCCGTAGCCCGTGACCCCTGCGTTGACGACCTCGGTGGGGGCGTGCGCGGCGAGGTCGCGCTCGAGCATGCGGACGAAGGTGAGGCTGTCGGGGGCGAACTCGCCGGCGATGAACGAGTCGCCGAACACGGCGATCCGCCGTGCCTTTCCGTCGGTGCGGAGCGGCGGGCCGCGATAGCCGTCGTCGTCGATCGTCACGAGGATCGTCGCGCCCCCGTTCGCCGCGTTGTGGACGAACCGCTTCTGCCCGCCCGGCACCGCGCGATAGATGAGCGTCGAATCCGACTCGTACATGGATGGCGGCACCGCGCCCGTGATGCGCAGGCCGATCTCGACCGCGGCGAGGGCGAACAGCGTGCTCGCGAGCACGAGCACGCCGTTGGCGATCCAGCGGACGGCGTGCGGCGCGCGGTCCGGCTCCGTCACGCCCTCCTCCTTCGTTCGGTCATCGGTCCCATGGCAGAGTGAATGTCGCGCGCGCTCGCGTATCCTGCGCGAGCCGTCGTCGTCTTTGACGGGATGCGCCCGATTCTCGCAACTTCCCTCGGCCGCGCGCGCGAGGACGACCGCTCGTGACGCCGCGCGTCTCGGTGGTGATGCCCGTGTACAACGGGGAGCGGTTCCTCGCCGACGCCGTGAACAGCGTGCTCGCGAGCGACTTCGCCGACTTCGAGCTCCTCGTGCTCGTCGACGGCGGATCCACCGACGGCTCGGCCGCGGAGGCCGCGCGGCTCGCCGCCGCCGACCCGCGCGTGCGCGTCGTCGAGCATCCGCACGCCGCCCCGTCGATCGCGCGAAACGTCGGGCTGCACGAAGCGCGCGGCGAGCTCGTCGCCAACCTCGACTCGGACGACGCCATGCTTCCGGAGCGGCTCGGGCGCCAGGTCGACTACCTCGACCGTCATCCGGAGTGCGTCGGCGTCGGCTCGCGCGCGCTCATCGTGGACAGCCACGACCAGCCGGTGCGGATCGGCGTGCGCACCTACACGCACGAGGCGATCGACGCCGCGCACCTCGACGGACGCGGCGGCACGATCATGAATCCGACCGCGACCTTCCGGCGCGAGGCCGCGCTCGCGATCGGGGGGTATTCCGCCGATCTGCTCACCACGGGCGAGGATCACGACTTCTGGCTGCGGCTCGCCGAGGTCGGCCGGCTCGTGAACCTGCCGGACGTCCTCACCCGCTACCGCATCCACGACCGGAACGCGAGCATCGGCGGCACGAACAGCGAGCGCCGGCGCGCCGTCACGCTCGAGATTCTCTCGCGTGCGTTCGCGCGGCGCGGCATCACCGGTCGCGAGCCGACGAAGCACAAGGCGCCCCCCGCACGCGCGTGGGAGACGTGGTGCGATCGCGCGCTCATGGGCTACTTCACCGGTAATCGCAGAAAGGCCCTCGTCGCCGCGCTCGTCGCCGTCGCGCTCCGGCCCGGCGCGCCCTCCGCCCGCTGGGCGCTCGGCGCCGTGCTGCGCGGACCGTCACGCTGGCTCCCCCCCGCGTCGCCCGCCTGACGCTGCGGCGCGGCGCGGGCTCGCGTCAGCGCCGCGCCGGCTCCTCCGCGGGCAGCGCGCGCGTCCAGTTCACGAGCAGATACGCCCGCGTCTGCGCGCGCGACCAGCCGCTCAGCACGAGCAGCTCGCGCCCGCTCGGAAAGATGTCGTACGCCGGATGGGCCACCGAGCGGAAGTACGTGTCCTCGAACACGGGCTTCGGCGCACCCACCGTGAGCGCCGGCCGCTCGGTCACTGTCGCCGCCATCACGTCGGTCAGTCCGCGGAAGTAGAGCGTGCCGCCGTCGGGCGACCACACCGGTTCGGTCCCTCCCTCCGTCGACACGGCCACGCGCGCTCCCTCGCCGTTCACCGCGCGGACGAACAGCTCGCGCCGCCCATCCTCCGTCGTCACGAACGCGAGCAGTCGCCCGTTCGGCGAGAGCTTCGGCGTGATGGCCACGCGCGCACCGGCGTCGAACGGCCGGCGCGCGCCGAGCGAGTCCGTCGGCGCGAGGACGATCGCGCTGCCGCCGGCGGCGAGCCCGGTCCGGATCGCCGAGGTGCCATGCGCCGGACCGAGCGAGAGCTCGTAGAACGCGGGCGACTTCCCGCGCGCCAGCACCTCGGCGTCCCCCGTGCCGTCGGGCCGGCGCGCGACGACGAACTGCGAGTCGCGATCCCGAGCGATGTACACGACGCGCGAGCCGTCGCGCGTCCACTCGGGGCGGATGTTGAGCCCGTGCGAGGTCAGCCGCGCGCGACCGCCCGTCGTCAGGTCGTACACCCAGACGTCGCCCGTGTCGCTCGGCTGCGGCGGACCGATCGCCACGGCCATGTGCCTGCCGTCGGGCGAGACGCGAGGCTCGCCGAACCGCTCGCGCCCGACCGCCGGAAGCTCGCGCACGTGCCCGTCGAGATCCACCGCCGCCATGGAGAGCTCGGCCGCGTTGGGGACGCCGCCGTGATAGGCGAGCACGCCGTTGCCGGAGACGGAGAAGTCGGTGCCACCGCCGCCGCCGTGCCAGACGTTGTCGAGCAGATGCGCGGGTGCGCCCGTGACCGCGCGCCGCCGCAGGGAGAAGGGCACCGCGTCCACGGCGCCGCCCGATCGCGCATACACGACCCAGCCCGGTGCCGCGTAGTGCGGGTTCACGCCGGCGATTCCGAGGTCCGACACCGTTCCGTCGCCGAGCGAGACGATGCCGAGCCGCGCGGAATCGAGGCTCGCGCCGCCGCGCCAGAGCGTGATCAGCGCGTAGCGGCTTCCGGGCAGCACCTCGGGCCACGCGTACCGCCGATGCCCCTGCTCGCGATCCGGGCTCGCCACGAGCCGGCGCCGTCCGTTCGCGGCGAGCGTCCAGATTCCGCCTCCCTGCTCGAACACGATCGACCCGTCGTCGCCCCAGCTCGCGGAGTTCGCCGAGTCGAGCACGGCCGCCGGCGCGCCGCCGGCCGTCGGCACCTTCCACAGCCCGACGCCCGACTGATAGAGCAGCCAGCGTCCGTCGGGGGAGAAGCTCGGGCTGAACCCGGAGTCGGTGCCCGGAACGAGGCGCGCGTCGACGTCCGCCGAGCGGCGCAGGTAGATCGCCCGATGCCCTGCCTTCATGCCGACGACGGCGAGCTGCGCGCCGTCGCGCGAGAGCGCCAGCTTGATCCCGACGTTGTTCGCCACCACGACGCTGTCAGGGAGCTCGACGGCGAACCGGTACGACGCGCCGTCGGGCGCCGGACGTCTCGAGGCGAGCATCGCCGCGACGGCGCCGAGGGCGATCAGCCAGCCGGCGATCGCCGCGGCCCGCCACACGGGCCTGCGCGTGACTTCGGAGACTGCGGGCTGCACCATGTGCTCGGCGGCTCGGGAAATTCGGCTGATGTCGACTGGGGACGATTCGGCCCGTCGCTCGTCATTCAGAGGCCCGGTTGGGCCCACCACGACCCGGTACCATCGGCCCGAATGGCGACGAGCGACGCGAAGTCCGACCCGAGATCCCGCAACGCGCTGTTCGCCGCGCGCACGTGGAAGGGCTACGTGCGCCAGTATGCGCACGATCTCGAGGCCGCGCTGGAGCAGGTGTCGGAGTCCGCGCTCGACGGCGCCTACGCGGCGATCACCACCGCGGTCCGGGAACAGCGCCGCATCTTCGTCGCCGGCAACGGCGGCTCGGCCGCGATCGCCGACCATCTCTGCTGCGACTGGACCAAGGGGACGCACGCGGCGCACCTCGTCCCGCTCCGCACGCACTCGCTCGTCTCCAACGTCGCGCTCCTCACCGCGGTCGCCAACGACTTCGGCTACGACGACGCCTTCGCGCGCCAGCTCGAGATGCTCGGCGTCGCCGGCGACGTGATCCTGCTCATCTCGTCGTCGGGGAACAGCCCGAACGTGCTCGCCGCCGCCGACCGGGCGAAGGCGATGGGCATCGCGACGATCGGCCTCACCGGCTTCGGCGGCGGCGCGCTGCGCGAGCGCGCCGACTTCGCCCTGCACGTTCCCTACGCGAACTACGGCCTCGTCGAGGACTGTCACCAGATCCTCATGCACACCTTCGCGCAGCTCTTCGCGAGAGAGCGGGAAGCCGGCTCGCCCCCGACGTGATGCGCGCGGTCATCCTGGTCGGTGGCAAGGGCACCCGGCTCGGTGACCTCACGGCGCAGCGTCCCAAGCCCCTCGTGCCGATCAACGGCCGAGCGCTGCTCGACCGCCAGCTCGACCAGCTCGCGCGCTACGACATCACGGACGTCACCCTGCTCGCCTCGCACCTCGCCGACCGGATCGAGGCGCACGTCGCCGCGCGGCGCGCGCCCCTCCCGCGCGTGCGCGTCCACCGCGAGCGCATGCCCCTCGGCACCGCCGGCGGACTGCACGAGATCGCCGGCCAGCTCACCGATCCCTTCCTGCTCGTCTACGGGGACGTCCTGTTCGACGTCGACCTCCGGCGCATGCTCGACGCGCACCGCCGGTGGGGCGGCGTCGCGACGCTCGCCGTGCATCCGAACGACCATCCGTTCGACAGCGACCTCGTCGAGCTCGACGAGCGCAATCGCGTCACCGCGGTGCATGCCAAGCCGCACGCCGCGGGCCGCTACTTTCACAATCTCGTCAACGCGGGGTTGTGCGCGATGTCGCCGAGGATCCTCGAGCACGTCCCGCGCGACCGGGCGTCCGATTTCGGGCGCGAGATCTTTCCCGCCCTCCACGCGCGCGAGCCGATCTTCGGCTACGTCACTCCCGAGTACATCAAGGACATGGGCACGCCGGCGAGGCTCGCGCGGGTCGAGGCGGACGAGGCGTCGGGGAAGGTGGCCCGCTGGAACCTCGAGCGCGCCCGCCCCGCCGTGTTCCTCGATCGCGACGGCGTGCTGAACGAGACCAACGGCTACGTCGACGCGCCGGACAAGCTTCGCGTGCTCCCGGGCGCCGCCGCCGCGCTTCGCCGGTTGAACGACAGCGACCATCTGTCCGTGGTCGTCACCAACCAGCCCGTCGTCGCGCGCAACATGTGCACGCTCGAAGGGCTCGACGAGATTCACCGCAAGCTCGAGAGCGTGCTCGGCGACGAGCACGCGTGGCTCGACGCGATCTACGCCTGCCCGCACCATCCCGACCGCGGCTTCCCGGGCGAGAACGTCGCGCTCAAGATCGCCTGCGCCTGCCGCAAGCCCGGCACGGGCATGATCGACGCCGCGCGCGCGCGGTTCAACGTCGACATGGGGCGCTCGTACATCGTCGGCGATTCGGCGCGCGACATCCTCTGCGGCCGAGCGGCGGGCATCGCGACGATCGGCGTCCGATCCGGTGAGGGGTGCCGCGACGTGACGGACGAGTCGCGGCCGGATTTCATGGTCGACGATCTGGGGGGCGCGGTGGAGCTCATCATGCAGCGGGCGAGATGAAGCGCATCGCCGGCTACGTCGCGCTGGTGACGGTCGTTCCGCTCGCGATGCTGCTCACGCTCGAGGGGCTCGCGAGCATGGCGATCATGGCTCGCCACGCGATGGAAGCGCGGCCGCAGCCCCCCTTTCCTCACGTCGTCCACGACACGCTCATCGGCTGGGTCGGGCAGCCGAACGTCGTGCTCCCGAACGCCTTCGGGCCGCATCTCTCCCTCACGCACGACGCGCGCGGCCTGCGGGTGCATCCACCCGCGCCGGCGGCTTCGGACGCCGGCGACCACCGGATCGTCTGCTCCGGCGGCTCGCTCGTGTACGGGGCCGGTGTCGCCGACAGCCAGACGATGTGCGCGGATCTCGAGCAGGCGCTTCCCGGCGTGCGCACGATCGACATGGCGGGCGAGGGCTACGGGATCGATCAGGCCTATCTCCGATACCAGCGCGATGGAGGCGAGCGCGCTGGTGGCGAGGGTCCCCATCCGCTTCACCTCCTCGCCTTCACGCAGGCCGACGTCGAGCGCATCACGCGAGCGAGCGACCGCGGGTTCGCGCGGCCATCACTCGCCGTACGCGACGGCCGGCTGGTCGCGAGCAACCTCCCCCTTCCGGAGCCGAAGTCTTCGGACCGATGGGAGGACGGGTCGTCCGTGCTCGCCGAGTCACGACTGATGCGCGCGATCGAGCGGCGTACCGGATGGAGCGACGCGAGTCGCACGCGCCAGCGGGAGCGCGCCTGGTCGCTCGCGCAGGCGCTCGTTCACGATCTCGACGGCCTCGACAGAGCGCGCGGGAGCCGGCTCGTGCTCGTCTATCTGCCGGCGCTGAGCGACCTCCGGCCTGGCGGCAGCGACGCGCGCCGCGCCGCGTTCGCCGCGTCCAGCGCGCGAGCGGGCATTCCGTTCATCGATCTCACCCCGGCGATGCGCACGATGTCGCCCGACAGCGTCGACTGGTTGTTCATCACGCCGAGCGCGCTGCCCGTGCGCGGGCTCGCCGGACACTATTCGGCCGCGGGACACCGCTGGGTCGCCGCGCGGATCGCCGAACGGCTGCTCGCCGCGCCGGATCTGGCGCGCGCGATCGGTGGGGCGCCGTGATGCCTCGCCGGTCTCGGAGGCGCGCATGACTCGACGCTCGCCGCGGAGCGCCGCCGGATCGATCCTGGCTCGGCTCGCGCTCGGCCTCGTGGCCGCCGTGCTGCTGCTCGCGCTCGCCGAGGGTGCGGCGAGCGCCTACCTGTTCGCGAGCGACTTCCGCGCCGCGGCCGGCCCCAACACGGTGACCCGGCCGCACACGACCTACGACACGCTGCTCGGCTGGGTCAACCGGAAGAGCTTCGTGAGCCCGAACGAGTTCGGGCCGGGTCTGACGCTCACGACCGATGCGCAGGGCTTCCGCGATACGCGCGACGTCACGCCGGTCGCCCCGGCCGGCGAGGTGCGGCTCGTCTGCTCCGGCGACTCGTTCACGCTCGCGTCCGGGATCGCCGACGGCCTGCATTGGTGCGCGCAGCTCGAGTCCCGGTTGCCCGGCCTCCGCACCATGAACATGGGGCAGGGCATGTACGGGCTCGATCAGGCCTACCTCTGGTACGCGCGCGACGGCGTCCCGTACGCGCACGACGCACAGATCCTCGCGATCACCGACGTCATGCTCGAGCGGTCGACCACCGGGACGTACTCCGGCCGCAACAAGCCGTACTTCGAGCTCGACCACGGCCGGCTGGCGGCGCGAAACGTTCCCGTCCCGCGGCAGACGACGGAGGAGCTGCGGGTCGTCTACGCCGCGCGCGCCGTCGAGGACCTTCGTCTCATGCAGCTCATCCGCCGGATCCCGATGTTCGGCGGCCGCCGCTCGGTCGAGGAGGCGAGCACGAAGTCGTTCCCGATCTTCGAGAAGATCTTCGACGACCTCCGCGCGATTCACGCGCGGCACGGCAGCCGGTTGATCATCGTCTATCTCCCGACGAAGCGGGACATGCGGCCGGGACTGCACGACGCGTGGCGTCGCCGGATCGCCGGGTACGCGCACGGCCACGGCGTGCCGTTCTTCGATCTGACCCCGGCGATGCGGAAGCTCCGCCCCGATTCGCTCGACCTCGTCTGGATCACCCGCGTGCCGGCCGGCTCGCCCACCGGCGTGCCGGGACACTACACGAACCTCGGCCATCTGTGGGTCGCGCGCGTGCTCGCGGACAGTCTCGCCACGCTTCCCGAGTTCGCGCGGCTCGCACCCCAGGAGCACGGAGCACGATGATCATCACGAAGGCGCCCTTTCGCATCAGCCTCTTCGGAGGCGGCTCGGACCTCGCGGAGTACTACACGCAGTCGCCGGCCGCGGTGCTGAGCACCACGATCGACAAGTTCATGTACATCTCGTCGCACCGGTACTTCGACGACGACAAGATCACCGCCAAGTACTCGGTCACCGAGCTGGTCACCGGGGCGAGGCAGTTGAAGCACCCGATCATTCGCGAGGTGCTGCTCAGGTTCGGCGTCGACGGGGCGATCGAGGTCGCGTCGATCGCCGACATTCCGGCGGGCACCGGGCTCGGGTCCTCGTCGGCGTTCACGGTGGCGCTGCTGCACAACATGTACGCGCGCCACGGCCGCTACGCGACGAAGGAGATGCTCGCCAGCGACGCCTGCCACATCGAGATCGAGACCCTGCGCGAGCCGATCGGCAAGCAGGACCAGTACGCCGCCGCGTACGGCGGGCTCAACGTGCTGACCTTTCTCCCGACGGGGCAGGTGAACGTCGAGCCGATCCTGCTGACCGCCGATCGGCATCGCGACTTCGCCGACAGCCTGCTCCTCTACTTCACCGGGAAGAGTCGCCCCGCGTCGTCGATCCTGTCCGAGCAGCGGAGCAACATGAACCGCACCGACAAGCGTGCCGTCGTCGGGCGGATGGTCGAGCTGGTCGCGCAGGGACGCGACGCGCTCTACGCCGGGGACGTCGAGACCCTCGGCCGGCTGCTGCATCAGAGCTGGCTCTGGAAGCGAGAGCTGGCGACGAACATCAGCAGTGGCGAGATCGACGCCCTCTACGAGCGCGCCCTCGCCCACGGCGCGCTGGGCGGGAAGGTGCTCGGCGCCGGTGGCGGCGGCTTCCTCCTGCTCGTGTGCGAGAAGAGCAAGCAGGAGCGGCTGCGCCAGGCCATGTCGCCGCTGCGCGAGATCCGCTTCAACCTCGAGACCCAGGGCTCGCAGGTCATCTATTGCTGCGACGAGAGCGGCGCGGCTCCCCGGACCACGCTCGCGTAGCGTCATGACCGCCGCCACCGCTGCCGAGCTTCCCGGGCCGATGGCCGGCCGGCTGTCGCGCGTCGACGTCCTGCGCGCGATCGCGGTGCTGCTCGTGATGGTGCATCACCTGGCCTCCCCACCCGAGTATGCGCCTCGGTGGGCGGCGAACGTCATCGCGTTCGCGCAGAATCCGTCCTGGGTCGGCGTCGATCTGTTCTTCGTCCTGAGCGGATTCCTCGTGTCTGGACTGCTCTTCCGCGAGCATCGGCTGCACGGCGATCTGCGGGCGGGCCGGTTCCTCATCCGGCGCGGCTTCAAGATCTACCCCGCCTTCTATCTCTTCCTCTTCGCGACGTACTACCTCGGCACCTACCCGCGCCGCGCGCCACAGCCGGACGATCTGCTGATCCACGGGGCGTTCGTGCAGAACTACGCCGACTGGATGCCGGGCGTGTGGGCGCACACCTGGTCGCTCGCCGTCGAGGAGCACTTCTACTTCATGCTCGCCGCGTTCATGGCCTGGCGGCTGCGTCCGGGCGCGCGGACCCCCACGCTGCGCGAGGCGGTGACCGGATTCGGCGTCATCGCGTCGCTCGTGCTGCTCACGCGAATCGGCACCACGTGGTCGATCCTCGCCGATCCGGCTCGCGCGCGCATCCAGTTCCACTACTTCGCCACGCACCTGCGCATCGACTCGCTGCTGTTCGGCGTGCTGCTCTCCTTCGTCTACCACCATCGTCCCGACGTGTGGATGCGCATCACCGCGCCGCGCCGCCGGCTCGCCGTGGCGAGCGCCCTCCTGCTCGCGCCGGGCCTCTTCTTTCCGGGCCCGCACCCCTTCACCGTCACGATCGGCTACACGCTGTACTACCTCGCGTTCGGCATCCTCCTGGCGCTCGCGCTTCCGCGGCCCGGCGAAGACCCCCAGCCCGGCCGAACGGGCCGCATCGAGCGCGTGCTCGCGGCGATCGGCGCCTACTCCTACTCGATCTACCTCTGGCACACCGCCGCCAAGCACTGGGCCGCTCCCGTCTGGAAGTCGGTCGTCGGCCAGGAGCTCGGCTACGTGGGCCAATCGGTGCTCTACCTGTTCACGAGCATCGTCGTGGGCATCCTCATGGCCCGGCTGATCGAGCTGCCCTTTCTCCGTCTCCGGGATGCCGCCTTCCCCTCGCGCTCCAAGCCGCCGGAGCCGGTGGCCGCGCGCGTCGAGTACGCGCGCTGAAGCCCTTCTCCGGGGGACCCCGAGGACCCTCGTCTCGGCCCGCCGAGCGCGAGGCTGCCGGGGACCGAAAGCCACGGCGATCCACCGTTGCGAGGGGGCAGAATGCGCACCCCAGGCCACTGTGACGTGATGGAGCGACAGGTGACTGCCGCGCCCGTGCGACAACCGGCACTCCGCCCCGCGCCAGACGCCTCGAAAGCGGCCGTTGCACGGGGTCGGAGCGCGGCGTCTATCCTGCATCCGCCCCCCACGTCGCCGCGCCCAGGGGTGCGGCAGCCCACCCGTTCGCGGTCCGGACGCTGAGCCCCCTCATGGCCCACGAGTACATCCTCGGCCTCTCGGCCTACTACCACGACAGCGCGGCCTGCCTGCTCCGCGACGGCGAGATCGTCGCCGCGGCCCAGGAGGAGCGCTTCTCGCGCAAGAAGGGCGACGAGCGCTTCCCCCGCCTCGCGCTCGAGTACTGCCTGCGCGAGGCCGGCATCACGATGGCCGACGTCGGCCACGTCGGCTTCTACGACAAGCCGCTCCTCAAGTTCGAGCGCATCCTCGAGACCTACCTCGCCGTCGCCCCGAAGGGATTTCGCTCCTTCCTCATGGCGGGCCCCCTCTGGGTCAAGGAAAAGCTCTTCACCGACCGCGAGCTCCGCGCTGCGCTCGGCGGCTACGACGGCCTGCTCCTCTACGCCGAGCATCACGAGTCGCACGCCGCCAGCGCCTTCTTCCCGTCGCCATTCGAGGAAGCGGCGATCCTCACCATGGACGGCGTCGGCGAATGGGCCACCGCCTCCGTCGGCGTCGGCAAGGGCAACGACCTCCAGATCACGCGCGAGCTCCGCTGGCCCGACTCGCTCGGCCTCCTCTACTCGGCGTTCACCTACTACACCGGCTTCAAGGTCAACTCGGGCGAGTCCAAGGTCATGGGCCTCGCCCCGTACGGCGAGCCGAAGTACGTCGATCTCATCTACGAGCATCTCGTCGACCTGCGTGACGACGGCTCCTTCTCGCTGAACCAGAAGTACTTCGGCTACCTCGACGGGCTCACGATGACGAGCCCCGCCTTCGACGAGCTGTTCGGCGGTCCGCCGCGCACGCCGGAGACGAACCTCACGCAGAAGGAGATGGATCTCGCGCGCTCGGTGCAGGTCGTGACCGAAGACATCATGCTCGCGATGGCGCGCTCGGTCCACGCCGAAACGGGGCTCGAGAACCTCTGCCTCGCCGGCGGCGTCGCGCTCAACTGCGTCGGCAACGGGCGGCTCCTGCGCGAGGGCCCGTTCAAGAACCTCTGGATCCAGCCCGCCGCCGGCGACGCCGGTGGCGCGCTCGGCGTCGCGCAGCTCGCGTGGCATCGCTACCTGAAGCGCCCGCGCCGCGTCACGCCCGGCAAGGACACCATGCGCGGCGCCTACCTCGGCCCGAGCTTCGCCCCCGACGAGATCGAAGCGTTCCTCGAGAAGACGGGCGCGGCGTACCAGCGCCTCGACCGCGAGACGATGCTCTCGCGCGTGGCCGGCCTGCTCGCGGACGAGAAGATCGTCGGCTGGTTCAACGGCCGGATGGAGTTCGGCCCGCGCGCGCTCGGCGGCCGCAGCATCCTCGGCGATCCGCGCAGCCCGCGCATGCAGGCGCAGATGAACCTGAAGATCAAGTTCCGCGAGGGGTTCCGCCCGTTCGCTCCCAGCGTGCTGCGCGATCACGCGAGCGAGTGGTTCGAGCTCGACGCCGAATCGCCGTACATGCTCCTCGTCGCGCCGGTGAAGCGCGAGCGCCAGATCCCGATGCCGGAGGGAGCGAGCAGGCTCTGGGGGATCGAGCAGCTCAACGTCGTGCGCTCCGACATTCCCGCCGTCACGCACATCGACTACTCGGCGCGCATCCAGACGGTGAGCCGCGAGACGAATCCCGACTACTACGATCTGATCGACGCGTTCCGCGTGCTCACCGGATGCCCGGTCGTGGTGAACACGTCGTTCAACGTCCGCGGCGAGCCGATCGTGTGCACGCCGGAAGACGCCTACCGGTGCTTCATGCGAACCCACATCGACTGCCTGGTGCTCGGGCCCTTCCTGCTCGAGAAGGCCGGCCAGGTGGAATGGAAGGAGGACGAATCATGGCAGCGCGAGTTCCAGCTCGACTGACGGCGGCCGAGGGCCGCACGTTCGGGCTCACCGTCGGCGGCGCGTTCCTCGCCTTCGGTGCGATCGCCTACTGGCGCGGGAAGCATCGCACCGCGATGGTGCTGCTCGGGCTCGGCTCGGCGCTCGTCGTGGCCGCGCTCGTCATGCCGACCTCGCTCGGCCCCGTCGAGCGCGCATGGATGGGGCTCGCGCACGCCATCTCGAAGGTGACGACGCCGGTCTTCATGGGGATCGTCTACTTTCTCGTCATTCTGCCGATCGGCTTCGCGCGCCGGTCGAGCGGCAACTCGCCCATCGTCCCGCGCTCGCGTCCGGCGAGTCGCTGGGAGCCACACACTCCGGCCGTCGCGGACGCGGCGCGCATGGAACGCCAATTCTAGTCGGGAGATCGATCGATGGCGCAGCATGGTCTCGTCGGTGAGCTCTGGGGCTTCATGCGCGTGCGCAAGAAGTTCTGGCTGCTCCCCATCCTCATGGTCCTGCTGGTCCTTGGCGCGTTGCTCGTCTTCGCGCAGGGCTCGGCGCTCGCGCCGTTCATCTACACGATCTTCTGATGGCGGCAGCCGCCCCCGCGCGGTCCACGTCGTCCGAGGCTCGCTGGCCGCAGCTCGACGCTCTGCGCACCCTCTCGCTCACCGCGGTGGTGTATCAGCACACCATGCTGCCGCGCGGTGTCCTCCTGGGGGACACCGGAGCGATGGGGCTGATGGTGTTCTTCGTGATCTCCGGCTTTCTCATCACCGGAATCCTGCTCGACGCGCGCGATCGCGCCGAGTCGGCGGGCGCGGCGAAGCGTGGAGTCCTCGGCCGCTTCTACGTCAGGCGGTTCCTGCGGATCTTCCCGCTGTACTACGGCGTGCTCGCCGTCGCCGTGCTCCTCCACGAGGAGTCGACGCGGCGGTACCTCGCGGAGCTCGTCACGTACCGCACCAACTTCCTCCTCGCTCGGCTCGGTCACAACGTCGCGCCGGTGACGCCGCTCTGGTCGCTCGCGGTGGAGGAGCACTATTACCTCGTGTGGCCCCTGATCGCCCTGTTCGCGCCGCGCCGCGCACTCTGGGGCGCCGTGGCGGCGATGATCCTCGGGTCCGTGGGCGCGCGCTGGTGGATCGCGTCGCACGGCGGCTCCTATCAGGCGATCACGATGCCGACCTATGCCTCGGTCGACGGCATCGCGCTCGGCTGCGCGCTCGCGCTCCTCGCACGGGAGACCGACGCCGCGGTGCGCCAGCGGTGGCTGCGCCTCTCGCTCGCCGCCGGTGCCGTGCTGCTCGCGGCGCGCGTCGGACTGGGTATGATCAATCAGAGCGCGCTCCGGTACGCGGTCAACGTGCTTCCCATCGGGCTCATCGCCGTGTGGCTCATCGACCGCGCGACGCGCAATGCGCTCCCACGGTGGGTCGGACATCGCGCGATCGCCGGCCTCGGCGTGATGAGCTACGGCATGTACGTCGTCCACCGCTACGTGATGCACTATCTCGGCTTCGATGCGGTCCGCGGGCCGCAGGTGTTCCTCTCCGTGTTCGCCGTGAGCGCGGCGCTCGCGTTCGCGTCGTGGCACCTGTTCGAGCGGCCGATCAACGATCTCAAGCGGTTCTGGCCGTACGTGCCGCGCGGCGCGGTCGCCGCGCCCGACGACGCCCTCCGTGCCGCGCGGGGCGCCGAGCTGGCGAGCACGTGGCGCGGGGCGCGGGTGGAGCGACAGCCATGACGGCCGTGTTCGAGCCCGACGGGCCCGCGCCGGCCGCCGGCGACGCGCCCGTCGCCGACGCCTCCACGGCGCGGCGCGTCGCCGGGGCCTATCGCACCGGGAGCGACGTCCCTCCCGACGTCGTGCACACTTTCGCCGGCGACCTGCGCGAGATCGTCGAGGAGATGCGCCACGTCGGCGACCTCGTGAAGCAGCTCACCCTGCGCGACATCCGCGTGCGCTACAAGCAGGCGGTGCTCGGCTTCGCGTGGGCGCTGCTCATCCCCGCCGCCGTCGTCCTCGCCGGCATGGCGGTGCGTGTCGCCGTCGCGTACGCCTCCGGAAAGCACATCGACATGACCCAGCTCGGCGGCATGGCGATCAAGGCGGTGCCGTGGGCCTTCTTCGTCGGCTGCCTCAACGCGGGCACGTCGAGCCTCGTGTCCAACACGTCGCTCGTGACGAAGATCTACTTCCCGCGCGAGGTGCTCCCGCTCTCGAGCGTGCTCGCCCAGAGCTTCGATTCGATGATCGGCGGCGTGCTCGTCGCGATCATCCTTCCGTTCCTCGGCGTCACGCTCTCCGTGCAGGCGTTGTGGGCGCCGGTCCTCCTGGTGCTTCTCTGGACGCTCGCCCTCGCCGCCGCCCTCTTCCTCGGCCGCGCCAATCTCTTCTATCGCGACGTCAAGTACATCGTGCAGGTCTTCCTCACCTTCGGCATCTTCGTCACCCCCGTCATCCTCGATGCGCCGATGTTCGGCCCGCGCGGAGCGCAGATCATGATGCTCAATCCCGTCGCGCCGATCCTCGAAGGGCTCCGGCTCAGCGTCGTGCAGCACCACGACCTGCTCGAGCCGATGATCGCGCCGCAGGGATTCCTCTTCTGGCGCCCGTGGTATCTCGCGTACTCCGCCGCGTGGGCGCTCGGCGGCCTGCTGCTGAGCGTGGTGCTCTTCCACCGCTCCGAGCGACGCTTCGCCGAGGCCGTGTGAGACGGGAGACCGAGCGATGAAGGAGTCGCGCGTCATCTTCGACCGCGTGTGGAAGAAGTTCCACCGCGGCGAGCGCCACGACAGCCTGCGCGATCTCATCCCCGCCGCGATGCGCCGCATCGTCGGCCGCGACGCGAGCCGGCGCGAGCTCCAGCAGGGCGACTTCTGGGCCGTGAAGGATCTCTCGTTCGAGGTCTCGCCGGGCCAGACGCTCGGCATCATCGGCCCGAACGGCTCGGGAAAGTCGACGTCGCTCAAGCTGCTCACCCGCATCTACGAGCCGACGCGCGGCTACTGCGCCATTCACGGACGCGTCGGCACGCTGATCGAGGTGTCGGCCGGGTTCCACGGCGACCTCACGGGCCGCGAGAACGTGTTCCTGCAGGGCGCCATCATGGGGATGAAGGCGACCGACATCGCGCGGCGCTTCGACGAGATCGTCGAGTTCTCCGGCATCCCGGAGTTCATCGACACGCCGGTGAAGCGCTACTCGAGCGGCATGAACGCGCGGCTCGGCTTCTCCATCGCCGCGCACCTCGAGCCCGACGTCCTCATCATCGACGAGGTGCTCGCCGTGGGCGACATGCGCTTCCAGGAGCGCGCCTTCGGCCGCATCCGCGAGCTCGCGCGCAGCGGGCTTCCCGTGGTGATGGTCTCGCACCAGCTCGACCGCGTGGCCGAGCTGTGCACCGACGTCATCGTCCTCCGCGCGGGCGAGGTGGCCGCGCGCGGCGAGCCCGCCGAAGCGATCGCGGCGTACGTCGAGCAGAGCGATCTCGCGCGCGCCGCGGTGACCTCGGAGCTCATCCGCTTCGACGCGCTCGATCTCGAGACGCCCGTCGTGTGCTCCGGCGAGCGTGTCACGGTGCGCGTCCGCGGCCAGCTGAGCGGCCCGCTCGGCGAGCACGCCGAGCCCCTCGCCATCCGCGTGCGCTCGCTGCGCACGGGGAGCGTCGTGTACGTCTCCGGCTCGCGCCGCCTCCACGCGACGCTCGGTGACGGGGGGCCGTTCGAGCTCGAGCTCACCCTCCAGGCCAATCTCCCTGCCGGGAACTATCTCCTCGAGGCGGGCGCGCAGGACCTGCTCACGCACCGCGACTTCGCCTCCGCGCCGTCGGTCCTCTTCCGCGTCACCGACGCCGGCTCCTTCCGCGGGTCCGTCCAGATGAACGCGACGATGCAGCTCGTGGAGCAGCCCACGGCGACTCCCGCGCGCTAGCGTCTTCGGGCGCGCTTCGCCGACGCGCGCTTCGTCGACGCCGCCTTCGTCGACGCCGGCTGGGTCGGCGCCGGCTTCTTCGACGCGCCCTTCTGCGCCGTGCCCTTCTTCGGCGCACGTTTCGCGGCCGTCGGGCCCGCCGGCGCCGCGGTCCCCTCGAGCTGACGCGCCTTGCGGTTGGCGGCGGCGTGGCGCACGACCTCCGCCACGCGACGCGCGCGCGTCTCCGGTCGCACGGCCTGGCTGATCCAGTGCAGGTAACCGAACCGCGCCGAGCGTGAGAAGGCGGCGAAGTTCGCCGAGGCCTCGGGCGAGGCCGCCAGCGCGGCGGCGAGATCGTCCGGAACGGTGAGCGCCGCCACGTGATCGAGGCTCGACCACGACCCGTTCGCCTTCGCGCGCTCCACGGCGGCGATCCCCGCCTCCGCCATGACGCCGAGCGCGGTGAGCCGCTCGATGCGCTCCTTGTTCGACCGCGACCACGTGCTCTTCGGCTTGCGCGGCGTCATGAGCTGCACGTAGCGCGCGGTGTCGAGGGTGCGCACGAGACTGTCGACCCAGCCGAAGCACAGCGCCTCCTCCACTGCGTCGGCGTAGGCGAGCCGGTCGGAGCGGCTCGCCTTCTTGTCGAACACGAGCCAGATCCCGGGCGACGTCGCGTGATGCCGCGCCAGCCAGCGACGCCAGGCGGCGCGATCGGGCGCGTACACCTGCTCGAGCGACGCGAGGCGGCCGCCAGCGGATGGGGTGGATGTCGGCTTCCTGGCGGCCATGACCATACCATAGGCCCGAACCGGCGCCCCCGAAAGCATCATGGGTCCCCACGCGCGCACCCACACACTCACACACCCACACACCCACACACCCACACACGCATGGTGGCCGCCCCGCGAGTCCGCCGGGTAGATTCTCCCGACCACGACGCCCACGAGGGATGCCACCATCCTGACGCTCCTCCACCAAGCCGCCTCCTCGGCCGGCACGTACGCCGAGTACGTGTCGCCGATCGCGCGGCTCTGGAAGTACGTCGTGCTCGGCATCACGAGCTACGTGCTCGAGGAAGCGAACCCGATCTTCGGTGGCATCGCCGCCCGCGACGGCCGCCTCTCCCTGAGCGCCGTCATCACCGCCGTGGCGATCGGCACGTGGATCCCGTCGATCGCGCTCTACCTCGTCGGCCGCTGGCGCGTGCAGTGGGTGCGCGACCGATGGCCGGATCGCCAGCAGCTGCTCGACGGCGCGCTCGAGATCGTGCGACGTCATCCGTGGCGCGCCTCGCTCGCGATCCGGTTCGCCTACGGGCTGCGCATCCCGGTTCCCATCGCCTGCGGGGCCGCGCACCTGCCGATCGCGCTCTACATCATCGCGAGCGGCATCAGCTGCTTCGCGTGGTCCGCGGTATTCGTCTTCCTCGGCTGGAAGGCCGGCGGCGTCGCCCTCGCCTTCCTCGGCTTCACCAGCCGCAACGACGTTCGACTCGCCTTCCTCGCCATCGTCCTGATCGCGACGCTCTTCTTCATGCGCCGCCGCCGCCGCATCGCCGAGCGCACGGCCCACGTGCTGAGTGGGGAGGACATCGATCTGAGTGCGAAGTGATTCCGAACTACAACCGCGAGTAGGGAGTAGCGGGTAGCCGGTAGCGGGACTGGCATCGGCGCCACTGGGGAGCCGTGGAGGGCGCTCTCCCTCACTCGCGCTGGTCACCGGGGAGAGAAGGGCGCAGGCCGACGACCTCGTCGTCCGCGTTCTTCACCGCGCCGCTGGGTGCCCCTCTGAACAAACCAGCCGTACTTGGTACCTGTACTGAGTACCGAATACGGCCGTATCCCTCCCGCCCGCGCGCCCTCCACGGCTCCCGGTAGCGAGTATGCCACTCCCGCTACCAGCTACCCGCTACCCGCTACCCGTAGTTGCAGTGTCACGCGACCCCCCCTACCCACCGTTCACCGCCACCGAAACACCCGCAGCGCCACCCCGAACCCCACCACTCCCCATACCGCGACGATCGCGATCCACCCCGCGACCGCCCCCCATCCCACACCCTGAAGCATCGTCGCGCGCAAGGCGTTGATCGTCGCCGTCAGTGGCAAGGCCTGGATGAACGGCTGCGCCGCGGGGGGGAAGTTGGTGGACGAGAAGAACACCCCCGACACCACCCACATCGGCATCATCACGAGGTTCATCAACCCAGAGACCCCCTCCGTGGTCTTGGCGCGCGAGGCGATGAGCAGCCCGATGCCGCCGAACGCGAGGGCGGCGATCACGGAGATCACCCCGAGCTGCAGCAGCGAGCCGCGCACCGGGACGCCGAACAGCACCACCGCGCTGCCGAGGATCACGACGACCTCGACGAGCAGGAACACGAACCGGGAGAGCAGGAAGGAGAGCAGGTAGTCGCGCCGCGGCATCGGCGTCGACACGAGCCGCTTGAGCAGGTTCTTCCGACGCGCCTCGACGATGGCGAAGCCGAGCCCCCAGATCCCGCCGGCCATGATGTTCATGCCGAGCAGGCCGGGGATCACGAAGTCGATGTAGCGCGATCCCTTCTCGCGCACCTTGCGCTCCGTCGTCGTCACCGGGTCGCTGCGGCCGGCGCCGCGCTGCACGGCGTCGTCGACGAGGAACCGCGCGCTGCGTCCCTCCGGGCGCGTGTCGTCGAACGCGTACTGCACCGCGCCCCCGGCCGACGTCCTCGCCACGAGCGCCACCTCGCCGGTGCGCAGCGCGCGCGCGGCGGCGCTGTCGTCGAGCACGCGCACCTCGAGCCCCGCCGCGTGCCCGATGCGCGCCGCCACGCTGTCCGCGGCCGGCGTGCCCCTCACCACGGCCACCTTCACGGTGTCCGCCGGCTTGTTGCGGAAAGCGATGCCGAGCCCGATCGCCAGCACGACGGGGAAGAAGAAGGTCCAGAACACCGCCTCCGGCTCGCGGATGAACTCGCGGAACCGCACCAGCGTGAGCTGCGGCAGCGCACGCGCGATCCACGGCAGCGGGTCGTCGCGCACCTCATCCATCGCGGAGCTGCCTCCCGGTGAGCGACACGAACACGTCCTCCAGCGTCGCCGAGTGCGTGGCGAGCTCGCCGAGCGGGAGCCCGCGCCGCCCGAGCTCGGCCAGCAACGCCGGCACCGCGCGCGACAGCTCGCTCACCTGCATGGACCAGCGTCCGCCGTGCTCGCGCGCGCTCTGCACGCCGTCGAGCGCGCGCAGCTCGTCGGCCTGCAGCGCGCCGTCCGAGCCTGGCGAGGTGAACTCCACCACGTGCTCCGCCACCAGCCCGGCGATCAGTTCGCGCGGCGTGCCGAGCGCGATCACGCGTCCGTGGTCGACGATCGCGACGCGGTCGCACAGCCGCTCCGCCTCGTCCATGTAGTGCGTCGTGAGCACGATGCTCCGCCCGCTCGCCTTGAGCTCGACGATGAGATCCCAGAGCTGCCGGCGCGATTGCGGATCGAGTCCCGTCGTCGGCTCGTCGAGGAAGAGCAGCTCGGGGTCGCCCACCATCGCGCACGCCAGCGCCAGCCGCTGCTTCTGGCCACCGCTCAGCTTCCCGACGCGCGCGCCGCGCTTCTCGCCGAGCTGCACGAGCGCGATCACCTCGTCCACCTCGCGTCCGCGCGAGTAGAAGCTGCGAAACAGCCGCACCGTCTCGTCCACCGTCAGCTTGTCGGCGAGCTGAGTCTCCTGGAGCTGGATGCCGAGCCGCTCGCGCAGCGCGCGTTCGTCGTCGGTCCAGCGCCGGCCGAGCACCTCGACGATCCCCTCGTCGGCGAGGGTGAGCCCTTCGCAGATCTCGATCGTCGTCGTCTTCCCCGCGCCGTTCGGCCCGAGCAGCCCGAAGCACTCGCCGGCGGCGACGGTGAGATCGAGCCCGTCCACCGCGACCACGTCGCCGAATCGCTTGCGAAGGCCGGCGACGCGAAGCGCCGGCCGCCCCGCGCCGTCGCCGCTCGCGGCGCGGGGAGTGGGAGAAGTCATCCGCGGAAGCTACGAAGTGGCGTCGCGCGGAGTCAGCGGCACGTCGCGCGGCGTGAGCGCACGCGTGGGCTCGCCATCGAACCAGTCGCGTCCGTCGGCGAAGCTCTCGCGCACCCCGCCCTCGCCCGCGGCCAGCCGCTCGCGGAACAGCCGCAGCTGCTCCTCCATCGCGGCGAGCGCGGCGAGGATCGCCGGCGTGTTGTCGCGCATGATCCCGGTCCAGAGCTCCGGGTCGCCCCCGGCGAGCCGGGTCACGTCGCGTCCGCCGGGGCCGAGCGCGGAGCGCGACACGTTGGCCTGGCGCAGCGTCACGGCGAGCACGGTGGACACCGCCTGCGGAAGGTGGCTGCGCCACGCCATCTGCTCGTCGTGCACCGCCGCGTCGAGCACTTCGACGCCGGCGCGGAGCATCCGCCAGAACCACTCCGCCAGCCGCAGCGCCTGCGCCGTGGTCGTCGCCGTCGGGCAGAGGAAGACGCGCGCCTCCTCGAACAGCGATGCCCGCGAGGCACCCCACCCGGAGCGGTGGCTCCCGGTGAGCGGGTGCGCGCCGACGAAGCGCGGGCCGAGCCCAGCCGCCTCCGCGGTTGCGACGATGCTGCGCTTCGTGCTCGCCACGTCCATGACCAGCGCCGGTCCCTCCAGCCGGCTCGCGAGCCGCGCGAGCAGCGCCGCGGTCGCCGCGACGGGGGTCGCGAAGACGACGACGTCCGCGCGCTCCACGCCCTCGAGCGTCGAGTCCAGCGCCTCGTGCACGATCCCCTCCGCCACCGCCGCCCGGAGCGACTCGGGGTCGCGATCGTAGCCCACTACCTCCACCCCACGCGCCGCGAGCGCGCGAGCGAGCGAACCTCCCATCAGCCCCAGCCCCACGACGCTGACGCGCCTCGCGCGCATCACGCGTTCTCTTCCTGCGCGCGCCGCGAGAGTCCCACGATGTGCCAGAAGATCTGCCGGATCGGTTCGGTGGGAAGCGCCCGCTCCCGCGCCGCGGCCACCGCGCGCCGGATCACCTCCGCCTCGCGGCGAGGGTCGAGGATCGGCAGCCCCGCCGACCGCTTCAGACCGGCCGTCCGCTGGCCGAGCGCCATCCGCTCGGCCAGCAGGGCCACCAGCTTGACGTCGATCTCCTCGATCTGCGAGCGGCACTCCGCCAGCTCACCGAGGGCCTCGGCGGCGCCGCTGTCCGCGCCGCGCTCCGTGGGCTCGGCCACGGCGATCACGCAGTCCGCCCGCCCGCCACGGCGGGAACGTCGAACGTCCTGCCGGCGGCCGCCGCGAACGCGCCCAGCCGGTCCGTCAGCGCGGCGAACGCACTCGGATTGAGCGACTGGTCGCCGTCCGAGAGCGCCGACTCCGGATCCGGGTGCACCTCGATGATCAGTCCGTCCGCTCCCGCCGCCACGGCGGCGAACGCGAGCGGCGCGACGAGCGCGGCGTCGCCCCCGGCATGGCTCGGGTCGACGATCACCGGCAGGTGCGTCTCCCGCTTCAGTACCGGGATGGCCGAGACGTCGAGCGTGTTGCGCGTGGCCCGCTCGTAGGTGCGGATGCCGCGCTCGCAGAGCACCACCTGATGGTTGCCGTGCGCCATGATGTACTCGGCCGACATGAGCAGCTCGGAGATCGTCGCCGAGAGACCGCGCTTGAGCAGGACGGGGCGCTGGACGCGTCCGAGCTCGGAGAGGAGGGCGAAGTTCTGCATGTTGCGCGCGCCCACCTGCATCATGTCGGCGTGTTCGGCCACGATGTCGACGTCGCGCGTGTCGAGCACCTCGGTGACCACGGGAAGGCCGGTCTCGGCGCGCACCTCGGCCAGCAGCTCGAGCGCCTGCCTGCCGAGCCCCTGGAAGCTGTACGGCGACGAGCGCGGCTTGAACGCCCCGCCGCGCAGGATCGTCGCTCCCGCCGACTGGACCGCGTTGGCCGTCTCGTGGAGCATCGCCCGGTTCTCGACGGAGCAGGGGCCCGCGATGAGGGTCAGGACCTCGCTGCCGATGCTGGCGTTGGCGCCGACCCGGACGAGCGTCTCGTTGGCCGAGAACTCCTTGGAGGCGAGCTTGTAGGGCTTGAGGACCGGGAGCACCTGCTCCACGCCGGGGAGGGAGCGGAGGGGGACCTCCTGGAGCTTGGCCTCGTCTCCGATGCACCCGATGATCGTGCGCCGCTCGCCACGCGAGAGGTGGGTGTGAAGGCCGGCGGCCTCCACCCGCTCGCGGATGTGGTCGAGCTCTTCGTCGGAGATGTCGTAGCGCGTGATGATGATCATTGGTGGTCTGAGGTGGTGAGGAGGCGCCGCCGGTCGACGGCAACAAAAAAGGCCAGTGGAGGTTTTCCACGGGCCGTCTGGTCGTCTGCGGTCGAGCGCTCAGCTCTCGTTACTCGCGCGTACGTCTCCAGTCACGGCCCGCCCGGGGGAAGCCGTAATAAAAGAAGCCGCTAAAGTAGAAGCTGCTGCGCGAGGAGGTGTTCACGGAGTCCAGGTTAGGGGAGGGGGGGCGGGACGTCAAGAGCGGTGTGTTGGTGTGTTGGTGTGTTGGTGTGTTGGTAACGGCGAACCGACACACCAAAAAACAGAAGAGCCCTGGGAATCCCAGGGCTCTTCTGCCTTTCGTGGACGCTTACGAGCGGTGATACAGGCTCGTGGCGTCGCCGCCGAGCTGCGGGCCGTTGCCGAGCGTGAGCTCGCGCAGCGAACCGAAGCGCTGGACGGCGGGCTTCTCGTACTTCATATGCTCCCTCCCGGGATGAGTACTGGTCCCACCAGCGGTGGTACGACGGCCCCTGAGGGGACCGCGTCTGTCCAGATTGCCACTTCTGTGCCGCCGGTCACGACCGTGGCGCTCCCAGTAGAAGCGCCTGCCGCCGCGCTTCCGGCGTCGGAAGCTGTGAGGGCGCCGTTACAGAATCCGGGCGTCCGCGCAACACCTGTCCCCTCGGCGGCATTTCACTGGAGGTACCGCACCACATCGTACACGAACCGGATTCCGGACGCCAGATTCGCCGTCGAGAGCCGCTCGTCGTTCCCGTGGATCCCCCGTTGCTCGTCCGCGTCGTCGGTGCGGAACGGGTCGAGGCCGTAGACCTGGATCCCGAGCCGGCGGTACATCGGACGATCGGTGGCCGCGGTGAACATGGAGCTGGTCACGAACGCCCCCGGGTCACGGTCGTGCGCCGCCCGCTCCACCGCCTGGAAGAAGCTCGAGGTCGTCGGGCTCTCGAACGGGGTCTTCGGGGTGATCAGCCCGGTGAACCGAACCGCCGTGTCGGCGACGACCGCTTTCAGGGTGGCGAGCACGGAATCCGGGTCCTGATCGGGCAGCAGCCGGATGTCCACCTCGGCCGACGCCTCCGCCGGGATGACGTTGGTCTTGTTCGATCCCTGGAGCACGGTGATCGAGATGGTGTTCCGGAGAATGGCGTTCCAGTAGACGTCGCCGAGGATCCACTCCCTGGCTCGCGGATCGTCGAGGGCGCGCCGGATGTCGGCCAGCCAGGCGCGCCGCTCGCCCGCGTAGGTCCGGCTGATGTCGCGGAAGTAGCGGTCCACTCCGGCCGTCACGTGCAGGGGCGTCTCGTAGCGGGCCAGCCGGTCGAGCGCGGCGATCAGTCTCGGAACCGGATTGTCCTTCGTCGGCCGCGAGCCGTGCCCCGGGGTGCCGCGCACGGTGAGCCGCTGCCAGAACGTCCGCTTCTCCGATACCCCGACCGCGTAGTAGCGCAGCGAGTCCCCCGTCACCGCGTTGGCCCCGCCCTCGGTGAACAGGACCTCGACGTCGCGCAGCAGATCCGCGTGCCGGTCGGTGAAGGTGAGCACGCCCCGGCTCCCCCACTCCTCGTCCGCGTTGGCGATCACCACGAGGTCTCGCGTCAACGGCACGCCGCCGCGCTTGAGGGCGACGAGCGCCATGAGCTGAGCCACGCCCTCCCCCTTCATGTCGATCGCGCCGCGCCCGTAGACGTACCCGTCGCGCAGCTCCCCCGAGAAGGGAGGGACGGTCCAGGAGCTCGGCGTGGCCGGCACGACGTCGACGTGCTGCACCATCGCCACCGCGCGCTTCGTCCCGCTCCCCTTCAGCCGCGCGTAGAGGTTCGCGCGGCCCGCACCCAGCTCCGCCGTGTCGAGGATCTGCGCCTCGATCCCCTCCTTCGCGAGGAAGTCCTTCAGGAAGAGCGCGCCGGCGAGCTCGTTTCCCGGCGGGTTGGTGGTGTTCACGCGCAGATACTCGCGGAGGAGCTGCACCCCTTCCCGGTCGATCGCGACCCAGTCGATCGGGCGGGTGGGCTGCGGAGCAGGACCCTGCGCGCGGAGCGCGGAGGCGCCGGCGAGCGAGAGCACCAGGGTGGCGACGAGGGACGTTGGCGCGCGCATCGAGATCGGTGGAGGGGGCCGGGCAAGGCAAGCTACGCCGCGCGCTGCCGGCCTGCACCGGGAAACCTTCACGGAGGGCGGCCGTACGAACCGGAAAACCCTTCCATCGTCGGGGGCCGTCTCGCATGCTCGTTCATCTCGCTGCGCTCTTCCTCCAGGCCGCGACGCCCGCTCCGCAGGCGACCAGCGCTCCCGCCGCCGCGCCCGAGCGCGATTCGACCACCGAGCGTCACCGCGACCGGAAGCCCCCGAAGCGCATCGAGGTCACGCCCGCGCACCTCGCGAGCGCGTTCCGCGATCCGGGCGCCCGCGCGATCCTCCTCGTGGCGCGCGCGGCGCGCGAGCGGCAGGACTCCGCGCTCCAGGCCTACGACGCTACCACCTACCAGCGCGTCTCCGCCGGCCTCGGCTTCTCGCGCTTCGGCCGCGACCGGCTCGCCTTCCGCAGCGAGGGCGCGACGCGTGTGCGTTGGCGTCGCGGCGTCGGCGCGTACGTCGACGTCACCGGTTCGCGCACGGTCGTACCGATCGCCGGCAAGTCGGCGCACGTCGACATCGAGGGAAGCCTCTCGCCGATCCCGTACTTTCCCGGCAGCGAGACGCTGTGGATCGGCGCGAGCGCGGCCCGGCGCGCCGTGGACGAGAACGAGGGAATCGTCCACCCCCTCGCCGAGGGCTCCGAGGCCTACTACACGTACGAGAGCGGCGACTCGGCGACCTTCCGCCTTCCCGATGGCCGCGCGATCAGGCTCCGCGAGCTGAAGATCCGGCCGCGCACGCCGCGCTGGAACCTCGCCGTCGGGTCGCTCTGGTTCGACAA
This sequence comes from Gemmatimonadaceae bacterium, assembly GCA_035494615.1. Classification (GTDB taxonomy): domain Bacteria; phylum Gemmatimonadota; class Gemmatimonadetes; order Gemmatimonadales; family Gemmatimonadaceae; genus AG11. The sequence continues at coordinate 44,900 of DATJGU010000084.1, forward strand.
GAGCGGCGGCCAGCTCGTGCGGGCAGCGTACCGGATGAGCGTGCCGATGGACATCAAGCAGGTCGCGGAGGAGGACGACTCGACCGCGTTCGACGACGTGCCGCGCGTGATGAAGCCGATGCTCTTCCCGATGAAAGCCGAGATCAACGCGGTGGGGGTGGAGTACGGGCTGTATCAGGGCCGCTTCTGGCTGCCGCGCGTCCAGATCGCGCAGGGCGGCGCACAGGTGGGGTACATCCGCGTCCCGTTCAAGCTCGAGCAGAAGTTCGCGTACGATCGCGTGAACGCCGGCGAGCCGCTGCCACCGATCCCCGCCGCGAGCGACTCGGCGCACGACGGCGAGAGCGTCTCGATCGAGGTGGGCGAGGGGAAGGGAAAGGCGGCGCGAGACTCCGCGCGCGCGGCGCGCCGCGCGGCGCGGGATCGCTGCGACAGCACGGGCGTGCGGCGTCGGGTCCGTCACCGCGACGGCATGGCGAACCCCGTGATGGTGGTGATCCCGTGCGACTCGACTCGGCTCGCCAATTCGCCCGACCTGCCGAAGTCGATCTACGACGAGGGCGACGAGACCGTGCACTCGGCGGAGATCGACGCGCTCGTGTCGCAGGCGCTCGCGATGGGAGCGCAGGCGGGATTCGCGCCGACGCCGATCGCTCTGGCGTACGCGCCGATCCGCTACAACCGCGTCGAAGGGCTCTCGGTGGGCGGGATCGCCGACCAACAGCTCGGCGCGGGCTACTCGGTGCACGCGCTCGCGCGGATCGGCGTGGCGGACCGCGAGCCGAACGTCGAGCTCACCGGCGCGCGCAGCGATCTGCGACGCACCCTCGGGCTCACGCTGTACAACCGGCTCGTCTCGGCGAGCGATTGGGGGAACCCGCTCGGGACCGGCGCCTCGATCTCGGCGTTCCTCTTCGGGCGCGACGAAGGGTTCTACTACCGCGCGTCGGGGGTGGAGCTGTCGAGCGTTCCGGATCAGCGTGGGCCACTGAACGTCACGGTCTCGCTGTTCGCCGAACAGGAGCGCGACGCGCGCCAGCGCACGACGTTCTCGCTCGCGCGCGCGGTGCGCGGCTCGCAGTTCGAGCCGAACATCACGACCGAGCGCGCGCTCTGGGCGGGCGCGCGGCTGCGCGCGACGCAGAGCATCGGCGAGGATCCGCAGGGATTCCGGTTGTTCGACGACCTGCGCCTCGAGGCGGCGCACGGCGACACCGGCACCTACGGCCGCGCCGCGCTCGACGCGACGCTGTCACACGGCATCGGCGACGGCGCCGCGGCGCTCACCCTCGCCGCGGGCACGTCGGCCGGCACGGTGCCGCTGCAGCGCAACTGGTTCCTCGGCGGGACGCAGACCGTGCGCGGGCAGCGACCCGGCACCGCCGTCGGCGACGCGTTCTGGCTCGCCCGCGCGGAGGTCGCGCACGGCATCGGCGCGGTGCGCCCCGTGGTGTTCGGCGACATCGGCTGGGCGGGGGACCGCACGAACTGGAGCCGGATCGGCCGCCCGCTCTCCGGCGCGGGCGCGGGTCTCTCGATCCTCGACGGACTGCTCCGCTTCGACGTGGCGCGAGGGATCCAGCCGGAGAAGCAGTGGCGGGTGGACATGTACGTGGAGGGGAGGTTCTAGTGGGTCGTAACGGCAACGGCGAGTAGGGGGTAGCGAGTACTCGGTAGTGGGACTGGCATACGGACCACGGGGAGACGAGCCGAGACCCACCTTTCGCGATCGGCACTTGGCGCCGTGCTCCGGTCCGGCGCGCCGCGGAAGACGTCGATGTGCGGCGGCCACCATCCACCCCGGCCGAAGCTGGCCCGACGGAAGGTTTCGGCCCCGGTATCCCAGTGGCCCGGATGCCAGTCCCGCTACCGAGGTCTCGCTACCCCCTACTCGCCGTTGCAGTCGGGTAGAGGAACCCCCTCCTCCCTGCCCGAATTAGCTTCCCCCAATGCGTACCCTCTCGCGCTACCTCCGCCCGTACTGGCGCTTCGTCGTCCTCGCGCTGTTCCTCGCGGCGGTCAATCAGATCTTCTCGCTGCTCGATCCGCTGATCTTCCGGCACGTGATCGACAGCTACGCCACGCAGTACGACAAGTACACGCGTCCGCAGTTCTTCCGCGGCGTGGGCGTGCTGCTCGCCGCGGCGGTCGGCGTCGCCTTCGTGTCGCGCGTCGCCAAGAACTTCCAGGACTACTTCGTCAACGTCGTCGTGCAGCGCGTCGGGGCGGACCTCTACTCCGACGGCATCCGCCACTCGCTCGCGCTCCCCTTCCAGACGTTCGAGGACCAGCGCAGCGGCGAGACGCTCGGCAAGCTGCAGAAGGTGCGCTCCGACACCGAGCGGTTCATCGCCGCGTTCGTGAACCTCGTGTTCACCACGCTCGTCGGCGTGATCTTCGTGATGATCTACGCCTTCAAGGCGCACTGGTCGATCGCCCCCGCGTTCGTGCTCACGGTGCCGCTGCTCGGCGTGCTCAGCTCCGTGCTCAGCCGCCGCATCAAGTCGATCCAGAAGGTGATCGTGGCCGAGACCACCGCGCTCGCCGGCGCGACGACCGAATCGCTGCGCAACATCGAGCTCGTGAAGAGTCTCGGGCTCGCGAAGCAGGAGGAGCTCCGGCTCAACGCGACGACGGAGAAGATCCTCCGGCTCGAGCTCAAGAAGGTGAGATACCTCAGATCCCTGTCGTTCATCCAGGGAACGGCGGTGAACTTTCTCCGCACGTGCATCCTGTTCCTCATGCTCTACCTGATCTTCCAGAAGCAGATCACGGTGGGGCAGTTCTTCTCGCTGCTCATCTACTCGTTCTTCATCTTCGGCCCGCTGCAGGAGCTGGGGAACGTCATCAACGTCTATCGCGAGACCGAAGCGTCGCTCGCGAAGTTCGACGAGATCTTCGAGATCCCCATCGACCCGAAGCCGGTGAACCCGGTGACGCCGGGCGACCTCCGCACGCTCGAGTTCGAGGACGTGAGCTTCACCCACGCGAGCGCGTCGGCGCCAGCGCTCGCCGACGTGAGCTTCTCCGTCACGCGCGGCCACACCGTCGCGTTCGTCGGACCGTCGGGGGCGGGCAAGACGACGCTCGTGAAGCTGCTCGTCGGGCTCTACCGGCCGGGCGTCGGCCGCATCCTGTACAACGGCGTGCCGAGCGACCGGATCGATCTCGACAGGTTCCGCGAGCGCATCGGCTTCGTCACGCAGGACGCGCAGCTCTTCAGCGGGACGATCCGGGAGAACCTGCTCTTCGTGCGTCCGGAGGCGACCGACGCGGAGTGTCTCGATGTCCTCCGTCGCGCGGCGGCCACCTCACTCCTCCGCCGCGCCGACCAGGGGCTCGACACGGTGATCGGCGAGGGCGGGATGAAGATCTCCGGCGGCGAGAAGCAGCGCCTGTCGATCGCGCGCGCGCTGCTCCGCGACCCGCACCTCCTCGTGTTCGACGAGGCGACGTCGGCGCTCGACTCGCTCACCGAGGAGGAGATCAGCCGCACGATGCGCGACGTCGCCGAGAGCGCCAACGTGATCACGGTGCTCATCGCACACCGCCTCTCCACCGTGCTCCACGCCGACTGCATCCACGTCCTCGAGCGCGGCCGCATCGTCGAGCAGGGCCGCCACGACGATCTGCTGGAGGCCAAGGGACTGTACTATGCGATGTGGCGGCAGCAGGTCGGGGAGCGGCGAGCGCAGCTCGGCACGCCGGGGCGGGGGGAGCTGGTGCGTGCTTGAACGGCAACGGCGAGTAGGTGGTAGCGAGTACTTGGTAGCGGGAATGGCATACTAGCTATTGGGAGACGGGGAATTGAACGGCAACGGCGAGTCGGGGGTAGCGGGTAGCTGCTAGCGGGAATGGCATTCTAGCTATTGGGAGACGGGGGGCGGCTGGACAGGCTGCCTCTCAGACGGAACAGCATCCGGCGGATCACGGTGATCTCCTCCAGCATGGCCTCGCTCTGCTTCCGATGGATGTATCCCAGATCGGTGGCGAGCAGCAGATGGCTTTCGGCTTCGGTCGCGGAGCCTGCGGCGATCTCGAGGAAGCGAAGCATCTCTTTCGGTGCGCTCTTTCCGCAGCCCTCAGCGATGTTCGCGGCGATCGACAGCGCGGCGCGACGCAGCTGACCAGCGAGCACTCCCCGGTCAGCGCGCGGAAAGGATCGCGTGAGCCCATCGACCGCGACGAAGAGCTCTCGCGATCGCTGCCAGACCTGAAGCCGCCGGAAGTCGTGCACGGCGACAACCTGCGGCGGATCACGGCGAACTCCGCATCACGCACATGCGCGCCGGCGCAGTTCGCTGCGCCAACCGCCCAGCGTCTCCCAGTAGCCGGTATGCCAGTCCCGCTACCGCGTACTCCCTACCCCCTACACGCCGTTGCCGTTCAATTCCCGTCTCCCAGTAGCCGGTATGCCAGTCCCGCTACCAAGTACTCGCTACCCCCTACTCGCCGTTGCCGTTCAATTCCCGACGAGCTCCCCGATCGCTCGCCCACACTCATCGAGGCACGACTCCAACCGCCGCGGATCGTGGTCGCCCATGTGGCCGATGCGGAACGTCGTCTCGCGATTCTTGCCGTACCCGTTCCCGATCGTGAAGCCGCGCTCCGCGACCGCCTTCACGAGCGTCGAGGCGGTGAAGGTCGCGGGGATGGTGATCGACGTGACCGTCGGCGTGCGCGCGCCCTCCGTCGCCAGCACCGCGAACGCGTCGCCATGACGTGCGCGCAGCTCGTCCACCCACGCGTAGGTCATCCGCGCCATCTCACGGTGGCGCGCCCAGCGTGCCTCGAGCCCCTCGGCGACGATCGCGGGGAGCTGGATCTGCGCGGCGTAGAGGAGTGAGATCGCCGGCGTGTTCGGCGTCTGGTGCTTCGCGCCGTACGCGTCGAACTCCACGAGATCGAAGTACAGCCCGCGCCGGCCGGTCGACCGCGCCGACTCGATGAAGCCCGGCGTCGCCGCGGCGAAGGCGAGGCCGGGCGGCATGGCGAGCGCCTTCTGCGAGCCGGTGAGCGCGTAGTCGAGCTCCCACGCGTCGAACTCGAGCTCCGCGCCGCCGATCCCGGTCACCGAATCCACGAGACACACCGCGCCGGCGGCGTGGGCGAGCGCGGCGATGCCGCGTACGTCGTGCAGCGCGCCGGTCGACGTCTCCGAATGCGCCACGGTGACCACGGCATAGCGCTGTTGGCCGAGCGCGTCCTCCACCATGTCGAGCGTCGCGATCTCGCCGTACGGCACCTCGAGCAGGTCGGTCTCGCGCCCGCACGCCCGCGCGATGGCGGCGAAGCGCGCCGAGAACGCGCCGTTCACGATCGCGAGCACGCGGCCCTCGGGCGCGCAGCGCACGCCCGCTTCCATCAACCCCGTGGCCGACGAGCTGCTGACGTACACCGGCCGCGTCGTGCGGAAGATCGGCCGCAGCGACTCCTGCAGCCCGGCGTACAGCGCCTCGAACGCCTTGCCGCGGTGCGGGATGAGCGGGCGCGTCATCGCCGCGAGCACCTCGGCGCGCACCTCGGTGGGACCGGGATAGAAGAACGTGCCCTGGGTGAGCAGCGAAGCGGTCATGCGAGAACGAGCTCCACGAGCTGGTCGAAGGATTCCACCACGGCATCGGCGCCGGCGACGACCGGCTCGCGCCGCACGAAGCCGGCGAACGCCACGAAGGCGTCGGCCACCGGCCGGATCGCGAGGTCGGTGGCGCCGTCGCCCACCGCGACGAGCCGGCGCGGCAGCCGGAGCGCGGCGACGACCGATCGCTTCCCCTCCGCGGTGGTCATCGGGGAGTGCGCGTCGAAGGTCTCGTACGCGCCGTTCTCGCCGACGAGCACGTTCACCGCGTGGACGTCCGCCTCGTCGATGCCGAGCGTGCGCGCCACCGGGACGATGGCGTTGCGAATCCCGCCGCTCACGAGCACGATCCGCCGTCCCGCCTCGCGCATCCGCGCGATCGCCCGCGCCGCGCCGGGCGCGAGCACGCGCTCGTACTCGGCCGCGAGCGCGGCGAGGTCGTCGCGCGACGGGCGCACCACGCCGAGCCGCTCGCCGTAGACGGCGTCGAGCGCGAGCTCGCCGTTCATCGCGCGGTCGGTCAGCTCGGCGATCTGCGCGCCGGCTTCGGCGCCGCGCCGCGCGGCGAGCCAGTCGATCCCCTCCACTCCGCACAGCGTCGAGTCGACGTCGAGCACCACGCTGGCGAAGCCCGCCGCTCCGTCGCTCACCGCGTCACCGCGTCGCGGGCGCCACCCGCGACGCGGCACGCCGGCGGCGCGACGGCGCGCCGGTGCGCCCCGGCTCGCGGCGGCATGTCGCGACGGTCGATCTCGTCGATGAATCGGCGGAACACGGTCATCTCACGGTGGTGTGACGGGGAGGTCGCAAGCTCGCCAGCCGAGTCCGTCGAATCAACCCGCCGCGGCGCGCACGCGAGCGCCGCGTCGGTCGCTTGCATCGTCGTCGCCGCGGCACGAAGTTCGGTGCGGGCAGGGAAGGAGGGGCTTCGACGGGCGCGCGGCACGTCGGTTCGCGCCGAACGCTCCGCCCCCACCTCGCGGCGCTCGCCGCCGCCGGTCGCACGATCCAGCCATGCGATTCTTCCGACCCGCCATCATCGCGATCGCGCTCGCCACCGCCCTGCCGCTGCACGCGCAGCAGCGGCCGCTCGGCGCGCTCGAGGGCACCCTGCTCGAGCCGATCGATTCACGCTCCGTACGCAACGCCGAGCTGTCGCTCCGGCGGCTGGACGCGACGTCGGGCGCGGTGGCCAGGGCGCGAGCGGACGCGCGCGGGCGCTACCGGCTCGATTCGCTTCCGACGGGCCGGTACCGGATGGAGATCGCCGGCCCGACCCTCGATTCGCTGGAGCTGGCCGTGTCGGGGCGGGAGGTGCGCATCGAGAGCGGCCGCACGACGCGCGTCGACGTGACCCTTCCGTCCGGCGCGGCGCTGCGCGACGTCGTCTGCCGCGACACGGTGCTCGAGAATGGCCGCGTCGCGGTGGCGGGCCACGCCTTCGACGCGGACGCCGACCGGCCGCTCGCCGGCGCGGAGGTCGTCGCGACCTGGATGGACTTTCCCGTCGACCGCACGCGCCGCCGCTACGCTCCCATCCGGCGCGTGACGATCGCCCGCACCGGCGCGGCGGGTGAGTACCGCGTCTGCGGCGCGCCGAGCGAGACGCTGTTCTCGCTCCAGCTCCGGCATCGCGGCCGCGCCACGCCCGTGGTGCGGCTCATCGTGAGCGAGGTGGAGGGCGCGGTGGTGCGCGACTTCTCGTTGAGCGCGCGCTCCGCCGCGTCCGTCGAGACGATCGACTCGCTCGAGCGCGCCGTCGACGCGGGGGGCGTGCGTCGCGAGCTCGCGCTCGTCGGCGACGCGTCGCTCGCCGGCGAGGTGCGCGGGCTCTCGGGGCAGCCGATCGTCGGCGCGCGCGTCCACCTGCGCGACGCGCCCGCGGAGGCGACGACCGACGGCGCCGGACGCTTCGAGCTCGCCGCGCTCCCGGCGGGCACCGGGATCCTCGTCGTCCAGCACGCCGGCTTTCCCGACGCGGAGCGCGTCGTCGACCTGCGCGCCGGCCGGCGTGCCGAGCAGATGGTGCTGCTCGTGAAGCCCGCGCCGCCCGATCCGGAGGACGTGACCGCGACGCTCCCCGAGTACGCGCAGTTCGACGCGAACCGGCGCACCAACACGTCGGGCCAGTTCATCACCCTCGGCGAGATCGACGCGAAGAAGAGCGCGACGGAGACGGTCGACCTGTTCGACGAGATTCTCGGCTTCAGCGCGTTCGGCCACGGCCCGGACGCGCGCGTCGTCTCGAACCGCGCGCTCGCGAGCGATGCGAAGTGCACGAGCGCGAGCGTGTTCGTGCAGGGCCGCGAGGTCCACCGGATCAACGACGTCGCACCGGGCCAGATCGGCGCGATCGAAGCGTACGCCGACGCCGACTTCCTCCCCGCCCGCTACGCCGGCCGCGGCGACTGCGGCGTGATCGTGATCTGGCTCCGCAAGACCCCGCGCGCGACGCCGAAACCGTTGGGGCGGCTGAGAGAGAACGGCTACCCGTAGAAGGGCGGTGACTTGGTGACGTGGTGACGTGGTGACTTGGAAACGGCCTCGGGGGGGGCAGGCGCCTCCCGAGGCCGTTCGCTGTTCTCTCCCTACCAGGTACTCGCTACTCCCTACTCGATACTCGCTGTTGCAGTTCGAGCTACAGAACGACAGAGCTACAGGACTACAGTACGTTCCCCGGCCCCAGGATTCCCCCCGGATCCAGCTCCGCCTTCACGGCGCGCATCGTTCGCACCTGCAGCGGCGACATCTGCATCGGGAGCCAGCGGCGCTTGAGCTTTCCGATGCCGTGCTCCGCCGCGACGGTGCCGCCCATGGCGATCACCTCGCGCAGCGTCTCCTCGACCACGGCCTCGATCCGATGCAGCTCGTCGGCGTCGTGGGCGATGAAGTTCTGGTGCGGGTGCCCGTTGCCGGCGTGGCCGTACGTCACCGCCTGCGCGATGCCGGCGGCGTCGGCAAAGGTGCGCGCCTTCGCGAGCATCTCGCCGAGCCGCGCGTAGGGGACGGCCCAGTCGGTGCTCACCTTGCGGCCGCCGAACGCCCGGCGCAGCGAGCCGCGCTCGTTCATCGTCGCCGGCACGGCGTGACGTACGCGGCGCGCCTCACGCAGCGACGCCTCACCCTCGTACACGTTCACGTCGTCGGAGAGCGCGCCGCGCTGCTCGGCCAGCTCGAGCCATTCGTCCAGCGCGGGGGCGGCCGCGCCTGGCGGCACTTCCTCGACGTACACGAACGCGTCGGCGTCCTTCGCCCAGCCCGGCGACGCCTCCGCCTCGCGCGCGATCGCCAGCGCGCGCCGGTCGAAGAACTCGAGGCAGCGCGGGTGCACCTTCCGGCTCTCGCGCGCCGCGACGATGAACGCGAGCGCATCCTGCTCGGTCGCGAACGGGATCGCGAGCCCGGTCACCTGCTCGGGGAGCGGGATGAGCCCGAGCTCCACCGCCACCACGACGCCGAGCGTCCCCTCGCTCCCGACGAACCAGTCGACCGGGTCGTGCGCGAGCGCATAGCCCACCGTGTTCTTCTCGAGCGCGGGGCGGCGCAGCTCGACGATCGATCCGTCGGCGAGCGCCACGGTGAGCGCGCGCACGTGCCGCCGCGTCGCCCCGTACCGGAACGTCCGCGCCCCCGACGCGTTGCACGCCACCGCCCCGCCGACCGTGCACTCCTCCTCGCTCGTCGGATCGGGGGGGAGCAGGAGCCCCTGCGCCGCGCACACGCGCTTCAGCTCTCCCACGAGCACCCCGGGCTCGGCGCGCACGAAGCGCGCGCGCGCGTCGAGGTCGAGCACGCGGTCCATCGCGCGGAGCGAGAGCACGATGCCGCGATCGGTGATCGACGCCCCGGTGGTGCTCGTCTGGCCGCCCGCGCTCGTCACGGGCATTCCCGTGGCGCTCGCCTCGGCGAGGAGCGCCGCCACCTCGGCGGCCGACGTCGGCCGGCTCACCCCTTCCGGCACCATCACGAGCCCGGAGGCGTCGGTGGAGTACGCGCGACGCACCTCCTCGTCGCGCTCCACGCGCGGGGCGGCGACCTCGGACATCATCCGCCGCGGAAGTGCACGACGGTCGCCGTGCAGACGTCGGGGAGCTCGAGCAGCGCCTCGCGCACGCCGCCGGGAACGGTACCGTCGACGCTGATCGCCGCGAGCGCCTCGCCACCCTGCGCGAGCCGCGCCTGGTGATACTCGGCGATGTTCACCCCGCGATCGCCGAGCAGCGTGCCGACGCGCCCGATCACCCCGGGGACGTCGTTGTTCGTGAGGATGATCAGCGATTCGCGCGGCGCGACGTCGATGTGGAACCCGCCGATGCGGATCAATCGCGCCGGCGCGCCGTCGGGCGCCACCGCCGCCACCGCCATGAGCTGCACGCCGCCGCTCACGCTGACGAGCATCGCCGCCGGATGGCCGAGCGCGTCGGACTCCGTGTACGAGAGCTCGATCCCGCGCGATTCGGCGATCGCGCGCGCGTTGATCAGGTTGATCCGCTCGACGTCGATCGTCCCCTCGAGCGTGCCGGCCGCCGCCGCGGCGAGGAGCGCCGGCGCCGCCCCGATGAGCTCCGGTCCGACGCGCAGCGAGAGCCGCTGCACCGTCTTCACGCCGCGGTCGGCGAGGATGGCGCGCGCCACCGTCGCGGCGCGGCGCACGACGTGGAGCGCGCCCTGGAACGACTTCCAGTCGCCCGCGCCCGCGCCGGCCACGTTGATCGAGCGCGACAGCTCGCCGTGAAGGAGCGCGTCGCGCACCGCGGCGCACGCGTCGACGGCGACGTTGCGCTGCGCCTCCGCCGTGGAGGCGCCGAGGTGCGGCGTGAGCAGCACGTTCGGCAGCGTGCGCAGCGGATGGTCCGCCGCGAGCGGCTCCTTCACGAAGGCGTCGACGATCGCGCCGCGCAGCTTCCCGCTCACGAGCGCCTCGACGAGCGCCTTCTCCTCGATGATCCCGCCGCGCGCGAGATTCATGACGATCGCACCGCTCCGCATGTGCGCGAGCTCGCGCTTGCCGATCATCCCGAGCGTCTCGTCGGTGAGCGGCGTGTGCACCGTGAGGACGTCCGCCGCGTCGACCGCCTCGTCGAGCGTGGCGAGCCGGCGGATGCGGAGCGCGCGGAACCGCTCGTCGCCGACGTACGGGTCGTAGCCCGCGACGTCCATCCCGAAGGCGAGCGCGCGCGTCGCCACCTCGCTCCCGATCCGCCCCACGCCGACGACGGCGAGCGTCCGCCCCTTGATCTCGGTGCCGAGCAGCTTCGAGCGGTCCCACCGGCCGTCGCGCATCGATTCGGCGGCGCGCGGCACGTGCCGGATCAGGCCGATCAGGGTGGCGAAGAACAGCTCGGCCACGGCGACCGTGTTCCCCGCCGGCGCGTTGATCACGGCGATCCCGCGCTCGGTGGCCGTGTCGATCGCGATGTTGTCGACGCCGACGCCGGCGCGGCCGACGACGCGCAGCCGGCTCGCGCGGCGCAGCAGCTCGTCGGTCACCCGCGTTGCGCTCCGTCCGACGAACGCGTCGTACTCACCGATGCGCTCGAGCAGCTCGGCCGGCGGGAGCGTGGGGACCACGTCCACCTGGAACGAGGGCTCGGCGGTCAGCAGCGCGACACCGTCGGCGTCGATTTCGTCGGTGACGAGGATCCTGTAGCTCATGCGGGACGGGTGGGGAGAAGGTCGATTCGCAAGCTCGCCACCCGTGTCGCTCGAATCAACCCATGACGCCGCTTCGCGACGCCATCACATCGGTCGCTGAATGACTCTCGTCTCGCGGCGCGATCGCCTGCTCGACGCCGGGGCGCTCCTGCTCATCCTCCTCGGCGCCGCGCTGTACGTCGTGGCGGCGCTGAAGCTGCACGGGATCTCGCAGTACACCTACAAGCACCCCGGCCCGCCCAACGCCCTCGGCGCTGCCGACCGGGCGCGCTACACGTCGTACGCGGGGGTGGGACTGGTCGTGGCGGGCAGCGTGGTCGGGATGGTCGCCGCGGGACTGCACGGGTGGCGGCGGAAGAAGCTGGTGGCCGGGTGACTCCGTGATGGCGTGACTTGGTGACTTGGATCGTTGGTGACTTGGTCGGTGACTTGGTGGCTCGGAACTGCACCGGCCACCATCGCCCGACCAAGTCACGCTGTGGAGACTCCACGCTGGTCGGGCACCGGTTTCAGGTCGGGAGCATCGAGGCTGAAGCCAGGACCCTTCGCCCGGATGCACACCTGCGCTCGCTCCGCCGCTCAACCACGGTGACTTGGTTCAAACTGCTCAGTCGAAGTCACCGACCAAGTCACCAACGATCCAAGTCACCAAGTCACAGCTTCACTGCGTCACCGCCTCACCGCCCCACCTCCATCTCCCCCTCGCACACCAGCACCGACGCCCCTCCCACGCGCACGGCGGTCACGGCGCCGCTGGCGACGTCGGCCTCGATGTCCAGGATGCTCGGGCGGCCCATCTCGAAGCCCTGCTCGAGGCGCCAGCGAAGGGTGCCGTCGCGATGCGGGGAGCGGCGGGCGAGGTAGCCCGCGAGCGCGGCGGCGGCGCTGCCCGTCGCCGGGTCCTCGGCGATCCCGAACAGCGGTGCGAACATCCGGCCGTGCAGGTCGGAGCCGGCACGCTCGCCGTCGCGCGCGAACACGAGCACCTCCGGCGCCCAGCTCCCGGCGAGCACGCGAGCGTACGCGTCGGCGCGCACCTTCGCCCGCGCCACCGCGTCGCGGTCGCGAAGGGGCACGAACAGGAAGGGCACGCCACAGCTGAACCCGTGCGGCGCCCAGTCGCCCCCTACGAGGTCCTCCGGGGCGAGGCCGACCACGTCGGCCAGGTCCGCGATGGACGGCGCGGGCGGCCCTTCCTCGGGGAGCTTCGCCGCGGTGAGCTGGCAGAACGTCGGCTGGCCTCCCTCCGCGCGGATCGTCACGGGCACGGGGCCAACGAGCTCCTCGAGCACGATCCGCGTCTCGCCGCCGGCGAGCGGGATCGCGCCCGTCGCGGCGAGCACGTGCGCCGTTCCCACGGTCGGGTGGCCGGCGAAGGGGAGCTCGCCTCCCGGCGTGAAGATCCGGACGCGCCTGGTGTGCGCCGGATCGGCAGGGGGGTAGACGAACGTCGTCTCCGAGAAGTTGAACTCGCGCGCGATGTCCTGGAGCCGCGGGTCGGGGATCCCCCGCGCGTCGGGAAACACGGCGAGCTGGTTGCCGCCGAAGGCGACGTCGGTGAAGACGTCGACGGTGAGGTATCGGAACCTTGGCATGCCGGGAATGTACCGAGGGGAAGAGGGCGCGCTTGCACGCCCCTGCCTTCGCACCCATGTTCGCGGCGCGGCCCACCCCTCACCGAGAGAGGGTCGTACGGCCGCGGCACCCAACCATCCACGCTCGCGACCCATGCGCCCGCTCGCCGCGCTCGCCCTCGTCGTCACCGTCGCCACGCCGCTCGCGGCTCAGCGCGCGCCGCTCGGAGGGATCGAGGGGGAGGTGACGGACAGCGTGCACTCCGCGCCCCTCGCCGGCGCGACGGTGAGCGCCACGATCGCCGGACCGCTGCGCGACACGACGTTCGTCACGACGACCGACGCGCGCGGGCGCTTCCGCTTCGACTCGCTGCGCGCCGGCCGCTACGCGATGAGCTTCGCCAGCGCGCTCCTCGACTCGATCCAGTACGGCGGCCCGTCGACGCAGGTGACCGTCGTTCCCCCCGCCACCGCGCGCGTACGGCTCGCCATCCCCTCCGGCGCGACGCTGCGCACCACCGCGTGTCCCGGCGTCACCTTCGCGCCGGGCTCCGGCGTGCTGCTCGGTCTCGTCCTCGACGCCGAGACCGAGCGTCCGCTCGCCGGCGCCCAGGTGGCGGTCGCGTGGAGCGATCTCGGCGTCGACACGACGAAGCGCACCGTCGTCTCCGACGAGCGCGCCGCGCACGTGACCGTCGACGCCTCGGGGCAGTACCGCCTCTGCGGGCTCCCGACCGACGATCCCCTCCTCGTTCAGGTGCAGCATCACGGCCGCGCCGGCGCGGTGCTCTCGATGAAGATCCCGGACGGCGCGGGCGTGCTCGTGCGCGACCTCTCCTTCAGCGCGCGCGGTGCGGTGGCCTTCGCGGACTCGGCGGCGCCGAGCGCGACGCCGGCCGTCGCCACGGGCAGCGCGCGGCTCACCGGCACGGTGCGCGACGCGAGCGCCCGTCCGGTGGCCGGTGCGCAGGTGCGCATCCTCGGCGTCGACGCCGTCACGCGCACCGACGAGCACGGGGTGTACGATCTCGCGGCGCTTCCCGCCGGCTCGCAGCAGATCGAGGTGCGCCAGCTCGGCTACGGCATCGCGCGCGGTGCGGTCGAGCTGCGCGACGACCGGCGCACGCGGCTCGACGTCCAGCTCGAGACCGTCGCCGTGCTCGAAGGGCTGAACGTCGTCGCCTCCTCGCGCTATCCGGAATTCGAGGCGCGCCGCAAGGACGGATTCGGCGCGCGCTATCTCGACGAGGAGGAGATCAGGAAGCTCAACCTCCACACGTCGTGGGAGATCGTGAACGCGCTGCCCGGGTTCCGCGCCGTGCAGCTCCATTGGGGAGACATCCGCATCTACAGCATGCGAGACCCGGGGTGCCAGCCGGTGGTGCTCGTCGACGACCTGCCGATCACGCGCATGGAGGACATTCCGCTGCCCGGGATGGTCGGCGCGATCGAGGTCTATCAAGGCACCGCCGGCGCGCCGCCGTCGCACCGGTCGCCGTGCGGCACGATCGTGTTCTGGACGAAGCAGTGAGCCGGTGCAGGCCGTCCGCACCCTTCCACCCGAGCAGCATCGGCGCGATGGAGGTGTGCGGCGCCGGACAGCCGACGCCGCCACAGTAGGATCGCGGATGCGGAGCGATCATCATCTGGTCGAAGCGATGAGCCGGGAGGGTGCGCCGCGGACGCTGCCGCGCGGCGCGGGCAGCGTCCGCGGCGGCGCCCGCGCCGCCGCGCTCCTCGCGTCGCTCCTCCTCGCCGCGCCGCTCGCCGCGCCGCTCGCCGCGCAGGACGACGCGCAGCCGAGCGAGCCGCTCGGCCGCCTCGAGGGGACGGTGCGCGAGACGATGCGTCCGCGCTCCGTGCAGGACGCGCGCATCATGATCGCGCGCGTCGCGCCCGAGCCGGCGGTCGCGTTCGACGCGCAGCCCGACGCGCGCGGGCACTACGTGCTCGACTCGCTCCCCGCGGGCCGCTACATGATCCAGCTCGGCCACGAGCTGCTCGACTCGCTCGGGCTGTCGCTCCCGATCGAGGAGATCGACATCGTCGGCGGCGAGACGGTGACGATGCCCTTCTCGCTGCCGTCGAGCACCGCGCTGCGCAACGCGGTCTGTCGCGGGCTGACGCTCGCGAAGGGAACGGGCGCGGTCGTCGGCCGCGTCGTCGACGCGGACACCGAGCAGCCCCTCGCCGACGCCGACGTCGCCATCTCGTGGCGCGAGATCTCCGTCGACAGGAGCACGATGCGCCCCAGCGCCGAGGACCACGAGGGCTGGGTGCGCACGGGGCCGCGCGGCGAGTATCGCATCTGCAACGTGCCCACGGAGAGCTGGCTGCTGGTCCAGCTGCAGTACGACGGCCGCGCGGGGAATGCGCTGCGCGTCTCCGTCTCGGGCGAGGAAGGGGTCGTGGTGCGCGACCTCTCGCTCAGCGTGTCCGAGGCCCCCACGCTCGCCATGCTCGACTCCGTCGGCGCCACGGTGCGCGGGCTCGACCGCGAGCCAATCGCCGCGGACGATTCGACCATCCAGCTCGCCCTCACCGGCACGGCGTCGGTCACGGGCATCGTGCGCGGCGACGAGGGGCGTCCGCTTCCCGGCGTCGAGATCCGCGTCGTGAACGCGCAGCCGGCCACGCGCACGGACGACGTCGGCCGGTTCACGCTGCACGGGCTGCCGGCCGGCACCCAGCTCCTCGCGGTGCGGCGCATCGGCTACCTCATCGGCGACGTCGCCGTCGAGCTTCGCGCGGGGCGGATGCTGCGCCGCGACGTGACGCTGCGCCGCGTCGTCTCGCTCGACTCGATCCGCGTCGTCGGGCGTCGCAATCGCTACGCCGACTTCGAGTACCGCCGGAAGAACAGCCCCGTGGGGCGGTTCGTCACCGCGTCCGAGATCCAGCGCCAGCATCCGGGCGAGCTCGGGATCTTCGTGCAGCACCTCGGCGGCTTCTACGTCGACGGCGTCGGTCCGTACGCGCACGTCTTCTCCAACAGCGCGCGTGCCGGCCGGCACCACTGCGGCGAGGCGAACGTCGTGATCGACGGGGTGGACCAGGCGTCGATCAACTTCACGCCGCCGAACGAGATCGCCGCCATGGAGGTCTATCCCGAGGCGGCCGGCGCACCGGCCCAGTACCACGCCGAGTGCGGGCTGATCGTGATCTGGACCAAGAAGTACGGCGCTACGCCTCCGACATGAACGGGTAGCGCCAGTCGACCGGCGGCGCGAAGGTCTCCTTGATCGCCCGAGCGCTCACCCAGCGCACGAGGTTCAGCTTGGAGCCCGCCTTGTCGTTCGTCCCCGAGCCGCGCGCGCCGCCGAACGGCTGCTGCCCCACCACCGCGCCGGTCGGCTTGTCGTTCACGTAGAAGTTCCCCGCCGCGTTCCGCAGCGCCATCATCGCCTCGCGCACCGCGCGCCGGTCGGTGGCGAACACCGCCCCGGTGAGCGCGTAGGGCGACGTCGTGTCGACGATGCGCAGCGTCTCGTCCCATCGCGCGTCCTCGTAGACGTGCACCGTCACCACCGGGCCGAAGATCTCCTCGCAGAGCAGCCGGTATCCGGGATCGTCGGTCTCGACGATCGTCGGTTTGATGAAGTAGCCGTCGTGCCCCTCGGCGACGCCGCCGGTGATCACCGTCGCGTTCGTGCGCGCATCGTCGAGGTAGCCGCTGATCTTCGCGAAGGAGCGCTGGTCGATCACCGCGCCCATGAAGTTCGTGAAGTCGGCCGGATCGCCCATCCTGATCTCGTCGACGATCGCGACGAGCCGCTCCTTCAGCGCGGGCCAGATCGAGCGCGGCACGTACACGCGGCTCGCCGCCGAGCACTTCTGTCCCTGGTACTCGAAGCCGCCGCGCGCGATCGCCACCGCGAGCGCCTGCACGTCGGCCGATGCGTGCGCGACGATGAAGTCCTTGCCTCCCGTCTCGCCGACGATGCGCGGATAGCTCGCGTAGCGCGACATGTTCGACCCGATCGTCCGCCACATCGCGTTGAACACCGCCGTGCTCCCCGTGAAGTGCACGCCGGCGAGGTCCCGGTGTCCGAGCGCCACGTCGGAGATCGCCACCGGATCGCCGGGCACGAAGTTGATCACGCCCGGCGGCAGCCCCGCCTCCTCGAGCAGGCGCATCAGGTAGTACGCCGAGAGCATCGCCGACGCGGCCGGCTTCCAGAGCACCGTGTTCCCCATGAGCGCCGGCGCGGTGGGAAGGTTCCCCGCGATCGAGGTGAAGTTGAACGGCGTCACCGCGTACACGAACCCCTCGAGCGGACGGTAGTCGAGCTGGTTCCACATCGTCGCGTTGCTGATCGGCTGCTCGTCGTAGAGCTGCTGCGCGTACGCCGGGTTGAACCGCCAGAAGTCGATCAGTTCGCACGCCGAGTCGATCTCCGCCTGGAACACCGTCTTCGACTGGCCGAGCATCGTCGCGGCGTTCACCGTCGAGCGCCACGTCGTGGTGAGCAGCTCCGCCGCGCGGAGGAAGACGGCGGCGCGGTCCTCCCAGGCCCAGTTCGCCCACTCCGCGCCGGCGCGCTTCGCCGCGGCGATCGCCTGCTCGACGTGCGCGGGCGTGGCGCGATGATAGTCGGCGAGCACGTGCCGGTGGTCGTGGGGCATCACGCTCTGCGCGAGGTCGCCCGTGCGGATCTCCTCGCCGCCGATGATGATCGGGATGTCGACGCGCTCGTTCGCCATCGCGGCGAGCCGCGCCTTGAGCGCGAGCTTCTCCGGCGAGCCCGGCGCATAGTTGCGCACCGGCTCGTTCACCGGCGGCGGGACGCGGCGGGTGCCGGCGAATCCCGCGAGCGGGGCCGACGGCGGCGCGATGGTCTCCTCGGCCTGACGGGATTCGGCGGCGCCACGGGCGGGCGCGGAGCGGTCGGACGCGGTGCTGGCCATGACGGAGCTCGGTGCGGGTGACGACGCGTGCGGCGTCGCTGAAAGATACCAACGCGCGATGCGCGGCGCGGCTTCTCCGCCGTGCGCGCCCCCGTTATGCTGAGCCATGCACCACCGTGGCGGCGCGCACCTGGGCTCGGCACGCGGCGCCGTCGCGCGCCTCGCGCGTCTCGCGTGCGTGATGCCGGTCGTCGCCGCGACGGCGCTGCTCGCGTGCTCCGATGCGCCCGTCTCCTGGAACGACACGCGCGTCGCGCGCGCCTTGCCCTTCGTGGTGCTGAGCGCCGACGGCCGCGTGCTGCCCGACACGAACGCCATCCTCGCGGCGCGGCTCGCGCGTCCGGAGGCGGGCGTCTGCCCGTACACGATGGTCGTGTCGCGCGCCGGCCGGCGCGTCTACGCCGCGTGGTGGCACGTGCGCCCCGACAGCGGCGCGAACCTGCTCGTGGCGCACACCGACGATCGCGGGCGCACCTGGAGCGCGCCCGCCCCGGTCGACACGACGGACCGGGGCATCACGGGCTGCCGCCGCTCGCCCCCGGCGATCGCCGCCGACTCGGCGAGCGGCTACGTGCATCTCGCCTACGCCCTGCAGGCGCGCGAGGGGCCGGGCCTCTTCTACGCGCACTCGATGGACTCGGGCGCGACCTTCCATTCGCCGGTGCCGATCTTCTACGGCGATCGGCTCGGCCTCGCCGACGTCGCCGCCGACGGCGATCACGTGGCCGTCGCGTTCGAGGATCCGAACAGCCGCGTGCCGCGCATCGGCCTCGCCATCTCCAGCACGATGGGGCACATTTTCCAGCCGGGCGACCGCGTGCTCCCGGTGTCCGACGACAACGGCGTCGCCACGCGGCCGCGCGTCGCGGTCCACGGCAAGCGAATCGCCGTCGCGTGGATCCGGCGAGCGGGCGCCGACAGCGGCGCCGCCGTGCTCGCCATTCGCACCGGCGTGCTGCGCTGACTTCGAGGCCACCCTCCATGCGCGTTCTCTACGCCGACGACGACGTCATCGCCCGCACGCTGCTCGCGGCGGTGCTCACCCACCTCGGCCACGAGCAGCGCGGCGCGAGCGACGGCCAGCGCGCGTGGGAGATGTTCCAGGAGGACCCCGTGCCGCTCGTCGTGCTCGACGTCAACATGCCGGGGCTCGACGGCCTCGAGGTGTGCCGCCGCATCCGGGCGCACGAGGCGGGGCGCGAGACCTTCGTCGTCATCGTCACGGCGCGCGACGGGCGCGACGACCTCGCCGCCGTCCTCGACGCGGGCGCCGACGAATACGTGATGAAGCCGAGCGCGCCGGAGAACCTGCGCGCGCGGTTCGAGATCGCCGCGCGCCGGATCGCGGAGGGGGAGGCGCGCCGCGCGGCGGAGGCCGAGCTGGCGCGCGCGCGCTGGCTCGCCGGGATCGGCGAGACGACCATCGCGCTCGAGCACGAGATCAACAACCCGCTGTCCGCGCTGCTCGGCCACGCCGAGCTGCTGCTCATGGACGCGCATCTGACGCCGGACCAGCGCGAGGAGCTGCAGGACGTGCGGGCGCAGGCGGCGAAGATCGCCGAGGTCGTGCGCCGCCTCGCGCGGCTCAAGAACCCGCAGTCGGTGGAGCACCGGTCCGGCGGGCGGATGATCGACCTGTCGAAGGGACCGGCGCACACCGACTGAGTGCCGCCGGCGGCGGCGAGGAGAGGCGTGGAGCACTACTTCGGGGCACACACGATCGATACCGGCGGCATCCAGATGGCGGTCCGTCGCGCCGGCAACGCCGGCATGCGCGCCATGCAGCTCTTCACCGCCATCCCGAAGTACTACGGCGACCGGGTGAGCATCCGTCCCGAGCGCGTGGCGCGCTTCCGCGAGGCGCTCGCCGGAACGAAGATCGACCCCGAGCGCGTCGTCGTGCACGCGGCGTACGTGCTCAACGTCGCCACGCCGGACGAGACGAAGTGGACGCGCGCGCGCGACGGGCTGGCCAAGGAGCTCGAGCGCTCGACCGCGCTCGGCGCCGGCGCCGTGTGCTTCCATCCCGGCGCGGCCACCGACGACGACCGCGACGCCGCGGCACAGCGCATCGCGGCGGCCATCGTCCACGCGCTCGAGCAGGTGCGGGGCGACACGCGCCTCCTCGTGGAGAACACCGCGGGCGCGGGGAGGACGATGGCGCGCACCGCCGACGAGGTCGGCGCGATCCTCGCGCACGTGCCGAAGCGGCATCGCGCGCGCACCGGCTACGGGCTCGACACCTGCCACCTCTTCGCCAGCGGCTACGATCTCCGCGAATCGAAGGCGCGCGTCGCGGCCATCCTCGACGAGTTCGAGCAGGCGGCGGGCGAGGCTCCCGGCTTCTTCCACCTGAACGACAGCGAGGGCGCGCTCGGCTCGAACAAGGACCGCCACATGCTGATCGGCGACGGCGCGATCGGCGTCGAGCCATTCGGCTGGCTGCTCGCCGACCGCCGCACCCGCGCCGTCCCGCTCATTCTCGAGACGCCGCAGCTCGACACCGAGATCGCCGAGGACGACGACTCCCCCGATCCGTACGACGTCCAGATGATGGAACTGCTGGAGCGGATCGGGTGAGCGTCGAGCGGGATCGCGCGGAGGGACGGAGTGCTCGCCTCGCCGTGTCGTTCCGAGCGGAGCGCGCAGCGCCGAGCGCTCACCTCGCCGGGTCGTTCCGAGCGGAGCGCGCAGCGCGGAGTCGAGGAATCGCGCGCTTCCCGGCGGAGCGGCCTCGTTTCGCGACGTCCCGCGCGTGACGTCCTTGCCCCGATGCGACGTCGCTACCCGCTGATCCTCGTCGCGATCGCCGCGCTGCTCTCGGTCGTCGTGTACTCGCGGCTCCCCGAGCGCGTCGCCGTGCACTGGGATCTCCATGGGAACCCGAACGGCTGGATGCCGAGAGCGGCCGGCGCGTTCTTCGCGCCCGTGTTCATGTTCGTGCTCTGGCAGTTCATGCGCGTCGTCCCGCGGCTCGACCCCCGCGCCGACGGGACGCCCGGGGCGAGCGGCGCGTACGAGGCGATCGTCGCGGCGACGCTGCTGGTCCTGCTCGTCGTGCACGTCGTCGTGCTCGCCATCGCGCTCGGCTACGACGTGCCGGTCGCGCGGCTCGCGCCCGCGCTCGTCGGCGCGCTGTTGGTGGTGATCGGCGTGGTGCTCCCGCGCACGCAGCCCAACCGGTGGATCGGCGTTCGCACCCCGTGGGCCCTCTCGAGCGCCGACGTCTGGGCGCGCACGCATCGCTTCGCCGGTCGCTGTCTCACCGTGGCGGGCGTCGCGTCGATCGTCGCCGCGGCGCTCCTGCCCCCGGTGCTCACGCTCTCCGTGCTCGTCGCCGCGATCGTGGCGGCGACCCTCGCGCCGGTGCTCTACTCCTGGCTCACGTCGCGGCGTCGCTGACGGTCGATCGACGGCGCGACGCACGCGCCGCGGGTGCGGTCGTTCGCCGCGCGTCGGACGCGCACGACCCGTCAGCATCGACGCGCAGTGCAGTTCTCAGAGGGAAAATCGCCCGCGCGCTCACGTATTTCCCTATTGCGCGCCCCCGAGTGGATTGTATCTTGCGCCCCGTCGTACAGCGTTTCTCTCAGAGCGAGAACCTGTTCACCATCCCAGGAGAAGAGCATGGCCGCGAAGAAGACGGGTGCGAAGAAAGGCGCCAAGAAGAGCGCCGCGAAGAAGGGTGGCGCCGCGAAGAAGAGCGCGGCGAAGAAGGGTGGCGCCAGGAAGGCGGCGAAGTCCGGCGCGAAGAAGAGCGGCAAGAAGGCCGCGAAGCGCACGCCGAACGCCGCGTTCATGAAGGCCATGACCCCCGACCAGCAGCTCGCCGCCGTGGTCGGTTCCAGCCCGCTCCCCCGTACGGAGGTCACCAAGAAGCTCTGGGCCTACATCAAGCGGAAGGGTCTCCAGGATCAGAAGAACCGCCGGCAGATCAACGCCGACGAGAACCTGAAGCCGATCTTCAACGGCAAGTCGAGCGTCTCGATGTTCGAGATGACGAAGCTCGTCAACAAGCACCTCAAGTAGCGCGAGTCGTCTTCCGTCGGGAACGAGGGGGCGTGCCGATCCGTCGGCACGCCCCCTCGGCCGTTGCGCCCCCCTCGCGGTGTACCCTTGCCCGCGCCGCCGTCGCCGGGAGAACTTCCGTCGACCGCCCGCCCCGCCCACTCCACCTCCTCGACATGGCCGGCAACGTCGTCTCGCAGGCACGCGGGAAGAAGAAATCGCGCTCCGGCATCAACGGCGCGATCTGGGAGAACGTGAAGGCGCTCGGCGGCGCCATCCTGATCTACCTCGTCATCAAGACGTTCCTCTTCGAGGCGTACCGCATCCCGTCGGGGAGCATGGTGCCCACCCTCCTCGTCGGCGACTGGCTGTTCGTCAACAAGGCGGTGTACGGCGCGGCCGTCCCCTTCACCGACGTCCACATGCCCGCCTTCGCCGATCCGAAGCGCGGCGAGGTCGTCGTCTTCAAGTCGCCGACGCAGGTCGATCAGCCGGAGGATCCGAATCCCACGCTCGTGAAGCGCCTCGTCGGGATGCCGGGCGACACGCTGTACATGCGCGGCGGCATGCTGTTCGTGAACGGCATCGCGCAGCGGCAGGGCTACGGCATTCAGAGCCGGCCCAGCTTCGGCAGCTCGCAGCCCGATCAGACGGATCCGCTCTTCGCGTGGCAGCACGCCATCGAGCTGAAGCAGTCGCGCTTCGGCGCCGCGCCCGCCGTCCCCACGCACGACAGCTGGGGGCCTCTCGTCATTCCGCGCGAGACCTACTTCATGATGGGCGACGCGCGCTACGACTCGAAAGACAGCCGCTACTGGGGCGTCGTCCCGCGCGCGAACGTCCGCGGCCGACCGATCTTCGTCTACTACTCCTACAACGCGGACGACAGCGACCGACCGCTCCCGTTCATCACCGACATCCGGTGGGGGCGCATCGGCACCCGGATTCGATGACATCCTGACGCAACGATCGTCATCCCACGGGTGTCCAACGACCAGCGAGGTCGAGCGCGATGTCTTCTTTCTTCCCGCGGCACTCCGTCGAATGGCGGCTCGAGGAGCCGCAAGCGTTCCGGCGACTCTCGCTCTCGCTCGTCGAGATGGCGCTGCTCGCCGGCGTCGTGCTGCGACTGCTCCGCGCCCTGACCTTCGGCGCCGGCCGCACGAGCTGGTTGTTCTACGGCGTCGCGTTCGTCGTCGGCACGCTGATCCTCCTCGGGATGACGACGGCGCATCTCGCCAACTGGACCATCCGCTCCTGGCTCTGGCGCGCACCCCTCTTCGCGCTCGTCGAGAGCGCGGGCGAGATGGGCACGAGCCTCCTCCTCATCGCGCTGCGCCGCGAGTCCGAGGGCGCCGCGCGCGCCGACTTCGGCGACTGGCCGCACATGGCGCTTCGCGCCCTCCTCCAGAGCGAGCTGACGATCTGCCTCTGGGCCGCCCTCCTCGCCGGCGTGATCGTCTTCATCCGGCGCAGCGGCATGGCGCCCGACGTCGAGCGCGAGCCCGCCGACGGCGACACGCCCTCGTAGGCCGGCCGCACGCCCCTCGCAGCACGCACCACGGCCGTTCGGGCACCTTCTCCGCGCCGAGGGATATATTTCATCGGCCCCATCACTCATTCATCGAACATGATCCGCAACGACCGTGAGCTGATCGTCGTCGGCGATCGCGTGCTCGTGAAGGCAGAAGACGGTGAGGAGCGCACGCGCGTCGGCCTCTATCTTCCGTCCACCGCGCTCGACAGCCAGGCGGTGCAGGGGGGAACGATCGTCGCCACCGGGCCCGGCCATCCGATGCCCGCGCTCGATCCGCATCCCGGCGAGGAGCCGTGGAAGGAGCCCGTGCGCGAGCCGCGCTTCGTCCCGATGCAGGCGCGCTGTGGCGACTACGCGCTCTTTTTTCGCAAGGCAGCGGTCGAGATCACCTTCGAGGGCGACCGGTATCTCGTCGTCCCGCAGACGGCGATCCTCGCGCTCGTGCGCGAGTAGCCGCACCCAATCCATCCACGAAGCATTCCGAGGTTTCTGATGATGTACGACGAGCGATTCGTGACCCCCATGCGCCAGGAGCTCACCCGGCTCGGCGTCGAGGAGATGCGCACCCCCGACGAGGTCGACACGAAGCTGCACGAATCGGGGACGACGCTGGTGGTCGTGAACTCGGTGTGCGGCTGCGCGGCGCGCAACGCGCGACCCGCCGTCGCCGCCGCGCTCCAGCACTCCGTACGCCCCGATCATCTCACCACCGTGTTCGCCGGCCAGGACGTCGACGCGACCGTGCGTGCGCGCTCCTACTTCACCGGCTATCCGCCCAGCTCTCCGCAGATCGGCCTGCTCAAGGACGGCGAGCTCGTGTTCATGCTCGAGCGCTGGCAGATCGAGGGCCGCACCGCCGACGCGATCGCCGCCGATCTCGTCGACGCCTTCGACCGCTTCTGCGCGGCGCAGGAAGCCAACCGCTGACCGCCCGCGGATCGACGCGCCGCACGGCTCCCTCGCTGAGCCGTGCGGCGCGTTCGTTTCCGCGATTCGCTCTGGCGGTGTGACCCGAATCACGTAAGTTGCTCGGCGGCCGTCGCTCCCTCCGCGCGGCTGACTCCCCTCCGCCGAGGACAGACGCGCCCGTGACCGACGCCGGTCCAGACGACGCCCGCACACCGAGTGCGGCTCCCGCGATCCCGCGGCACAAGCTCCCCGAGCATTACGCCCTCGCCGCCGTGCGCGAGGAGGCCTTCGCGAACGGCACCACGCCTCCACCCGGCGTCACCCTCGCCGACGTCGACACGCACCGCGGACTCGCCGCGGGCTACGAGGCCGCCGCCGTCGCGCTCCGCTCGCACCGCCGTCTCGCCGACGCGGTCGACATGCTGCACCGCCTCCGCGAGCGCCTCGAGCGCCGCACCGACGAATCGATCTACCCACCCTCCTGGCGCGCCGGCTACCTCCACGCCGTCGACGACGCCGTCACGACGATCGACCGCACCCTCGACGCCGAGCGCTTCGACGCCACGTGCGAGCGACGGCTGGAGCGACGGTTGATGCGGATCGAGTTGTCATGAGACGCCAATGCGGGAGAGCGCCGCGGGTCAACGACAACGGCGAGTAGGGGGTAGCGGGTAGCTGTAGCGGGACTGGCATACTCGCTACTCGGAGCCGTGGAGAGCGCTCTCCCTCACGCGCGCTGATCACCGCGTCCGAGCAGGGCGTCGGCTGACGGCGTGTCTTCCGCGGGCTTCGCGGCTCCGCGTGAGCCCCTCCGAACGAGCCGGCCGTACCGGGTACTGAGTACTCAGTACCCGGTACGGCCGTGCCGTCTCGCTCGAGCCCCGTCCACGGCTTCCGGTGGCGTCTATGCCATTCCCGCTACCACGTACTCGCTACTCCCTACTCGCTGTTGCAGTTGATGGCGAGACTCCCCTCCGATCGCCTCAACGGGCACGCACCCTGCACTCCTCTCGTGTCCTTGCAGTGGACTCACACCGCGGAGAGGGACATGGAGCGCAACGACACATTCGGGAACCAGAACACCAGCGACGCGTCGTCCGGCGCCGGTTTCGGCGGGTCGAGCGCCGGCTCGCAGGGCGGATCGCAAGGGAGCGCGTCTGGCACGGGCTTCGGCGGCACCAGCGGCAACACTGGCACCGGTGGGTACGGCGGCTCGATGAGCGGCGCGAGCGGTACCGCGGACGCGAGCTTCTCGCGCGACGCGTCGAGCGAGCCGGGCGGCATCACGGATCGCGCGAAGAGCGCCATGGGCACCGCCCAGGAGAAGCTCGCCGACGCGGGCTCGTCGGTGCGTGAGAAAGCGGGCACGTGGAAGAACTCGCTCGCCGACGCGCTCGAGTCGGGCGCGGACAAGCTCCGCCAGCAGGGCGCGGGAGGCGGTCAGACCGCCGGCGCCGCGGCGACTGGCGGCAGCGTCGGCATGGTCGCCGACGAGTCGAACCGCATGGCGAGCATGTCGAACCAGCTCGCCGGCGGCATGCAGGCGTCGGCCGATTGGCTGCGCGACGCCGACCTCGACGGACTCAAGTCCGGCGTAGAGCGCCAGGTGAAAGAGCACCCGGGCCGCACGCTCGCGGTCGCGGTCGGGCTCGGCTATCTGCTCGGCAAGGCCATCCGCAAGTAGGAGGTCGCCATGGCGGTCGACTACTCGCACGACGGCCGTCGCGGCATCGGCGCTCTCCTCCGCGACCTCGCGGAGGGGAGTGCCGAGCTCGTTCGCGGTGAGGTCAAGCTCGCGCGCGTCGAGCTCGGCGACACCGTGGGCACCGCGGCGAAGGGGACGGGCTACACCGCGCTCGGTGGAGTGCTCCTCCTCCTCGGCACGCTTGCGACGTTCACCGGCCTGATCCTGCTCATCGGCGACCAGTGGCTGCCGCGCGACCTGTACTGGCTCGGCGCGCTGCTCGTCGCACTCATCGCCGGCGGCGTCGCCGCCTGGTTCGCTCAGCGGGGGCGTGCCGCGCTCTCGCCGTCCGCGCTCGCACCACACGAAACGGTGGCGACGCTCAAGGAGGACAAGGAATGGCTGAAACAACGGCTGACGTCCGGCGCGACATCGAGCTGACGCGCAACCGGATCTCCGACACGCTCGAGGAGCTCGAGCAGAAACTCAACGTCACGCAGATCGTCCGCGACAACCCGTGGCCGTCGCTCGCGCTCGCCGTCGGCGCCGGCGTACTGCTCAGCGGTTCGCGCGCCGACGTGAAGGCCGCCGCCGCCACGGTCACCGCCACGAAGGGCGCCAGCGGCCGCATCGGCACCGTGCTCGACGATCTCGTCGCGCAGGTGGTCGGCAGCTTCCACGGCGCCATCGAGCAACGCATCGAGGGACTCGCGAATCAGGTCAAGCAGGCCATCGGCGCCCCCACCGCCACGCGCTCGACGCACGACAACCTCCCCGCCCCCCAGAGCGCGAACCCCTCCTTCGCCTTCAACCAGGCACCGGCGGGAGACGGAATGGGGGCGGCGCCGAGGGGCGATTGACTCTGGTCGGGAGTAGCGGGTAGCGAGACCGGTGGTGAGTACGGGGTAGCGAGGACGTAGTAGCGAGAGAACGACGACGGCCTCGGGAAGCTTCTGCCTCCCGAGGCCGTCGTCGTTCTCTCGCTACATCGTACTCGCTACCCCCTGCCAGCTACTCGCAGTTGCCGTTCTACTCGATCCTGTCGTCGGTACCGCTCATCTCGCCTCCCTGACCCACCGCACCAGCTCCCGCACCGTCGGGCGCTTGCCGTACATCAGCAGGCCGACGCGGTAGATGCGCGCCGAGAGCCAGATCGAGATCACGCACGAGACGAGCACCCCGAGCATCGCGCCCACGAGCTCGTACCAGGGAACGCGCACCAGCGCCATGCGCAGCGGCATCAGGATCGGCGCCGACGTCGGCAGCAGGGACATCGTGCGCGCGAGCGTGCCTTCGGGGTTCGCGATGATCGGGCCCATGAAGATCACCGACGACACCAGCAGCAACATCACCGGCGTCGCCGCCTGCTGCACGTCCTCCTGACTGTTCACCATCGCGCCGACCGCGGCGAACAGCGACGCGTAGAAGATGAACCCGAGCACGAAGCACAGGAGCAGCACGATCATCGCCCAGAGCGGGATCACCGGCAGCCCCGCCGCGAGCGCCTCCGCGCCGGCGCCCGCCGCCGCCGGCATCCCGCTCGGCGCGCCTCCCCCGGAGCCCACCAGTCCCGGCCCCGCGCGCCCGATGAGCAGCGGCGCGCCGTAGTACATCGCGAGGATCGTCAGCACGATCCACGTCATCACCTGCGTGATCGCCACGAGCCCGACGCCGACGATCTTTCCCGCCAGCAGCGTGTCCGTGCTCACGCTCGACACCACCACTTCCGCGACGCGCGTCGTCTTCTCCTCCATCACGCCGCGCATGATCGTCTGGCCATAGATCACGATCATCATGTACAGCAGCAGCGCCACCGCCCAGCCGAGCAGGAGCAGCGCGATCCCCGTCCCGCGCTCCGGGCCCGCATCGCCGATCTTCTGCGTGTGCGCCACGAGCCGGACCTTCGAGAACGCCGCCACCTTCGACGCGTCGATCCCTTCGCGCCCGAGCTGCTCGGCCAGCACCTGCTGCCGCACGATCCCGCGCAGCGCCTCCACGTCGCCGCTCGCGTTCGCATTGCGGCCGGCGTAGCCCATCGACTCGCCCGCCACCGTCGCGCTGTCGAGCACGAGGTAGCCCAGCACGTCCGCGTGCTGCACGCGGAGCGTCGAGCGCTCCTCCTCCGCCGGCACCAGCTCCGGCCGCACGACCCGAAGATTCGGCGCGCGCGACAGGGGATACGTCTCGTGCAGCGCCGCCGTCACCCGCGCGCCGAGCCCCGTGCCCGTGCCGTCGATCACGTCGACGTGCGCCAGCTCCTTCGAGCGGACCTCGTTGTCGCCGAACAACCGCGGCGACACGGCGACGAGCAGGAAGAACACCGGGCCGAGCACCGTGCCGATGATGAACCACTTCGACCGCACGCGCTCGAGGTACTCGCGCTTGAACACGACGACGAGCTTACCCATGCCCGGTCACTCCCTCCTCCACGCCGCGCGCCCCGACGCGCTCGAGGAAGATCTGGTGCAGCGAGGGCAGGACGAGCTCGAACCGCTGGACCGCGGCTCCCGTCGCCACGACGCGCCGCAGCACCTCCTGGGCCTCCGCTCCGTCGGCGAGCTCCAGCTCGTAGTACCGGTTGTGATCGTCGACGCGCCGCACCAGCGCGCGGTCGCCGATCACGGGCGCGATGCGGCTCGCGTCGTCGCCCTCGAGCGCGAGCGCGATCATCCGGCCGCTGTGCGCGCGCCGCACCTCCGCCACGCCGCCGTCGAGCACCTTGCGTCCGCGCGCGATGATGCACACCGAGTCGCACAACCGCTCGGCGTTGTCCATCAGGTGCGTGCTGAAGATCACCGTCTTCCCCCGCGACTTGAGCTCGACGATCGCGTCCTTCAGCGCCTGCGCGTTGATCGGGTCGAGCCCGGAGAAGGGCTCGTCGAGGATCACGAGGTCGGGCTCGTGCAGCAGCGTGCCGATGAACTGCACCTTCTGCTGCATGCCCCGCGAGAGCTCGTCCACCTTCGCCAGCCCCCAGTCGCGCTCGGGCGTCCTGAGCTCGAGCCGCTCGAGCCATTCGTCGATCCGCTGGTCGGCCACGCGCGGCGATACCCCCTTGAGCTCCGCGAGGAACCGCAGCACGCGCCGCACCTGCATCTTCTTGTACAGCCCGCGCTCCTCCGGGAGGTAGCCGATCCGGTCGGTGATCCCGGGTGCGCGGTGCGACGCGCCGAACAGCGTGATCGTTCCGCTGTCCGGCACGATGATGTTGAGCAGCATCCGGATCGTCGTCGTCTTCCCCGCGCCGTTCGGGCCGAGCAGGCCGTACACGGTTCCGCGGGGGACGGCGAGCGTCAGGTCGCCCACGGCGAGGTGGTCGCCGTAGCGCTTCACGACGTTCCGGATGTCGATGGCGAGGTCGGACATCGTGGGGTGAAAAGATCGGGCCGCGCGCGGCGTCGGCACGCGCGTGGTGCGGCGCGACCTTGCTGATAGTGTCCTCGTGCAACGAGATTCGCCATGTGTCGACCGCACGCCGACGCGCGCTCCTCGCGCTCGCCCTCGCCGCCTGCACGCGGTCGCCGGAGCGCGCACCGGCCGCGCCGCGCGACACCGTCGTCGTCTTCACCGCGGCGAGCCTCGGCACTCCGATCGCCGCCGCGCTGGACAGCTTCGCGCGCCGAACCGGCGCGGTCGTGCGCCAGGAGAGCGGCGCGTCGATCGAGCTCGCGCGGCGGATCACCGAGCTGCATCGCGTCCCCGACCTGATCGCCCTCGCCGACCACGAGGTCTTCCCCGAGCTGCTCCTTCCGCGCGTCACGCCATGGTACGCCCTGTTCGCCCGCAATCGCATGGTCGTGATGTACACCGACCGGTCCCGCGGCGCGTCGGAGATCGATTCGACCAACTGGACGCGCGTGCTCCTTCGCCCGGACGTCGTCGTCGGCCGCGCCGACCCGGCCGTCGCGCCGGTGGGCTACCGGACGCTCCTCGTCTACGCGCTCGCCGAGCGTCACCAGCACGCGCCGGGACTCGCGGCTCGCCTCGCCGCGCGGTCGCCGCCGCGCCTGCAACGCGCGAACGCCGTGGAGCTCGCGGCGCTCCTCGCCGCCGGAGAGCTCGACTACGTCGTCGACTACGAGTCGCTCGCCCGCGCCAACGGGTTCCGCATCCTGCGCCTGCCGGCGGCGATCGATCTCTCCGATCCGGAGCGCGCCGCCGAGTACGGACAGGCCGTCGTCCACGTTCCGTCGCGTGGCGGCGATTCGGCCACGCGCCGCGGCGCGCCGATCGTCTACGCCGCGAGCGTCCCGCGCGCGGCACCGCATCGCGAGGCCGGCGTTCGCGCGCTCGCCTTCCTGCTCGGGCCCGAGGGGCAGGCGCTGCTGCGCGCACGCGACCTCGATCCGATGCGCGTGCCGGCGCTCGTCGGCGATTCGATCCCCGCGCTCGTCCGCCGCGCGGCCGAGCCGTGAGCGTCCGTCGCCCGTGAGTGCACACGCGTACCGGCCGCGGCCGGCGCAGCGCGCCGCGTCGGCGGGCGTGGTGCTCGGCGCGCTCGTCCTGCTCGCGCTGCTGCTCCTGCCGATCCTCGCGCTCCTCCGGCGCGGCGGCCTCGCCGGCCTCGCGCAGCTCGGCGCCGATCCGGAGCTGCGCGCCTCGCTCCTCCTCACCGCGGGCACCGCGACCGTCGCGACGCTGCTCACCGTCCTCCTCGGCACCCCGCTCGCGTGGCTGCTCGCGCGCCGCCGGCTCCCCGCCGGCGCGCTCGTCAGCGCCGTCGTCGACCTGCCGCTGCTCGTGCCGCATCCCGTGGCCGGCATGGCACTCCTCCTCGCCTTCGGCCGCGCGACCCCCGCCGGCGCCGCGCTCGCGACGCTCGGCCTCGCCATCGTCGGATCGGCGACCGGGATCGTGCTCGCGATGCTGTTCGTCGCCGCGCCGCTGTATGTCGGCGCGGCGCGCGAGGCGATCGCGCGCGTCGACGAGCGCTACGAGTCGGTCGCGCGCACGCTCGGCGACTCCGCCCTTCGCGCCGCGTGGCGCGTGACGCGTCCGCTCTCCGCGCGCGGGCTCCTCGCCGCCGCGGTCGCGATGTGGGCGCGCGCCGCGAGCGAGTTCGGCGCGATCGTCATCCTGACCTACAATCCGAAGGTCGCGAGCGTCCTGAGCTACGATCGCTTCACCGGCGCGGGGCTCGACGCCGCGCTCCCCGTCGCCGCGGTGCTCGTCCTGCTCGCGCTCGTACCGCTCCTCGTGCTCCGCTCCCTCCGCGCGAGCGTCGCCGTCGGCGAGCCGGCACGATGATCGACGTCGCACGGCTCGGCGCGCGCGCCGGCGACTTCGCGCTCGCCGACGTGAGCTTCACCCTCCCCCCCGGCGCGTGGGGGATCGTCCTCGGCGCCGCCTGCGCGGGGAAGACGACGCTCCTCGAGACGATCGCCGGCGTGCGCGCGGCGACGACGGGCCGCGTCTCGCTGCGCGGCGCCGACGTCACCACGCTCCCTCCCGAGCGTCGCGGCGTCGGCATCGTCTATCAGCACGCCTTCCTCTTCCCGCACCTCTCCGTGGAGGAGAACGTCGCCTACGGTGCGACCGATCGCACCTGGGCCGCCGACGTCGCCGCGCGTCTCGGCGCCGCGGTGCTGAACGGCCGGCGCGTCGGCGCGCTGAGCGGCGGCGAGCGGCAGGTCGTCGCGCTGGCGCGCGCGCTCGCGCCGCGCCCCGACATCCTGCTCCTCGACGAGCCCCTCGCCGCCGTGGATCCGCGCGGCCGCACGCGGCTCCGCCGCGAGCTGCGCGCACTCCAGCGCGAGCTCTCGCTCACCGTGCTGCACGTGACGCACGATTTCGGCGAGGCGGGCACCCTCGGCGACCTCGCGCTGCTGCTCGACGCCGGCCGGCTCGTGCAGGCCGCCCCTCCCGAGACGCTCTTTCGGCGCCCCGTGTCGGCGGCGGCCGCCGAATTCCTCGGCGCCGAGAACGTCTTCGCCGGCCGCGTCACCCCCCTCGAGCCGGGCGCCGGCGATGCGCCGGGCACGATGCTCTTCCGTGCCGGCTCGCTGGCGCTCGTCGGCGTCGGCGACGCCGGCGATTCACGCGACGTCGCGCACGCCGTCATCCGCGGCGAGGACGTCGTGCTCGCGCGGGAGCACGGCGGTCACACGTCGGCGCGCAACACGCTCGACGGCTCCGTGAGCGAGGTCGTGACCAGCGGCGCGCTTGCGCGAGTCACCGTCGACGTCGGCGATCTCTCGCTCGTCGCCACCATCACGGCCGCGTCCGTCTCCGAGCTCGATCTGTTGCCCGGTGCGCGCGTCGTAGCGACGATTAAGGCGACCGCCGTGCATCTGTGCTGGTGACTCGGTGCGTCGGTGAACGGCGTCCCGGGGCCGTTTCCAAGTCACCAAGCCACCAAGTCACCAAGTCACCGCCCTTGTTGCTCGCCCCTCGCGGCGAGCGTCTTTAGGGCCGAGGCTCGCGCACCGCCGCCTCCGCCCCCCCTCGATCCGAATCGATGCCTCCACGAAAGATCGCGGTGATCGCCGGCGCGGGGCCCGCCGGCCTCACCGCCGCCTTCGAGCTGCTCGCGCGAACCGACGTGCATCCCGTCGTGTTCGAGCGCACGCACGCCATCGGAGGCATCGCCCAGACGTACAACTACAAGGGCAATCGCATCGACATCGGCGGCCACCGGTTCTTCTCCAAGGACCAGCGCGTGATGTCGTGGTGGTTCTCCATGATGCCGCGCCAGGGCGCCCCCGCCGCGGACACCGAGGAGCTCGGCCACGACATCGACTACGTCGCCGAGGCCGTGGTCCGCCGGTTCGCACCCGAGCTCACCGACGGCGGCGACGCCGACGGGGAAGGGGAGGGGGGCACCGCCGTCGCGGCGGG
This sequence comes from Gemmatimonadaceae bacterium, assembly GCA_035494615.1. GTDB lineage: Bacteria > Gemmatimonadota > Gemmatimonadetes > Gemmatimonadales > Gemmatimonadaceae > AG11. Next base: position 77,590 of record DATJGU010000084.1, read on the forward strand.
GGTCGCGATGCGCGAGCAGCGCCGCGTGCGCCCCGATCCCGAGCGCGAGGACGAGGTGCTGCTCCACCGCCCGCGTCTGTCGCGCATCTACTATCGCCGGCACTTCTTCCCCTATCCGATCGGGATCACGCTCACCGTCGCGCGCCGGCTCGGCTTGCTGAATACGGCGCGCATCGGCATGAGCTACATGAAGGCGCAGCTCTTCCCGCGGAAGGACGAGACCTACCTCGACGCGTTCTTCGTCAACCGCTTCGGCAAGCGGCTCTACGAGACCTTCTTCCGCGACTACACCGAGAAGGTGTGGGGGGTGCGCTGCGACGAGATCCGCGCCGATTGGGGCGCGCAGCGCGTGAAGGGACTCTCGCTCCGGAAGGCCGTCGTGCACGCGGTGAAGGACCTGCTCTCGAGCGACTTCCAGAAGGCGCAGCAGGAGCGCGAGACGAGCCTCATCACCCGCTTCTTCTATCCCAAGTTCGGCCCCGGCCAGATGTGGGAGATCGTCGCGCGCGAGATCACGAAGGCGGGGGGCGAGATCCGCCACGGCTTCTCCGTGGTCGGCGTGCGCACCGAGGACGGGCGCGTCGCCGAGGTGGAGGTGGAGGAGGTGGCGACGGGCGCGCGCAGCCGCGTCGCGTGCGACTACTTCTTCTCCACCATGCCGGTGAAGGAGCTCGTGAAGCAGACGTCGCCCGCCCCGCCGGCCGCGGTGCGCGAGGTCGCCGAGGGGCTCGTGTACCGCGACTTCCTCACCGTCGGGCTGCTCCTGAAGAAGCTGCACGTGCAGGTGAAGGGCTCGAAGCCCGCCGCGACGGTGGAGGACAACTGGATCTACGTGCAGGACGGCGGCGTCCAGGTCGGACGCATCCAGGTGTTCAACAACTGGAGCCCGTACATGGTCGCCGACCGGAAGAACAGCGTCTGGATCGGGCTCGAGTACTTCGTCAACGAAGGCGAGGAGCTTTGGAACATGGCCGATGCCGACCTGATCGAGCTCGGCACGCGCGAGCTCGAGCGCATCGGCTTCATCAAGCGGGAGGACGTGCTCGACGGCTGCGTGCTGCGCATGCCGAAGGCGTACCCCGCCTACTTCGGCACCTACGACCGGCTCGACGTCGTGCGCGACTGGGCCAACGGGATCCCGAACCTGTTCCTCGTGGGACGGAACGGGATGCACCGCTACAACAACCAGGACCACAGCATGCTCACGGCGATGATGGCCGTGGACAACATCGTCGAGGGCCGCACCGACCACTCCAATCTGTGGGACGTGAACCTCGACATGGTCTATCACGAGGAGAAGAGCAGCTAGGCGCGATGTCGCTCCTCGTCGTCGTGTGCGTGGCCGCGCTCGTCGCCCTCCTCGAGCGCGGCCGAGTTTCATCCCGGCTCGGCGCGGTGCGCGCCGCGCTCGAGTCGCGCTGGGCGCCGGCGGTGCTCGGCGTCGCCTTCGGCGCGGGGGCCTGGTGGTCCTGGGGACAGCTCCACCCCGCGGGCCTGCTGCACGACGAGCTCGCGTACCTCGTCCAGGCGAAGCTGTTCAGCCATCTGCGGTGGACCGCGCCCGCGCCGCCGCTGCCCGAGTTCTTCGCGCAGCCGCACGTACTCAACGACCCGCTCGTCGCGTCGAAGTATCCGCCGGGCCACTCGCTCCTCCTCGCGCTCGGCGACGTCGTCGGGCTGCCCGCGCTCGTCGTCGCCGCGCTCGGCGCGCTGCGCGCCGGCCTCGCCTTCGCGCTGGCGCGCCGGCTCACCAACGGCGCCGTCGCGCTGGGGACGTGGGTGCTCCTCTTCCACGGCCAGTCGCTCTACTTCGCCGCGAGCTTCTTCTCCGAGACGACCACGGGCGCGATGCTGCTGCTCGCGTGGTGGGCGCTCCTGCGCTGGCACCGCGAGGGGGGCGCGCGGTGGATCGCGCTCGTCGCGCTGGCCGTCGGCTGGTGCGCCATCACGCGCCCGTTCAGCGCCGTGCTGTTCGCCCTGCCGGTCGCGTTCGTCGTGCTGCGCTCCGTCGCGCGGACGCGGCGCTGGCGCGAGCTCGGTCTCGCCTTCGCCGTCGGCACCGCCGTCGTCTCGGTGCTGCCGCTCTGGAACGCGCGCACCACCGGCGAGTGGCGCGTGTCGCCCGTGGCGGTCTACATGCGCGACTACATGCCCTTCGACCGGCCGCACTTCGGCTACGACGCCACGCCGCCGCGCCGCACGCCGCCCCCCGACCTCGCGTTCGTGAACGCGTCGCTCGACTCCGTGCAGCGCGCTCACACGCTCGACGCCGTGCCCGGAATCGCCCGCCAGCGCTGGGGTTTCCTCGCGGCGCAGAGCTGGTGGATGCCGCTGCCCGAGGCGGGGCTCGCGATCGTCGGACTCGTCGCCGCGCCCGCCCTGGCGCTCGTCGGCGCGGCCACCGCGCTGCTGCTCTTCGTCGGCTACCTCGCGCATCCGACCTGGCCCACCTGGACGATCTACTACTTCGAGATCGCGCCCGTGCTCGCGTTCTACGCGGTGTGCGGCTTCGCCGTCGTGTTGCGCGCGCTGGCGCGCGAGCCGGAGCGCGCCTGGGAGTGGGCGCGCGCACCGCGCGCCGCGTTCGCGCTCGTCGTCGCGCTCGTGCTCTGCCTGCCGATGATCCGCCTCGAGCTCCGCTTCGACAGGCGGCAGCACCTCGGCAACGCGAACTATCCGTCGCAGTTCCGGCGTGCGGCCTCGCAGATCCCCGGCCGCTCGATCCTCTTCGTGCGCCACGCGAAGTGGCACGAGGGGCACTGGACGCTCGTGGAGAACGGACCGGACTTCGCGCGCGCGAAGACCTGGATCGCCTACGATCGCGGCGACTCGGCCAACGCCGAGCTGCTGCGCCGCGCACCCGATCGTACGGCGTACCTGTACGACGAAGCGCGGTTCGGGATCTTTCCGTATCGCCCTGGCGCCGCCACCGTCGCGGCGTCGACGGGGCGGTGAAGCACCTCGCATCGCGCCGGCTGCCGGCGCTGATCGTCGTCGCCGCGGCGACGATCTCGGCGCTCCTCCTCTGGTCGCGCCGCCACTACGTCCCGATCTTCGACGGGTGGATCTACGCGGATTGCATCCAGCGCGCCGCGCTCCACCCCGCCGAGCTGTCCGGCTATCGCTGCGCGGGGCACATCTCCGAGAGCTACGTGATGCTCATGGCGGTGGCGGCGCGACTGGCGCCCGGCGCACCCGCCGCGCTCCTCCTCGGCAACGTGCTCCTCTTCGCGCTCGGCGCGCTCGCGCTCGCGCGCCTCGCGCGCGACGTCTTTCCCGGCGAGGAGCACGCCGCCGGCCGCGCGCTCGTCGTCGGCGCCTTCCTGCTGCACCCCGTCGTGCTGGCCGCCGTCGTGCAGCCCGGACTCGACCTCGCCCTCCTCGTCTTCTCCCTCTGCGCCCTCACCGCGGCGATCGAGCGACGGCGGTGGTGGATGATCGCCTTCGGCGTGCTGCTGATCTTCGCCAAGGAGCCCGGCGTCGTGCTCTACGGCGCGCTCGTCGCCGTGTGGCTCTGGCGCCAGTGCGCGCCGAAGCTCTCCCGCGACGACTCGGCACGACTCGGGCTCGCCGCGCTTCTCTTCATTGCCTTCCTCGCGCTGCTCCAGCACGAGTATCCGTCGGCGATCGTCGTCCTCGTCGCCGCGGTGATCGCCGCGCGGCGAACGCTCCGTCCCGCGCAGCCGCTCCAGCCCGGATTGGGGCGAGTGCTGCGGGACGAGTGGCCGCTCGCCATCCCGCTCGTGCTCCTCGTGGCGTATCTCGCCACGTACTCGCTGCGCGCGGCGGCGGCGGCGAGCGGCCCGAACGCCCAGCCGGCCGTGTGGGGCGGAGGCGGCGGGCCGATCATGCTCGTCAACGCGCTGATCCGCGGGGGAGTCGTCGATCCCGCCACGTACTCGGCGCTCGCGCTCATGTTCGTCGTCGGCTTCCTGTGGGTGCCGACACTCTGGCTCGTCGTCGATCTGATCGTCGGGGCCGTGCGACGGGTGCGGGGCGCCCCCGCGCGGCCGCTCGCCGGCGTCGAGCGGCCCGCGCTCGAGTACGTCGTCGTCGTGCTCCTCGCCGACGTCTGGCTCCTCACCCGCTTCGTGACGTTCAGCAACGCGCGCTACTACCTGCCCGTCTTTCCGCTCGCGCTGCTCGCCGCGTACGCCGCGCTCGTGCGGCTGCAGCTCCGCCCCGCGGTCCGTGCCGCGCTCATGACCGGCGCGGCCGCGCTGCTCGCCCTGTCCACCGTGCGGACGATCGACCCCGTGTCGCGGGCGATCTGGGGGACCTTCCCCGTGGGCGACCACGCCCTCCTCAGCGTGACGTCGCTCCGCAAGGAATGCTGCGGCCACGGACGCGATCAGCTCGCCTACAACCTCCAGTTCACCGAGTTCGCCGGTCTGCAGGACGAGCTCTACCAGCGGATCCGGCCGAGCGACACCACCGTGCTCGTGGTGCCGAACGAGGGAGACTGGTGCACCGTCGATCGGCTCGACAGCGCGACCGCGCGGCGCACCCTGCATCGGCGGGGGAGCTTCCGGCCCGAGGTCATTCCCGCGGACCAGGCCGGCAACCTGCGCCGCGAGAGCGCATGGTACATCCAGATGCCGTTCACCACCGACACGGTGTTCCGCACGCAGCTCACGCACAGCTACGAGTTTGGCGAGCCCGACAGCGTGAGGCGGAACGGCTACGCTTTGGCGTACCGTGAGATGCGGTTACGTGGCGCGTCCGTCGGCCGTCCATCGCTCGCGGCGCGCTCGGCCGGGAAGATCGCCGAGCCCATCGGGTGCACTCGCCCCGCGCCATCCGCGAACTAGCTCGGCATGAAAGTCGTGATTCTCGCCGGTGGACTCGGCACGCGTCTGCAGGAGGAAACCGTGGTGCGGCCGAAGCCCATGGTCGAGATCGGCGGGCGTCCGATCCTCTGGCACATCATGCACATCTACGCCGCCCACGGCTTTCGCGAGTTCGTCATCGCGCTCGGCTACAAGGCGGAGGCGATCCGCAGCTACTTCCTGCACTATCACTATCTCGGGCGGGATTTCTCGATCAGCCTCGCGGATGGTGCGACGACGATGCATGGTCGGGGCACGGAGGACTGGCTCGTCCACCTCATCTACACGGGTGTGGAGACGCAGACGGGCGGCAGGCTCCGGCGCCTGCGCAGCTGGGTGGGCGACGAGCCGTTCATGATGACGTACGGCGATGGCGTGGCCGACGTCGACCTCGGGGCGCTGAAGAGGTTCCACGAGGCGCACGGCAACCTCGCCACGGTCACCGCCGTGCGCCCGCCGTCGCGCTTCGGCGGACTTGCTCTCGAGGGCGACCGCGTCGAGCATTTCGAGGAGAAGCCGCAGATCGGGGAAGGGTGGATCAACGGCGGGTTCTTCGTGCTGCAGCCCGAGGTGCTCGACTTGATCCACGGCGACGACGTGCTCTGGGAGCGCGGCCCCCTCGAGGCGCTCGCGGCGATGAATCAGCTCCAGGCGTATCGCCACGAAGGATTCTGGCAGCCGATGGACACCGTTCGTGATCGCGCGTTGCTCGAGTCGCTCTGGCAGAGCGGCAATGCGCCGTGGAAGGTCTGGGAGTGAGGGCGTCCCGGTTCTGGCGCGACCGTCCCGTGCTGGTCACCGGCGCCACCGGTCTGCTCGGCAGTTGGCTCACGCGGCGGCTCGTCGACGACGGTGCCGACGTCGTGTGCCTCATCCGCGACTGGGTTCCCCAGAGTGAGCTCGTGCGGTGCGGCACCGTCTCGCGCGTGCGCTCCGTCCGCGGCGACGTCCGCGATCAGCCGCTGCTCGAGCGCGTGCTCGGCGAGTACGAGGTCGACACCGTCTTCCATCTCGCCGCGCAGACCATCGTCGGCGTGGCGCAGCGGAATCCCGTCTCCACCTTCGAGTCGAACGTCCAGGGAACGTGGTCGCTTCTCGAGGCGTGCCGTCGCGCGCCACGCGTGAAGGCGATCCTCGTCGCGAGCAGCGACAAGGCGTATGGCGACCAGGAGCAGCTTCCCTACGACGAGTCGACTCCGCTCCAGGGCCGGCATCCCTACGACGTGAGCAAGTCGTGCGCGGATCTGGTGTCGCAGATGTACGCGAAGACGTACGGGCTGCCGGTGGCGGTGACGCGCTGCGGCAACTTTTACGGCGGCGGCGACTTGAACTGGAACCGGATCGTGCCGGGTACGATCCGCTCGGTGCTGCGGGGTGAGCGGCCGGTCATCAGGTCCGACGGCAAGTTCGTGCGCGACTACTTCTATGTCGAAGACGGCGCCGGGGCCTACGTGACGCTGGCAGAGCGGATGGCGGCGCGGCCCGAGCTCGCAGGCGAAGTGTTCAACTTCTCCAACGAGATTCAAATCACCGTACTGGATCTGGTGAAGACGATCCTGATGGTAATGGAGTCGAATCTGGAGCCGGATATCCGGAACGAAGGCTGGAACGAGATCCGTGCGCAGTATCTCGACGCGGCCAAGGCGCGCCGGATGCTCGACTGGTCGCCCTCGTTCAATCTCGATACGGGACTTCGCGCGACGCTGTCGTGGTACCGCGATTACTTCGCACGCCGGCGCGACGCGGCGGTCTCTGAAACGACCGGTGCCTGAGAACATTCCCGTCGTGATTTTGTGCGGCGGGCTGGGCACGCGCCTCGCCGAGCAGACCGAGGTGCGTCCCAAGCCGCTGGTCGAAATCGGCGGGCGTCCGATCCTCTGGCACATCATGAAGCACTACTCGCGGTACGGCTTCAACGAGTTCGTGCTGGCGCTCGGCTACAAGGGCGAGCAGATCAAACGCTACTTTCTCGACTACACCGCGCTCGTCGGCGACATGACGATTTCCCTCAAGAGCGGAAACGTTCGC
>DATJGU010000085.1:0-28182 GCA_035494615.1 Gemmatimonadaceae bacterium
GTCACGCGCGCGACGACCTGCGCCTGTTCCACCGGCTTGTACGTCGAATCGACGACGCGCGCGCGGAGCTCCACCGGCTCGCCCGGTGCCGCGCGCGCGGGGACGGCGGCGATCTCGATCCGGTCGGGCACCCCTTCGACCATCCATCGCACGAGCTGGCGCCAGAGCGTCGCGTGCGTCGCGTCCTCGAGGGGGATGCTCGCGTGCATCCGCCAGAGCCAGGTGTCCTGCACGCCGAGCACCATCCCCATGCCGCGACCGTAGCGCTGATAGGCGAGGATCGGCAGCTCGTGCCCGTCCCGTCCCGAGTCCGCGCGTCCGACCAGCAGCGTCGTCGCGCCGGCGCGGAGTCCGCCGAGCCGGTTCACCGACGTGAGCGGCGGAAGCGAGTCCCATCGCGCCGCGTTGGCGGCGTCGCCCTCGCGGAGCTGCAGCGCGGCGTTCAGCCGTCCAGCGGAGGTCGGCCGGATCGCCAGCTCGAGGGGCGGCGCGCCGGTGTCCGCGGGCGCGGCGTCGAGCAGCACCGGAAGTGCCTCGGCCACCGGCGTGCCGCGATAGCCCCCCTCGGCGAGCGCCGAGCGTCCGCCGAGCGCGAGCAGCGATCCGCCGCGCTGGCTCACGAAGTCGGCGAGCATGCGGAGCTGATCGCCCGTGAAGAACGACGACTCGATGCTGCCGAGGATGATTGCGCGGAACTGGAACAGCTCCTCGCGCCGCGTCGGGAAGCCGGCGAGCAGCTCGAGACTGTCGCGCACGCCGAGCCGGAGGAACTTGTGCTCCGCGCTGCGCATGAGCCCCACGACCTGCACGGCGCTGTCGCCGGCGACCGCGCGGCGCAGGAAGGCGAACTCGGGGCGCGGCTCGCCCTCGAGATAGAGCACGCGCGCCGGACCGGCGCGGACGTCGAGCACCGTGCTCGCTTCGTTGTTCTCCGCCACGAGCTCGCCCCGGATGGGACGCGCGCGCACGGTGAGCCGGTAGCTGCCCGGCGCGAGTGGGGGCACGCGCAGCCGCACGCGCACCACGTCCGCGCGGCGCGGCAGCGTCACCTGCTCGGTGGCGACGATGCGCCCATCCGCCTCCGCGGTGAGGGTGGTCTTCTCGCCGCCCGCGCCGCGCACGCCGACCGCCGCCTCGATCAACACCGCGGAGCCGGCGAGCACGCTCGGCGGCACCGACACGCTCGACACCGAGAGGTCCCGGCCGAACCGCTCCTCGCCGACGCCGACCGTGTAGACCGGCACGCGATGCGCCTCGAGCGCCAGCAGCGACGACGCGAGGTCGCCGCCGCCGTTGTCCGCGCCGTCGCTCACCACCACCACGCCGGCGACCGGCAGTCCCGCGAGATCGGAGCGTACGCCGTCGAGCGCGGCGGCGAGATCGGTGCGGCCGCCTCCCCCACGCAGCGCGGCGGCCGACGCGGCAGGCGAGGGCTCCGCCGCGAAGCGGAACGTCCGGATCGCGTAGCGCTCGGCGAGCCGCCGGAGCAGCGCGCTCGAGTCCGCGAACGTGCGCTGCACCGCCTGCGTCCGGCTCGCGCCGGCGACGTCGGCGATGCGCATGCTGCGCGAGTCGTCGAGCACGACGGCGAGCACGTTGCGCTGCGGCACGGCGCTCGAGAGCACTTCCGTCGGACGGAGCAGGCACGCGAGCACCACCGCCAACGCGAGCGCGCGGATGGTGCCGAGCACGATCCGGTCGGTGCGGCTCACGCCGCGCAATCCGCGGTAGGCGAAGACCACGAGCGCGAGCGCGGCGAGCGCCGCGAGCGCGACGAGCCACACCGGAACCACGGGCGCGAGCACCAGCTCGCCTCGCCCGAACAGGCGCGGTGGATACTTGAACAGGAAGGTGAAGGCGGACTCGAGTGCTGCTCCCACCCGTTCTCCGGTCGATGGACGTGCGCGACCCGGGGGTGTCGTCCACCCCCCTCACTGATCTACGCGGACTCCGCGAATATGGTTCGCGGACACGATGCGCGCCGCACGCATCGGGCCTTCGACACTACCGCGCGTGCCGAGGGTTCGTTTGGGCGCTTCGACAGCGAGACCTCCGCGCGCTAGATCTCCCGCATGCCAAAGCTCAGATCCCTTCCGATTCTCGCGATCCTCGCCGCCGCCGGTGTCGCTCCCGCGCTCGGCGCGCAGGTCTCCGCATCGGCGCCGTCGCGCCCGAGCGCCGCGCGCGCGGACGCTCAGACCCTCGACAGGTTCGAGCCGGAGATCCGTCACTTCGAGGCGACCGACCGCGCGTCGCCGCCGGCGGCTGGCGGCATCGTGTTCGTCGGCAGCTCCTCGTTCCGGAAGTGGGAGTCGCTCGCGCGGGACTTCCCCGATCTCCCGGTGCTGAACCGCGGCTTCGGCGGATCGACCTTTCCGGAGGCGCAGCACTACGCCTCGCGGATCGTGCTGACGTACCGGCCGCGCGAGGTCGTCGTGTACGAGGGAGACAACGACCTCGCGTCGGGACGCACGCCGACGCAGATCGCCGATGACTACCGCACCTTCGTCCGCACCGTGCGCGATGCGCTTCCGTCCGCGCGCATCGTCTTCGTCTCGATCAAGCCGAGTCCGTCGCGGTGGGCGCTCGCGCCGGCGGTGCGCGAGGCGAACGCGCTCGTGCAGGGGATCGTCGCTCGGGACACCCTCCAGGCGTACGTCGACGTCTTCACTCCGATGCTCGGCCCCGACGGCAGACCGCGGCCGGAATTGTTCGTGAGCGACAGCCTCCACATGACGCCGGCGGGCTACGCGATCTGGCGCGCGCGCATCGCCCCCGCGCTGCGGTGAGTGGCGTCGCGGCGGACGGCCCCGCGGTGAGCGAGGTGGCCGTGCGCCCCGCCACTCCCGCCGATGCGGCGACGGTGGCCGCGCTGCTCGGCCACCTCGGCTATCCCGCGCCCGCCGGGGCGATCCCCGCGCGGCTCGTGCGCATGCGCGCAAAGGGGGACGCCGAAGCGCTCGTCGCGGCGATCGCGAGCGACGTCGTCGGCCTCGCGACGGTGCATGCGCGCGACGTGCTGCACCACGACGTGCCGGTCGTGCAGCTCACGGCGCTCGTCGTGCCGCCGGAGCGTCGTGGGCTCGGCGTCGGGCGTGCGCTCGTCGACGCCGTGCTCGCGTGGGCGGCCGCGCGGGGCGCCGACCGGCTCGTCGTCACGACCGCGCTGCACCGCGCCGAGGCGCCGAGATTCTACGAGCGGCTCGGCTTCGAGCACACGGGCCGGCGCTACGTGCGCTGGCTCGCGGAGCGCGAGAGCGCTGCCGGCCGCACCTGAGACGACCTCACTTCACCCGGAGCACACCATGCGTTCGCTCTCGCTGCTTGCCGCCGTCGTGCCGTTCGTTCTCGCTCCGACGACGTCCGTCTCCGCGCAGGCGACCGAGCTGCCGCTGTCGACCGACGTGCGGATCTTCCCCGCCGCGCGCCTCGCCGCGATCGCCGATTCGATGCCGGGCGCGGTGTCGTCGCGCCAGCTCGCGCGATTCCCCGAGCTCAGTGGAATGGTCACGCGACGCGACAGCGCCGGCGTGCCCGAGCGCCACGCGCGCTTCGCCGATGTCTTCTTCGTCGAGCGCGGCACGGCGCGGCTCCGCTACGGCGGCACCACCGACGACGCGCGCGAGATCTCGGCCGGCGAGTGGCGCGGCGGCACGATTCGGAACGGCACCGAAGCCGATCTGCGCAGCGGCGACGTCGTCGTCATTCCCGCCGGCATCCCGCACCAGCTGCTGCTCTCGGCGGGCCAGCGGTTCGACTACGTCACGCTCAAGGTGCCGAAGGCGACGGCCCCCTGACGCGCGCGAGCCGATGCGCGCGAGGGGACGGCGAATCACCGATTCACCGTCCCCTCGACGCATCACGCGAACGCGTGCGAGCCGACGATCAATAGAACTGACGCAGCTCGATGCGTGAGCCGTTCAGGTACACGCCGGCGAACCGCACGTACTCGCCCGCGCGGAGATTCTGAAACCGGTTCACGTCCGCGCGGCTCGCGGAATAGGGCATCGAGACGATGACGCGCGATCCGCCGTTCACGTCCAGCGCGAACAGCCCCTTCTGCTGGTCGACCTGGCGCACGGTTCCGTCCACCGTCTGCACCGTGCCGGTCGCCACCGCGCCGCCGGCGGACGCAGCGCCCTGCACGGGCGCATCGACCTGCACGAGGTCGGTGTAGTAGCCGCCGTTCGTGCTCTGGATGCGTGCCGTCACCTGGTCGCCGCGGTCGAGCGAGGTGACCGGATAGCGCTGGTTATTGAACATGACCTGGGTCTGGTTGTCGTAGAGGATGTTCACGGATTGCCCGCTCGACGCCTGCAGCCCGATCACCTGCGAGCGGGTGTCCACGCCCTGCACGGTCCCCGACACCTGGTTCGAGCCGCTGGCTCCGCTCGCGCCGCCGCCGAGCACGCTCCCGAGCACGCTCCCGAGCGTTCCGGCGCCGGAGCAGGCGGCAAGGGCGGCCAGCGCGGCCATTCCCGCGGCGCGGCGTCCGAATCGATGCATATTCATGGTCGCTCCTCCCGTTGACGTCGCTCGGAGACAAGGCAATGCCGGTGCCGTGCCGCCTGGCGGCCGCCGGCGTTCGAGAGGGGAGCTCTGCCATGTCGTTCTCGCGATCCAGCCGACGCCGCCATGCCCCGCTACGCCGCCCTGCTGCGCGCCATCAACGTCGGTGGGCACGTCGTGAAGATGTCCGAGCTGTGCGCGCTGTTCGAGCGCGCGAAGCTGTCGAACGTCCGGAGCGTGATCGCGAGCGGGAACGTGCTGTTCGACACCCGTGCCACCGACATCGCCGCGATCGAGCGGCGCATCGAGGGCACGCTGCGCGCCGCGCTCGGCTACGACGTGGACACCTACGTGCGGTCGCCGGAGGAGCTCGACGCGATCGTCGCGCACGAGCCGTTCGACGCTTCCGATCCGGTGCTCGAGCGTGACACCGTGCAGGTCGTGTTCACGCGGTCCACGATCGACGCCGCGGCACGCGAGCGGATCGCCGCGCTCCGAACGTCGTACGACGACTTCGCGGTGTTCGGCCGCGAGCTCTTCTGGCGCACGCGCGGGCGGATCAGCGATTCCGCCATCACGCCCGCCCGCTTCTCGCGCGCGCTGGGAGGCTCGGGCACGGCGCGCAACGTCACCACCGTGCGGAAGCTCGCCGAGCGGATCAGGGGCTGACGCGAGGCCGGGCGTCGCTCCAGTCGACGACGAACAGCGTCACGCCCTGACGCGGGAGCCGGAACCGCAGCACGCGCTCGCCCGCCGTGCCGGCGAGCGCCGCCTGCGAAGCCACGGGGTCGAGGCGCGCGGCATCGCGCAGGCGCGCGTACTGCGCGTCGTTCGGCGCGATCGGCGCGCCCATCCGCCGCCACTCGGCGTAGGCGTTGGCGTGCGCGCCGTCGACGAGATATTGCGCGACGCGCGGCTCACGTGCGGCGGCGGGAAGCCCCGCGAACGAGAGCGTCACCTCCGCGTCGGGGCCGGCGACATCGTCGTCGTGATAGTGCCATACCAGCACCGTGAGCCGCGCGGCGTCGCGGCTCGCGAGCACGCCGACGTCCGGTCGCCCCCGCACGCCCGACGCCACGATCGAATCGAGCGGGATCTCCCCGCTGCTCGTCGCCGTCACGCGGTCGGCGCCCATGCGTGAGAACAGCCGGAAGGCGTTGAGCACGGGGAGGTCGATCCCATTGCTGGCGAGCGCGCGGAATCCCGCGAAGTACGGCTGATCCTCGAACTCGAACGCCCAGGTGAGCGCGCCGTCCACGGTCACGCCGCGCCGCGCCGCGAGGTCGTGGATCCGCGCGAAGGTCGCCGCGGTGTAGCTGGAATACATCGTGCCGTTCCGGTATCCGAGCTGCGCGCCCTGGCACGCCGCGCATCCCTCCGGGTCCGATTCGCCGATGACGATCGGCCGCTGCCGCAGCGCCGGCGCCGCGGCGATCCGCGCGAAGCCGCGATCGATCGTCGTGAGCTGCGCCGCGATCCCCATCCGCACGTGGCCGTCGACGAACGACGGGGAGCCCTTCGCGTGGAACGAGAGAAAATCCGTCGGCGTGCCGCGCGTCCCGGTCACGGCGTTGGTCCCCTCGACGACGTGGTGCAGGAAGCCGTCCATGAAGGTGCCGCCGTCTCCGGCGACGTCCGGTCCGCCGACGCGCGCCGTCGGCAGCGCGCGCCGCACCGCCGCGACCGCGACGTCGTGCAATCGGTAGAACTCCTCGGGCGTCCCGCGCCAGTAGGCCGCGATGTTCGCCTCGTTCCACACTTCCCAGTACCACTGCTCGACTTCCGGACGGCCGTATCGCTCCACGCAGTGCTGCACCCACCGGTACACGAGCGTGCCCCACTTCGCGTAGTCGGTGGGAGGATATGCCCAGCCGGTCGTGATCAGATCGTAGCGGAGGCCCGGCCTCCACTCGTGCTGGTACGGCTCGGGCCTCGTCGAGAGTGCCCTCGGCATGAAGCCGATCTCCACGTACGGCCGAACGCCGCGCGCGAGGTATCCGTCGAAGATCCGGTCGAGCGTCGTCCAATCGTAGGCGGGCCGTCCTTGCGCGTCTTCGATGTACGCGTTGGTGCTCCCCCACTTGAGTGCCGGCGTGCCGTCGCCCGTGTTCAGCAGGTTGTGCGTGCGGAAGTACACCTGCCGCGGCCGCAGGTCCCCCAGCTCGGCGAGCAGGCGCCGTCCGTCCTTCATCGTGGCGTAGTTCGGCTCGTCCGCCCCGAAGAAGCGCCAGATCGGGCGCAGCGCGCCTTCCGGCCGGGCCGCGTCGACGCGGATCGACACGGGGAACGGCGCGCCACGTCCGGGGTTCGTTTCCTGCGCGGCGAGGGTCGCGCTCGCGCCGGCGAGCAGCGAGGCTCCCACGAGCCAGCGGCATCCGGTCATCGTGGAGAAGGGTATGCCCATTCGAGTGGTCCGTCTCGGCACGCCGAGAGCGAAGGGAGAAGGCGTGCGGCTCGGTACGGTGCGGAGACCGCCACGCGGCGTGCCGAAGTCCGAGTTCGCCCGCCGCGACTACTACGATACGTGGCTCCCCGAGCTGGCCGCGAGCGCACCGCTCGTGTCGTGGGCTCTCGCCGACCCCTGGACCGACGCGCGCTGGCGGCGGTACGAGCGGCGCTATCGCGCCGAGATGAAGGCGCCGGCCGCACGCCACCTCATCGAGACGCTCGCGGCGCTCTCCAGGACCGCCGATTTCTCCATCGGCTGCTACTGCGAGAACCCCGAACGGTGCCACCGGAGCATCCTCGCGGAGCTGCTCGAGGACGCCGGCGCGGAGATGGCGACGGACGCCCTCGGAGGGCCGAAGTAGCGCTCCGGCGCGCGCCGGCCGATACCCGGAGAGAGACCGGCCGCCGCGTGTTGCACCTGTGAGGCGTGACGCGTCGATAGTTGTCGCTCACTCCTTCCGATGCCGCTTCGCCAACCTGCCCATCGCGCCGACGCCGGCGACCGTGAGGTCGCGCGGCGACGCGTACGCCGCACGCTGGGCACGATCGCCGGCGCCCTGCTGCTCGCCGCCCCGCTGTCCGGCGCCGGCGCCCAGAAGCTCCAGTTCCGGCAGCTGACCCCCGACCAGGGGCTCTCCAGCTCCCTCGTCGAGTCCATGCTGCTCGACAGCCGGGGCTTCGTCTGGCTCGGCACGAAGAAAGGGCTCGACCGCTACGACGGCTACACGTTCACGGTGTACCGCCATCGCACGGACGATTCGGCGAGCGTCATCGACAACGAGATCACGACCCTCTACGAGGATTCGTCGAAGGTCGTCTGGGTCGGGACGCCGATGGGGCTGAGCCGCTACGATCGCGCCCGCGACGCCTTCAGCAGCTATCTCGTCGTTCCCGGCGACACGGTCGCCGTGAGCGCGATCCTCGAGGCGCAGGGCAAGCTCTGGCTCGGCACCTCGAACGGCCTCTACGTCTTCGACCGCGCCAGGGGCACGGCCTCGCTGTACAGCGAGAAGGTCCGCGGCCTCGACATCCAGGGATTGTTCGAGGACAGCGGCCACCACATCTGGTTCGGCGGCAAGGCGACCGGCGCCCGCGAGCTCGACCCGCGCACCGGCCAGGTGCGCGCCTGGACGATCGACCCATCCAGCTCCGACTCGCCGACGCTCCTCGCCGGCCGCGACGTGCGCCAGTTCGTCGAGGATTCCGACGGCGCGATCTACATGGCCATGATGGACGGTGGCCTCGGCAAGATCAATCGGGCCACCGGCGGCGTCACGCTCTACCAGCACGACCCCGAGGATCCGCAGAGCCTCGCCATCAACGCCGTCCACGCGCTCCTGCTCGACGGCACGCGCGGGATCTGGATCGGCACCGAGAACGGTGGGCTCGACTACTTCGACTTCGCCACGCGGCGCTTCGCCCACACCAAGTACGATCCGAACAACCCGTCGGGGCTGAACAACAACTCCATCTGGGCGTTGCTCCAGGATCCGAGCGGCGCCCTCTGGGTCGGCACCTTCGCGGGCGGCGTGAACATCTCGCGGCAGAACGGCAGCGCGATCCGCCGCTATCGCTCCGTGGCCGGCGATGCCACGAGCCTGAGCTACAACTCGGTGATGGCGTTCCTCGAGGACTCGCATGGCAACACGTGGGTCGCCACCGACGGCGGAGGTCTGAACCGCTTCGACCGCGCGACGGGCAAGTTCCAGCGCTACACGACGCAGACGTCGAACCTCAACTCCGACGCGGTGCTCTCGCTCACCGAGGACCGCTTCGGGAAGATCTGGCTCGCCACGTGGGCCGGGGGCGTGAGCCGCTTCGACCCGCAGACCGGCCGCTTCACGGCGTTCACGCCGAAGACCAGCGGGATGGCCGACGACAACGCGTTCGCCGTGTACGCCGCGCGCGACGGCGGCGTGTGGATCGGCACCTTCCAGCACGGCCTGCAGCGCGTCGATCCCGCGACCGGCACCTTCGCCAAGCCGATCCTCCTCGGCAGGGGCAAGGAGAGCCAGATCCGCGTGATCACCGAGACGAGCGACGGCAAGCTGCTCGTCGGCACCACCGCGAGCGGGACGACGATGGGCGACGGCATGATCGAGGTCGACCCGCACACCGGCGCGAAGCGGGTGTACGCCGCCGGACGCAATGGCCTCAGCAGCATCGTCGTCAACGCGATCCTCGAGACGGAGCCGGGCATCGTCTGGGTCGGCACCGCGAACGGGCTCGATCGCCTCGACCGTCGCACGGGCAAGATCGATCACTACACCGAAGCCGACGGGCTTCCCGGTACGACCGTGAACGGCATCGCCGTCGGCGGCGCGGGCGACATGTGGATCAGCGGCGATCGCGGCGTCTCGCGCTTCGACCCCGCCAAGCGCAAGGGCAAGATCTTCACCGTCGCCGACGGCCTGCAGGGGAGCGAGTACAACTTCACCTCGTACCTGCGTGCGCACGACGGCGCGATCTTCTTCGGCGGCAGCCAGGGCTTCAACGTCATCGAGCCCGATCGCATCACCGAGAACACCCACGTCCCGCCCGTGGCGATCACGCGGTTCGAGCTGTTCAACAAGCCGGTCGCGATCGGCGCGAAGGGCTCGCCACTTCGCGAGAGCATCACCGAGACGAAGCGGCTCGTGCTCCACCACGACCAGGGGGTGTTCACCCTGGAGTTCGCCGCGCTCGACTTCGTCGCCCCCGACAAGAACCAGTACGCGTACAAGCTCGAGGGGCTCGACCGCGAGTGGAACGAGGTGGGTGGGAAGCACGTCGCCTCGTACACGAACCTTCCGGCGGGCACCTACACCTTCCGCGTGAAGGCCACCAACAACGACGGCGTGTGGAACGAGCAGGGCGCATCGCTCCAGATCGAGGTCGTTCCACCGTTCTGGGCCTCCTGGTGGTTCCGGACGCTGATCGTCCTCCTCGCCGCCGCCGCGCTGCGCTACGTGCTCCGCACCCAGCGCGAGCGGCGCGAGAGCCTCGAGCGCATGAACGCGACGCTCGCCGAGGCCGCCGAGCGCGACCGCCGCTCGCAGCAGTACCTCGAGAAGAACGTGCTCGAGGTCCTCGAGGCGATGGAGCGCTTCTCCGAGGGGGACCTCTCCGTCTCCCTCACGGTCGAGAAGGACGATGCGATCGGACGCCTCCGCGGCGGCGTCAACACGGCGGTCACGAACATCCGCGTCATCATCCGCCAGGTGCGCGACGTCCTCGACTCCACCGTGCGCACGAGCCGGCAGATCCACACCGAGACCCATGATCTCGCGCGCGGCGCGGAAGAGCAGATCAGTCAGACCCTTCTCGTCGCCGGCGCCGCGCAGCAGATGGCGCAGACCGTCTCGGGCAGCGCGAGCAGCATCGCCGAAGCGTCCGAGATCGCCCAGCGCTCCGGCACCGAGGCGCACGAGGGGGGCCGCATCGTCCGCGACACCTTCGCCGGCATGGACGAGATCGTGAGCACCGTCGGCATCTCCGCCCGCACGGTCGAGGCGCTCGGCCGCAGCAGCGAGCAGATCGGCGCCATCACGCGCGTCATCGAGCAGATCGCCGACCAGACCGAGCTTCTCTCGCTCAACGCGGCGATCGAGGCGGCGCGCGCTGGCCGGCACGGGAAGACGTTCGCCGTCGTCGCGCAGGAGGTGCAGCGGCTCGCCGAGCGCACCGCGCAGGCCACGAGTCAGATCGCCAGGGTGATCGAGAACAACCAGCGCGAGGTGGAGACGGCCGTCGCCGCGATGTCGCGCGTCGGCGGGCAGGTGGAGCGAGGGCGGGAGCTCGTCGACCGCGCGGGCGGCGCCCTCGACACGATCATCGGCAACGCCGAGCGCATGCTCGCCTGCATCCAGCAGGTGCGCGCCTCGAGCGAGGAGCAGTCGTCGACGACGGCGCACATCAGCGAGAACATCGAGACGATCTCGCGCGTCACCCACGCCGCGGTCAGCGGCAACCAGTCGATCGCCACCTCGGTGCAGCAGCTCAGCGAGCTGATCGAGGATCTCCAGCAGCGCGTCTCGCTCTTTCACTTCGACGCCGCGGACCAACCCCTCCCCGAGATCAAGGTCGACGCCGCCAAGCTCCCGTCCGTGCACCGCGCGCTCGTCTCCACGGACGCGTAGCGGAGGTGAGTCGGCGAGTCTGGACTTGGTGACGTGGTGACTTGGAAACGGCCTCGGGAGGCAGGAGCTTCCCGAGGCCGTTGACGCACATACCCACACACCCACACACTAACACACCCTCACGCCAACTCACCGCCCCGATGAACGTCTCGCTCACCGTGAACGGCACGGCCGTCACGCTCGACGCTCCCGCGGACATGCCGCTGCTCTGGATCCTGCGCGACATGCTCGATCTCAAGGGCACGAAGTACGGCTGCGGCGTCGCGCAGTGCGGCGCGTGCACCGTGCACCTGAAGGGCGAGCCGGTCCGCTCCTGCCAGCTTCCCGCGTCCGCGCTCCAGGGCGCCGAGGTCACGACGATCGAGGGCCTCTCCACCGACGGCTCGCATCCGGTGCAGCGCGCGTGGGAGTCGGTCGACGTCCCGCAGTGCGGCTACTGCCAGGCAGGGCAGATCATGTCCGCCGCGGCCCTCCTCGCGAAGAACCCGTCGCCGTCCGACGCCGACATCACCGCGGCGATGAACGGGAACCTCTGCCGCTGCGCCACCTACCTGCGCATCCGCGAGGCGATCCACACCGCCGCCGCCGCGACCGCCGCGTCGCCGGCACCCACGACGAGCCGGCCGCGCCAGGCCGGCGCGCCGCGCTCCTGAGGATCCGGCCATGACGATCAACGCGCGCGTCGACCGCCGGCAGTTCCTCCGCGTCACCGCCCTCGCCGGCGGCGGCCTCCTCCTCGCCACCGTGCTCGATCCCACCGGCGCCGACGCCGCGCAGGCCGCGGATGCCGGCGGCGGTGCGCCGGCCGACTTCACGCCGAACGCCTTCATCCGCCTCGCCCCCGACGGATCGGTCACCATCGTCGCGAAGAACCCGGAAGTGGGGCAGGGCGTGAAGACGATGCTCCCGATGCTCATCGCCGAGGAGCTCGACGTCGACTGGCAGAACGTGCACGTCGAGCAGGCGGGGCTCGACACCGTGAAGTTCGCGAACCAGACCGCGGGTGGCAGCACGGCCACGCCGAACAACTGGCTTCCGATGCGCCGCGTCGGCGCCGCGGGCCGCGCGATGCTCGTCGCCGCCGCCGCCCAGCGGTGGAACGCCCCCGTCGCGGAGTGCGCCACGGCGTCGGCCGTCGTCACGCACCGGCCCACCGGCCGCACGCTCCGCTACGCCGACCTGCTCGACGCGGCCGCCGCGATGCCGGCGCCGAATCTCGACGACGTGCCGCTCAAGGACCCGAAGTCGTTCCGCATCGTCGGCACGCGCGTGCCCGGCGTCGACAACCACGCGATCGTCACCGGCACGCCGCTCTACGGCATCGACGTCACGCTGCCCGGGATGCTCTACGCGATGTACGAGAAATGTGCGGTGTTCGGCGGCGAGGTGAAGAGCGCGAACCTCGACGAGATCCGGCGCGAGCCGGGCGTGCGCCACGCCTTCCTCGTCACCGACGGCGGCACCGCGCTCGACGGCCTCCTCGACGGCGTCGCCATCGTCGCCGACAGCTGGTGGCTCGCGCGTTCGGCGCGCGCCAAGCTGAAGGTCGAGTGGGACGAAGGGCCCGGCGCCACGCTTTCGAGTGCGTCCATCGCCGCCGACGCGGCGGCGCTCGCGAAGCTTCCCCCGCAGCGCACGCTCCGCAACGATGGCGACGTCGGCGCGGCGCTCGCCGGCGCGGCGAAGGTGCTGCGGGCCGAGTACTTCTACCCGTTCATCGCGCACGCGCCCCTCGAGCCGCAGAACTGCACCGCGCGCTGGACCGACGGTAAGCTGGAGCTCTGGGCGCCGACGCAGCTTCCCGCCAACGCGCGCTCGCTCGTCGCGCGTACGCTCGGGATGCGCGAGGAGGACATCACGCTGCACCTCACGCGCGGCGGCGGGGGCTTCGGCCGCCGGCTGATGAACGACTACGTCGTCGAGGCGGCGCGCATCGCGAAGGAGATCGCGGTGCCGGTCAAGCTCCTCTGGGCGCGCGAGGACGACATGCGCCACGACTTCTATCGCGCTGCCGGCTTCCACGACTTCACCGGCGCGCTCGACGCCAACGGCAAGCTGGTCGCGTGGCGCAACCACTTCGTCTCCTTCGGCGACGCCGACAAGTTCCGCGACGCGTCGCAGGAGCGCCCGGCGTTCGGCGCCGGCGCCGGCATCAACGGCGGCGAGTTCCCCGCGCGCTTCGTCCCGAACCTCGTCCTCGGCGCATCCGTCCTTCCGCAGTACGTGCCCACCGGGTATCTCCGCGCGCCCGGAAGCAACGGCATCGCCTTCGCGACCCAGAGCTTCCTCGACGAGCTGGCGCACGCGGCGGGGAAGGACCCGCTGCAATTCCGCCTCGACCTGCTCGACGCGGCGCCCGCCGGCGAGACGCCCAACGGGATGCTCGTGGCCTCGCGGATGCGCGGCGTGCTCGAGCTCGTGCGCGAGAAGTCCGGCTGGGGCACGCGCAAGCTGCCTCGCGGCACGGGCATGGGCGTCGCCTTCCATTTCAGCCATCGCGGCTACTTCGCCGAGGTGGTGCAGGCGACCGTCTCGCGCGCCGGTGCGCTCACCGTGGACAAGGTCTGGGTGGCCGGCGACATCGGCAGCCAGGTCGTCAACCCGAGCAACGCCGAGAACCAGGTGCAGGGCTCCGTGCTCGACGGCATCGCCGAGGCGCTGGCGCAGGAGATCACGATCGCGAACGGCCGGGCGGTGCAGGGGAACTTCGGCGAGTTCCCGCTCCTCCGGATGGCGGGCGCGGTGCCCGTCGACGTCCACTTCCTCGTGACCGAGTATCCACCGACCGGGCTCGGCGAGCCGGCGCTTCCGCCGGTGGTGCCAGCGCTCTGCGACGCGATCTTCGCGGCGACCGGGACACGCGTCCGGTCGCTTCCCCTCTCGAAGCACGACCTGCGCTGGAGCTGAGGCCGCGCGCGCGGTGAAACGCGTCGCGGTCGGCCTCGTAGGGATGTGAAGTCAGCCGTGCGGCGCCGCATCCGCGTCGATGACGCGCGCGCCACCACGCTCCGTACGGCCACCACCGTCGCATTTCTCGGAGTCGCGCCGATGATCTCGTTGAGTCGATGGCGGGCGAAGCACCTGCTCGGCGCCTGGTTGGCCTACTGGATCGTGCTCCTCGCCGTCACGGCGAGCCCCGCGCTCGTCGCGGCGTTCCGCGCGATCAACTCCTCCGCCGGCCACGGCAAGATCGACGTGAGCTCCGACGGCGGATCGCTCGTCGCCCACATCACGGGCGACGGCGTATCCTGGTCCGGCAGCACCTCGCTCACGAGCATGGCTCTCTGGATCGCCGGCCCGCCGCTCCTCCTCTGGCTGGTGTGGCTCCTGACCCGGCGCGCCCCCGCCCCGGCCCCGGAATCCGAGCGCTACCGCGTGTCATGACGAGCCTTCTTCGTCATTCCGAGCGAAGCGAGCACACACTGCTCGCGCGGGTGCCTGCATAGCGTTCGTCGACGGTCCCTTTCATCCGCCCAGCGCATGAGCGACGAGATCATCCCCCGACCCGAGCCGAGTGGCGCGCTCGTACCGCCGCCGGTGCATCCGCCGACAGCCCTCGCCTCGGCGACGGCACGTCCACCGCGTCGCGAGGAGTCCGTCGACCTCCGCGCATTCGTGGGACGGGCCGTCGACACCGCGCTCGACGCGCTCGACACCGTCGGCGACGCGATCGCCGGCGCGGTGGGCCTCCGCTGAGCCGTGGCGAGCGCGCGTACGCCCCTCGCGCGCCTGCGCGCGATCTGTCTCTCGTTGCCGGAAGCGCACGAGGTGGAGGCGTGGGGCGAGCCGACCTTCCGCGTGCGCAACCGCATGTTCGCCATGCACGCGACGGCGGACACGCATCACGGCGCCGGCCGGCCGGCGGCATGGATCAAGTCGCTCCACGTCACGCAGGACCTGCTCGTGCGCGGCGAGCCGGCTCGCTACTTCGTGCCGGCCTACGTCGGCAAGAGCGGGTGGGTCGGCGTCCACCTCGATCGCGGCGCGGATTGGGAGGTGATCGGGGAGCTGCTGCGCGACGCCTGGCGCCTCGCCGCGCCGAAGAAGCTCGCCGCGAGCGCGCTCATTTCGCCCCCGCGGGCTCGTCGGGGCGCGAGGTGACCGGCGCGCCCCCCTCCTCGAGCGGCGCGGTGAAGTTGTACGTCGCCAGATGCAGCCGCGGACCCGGCGCGCCGTCGCGCTCCAGCACGTAGTGCGTCACGCCGCAGTTGGCCACCTCCGCCGCGCGGTCGACCGCCAGGATCTCCTGCTCGGTGAGCTCCTCGATGAGGTATCGCATGCAGAGCACGATCACCTGATGGGCCACCACGAGCAGGCGCGCGCCGCGCCGGCTGTGATGGATGCTGATCGTGTCGACGACGCTGCGCAGCCGGAGGATCACGTCGCACCAGCTCTCGCCGCCGGGCGGCCGGAAGTAGAACTTGCCGATCCGCGCCCTGAGCGCCGCGAGCTCGGGAAAACGCTCCTCGATCCCCACCTTGGTGAGCCCATCGAGCACGCCGAACTCCCGTTCGCGCAGCCGCTCGTCGATCGTCGTCGGCGCGTTCGGCACGAGGCCGCCCGCCCGCGCGATCCGGTGCGCGGTCTGCATCGCGCGCCGGTACGGCGAGGTCAGCACCGACGTCGGCCGCGCCGCCTCGGGCAGCCCGGCGAACCACCCGCCGAGCGCGTCGGCCTGTCGCTCGCCGAGCGCGCTGAGGGGGACGTCCACGTCGCGCTGCGCCACGTCGATCACCGCGAGGCCGTCGGCATACGCCTGGTCCCGCGCGACGTTGCCCGCGCTCTCGCCATGTCGAACGACCCAGAGCTCGTCCGGCCATCGCTGCGTCATGAATCACCGGAGAGTCAAGGACCGTACCAGAGGACGTCCGCTCTGGACGCGCCGATTCGCCGCGCCCACCTTCCGCGAGACGCCACGCATGCCACCGGGAGCCACACCGCCATGAACCGAGAGCTCATCACCACCGCGCTCGAGCTGCCGAACCACCGCATCACGCGCTGCCTCGGTCTCGTGCGGGGAATCACCGTCCGATCCCGCTCGCTGGTCGGCACGGTCGGCGCCACGCTCCAGACGATCGTCGGCGGGAACATCACGCTTCTCACGGAGCTCTGCGAGCAGTCGCGCGCCGAGGCGTTCGAGATCATGATCCGCCACGCCGGCGACGTCGGCGCCAACGCCGTCGTGGCCGTCCGCTACGACGCCACCGAGATCATGCGCGGCGTCACCGAGGTGCTCTGCTACGGGACCGCGGTGGTCGTCGAGCCGGCGTGAAGCGCTTCCGCGACTCCGGGGTGCGCGCCTCGGCGGCGCGGGAGAGGCGTGCGTCGTGACCGACGTCCGCTGGGTTCCCGTCGCCGAATACGCGGCGACCTACGAGGCCGACATCGCCGTCGCGCGCCTCGAGTCGGCGGGCATCCTCGCCGTCGCCCGCGGGAACGACATCGTCGGCGTATTCGGTCCCGGCTTCGGCGGAGCCTCGGCGCTCGGCGTCCGCGTGCTGGTGCCGAGCGACGCCGCCGAAGCGGCGCGCGAGATCCTCGCGCACGCGGCCGAGTGAGCGGCCGGCGCGCGGCGTCCGCTCAACCGCTCGCGTAGCTCCGCAGCCGCTCGAGCATTCGCGCGTCCGTCGCCGTCGCGTCGTCGAGCTTCGGCGTCTCGATCACCTTCGGCACCCGCGCGAGTCGCTCGTCGGTCATGATCCGCCGGAACGGCGCCTCGCCGAGCGACCCCTCGGCGATCAGCTCGTGCCGGTCCCGGCGCGAGGCGAACGGCGTCTTCGAATCGTTGAGGTGCATCACGCGCAGCCGGTCGAGGCCGAGCACGTCGTCCAGCCGCGCCAGCACCCCGTCGTAGTCCGCGACGAGGTCGTAGCCCGCCGAGTACACGTGGCAGGTGTCGACGCACACGCCGACTCGCCCGCGCACCCCCTCCCCGACGCGCGCGATCAGCGCCGCCAGCTCCTCGAACGACGCGCCGAGCGCGGTGCCCGAGCCGGCCGTCGTCTCGAGGCAGAGGATCGTCGTACCCGGCGTCTGCTCCAGCGCCGCGGTGATCGCGTCCGCGTTGCGCGCCAGCCCCGACGCGCGGTCGTCCATGTAGTTCCCCGGATGCGACACCAGATAGTGCAGCCCGAGCGCCCCGCATCGGCGCAGCTCGGAGACGAACGACGCGAACGACCGCGCGCGGAGCGCCGCGTCGGGGCTCGCGAGGTTGATCAGATACGAGTCGTGCGCCATCGTCGCCGACACCGCCGTCGCGGCGAGACGCTCGCGAAACGTGCCGCACTCCTCCGCCTCGCAATCGCGCTCGGCCCAGCGATTGGCCATCTTCGTGAAGAGCTGCATCGCGGTGGCGGCGATCGCCGCGGCGCGCGGCGGCGCCTCGGGTACGCCGCCGGCGGCGCTGACGTGCGCGCCGAGCGGCGCGGACTCGCTCGTCACGCGCTCAGGCGTCCAGCTCGGGCGCGCGCCCCCGCACGACGCGACCGCAGCGGGGGCAGTGCAGGTCGCCCGACTCGGCGAGCGCGTAGTCGAACGAGCGTCCGCACGCACAGCGCGCCTCGAGCGCGTCGGCGCCGCAGCCGATGCAGTACGCGTCGTCCTCGTCGTACGCGCGGAACCGGCCGCAGACCGCGCAGCGCTTCGTGACCGCCGCCATCAGCGTCTGCCGCGCAGCCAGCTCTCCGGATCCACCGCGCGACCCTGCGGCCGGATCTCGAAGTGCAGATGCGGCTGCAGGTCGGGGTCCGACACCCCCACCGTGCCGAGCACCTGATCCTTCCGCACCGACGTCCCGGGGCGCACCGCCGACGTGGCCAGCGACGCGTACACCGAGTAGTCGCCGCCGCCGTGCTGCACGATGACGGTGAGGCCGTAGGTGCCGAGCTGCCCCACGCTCACCACGGTGCCCGACTGCACGGCGCGCACCGCCGTCCCCGCGGGGGCGGCGATCCCGATCCCGTTCCACCGCGTCGTCGTGTTGTTCGGGTTCACCACGCGGCCGAAGCGATAGAGCACCGCGCCGTCCACCGGCCAGTCCAGCTGGCCGAGATCGCTCGTGCGCAGCGTGCTCGCTTCCCGTCGCGCGTTCGGCCGCGCCTCGATCCGTCGCCGCGCGCTCTCGAGCGAGGCGATCACGTTCCCCAGCCGCGCCTCCGACGCGCGCAGCCGCGCCAGCCGGTCCGAGATCTGCCGCGTCGAGCGCTGCGCCTCCTCGAGGTCGCGCGCCTGCTGCCCGCGCAACCGTGCCAGCCGCTCCTCCTCGATCTCCTTGTCGGTCCGGTTCACCTCGACCGCTTCCTTCAGCATGAGCAGATCGCGCCGCTGCCGGGCGATCTGATCGCGCAGCACCTGCACGCGCCCCACGAGCGCGCGGTCGTGCCGCGCCAGCTCGTGCATGTACTTGTACCGCGCCACCAGCTCGCCGAACGACCGCGCGGTGAGCAGGGCTTCCGTGGAGTACAACGGGCCCCGCTTGTAGATGTCGACGAGACGCCGCTGGAGGGTCGTGCGGCGCCGGGTCAGCTCCTCCTCGGTGCCGAGCATGCGCGCGTTCGTCTCGTCCACGTCTCGCGTGATCGACGCGAGCTGCCGGTCGAGCGTCTCGATCACCTTCTCCGTCGCCTCGCGCTGGCGGTCGAGGTTGAACACCTCCTCGCGGAGGTCGTGCACGCTCCCCTGGAGGTTCGCCATCCGCCGCTCGAGCTCCGCGCGCTCGCGGCGGATCTGGTCGAGCTCCTCGCGCTGCGCGCGGACGCGCGCCTCCGCCGACTGCGCAGTCGCGCGCGCCGGACGCGCGATCAGCCCGATCCCCACCGCGACGGCGAGCGCCGCGAGCACGCGGCGGCTCACACGTGGCGTAGGTGCCTCCCGACCGACACCGCGCTCCCCGCCAGTCCGATCAGCGCGCCGAACAGCAGCCCGAGCACCGCGACCCGCGCATCGAAGAACACCGTGTGGATGACGTACCGGTTGATCAGCGTCTGCGCGATCCAGGTGAAGACGAGCGCGAGCAGGCCGCCGAGGACCCCCTTGGCGAATCCCTCGACGAGGAACGGCCGCCGGATGTACGAGTCCGTCGCGCCGACGAGCCGCATGATCGAGATTTCGCGCGCGCGGGCGAGCACCGCCATCCGGATCGTCGCGCCGATGATGATCACCGAGACGACCGCGAACGCGAGGCCGAGCACGAGGCCGGCGATGCCGGCGATGTTGCGCAGCCGGTACAGCTTCTCGATCCACTCCTCGCCGAAGCGGACGTCGTCGACGAACGAGAACGCCTTGAGCCGCGCGGCGACCTTGCGCACCGTCGCGGGATCGCGCTGGCCCGGCTTGAGGCGGATGTCGATCGACCCGGGAAGCACCGCGCCCTCGAACACGTCGCGGAACTCGCCGAGCTCGCGCTGGGCGCGCTTGAGCGCCTCGTCCGGGCTCACGATCGTGGCGGCACGCACTTCGGGGAAGCTCGCGATGTCCGTCGCGGCCTGCGCCACGTCCTCCGGGGCCGTGCCGTCCGCCACGAACGCGCGGATCTCCACGCGATCCTCGAGACCCTCGAGCGCATCGCGGATGTTCAGCGCCACGAGCCCGAACAGGCCGAGCGCGAACAGGGAGAAGGCGATCGTCGTCACGCTCAGCGCGCTGAGCAGCGGCGCCCGCTGCACGTCGTCGAGCACGTCGCGCAGGGCGCGGATCACGGCGTTTGCCTCGGCGCCGCCGCCGACTCGGCGGAGTCGAACACGATCTGGCCGCGGCTCATCTCGATCGTGCGGTACTCGTGCCGCCGGATGAGCTCGAGGTTGTGCGTCGCCATCATGATCGCCGTGCCCGACGCGTTGATCTCGCGGAGGAGCTGGAAGATCCCGCGCGTCGCGCGATCGTCGAGGTTTCCCGTCGGCTCGTCGGCGATGAGGGCGAAGGGATCGTTCACGAGCGCGCGCGCGATCGCCACCCGCTGCTGCTCCCCTCCCGACAGCTCGCGGGGCAGGGCACGTCCCTTCGCCGCGAGGCCGACCTGCGTCAGCACGCGGCTCACCTTTCCGCCGATCACCGCCGAGGGCGCGCCGATCACCTCCAGCGCGAAGCTCACGTTCTGCTCCACCGTGCGGTGCTCGAGGAGCCGGAAGTCCTGGAACACGATGCCGAGCTTGCGCCGCAGCTTCGCCACGTCGCGCGAGGTCGCCGTCACCGAGCTCGTGCCGCTCACCCGCACCTCACCCGAGTCGGGACGCTCCTCCATGTACACCATCTTGAGCAGCGTCGTCTTGCCCGCCCCGCTCGCGCCGGTGAGAAAGAGGAACTCTCCCTTCCCGACCATCAGGCTGACGTCGTTCAGGGCGGTGCCCGTCCGCGGATAGCGCTTCGTGACGCGAGTGAAGCGGATCATCGTGGGGCGTCGGGTGCCGCCGGGCTCTCGCCCTCGAGCTCGATCAGCTGCCAGCTCGCGCCCGAGGTCACCGTGTCCACCACCGCCTTGAGCAGCCCGATGAGGATCGGACCGATCAGGATGCCGGCGAGGCCGAACGTGTACACGCCCGTCACGAGCGCGACGAGCATCCAGTAGAAGTTGAGCACGTGCGACCGGTCCGCCGCGATCTTCGGCCGCAGGTAGGTCGAGATGAACAGCGTGTTCACCAGTGAGCCGACCAGCACCATGGCGATCGCCGAGCCGTAGGCCTCGCGGAAGATCGCCAGCCAGATCGCCACCGGGACGTACACCGCCCACGAGCCGACGATCGGGAAGAACCCGATGATGAAGCTCACCACCGCGAGCGCGCCGGCGAGCGGCACGTGGAACACGAGGTTCATCGCGAGGATGATGACGCTCTTCAGCGTCTGCGTCACGAGCGTCGAGTAGATCGCCCCGTACAGCACGCCCCGCACGTTCACCTCGAGGGTGCGGCGCAGCTCCTCGTACCGCGGCGGGATCTTGCTCGTGACGTACGCCGCGACGTTCTCCGCCTCCACGAGGATGTAGAACGCCGTGAACAGGAAGATCGTCGCGGCGATCGAGAACCCCGCGAGCGCCGACTTGAGCATCGCGGGGAGCCGCGTGCCGTACGCGGTCGCTTCCACCACCATGCGTCCCGCCGCCTCCGACGCGTTGGAGTTTTTGAGGAAGGGGAGGCGGCGCACCGCTTCGTTCACCTTGCCCGCGATCTCGTCCTGGTGCGTCGCCACGAACGAGCCGACCCCCGAGAGCTCCATGTAGCTGTACACGAGCACGAGGAGAATCGGTACGATGACGCCGAGCAGGGTGAGGATCCCCGACAGCGTCGCGCGATGCGTGCGCCGCAGGAGCCACTCGTACAGCGGCCGCAGGTAGAAGCCGATGATGAGGCCGAGCACCGCCGCGATGACGACGGCCTTCACCATCCAGAGGAACAGCACGAGCACCACGACGCCGAGCGTCGTCGTGATCAGGATGCGCCGCAGCTCCGGCAGCGTCA
The DNA here is from genome assembly GCA_035494615.1 of Gemmatimonadaceae bacterium. GTDB lineage: Bacteria > Gemmatimonadota > Gemmatimonadetes > Gemmatimonadales > Gemmatimonadaceae > AG11. Next base: position 21,524 of record DATJGU010000085.1, read on the forward strand.
GGTCGGCGACGCGCGAGTTGAGCCGGCGCTCGATCCGCCGCCGGTCGCCCTCGTCCCGCGCGGTGGTGACGACGATCGGCTCCGGCATCAGTGCAGCGCGTGCTCGATGTCGGCGATGAGATCTCCGGCGTCCTCGATCCCCACGCTGATGCGCAGGAACCCGTCGGGCACGCCGCTGCGCGCCCGCTCCTCGGCGGTGAGATGCGCGTGCGACGTGAACCGCGGCTCGCTCACCAGCGAGTCCACGCCGCCGAGGCTCGGCGCGTGCCGGATCAGCCGCAGCCGCCGCACGAACCGGTCGGCGGCGCGGCCGCCCCCCGCGAGCTCGAGCGCCATCATCCCGCCGAAACCGTCCATCTGCTCTGCCGCCACCTCGTGGTCCGGATGATCGGGCAGGCCAGGGTAGTGCACCGCGCGGATCTCCTTCCGCTCGGCACACCACGTGGCGATCCGCATCGCGTTCTCGTTCTGCCGCCGCACGCGCACGTCGAGCGTCTTGAGCCCGCGCTCGAGCAGCCAGCACGAAAAGGGATCGGGCGACTGGCCCCACAGGATCATCTTCTGCCGGACCTCCTCCACGTAGGACGACGTGCCGAGCACCACGCCACCCATCACGTCGTGGTGCCCGTTGAGGTACTTCGTCGCCGAGTGGATGACGACGTCGGCCCCGTGCTCGAGCGGACGGAAGTTGATCGGGCTCGCGAACGTCGAATCGACCACGAGCGCGAGCCCGCTCTCGTGAGTCAGATAGCTCAGCGGCCGGAGGTCGAGCACGCGGCAGCTCGGGTTCACCGGCGACTCGAGGAAGACGGCGCGCGTCTCCTTGCGCATCCGCTTGCGCCAGCCGCGCGGCTCGAACGGATCGACCAGGGTGACGTCGATGCCGAGCGTCGACAGCTCTTCCATGAGCAGCCGCTGCGTCCCGCCGTAGATGTCGCGGCAGGCGAGCAGATGGTCGCCGGGACGGAGCAGGGCGAGCAGCGCGCACGCCGTGGCCCCCATCCCGCTCGACGTGACCACCGCCGCTTCGGCGCGCTCGAGCGCGGCGAGCCGGCGCTGCACCACTTCGGCGTTCGGCACGTTGCCGTAGCGCGGATAGCGCAGCCCCTCGGCGGTGCCGACCTCCTGGACGAAGTTGACGCTCTGGTACAGCGGCGTGACCACCGGCGTGTCCGCGTCGTGCGGCGGCTCCCCGGCGTGGACCGCCAGCGTCGGAATCGCGTGGGCTCGCGTGCGTCGAGTGGAGGACACGGCAGCGGTGGTGAGGCGCCGCGTCAGGCGAAGTGCCCGCGGCGCGTGTGCGAGTCGAGGTCGGGCTTCACCACGCGAACGATCTCCGAGGGCGCGACGCCGGCGATGTCGCGCAGCACGACGTCGCCACGCGCCACCGACTCGTCCACGGCCACCGTCGCCAGCTCCTGCCGCCGAGGACCGTACACCCACGCGAGCTCGCCGTCGACGAGCAGCCGCGAGGTCGCATCCTGCGGGTGCAGGCGAACCTGGGGACCGCGGTCCTCGTCCGACTTCCGCGTGCCGATGAACCCTGCCACGCGAAGAGGACGATTGCGCGAGTCCTCAGTCATGCCGGACTCCACCGCCGAGTCCGCCGACCGCCACGTACCCTTGGTCCGTGCGCATCACGAGCCGCCGCCGGTGGAGCCCGTCGAGCATCGTCCGCGCGCCCGTCTCGTCGCCGCCCAGCACGCTCGCCAGCTCCGCCGGTGCCGTGCGTCCGAGCTCGTAGACCTTCTGCCACGCGTCGCGCTCCTCGTCGTCGACCATCCCCACGATCCGTGCGACGCCGTCGTCGGTCTCGAGCACGAGCGCCAGCCGGTGACGCTCCAGCACCTGCTCGATCGGGTCCCAGTGATGGTCGGTGACGCCGCGGAAGAGGAAATATGCCTCGCGCCCGCCGCGCTCGGTCGCCACGGAGCGGAGCAGCAGCTTCGCCACCACCTCGTCGGCGCACGAGAAGTCGATCATCCCCACGTGGGAGAAGTCGATCACCGTGAGCGAGCGCTCGCGCGAGTCCGCGAGCAGCGCTTCGATCTGGGCGCGCACCGCTGCGCCGGTCGGCCGCGTGACCAGATTGGAATAGAGCTCGCACGACACGGTCTGCCGCAGCACCGAGCTCACGTCGATGTGCATCATCATCGCGGGCCCCCGGTGACCCGCTCTGGTATCGTGACCTGGACCTGGGCGCCCGGGAAGGGCGCGAGCTTCTCCTGGAGCGGGACGTCGTCATCCCAGCTCGGCACGATCGCGATGCGGGCCGTCCCGCTGCGCACGCTCACCTTGCCGTCCCACCGGCCCACGTACCGGCGCACCCCCGCAAGCCCCTGGCCACGACCCGGGTCGCGGAACCGGCTCACCCCGCGCACCACCGCCTCCTCGAGCGCCTCGGCGTCGTCCCACCGGTCGCCGCGCACGCGGCCGGGCGCGCTCTCGAGCGACTGCCGGAAGCCGCACCCCGCGTCGCACACCGCGATCACCACCACGCGTCGCCCGAGCCGCTTGCGCCACGTGTACGTCTGCACGGCCACCCAGCCGCCGCGCCCCGCGTGCTCGACGATGTTCTGGCACACCTCCGAGAGCGTCATCGCGAAGCCCACCGTCGCTTTCGCATCGATGTTCAGCTCCTTGGCGAGGATCTGCTGCGCCTTCTGCTGGATCCGTCCGACGACGTCGTGGACGTCCTCGCTCTTCACCACCGGCGTGATCTCGAGCAGCACCCCCGACTCGCCGCCGCGCGCGCGCGGTACCGAGCCGTGCAGGTCGAACAGCTCTTCGGCGTGCTTGAAGAAGCCGGTGCGCGCCCAGTAAGAGGCCGTCTCTTCGCTGTCGGGCGCCGCGAATCCCGCGCGCTCCTCGCGCGTCTGGCCGAGCGCGAGCAGCGCGGTGAGGCCATAGGGCGACGCCCACCGTGTGTGCCGCGCGTCGACGAGGAGCTTCGCGTCCTGAGGGACGGAGGCGAGCTGCTCCACCACCTGCTCGAATGAATGATCGTCGAGCGACGGGGGCACGGTGATGACGCTGGTCACGTGAGGCTGAGCTCTCCTCGCAGGTGGGACGCGAGTCCGGTGACCCCCCGGTGCCCGACGTTCCGGGCCGCGGCCAGACCAGCCGCCTTCATCGCGTCCGCTAACTTATCACCGGCAAGCATCCGAGAGAAATAGGTCGCGCCCCACACGTCGCCGCAGCCCGTCGGATCGCCCGGGTTATCCACATGTTCCGCCGGCACGAGCGCGGTTCGTACCGCGCCGAGGCTCCCCGTGCCGCCGCGAGGCCCCGTCGCGAGCCCCTCGCGCGGCGGCAGGTCGCGGATCGAGTCGAATCCCGGCGCGGCGACGTAGATCGCCCCGCGCTTCCCCAGCGTGACGAACAGGCACGACACCCCCGCCGCGATCGCCGTCGCGGCGAGGCTCATCGGATCCGGCGCCACCATCGCGAGCTCGTCCTCGTTCATCTGGAGAAAGTCGAAGCAGCGGCACCACTCGGCGATGTCCGGGATCGGACGCAGCGTGCGGAGCCCGTCCGGTTGCACCGCCCACGCCATCATGTGCAGGTCGCAGTGGATCGGCCCGCGAAAGTGCTGGCGGATCAGCTTCGTCGTGTCGAGGTCGAGCTCCCAGCCGCTGAGGAAGTTGACGAGCAGCGCATCGACGCGAGCCTCGTCGAGCAGCGGCTTGAGCGCGAGCCAGCTCCATGCCGGCAGCCCGCCGCTCAGCCGCTCGGTGCGCCGCTCCTCCGAGTGATAGCGCAGCTCCACGCGCTGCGCCGGATACGGCACCGCCATCAGCGATGCGTCGGGCGCCATGCGCCTGAGCGTGCGGAGGAACGCGCGCGCGCGCGTGGCCAGATCCTCGCCGACCATCATGATCGGCACGATCTCCCACTCGTCGGAGAGCGCGGCGTCGAGCGCGGACAGCGTGTAGGTGATGCCGCCCCACTCCTCCACCGGCACGCTTCGGCCGCGCCCGTGGATCACGTCCCAGACGAGGCTTCCGATGACGCCGATGCGCTTCTTCCGTGGCGGCGCGCTCGCGTCCGCCGGGCTCCGCGGAGCCTCCGGCGTCACACGCCGCCCAGGTATTGCTGCTTGAAGCTCGCCGCCGCCCCCACGACTCCCGCCGTGCCGGGCAGCTCGCCCGAGACGATCCGCGCCGCGCGCACCGCCGGGGCGAACGCGCGGCGACGCACTTCCGCGCGGAGCGGCACGAAGAGCGCGTCCCCCGCCGCGGTCACGCCCCCCGCGACGACGACGACGTCGGGGTTGAAGGTGTTCAGCAGGTTGGCGATCCCCGCGCCGAGATAGCGCGCGGTGTCGCGCACGATCTCGTTCGCCACGGCGTCGCCCTGCTTCGCCGCGTCGTACACCGTCTGCGCCGTGATCATTTCGAGCTTGCCGCCCGCGAGCTGCGGCATCGTCGACGCGGTCTCCTCGCGCACGAGCACCTCGCGCGCCCGCGTCGCGATCGCCGGCCCGGAGGCGTACGCCTCGAGACATCCATAGTTGCCGCACTTGCAGTGCCGCCCGTTGACGTCGATGGTCGTGTGGCCGATCTCCCCCGCCATGTCGGACGAGCCGTGGAAGAGCTGCCCGTTCACGATCAGCCCTCCGCCGATCCCGGTGCCGATCGTCAAGCCGATGACGTTGCGCCCCCCGCGCGCCGCGCCCTGCCACCACTCGCCGAACGTCGCGCAGTTCGCATCGTTGTCGAGCGTCGTCGGCAGCTTGAGCCGCTCCTGCACGCGGTCGCGCAGCGGGAAATCCTTCCACCCCAGATTCGGCGCCACGAGCACGATCCCGTGCTCCCGATCGAGGGGTCCGGGCGCGCCGACCCCGATCCCGATGAAGTCGGCGCGCGTCGCGCCCGTCTCGCCGATCGCGTCGAGGATCACCCCCTCGACGAGCCCGACGATCCGCTCCGCGACCGCTTCGTCGCCGGCACTCGAATTCGTCGGGATCGAGCGCATCGCCAGATGCCGCGAGCCGTCCGTCGTCATCGCGCCCGCCACGATGTTCGTGCCGCCGAGGTCCACGCCGATGATGTACTGCTGCCGCGCCGAGGTCATGCGAGTGCGTCCGGAGTGAGAAGGAGCCTGCGCGCCTCGCCGGCCACCGCCTCCGGCGTCAGCTCGCGCATGCAGCGAAAATGTCCGAGCGGACAGCGCCGCGGGCCGTGCCGGTCGCACGGGCGGCAGGTCAGGGAATCGTGGCCGACGACGACGCGCGCCGGCGCCAGCGGGCCGAAGCCGAACTCCGGCACCGTCGGCCCGAAGATCGCCACCGTCGGCGTCCCCATCGCCGACGCAAGATGCAACGGCGCCGAGTCGTTCGTCACTATCGCCGCGCATCGGCCGATCAGCTCCGCCGACGCGAGCAGCGGGATCGCGCCGGTCGCATCCACGGCGTTCGGCACCGCCGCCCGCACCTCCGCCGCGAGCGGCCCGTCCTCCGCGCCCCCGACGAGGACGATGCGCGCGTCGGCCGCGAGCAGCCGTGCGAGCTCGGGATAGTACGGCCAGCGCTTCGTCGCCCACACGCTGCCCGGCGCAAGCGCGATCATCCGCTCGCCGGCCGCGACGCCGGCGACGCGCAGCAGCTCGTCCACCACGCCCCGCTCCGCGGAGCCCGGCGCGAGCGACGGACGCGTCTCGTCCTCCGTCGGCTCGCGCCCGTTCGGCCGCGAGAGCTGCACGAGCCGCGCAGCGTGATGCAGGTCGTCGCGGTAGGGCACCTTCGTCGTGTACAACCAGCTCCCGGCCGACGTCGCGAAGCCGATCCGCTCGGGGATCCGCGCGAGGAAGGCGAGCGCCGCACTGCGCAGCGATCCCTGCGCGAGGAACGCCGACTCGTATCGCGCGCGCTTGAGCCGCGCCGCCATCGTGAACAGCCCGACGATCCCCGCGTGTGCGCCGTGCTTGTCGTACGCGATCACGTCCCGCACCGCGGGATGCCCCTTGAGCAGCGACGCGGCCGACGGACGCGTCACCACGTCCACCGGGCCGCGCTTCGCCAGCTGCTCCAGCAGCGGCGTCGTGAGGATCGTGTCGCCGAGAAACGACGTCTGGATCACGACCGAGGAGGACACGCGTGTGTCCTAGTCGACCTGCAGGACCGCCAGAAACGCCTCCTGCGGGATCTCCACGGCGCCGACTTGCTTCATGCGCTTCTTCCCCTCCTTCTGCTTCTCGAGGAGCTTGCGCTTCCGCGTGATGTCGCCGCCGTAGCACTTCGCCAGCACGTCCTTCCGCACCGCCTTCACGGTCGTGCGCGCGATCACCTTCGTGCCGATCGCCGCCTGGATCGCCACCTCGAACAGCTGCCGCGGGATCAGGTCCTTCAGCTTGTCCGCGATCTTGCGTCCCCAGTCGTACGCCTTGTCGCGGTGGCAGATGACGCTGAACGCATCGATCGGATCCCCGTTGATCAGCATGTCGAGCCGCACGAGATCGCTCGCGCGGTACTCCAGCATCTCGTAGTCGAGCGACGCGTAGCCGCGGCTGATCGACTTCAACTTGTCGAAGAAGTCGAGGATGATCTCGGCGAGCGGGAACTCCCAGTCGAACTCCACGCGCGTCTGGTCGACGTACGTCATGTTCCTGTACACGCCGCGCCGCTCCGTGCCGAGCGACATGATCGGCCCGATGTACTC
>DATJGU010000086.1:0-30588 GCA_035494615.1 Gemmatimonadaceae bacterium
AATGACAGGGGTCGCTGCGCTCGCTCGGAATGACAGGGGTCGCTGCGCTCGCTCGGAATGACAGGGGTCGCTGCGCTCGCTCGGAATGACAGGGCCAGCTGCGCTCGCTCGGAATGGCCGAGGTGATGTTCGCTCATGCCCGCAGTCCGGGCGCGAGAGCTTTGATGATCGTTCGTGCAAGCACGAACGCCTGCTCGCAACGGGAATCAAATCGACGCCGAACGAGTACTCCTTAACGTCGGCGAGAACAGGACGTCTTCCCCCGTGATCCGCGCGCCTCGGCGCGCCAACACTCCGGAGGAATGATGCGTAGGAGAAGTATGATCGGCCTCGCGGTCGTGTCGCTGCTCTCGGCGGGCTCGCTGGCCCAGGCGCAGAGCACGGCACCGGCAACGGCACGCGAGCATCATGCGATGCGGCCGCGGCTCGAGCGACGGATGGATCGTGGTCCTCTTCACGGCATCGCGCTCAGCGACGCCGAGCAGGCGAAGGTGAAGGAGATCCGCGCGAAGTACGCCACGGAATCGAAGTCGCTGCGCGAGTCGCTGCGGCCGGCGATGAAGGAGGCGCGCGAAGCGCGGCAGAAGCACGACAGCACCGCGGCGAAGGCGGCGTGGGACAAGTCGGCGGACACGCGCAAGCAGCTTCAGGAGCTGACGTCGCGCGAACAGAACGACATCCGCACCGCGCTCACGCCGGAGCACCAGCAGCAGTTCGACGCCAACGTGAAGCAGATGGAGCAGCATCGCGCCGACCGCGCGGCGAACGGCAAGACGCATCGCTCCGGTGCCCGGCGTCGGCACGACACCGCGAAGGGTTGACCGGAACGAGGAGTTAGCGAGGGGGAGTGATCTGGGCGCTGGTGGGGCGCACGGCACGAGCCCGAGCGATCACGAATGGGTTGGCGGCATTGCCGTCAACCCATTCGTGCATTCGGTTCCCCATCACACGGGATGCGCGCCGGGCGTGAGGACCTTCGCCTGCGCCTGCGCGCGGATCGCGAGCTCGGAGGCGAGGAAGCAGTGCGCCTGCGGCATCGCCGTCTCGGTGCGATCGAGCACGTCGTCGACGAGCTGGCGGCCGTACGGCGTCTCCATCCCCTTGCAGTCGATGTAGTTCGTCCCCTTCTGATCGACGATGAAGAGGTGATTGCCGCCGGGCCGGCCGGCGATGTCGACGTACTTGCGGAGCTCGATGTAGCCCTCGGTGCCGAGGATGGTCATGCGGCCGTCGCCCCAGGTCGGCAATCCGTCCGGAGTGAACCAGTCCATGCGGATGTAGCCGGTGCCGCCGTTGCCGCGCACGAGCATGTCGCCGAAGTCCTGGAACTTCGGGTGGTCGGCATGGTTCACGTTGCGCACCTGCGCGGCGACGACCTCCCCCGTCGTCGAGCCGGTGTAGAAGAGGAACTGGTCGCACTGGTGCGACCCGATGTCGCACAGGATCCCGCCGTAGTACTTCGGCGCGTCCCAGAACCACTCGGGGCGCGACGCCGGCGTCACGCGATGCGGACCGAGGCCGACCGTCTGCACGACGGTGCCGATCGCCCCGGCCTTCACCAGGTCGCCCGCCTTCACCGCGGCGGGCACCTCGAGCCGCTCGCTGTACAGGATCGAGTAGATGCGCTTGGTCTCCCGCTGCACGCGGCGTGCTTCCTCGAGCTGCGCCATCGTGACGATCCCCGGCTTGTCCGCCATGTAGTCCTTGCCGTGCTGCATCACGCGGATCCCGATGGGCGCACGCTCGATCGGGATCGCGGAGGAGAGCACGAGCTGGATCGACGGATCCTCGAGGATCGCGCGCTCGTCGGCGACGGCCTTCGCGTTGGGAAAGCGCCGCGCGAACTGGGCGCGGATGTCCGGCTCGGCGATGTAGTAGGACACGAGCTCGCCGCCGCCCCGCGTGGCGGCGCCGACCTGCCCATAGATGTGGTTGTGGTTCGCGCCGATCACCGCGAAGCGGAGGCGCGCGGCGGACCTGCCGCGCCGCTCCGTGTGCACGGCCGCGGCGAGGCGGCCCGGGAGGCTGGTGATGGCGGCGAGACCGGCGACCGCGCCGGCCGACGTCTTGACCGCATCTCTGCGAGTGAGCTTGTCCATTGAGCGGGCTCCGGTGGGTGTACGCTTCGTACGCGGCCGCGCGCCGATCCGCTGGCGCACCGCGCGGGCACGAGCCAGCCGCGCGGAGGTGGCGGACCGCGCGCCGATCGTCGACCTTGCAGCATGAAGAAAACGCTTCCCACTCCGAGCTTCGAGTCCGTGCTCGGCACCGCGGCGGCCGTCGCCGCGGGACGCCTCGCCGGTGAAGGTCCGGCGGGCCGGCTCCCGCTCACCCCCGAGATGCTGCGCGAGGCGCCGAGCGGCGACCTCTTCGGGTTGACGCAGAACGTGGGGATGGGCTGGAGCCCCGCCTGCCTCACCGGTCCCGAGTTCGTCATCGTGAGCACGATGGGCGGGCTGCGCGCCGAGGACGGCACCGCCGTCGCGCTGGGCTACCACACCGGCCACTGGGAGATCGGCCTGCTCGTGCGCGAAGCGGCCGAGACCCTCCGCGGCGCCGGCGCGGTGCCCTTCGCCGCCTACGTCAGCGACCCGTGCGACGGGCGCTCGCAGGGCACGACGGGGATGTTCGACAGCCTCGCCTACCGCAACGACGCGGCGATCGTCATGCGCCGGCTCATCCGCTCGCTGCCGACGGCGGCCGGGGTGATGGGGATCGCGACGTGCGACAAGGGGCTGCCCGCGACGATGCTCGCGCTCGCCGGCTCGAAGAAGCTGCCCGGTGTCGTCGTCCCGGGCGGCGTGACGCTCCCTCCGATCGGCGGCGAGGACGCGGGGCAGGTGCAGAGCCTCAATGCGCGCTTCTCGCGCGACCTGATCACCCTCGACTACGCGCAGGAGATGGGCTGCCGCGCGTGCGGGTCGTCGGGGGGCGGCTGCCAATTCCTCGGCACGGCGGCCACGTCGCAGGTGGTGGCGGAAGCGTTCGGTCTCGCGCTCCCGCACAGTGCGCTCGCGCCGTCGGGGGAGCCGGCGTGGACCGAGCTCGGCCCGCGTTCGGCGAACGCGCTCGTGCGGCTGCACTCGCTCGGCGTGCGCATCGGCGACATCCTGACGCAGGGCGCGCTTGAGAACGCCATGCTCGTGCACGCGGCGTTCGGCGGGTCGACGAACCTGCTGCTGCACATCCCGGCGATCGCCCGCGCGGCGGGGCTGCGCGCGCCGACGGTGGACGACTGGAGCCGGATCAACCACGCGACGCCTCGGCTCGTCGACGCGTTGCCCAACGGACCGCGCGGGCATCCCACCGTGCAGGTGTTCATGGCGGGTGGCGTGCCCGAAGTCATGCTCCACCTGCGGCGCATGGGACTGCTGAACGTCGACGTGCTGACGGCGACCGGCGACACGCTCGGCACGACGCTCGACTGGTGGGAGCAGAGCGATCGGCGGCGCGAGGCGCGCGCGCGGCTCGCGTCGGGCGCGTCGGTCATGCCCGACGACGTGATCAAGGATCCCGACGCGGCGCGGCGCGCGGGGTTCACGAGCACGGTCGTGTTCCCCGTCGGCAACCTCGCGCCGGAGGGATCGGTGATCAAGTCGACGGCGATCGACGCGTCGGTGGTGGACGCGGATCAGGTGTACCGCCACGTCGGGCCGGCGCGCGTGTTCGCCGACGAGCGCGAGGCGATCAAGGCGGTGAAGGGACTCACCGACCGCCCGATCAAACCCGGCGACGTGATCGTGCTGATCGGCAACGGGCCGTCGGGAACGGGGATGCAGGAGACGGCGCAGATCACGACGGCGCTCAAGTACCTGCCATGGGGGAAGCACGTCGCGCTGCTGACCGACGGTCGCTTCTCCGGGTTCTCGAGCGGCGCGTGCATCGGGCACATCGGGCCCGAGGCGCTGCAGGGGGGCCCGATCGCGCGAGTGCAGGACGACGACGTGATCGAGATCATCATCGACCGCGGCGACGCGTTGCGCGGGTCGATCGATCTCGTCGGCGTGCGGGGGGAGCGGTCGTCGCCGGAGGAATGCGCGGCCGTGCTCGCGTCGCGCCCCACGCATCCCGCGCTCGCCGAGCATCCGGCGCTTCCCGCCGACACGCGGCTCTGGGCGGCGCTCCAGCGGGCGAGCGGCGGCACGTGGGCGGGCTGCGTCTACGACGTGGACCGTATCGTGGAGCTGCTCGACGCGGGCTTGCGGGCGACGTCGGCGACGCCGGCGACGGCCGCTGGACCAGACCCTTCACTCACCGGAGCCGTTTCGTGAAGCGAATCCTCCTCGCGCTCGCGCTGGCGAGCGTGGCGTCGCCCGCGGCCGCGCAGATGGCGCGGGTGAAGGCGGAGGTCTACCGCTGGAGCGCGGCGCACACGATCGACGAGGGGGGCGGCCGCGCCGAGCGGCTCATCTTCTCCGGCTCGACGCTCGACCTCGACTCGCTCGACGTGCGCGCCGTGACGATGCCCGCGGGCGCGGGCCCCGACACGAGCTCGACGCACGACAGCACCGAAACGTTCATGATGGTGAAGGAGGGGAAGCTCTGGGTGACGCTCGACGGCGTGAGCCGCGCGCTCGGCCCGGGCAGCGTGGCGCTCGCGCTGCCCGGCGACGCGACGGTGCTCAAGAACATCGGCGACACGCCGGCGACGTACTATCTCCTCAGCTACCGGTCGCGCGCGCCGATGGACGTCATGCGTGGCCGAGGCGCCGGCGGCTCGTTCATGGTCGACTTCGCCGAGCTCACCGAGAAGCCGACCAGGTCCGGCGTGCAGCGGGCGATCATCAACCGGCCGACGACGATGTTCCGGCGGTTCGAGTCGCACTGGTCGTCGGTGAACGAGGGACTGCGCAACCACCAGACGCACACGCACCGCGCGGATGAGCTGATGCTCATGACGCGCGGCAACGTGCAGATGCTCATCGGCACCGAGCAGCCGCCGGCGACGATGGGCGACGTCGTGTTCCTCGGCTCGATGATCCCGCACTCGCTCGCGAGCAAGGGACCGGGACCGGCGCAATACCTCGTGATTCAGGGGGAATGATGCATCTCTGGCGAACGCGCGAGGGCGTGCTGGTGAACGACGGCTCGCACACGCGGCTCATTCACGCGGAGTGGGATGCGCTGATCGACGACCCGGATCTCCCGCAACGGGTGCGCTCGCTCGCCGCGAAGGGGCTCGAGGTGGCTCCGCTCGGCGAGATCGATCCGCAGCCGCAGGTGTTGCCGCCGATCGGCACGCAGGAGGTGTGGGCGGCCGGCGTGACGTACCAGCGAAGCCGGACGGCGCGGATGGAGGAGTCGAAGGACGCCGGCGGCGGCACGTTCTACGACCGCGTGTACGACGCCGAGCGTCCGGAGCTCTTCTTCAAGGCGACGGCGTGGCGGGTGCGCGGCGCGCACGCGCCGATCCGGATCCGGCGCGACGCGACGTGGAGCGTGCCCGAGCCGGAGCTCGCGCTCTGCATCAACTCGCGCGGCGCGATCGTCGGCTACACGATCGGCAACGACGTGAGCTCGCGCGACATCGAAGGCGAGAACCCGCTCTATCTCCCCCAGGCGAAGGTGTACGACGGCGCCTGCGCGCTCGGCCCGGGGCTGTACGTGAGCGAGACGCCGCTGCCGGCCGAGACGGAGATCGCGCTCCGCATCACGCGCGGCGAGAAGCCCGCGTTCCAGGGGCGCACGACGCTCGCCCAGATGCGGCGGCGTCCGGAGGAGCTCGTGGAGTTCCTCTACCGCGAGACCACGTTCCCGACGGGGTGCATCCTGCTCACGGGCACCGGCATCATCCCGCCCGACGAGTTCACGTTACGGTCGGGTGACCTCGTCGAAATCACCATCGAGCCCATCGGGACGCTCGTGAACACCGTGGAGTGAAGGCTCCTGTCGGCCAGGCGTGACGGCCCGATCATCAAACCGGCCGGACACGCCGCGCCACCACCTCTCAGCGGCCGCGACCGCATGCGGCCAGGAGTAGCCATGAGGTTCGTTCCGTCACTTGCGTCCGTGCTCGTGGTCGGGCTCCTCGGGCCCGCACTCGGCGCGCAGCGCCCGAAGACGATTCCGGTGCGCGACTTCTTCCGCAATCCGGAGAAGGCGTACTTCCAGGTGTCGCAGGGCGGCAAGTACGTCTCGTACACGGAGCCGTACCAGAACCGCATGAACATCGTGGTGCGTCCCGTCGCCGGCGGCGAGGCGAGGCGCATCACCTCGATCACCGATCGGGACATCAATGCGTACGGCTGGAAGGGGGACGATCGGCTGTTCTTCTTCAAGGATTCCGGCGGCAACGAGAACTTTCACCTCTTCGCGGTGGACCGCGCGGGCACGACGCAGACGGACCTGACGCCGATGCCGAAGGTTCGCGTGAATCTCGTGGACGAGCTCCTCGACGACCCGACGGACGTCCTCGTGGAGATGAACCGCCGGGACTCGACGGTATTCGACGTCTACCGGGTGAACGTCGTGACGGGCGACACGACGATGATCGCGCGCAACCCGGGCACCATCACGGGCTGGGTGGCCGACCACCACGGCCGCATCCGCGCGGCGCTGACGACCGACGGGGTGAACGGAACGGTGCTCTTCCGACCGACGGAGGCGGACACGTTTCGCGTGATCGCGCACACGACGTTCAAGGACACGTTCACGCCGTTGTTCTTCACCTTCGACGACCAGGCGTTGTACGCGTCGTCCAACCTGGGCCGCGACAAGGCGGCGATCGTCCTGTTCGATCCGGCGACGGGCAGGGAGCGCGAGGTGCTGTTCCAGCATCCCGAGGTGGACGTGGACGGCATGGGCTATTCGCGGAAGCGCAAGGTGCCGACCGAGATCGACTACGTGACCTGGAAGCAGGAGCGCAGATTCCTCGATCCGGTCACGCGGTCGCTCTACGCCTCGCTCGAGAAGCGGCTGCCGGGAAAGGAAGTCTTCGTGACGTTCATGAACCGTGACGAGGACGTGATGATCGTGCGCACGATGAGCGATCGCTCCCTCGGCTCGTACTACCTGTACCAGCGAGCCGGCGACCGCCTGACGAAGCTCGCGGACCGGAATCCATGGCTCGACGAGCGCGACCTCGCGCCGATGAAGCCGATCAGCTACACGTCGCGCGACGGCCTCACGATCCATGGCTATCTGACGCTGCCCCTCGGTGTCGCGCCGCGCCATCTGCCGGTCGTGGTGAATCCACACGGTGGGCCCTGGGCGCGCGACCAGTGGGGATTCAACCCGGAAGTGCAGTTCCTCGCCAATCGAGGGTACGCCGTGCTGCAGGTGAACTTTCGCGGCTCGACCGGCTACGGCCGCAAGTTCTTCGAGTCGTCGTTCAAGCAGTGGGGACGCACGATGCAGGACGACGTCAGCGACGGCGTGAAGTGGCTCATCGGGCAGGGAATCGCCGATTCGTCGCGGGTCGCGATCTACGGCGGCAGCTACGGCGGCTACGCCACGCTGGCGGGGCTGGCCTTCTCACCGGAGCTCTACGCGGCGGGGATCGACTACGTGGGGGTCTCGAACCTGTTCACGTTCATGAAGACGATTCCGCCGTACTGGAAGCCCTTCCTGGATCAGATTCACGAGATGGTCGGCAACCCGGAGCGGGACAGCGTCGCGCTGGCGGCGGCGTCGCCGGTCTTCCACGTGGATCGCATCCGCGCGCCGCTGCTGGTGGCGCAGGGCGCGAAGGACCCGCGGGTCAACATCGACGAGTCCAACCAGATCGTCGAGGCCCTCCGCAAGCGAGGGATCGACGTGCAGTACATCGTCAAGGAGAACGAAGGGCACGGCTTCCAGAACGAGGAGAACCGGTTCGAGTTCTACGAGGCGATGGAGCGCTTCCTCGCGCGCCACGTGACGCCGGCAGGCGCGAAGCCGGTGCCGTGACGGCAGGCGGTCAGCGGGCGGGTCGTTCCCACCGCCCGCTCTCCGCCGAACGAACGATGGCGTCGATCACCGCCATGTTGCCCACGGCGTCCTCGACCCCGACCACGACGCTCCGCTCCCCACGCACCGCCGCGGAGAAATTGTCACCCTGCAGCGTGTACTGATCGACGACGGGAAACTCGATGGCGTCGGCCGACCGATCGCCGAGCTCCCGCCCGTCGTCGACGAGGATGCGCGTCGGCCGGTCGTTCGGGGCGTTGAAGGGGATCGGCACCTCGATCCGGCCGCTCGTGCCGTGGAGCTGCATGCGCTGGTAGGGCACCAGTTGCATGCCGCTGGTGAACGTCGCCTGGCCGCCGGAGGGGAAACGCATCAGCGCGGAGACGACGCGATCGACGCGAAGCTCGGGATCGCGATCGACGCTGCCGATCACCGCCTCGGGCTCCTCGCCGAACAGCCAGCGCGTCATCGTGATCGGGTAGCAGCCGACGTCCATCAGGCCACCGCCTCCCCACTCGGGAACGCTGCGCACGTCGTGCGGGTCGCGCTTGAAGTAGGCGAAGTGCCCCGCCACGACGCGCAGGGCGCCGATGCGGCCGGCGCGCACCATCTCCCGCACGGCGAGCCACTGGGGATGGTTGCGCACCATGAACGCCTCCGCGATGCGCACGCCCGTTCGCTCTCGTACCGCGAGGAGCTGGCGCGCCTCGTCGGAGGAAAGGGCGATCGGCTTCTCGCAGAGCACGTGCTTGCCCGCCTCGGCGGCGCGGATCGTCCACGGCACGTGCAGGTGATTCGGGAGCGGATTGTAGACCGCCTCCACCTCCGGATCGGCCAGCAGCTCCTCGTACGATCCGTACGCGCGCGGGATGCGGAGCTCGCGCGCCGCGGCCTCCGCCTTCGCGCGGTCGCGCGAGGCGATCGCGATCACGGGGGTCCGCGCGCTACGCTGCATCGCGGGGATCACGTTCCGCACCGCGATGTTCGCCGCGCCGAGCACTCCCCAGCGCACCGGGGCGTCCGCGCGGGCTACCATCGGTGGTGGACCAGCGGACGGATCGAGCGGTCGTACACCTCGCGAACGCGGCCCATGGCCTCGTCGGAGAGCGGCGGGAGATCGGCGGCGTGCACGTTGTCCTCCGTCTGTCGGGCGTTCTTCGCGCCGGGAATCGCCGCGGTGACCTCGGGGAACATGAGGATCCACCGCAGCGCGAGCTGGGCCATCGTCGCACCGGCAGCGACGAGGGGGCGCAGCTCCTCGACCGCGTCGAGCCCCGTGTCGTAATCGACGCCGCTGAACGTCTCGCCGACGTCGAACTTCTCGCCGTGGCGATTGTAGTGGCGATGGTCCGTCGCGGCGAAGGTGGCGTCGCGCGTGAGCGTGCCGCTCAGCAGCCCGCTCGCGAGCGGCACGCGTGCGAGGATGCCGATGCGCTGCTCGCGCGCGACGGGAAAGAACTCCTCGGCGGGCTTGAGCCGGAACATGTTGAAGATGATCTGCACCGACTGGACGTTCGGGTAGCGCGCCGCGCGCAGCGCCTCCTCGACGTGCTCCACGCTCACCCCGTAGTGACGAAGCTTCCCCTCCGCGACCAGGTCGTCGAGGATGCCGAACACCTCGGGCATGTCGTACACGGCGGTCGGCGGGCAGTGGAGCTGCAGGAGATCGAGCGCCTCGCTCTCGAGATTGCGCAGGCTGCGCTCGACGAATGCCGAGAGGTTCGCCCGGGTGAACCCGTCGGCGACGTGCGGCGAGAGGCGCCGTCCGGCCTTCGTCGCGACGATGATCTCCTCCTTCCGCTCGCGGCGAAGCCGCGCGACGAGACGCTCGGAGTGTCCGTCGCCGTAGACGTCGGCGGTGTCGATGAAGTTCACGCCGAGGTCGACCGCGCGGTGCAGCGACCGGAGCGACTCGGCGTCGTCCGTGCGGCCCCACGCGTCGCCGCCGATGGCCCACGCGCCGAAGCTGATCTCGGAGATCTTCCAACCCGTGCGGCCCAGTTCGCGGTAGTTCATGAATCCCGGGGATCGAGATGAGATCGGGTGTAGTCTACAACGGCGAGTAGGCGGTAGCGGGTACGCGGTAGCGGGAGTGGCATACCGCTCACTGGGAGCCGTGGACGGGAGGGACACGGCCGACCGGAATACCCGTACGCTTACTCGGCATCGAGGACGACCACCTCTACTACTCGCCGTTGGCGTTCACGGAGCCACCAGCCTCACCGCCCACCGCCGGCCCTCGTCACCTTCCACGTCACCTGCCCGCCGAGCGGATTTCCCACCACTCCGCTCCCGTTCACCCGGATCGTCTGCACCTGCCCGCCCGGCAGGATGAACGTTCCTTCCGCGTCGGCGCCATCGCTGCCGTAGACGCGAAGCTCGACGTTCTTCCAGTCGATCTGCGCCGTGCTGAGCGCGGGAGCGACGTGCGCCAGCACGGTGTGGTCCTTCACGAGCGCGACGATCGGGATCGGGCCCGCCTCGATCGTGTGCCAGCGCGCGCCCTCGTACGACGTGCCCGACTGATAGTCGATCCACGTACCCGGCGGCAGATACACCTGCCGGCTCGTCGCCGAGTCGGCGAACAGCGGCGCGACGAGGATGCTCGGGCCGAACAGGTACTCGTCGTCGACGGTCCAGGAGGTCGGGTCGTCGGGATACTCGAAGAACAACGTGCGCACCATCGGCCAGCCCTTCGCCGACGACAGGTACGCCTGCGAATAGATGTACGGCATCAGCGAGTAGCGCATCCCGAGCCCGCGCTGGAAGTCGGCGAGCATCGCCGGCCCGTACTCCCACGGCTCGCGCGGCGGCGCGCCGTGCGTGCGCATGTGCGACGTGAGCGCGCCGAACGCCATCCACCGCCGATAGAGGTCGGCCGGCGCGCGGTTCACGAATCCGCCGACGTCGTGGCTCCAGAAGGTGAATCCCGACAGGCCGAACGAGAGCCCGCCGCGCAGCTCGGCCGCCATCGCCGAATTCGTGTTCTCGGCGTCGCCGCCCCAGTGCAGCGGGTAGCGCTGGCTGCCCGCCCACGCGCTCCGCCCCCAGATGATCCCGTCGCCCGTGATCTCCTTCGTGAGGTCCCACACGGTCTGGTTGTAGCGCACCGGATAGAGGTTGTGCTCGTACCATCCCGTGCGGCCGTTCGCGTACAGCCCGTCCAGCGGCGCGCCCTCGCCGAAGTCGGCCTTGATCACGCTCACGCCCATCTTCAGCAGGCCCGCGAGCTTGTTCCGGTACCACGCCACCGCCTTCGGGTTGGTGAAGTCGAGGACGGCGTCTTCCGTCGCCATGCGTCCGCCCGCGTCCTTCACCGTGAGCCCCTGGTCGATCAGCTCGCGCGACAGGGCGTTCTTCGGCGTGAAGTAGGTGTACTGCCAGAGGCTGACGTGGAAGCCGTCCTTCTTCAGGTCGGCGATCATCTTCGCCGGGTCGGTGAAGCGCGACTTCGAGAACTGGTAGTCGCTGCGCCAGTCGGTCTCGAACCAGCCGGTGTCGAGGTGCAGCACGTCGGCGGGGACCTTGTACTGCCGCAGCTTCGCCGCGACGTCGCGCACCTCGGCCTCGGACTTGTACGTGATGCGGCTCATCCAGAGCCCGAACGACCAGAGCGGCGGCACGGGACTGCGTCCCGTGATCGCGGTGTACTCGGAGACGACGTCCTTCGGCTCACCGAGGAAGACGAAGAGGTCCATCATCTCGTCGCCGCTGTAGATCGTGGTGTGCGCATCGTACTCGGCGCCGACGTCGAACGTCACGGGGGCGCTCGTGTGCACGAACATCCCGTAGCCGCGGCTGCTCAGGAAGAAGGGCACGCTCTTGTACTGGTAGCGCCCCTGTGCGCCCATCGCGTCGCGCAGATACGCGATGACGCGCTGCCCGCGCTTGTTCAGCCGCGTGAACGATTCGCCGAATCCGTAGATCCCCTCCTCGGAGGCGAGCTCGAACGTTGCCGCGGTGCTCCGCCCCATGTCGCTCGCGCGGCGGACGAACGAGAACGGCGTGTATGGCAGGAACGACGGCGGGTCGTTGAGGTGCGTCGTGCGGGTGAGCAGCTTCCCCTTCGCGTCGTAGAAGGCGACGTCCCACGGATTCTTCCGCACCCGCACGCTGCCGTACGCGCTCGTGTAGACGACCGCGCTGTCGCCGGCCTGCACGCGCCACGAGCGGTCGGTGGGCACCGGACCGGCGAGCATGATCGAGCGTTCGCCCGCCATCATTCCCGCCGGCAGGTCGCGCGTCGCGAGGCGGAGCCGCACGGTGCGCGGGCTGACGAAGGTGATCTCGAACGGGAGCACGGGATCGCGGTCGTACTCGGTGCCCGGGAACTCCGTGGCCTGCGCGCGCGAGTACACGATGTCCGTCTTCTCGAACGACATGCCGGGGCCGAGCGTGTAGCGGTCCCACTGGAGCGAGCCGCGGCCGGTGGCGGGATCGAAGCTCGTGAGCCGGCTGGCGACGAAGGTCGGCTGGAAGGGCTTCCTGAAGTCGGTGCCGACGTCGACGATGTCGCCGAGCTGGCCCATCCCCTGCCCGGGGGCGCGAGCGGTCGGGAGTGCGCCGAGGAGCACGAGCAGAGCGACGCCGATTCGACGCGCGGGCGACGGGCGAGCGGACATGTCTTCAGAGCTCCGGGTGGGCAGGGTCGTGCAGGCGCAGCCGGTAGCCCTCGACGAGCTCCGCGCCTGGCGGGTGGAAGTCGTGATCGGGATCGCGGACGAAGCCGAGCCGCTCGTACAGCCGGGCCGCGGCGCGCATGCTCCGCGAGGTGTGCAGGCCGAGCGTCGTCGCGCCGGCCTGTCTCGCGCGCCGCACGCACTCGAGCACGAGCGCGCGGCCAACGCCGGCACCGCGCTCGGCGGGATCGACCGCGACGAGCCGAACTTCGGGCCAGGGCGCGCGCGAAGCAAGGTCGCCGTAGGGCGCCGCGTCCGGTGCGTAGAGCGCCACGCTCCCGACGACCGCCCCTGCGCGCTCGGCGACGATCCGCGTCACGCCGGCGTCGTCGGCGAGCGACGCCCGCACCGCGTCGCGGAGCGCCGTCCATGCGCTCGGCGCCATGACCGACGCATACTCCTCGTACGCGCGGCTCGTGAGGTGCGCGATCGCGTCGCGTTCGTCGGCGCGCGCGTCGCGGAGCAGGAGCTCGTTCGCGCTCACGCGAGCGCGTCGCGGCCGTGCGGCGCGTTCCAGTCGACGATCGGGCCGAGCGGCACGATCCGCGACGGGTTGAGCCGGTCGTGGGTCATGTAGTAGTGCCGCTTGATGTGGTCGAAGTCGACCGTGTCGCCGAAGCCGCCGCGCTGGAAGAGGTCGCGCGCGTAGCCCCACAGGTTCGGGTAGTCGACGATCCGGCGCAGGTTGCACTTGAAGTGGCCGAAGTAGACGGCGTCGAACCGTACGAGCGTCGTGAAGAGCCGGATGTCCGCTTCGGTGAGCTGCCCGCCGACGAGGTAGCGCCGGCTCGCGAGGCGCGTCTCGAGCCAGTCGAGGCGCTCGAAGAGCGCGCGCACCGCCGCCTCGTAGGGCTGCTGCGAGGTCGCGAAGCCGGCGCGGTACACGCCGTTGTTCACCTCCCGGTAAACGAGCGCGTTCACCTCGTCGATCTCGCGGCGGAGCGCGACCGGGTAGAGGTCGGGCGCCCCGGCGCGGTGGAACGCGGTGAACTGCGTCTCGAAATCGATCGTGATGTCCGGAAAGTTGTTCGTCACGAGCCGGCGCGTGACGCGGTCCCAGATGCACGGCACCGTGTAGCGCCCCGTGTACTCCGGGTCGGTGAGGAGATACGCCTCCGAGAGGAACTGGAAGTCGCACACCGGGTCGGGGCCGTGGCCGCGCCCCTCGCGGAAGGCCCAGCCGCGCTCGTCGCGCACCGGATCGACGACCGACATCGAGATCGCCTGCTCGAGTCCGAGCAGCCGGCGCACGATGATCGCGCGATGCGCCCACGGGCAGGCGAGCGAGACGTACAGGTGGTACCGGCCCGCCTCGGCTGGAAAGCCCGACGACCCGTCGGCGGTGATGCGGTTGGCGATGCTGTACCGCTGCCGGACGAACTCCCCCGTGGAGAGCGTCTCGGCGGGGAACTGGCTCGGACCCGTCACCGCACGCTCAGTACCGGTCCGTGTTGCTCACGAACGCGATGGACTTTCCGTCGGGCGACCACGACGGAACGTTGATCGTCCCCTGCCCGCCGTATACGTACGCGATCACCTTCGCCGTGCCGCCGCCGATCGGCATGTGGCGCAGGTAGACGTGCTTGTACCACGGGTGGTCGGTCGGGGTGATGTCCGCCGGGAAGGCGATGTAGACGATCGATCGGTTGTCCGGCGCGACGTGCGCGAACCAGTTGTTGAAGGAGTCGTCGGTGAGCTGCACGGGACGGCTGCCGTCGGACTCCATTCGCCAGAGCTGCATCGTGCCGCTCCGCGTGGAGTTGAAGTAGATGCGTCCGTCGGGCGCGTACTCGGAGCCGTCGTTCATCGCCATGTTCTGCGTGAGCGGATGCTCGTCGCCGCTGCCGTCCGACGCCCGGCGATAGATGTCGATCGCCGAGCCGCGGATGCCGGTGTAGATCAGGGAGCGGCCGTCGGGCGACCAGCCGTGCAGGTACGACGGGCCGATGGGGGTGATGCGCGTCGGCGTCCCGCCCCCGATCGGCATGGTGTACACCTTCGACTGCCCGCCGCTGTCGCTCTGGTCGCTGATCCCGAGCCACTTGCCGTCGAACGAGATGACGTGATCGTTGTTGTTGCGCACGCGCGTGCCGGTGTTGATCTCCGTCGGCGTGTTCGTCGCCAGGTCGAACCGGTAGAGCCGGCCGTTGCGGTTCCAGATCAGTGCCGTGCCGTCGCGCGTCCAGTTCGGCGCCTGCACGGAGCCGGAGTCGTGATACACGATCCGGCGTCGCCCCGTGGCGACGTCCATGATCTCGACGTTGCTGCCGATGTAGTCGCGGTACGGCACGAACGTGGCCTTCGCCGGCACGGTGATGCGCACGTCGCTGAACGTCGCGTGCTCGGTGACGGTCTCGTTGTGCGCGCAGACGAACAGCCCGACGTACACGTCGTCGCCGAGATCGACCGCCGACGTCTGCACGCTGGAGAGGGTGTCGCCGAACTGCGCCACGGACATGATGAACGTGCCGCCCCGCCGCTCGAGCTGGATGACGTCGGCGCGCGTGAGCGGCGAGCGCACCTCCTCCGTCTGCGCCCCCGCGGTGCGCCGGAACTGCAGCGAGATGAGCCCGTTCCCGTGCACGACGGCGCTCGCGTGCGCCGAGGTGGAGTCGAGCGAGGTGCGGACCATCCAGCCGAACTTGCGATGCTCCTCGACGCCCTTCCCCTCGAGCGCGCCGCGCGCCGTGAGGATGAAGTCGCCGTGCATCTTCCGCCACACGTAGTGGAACGCGTCGTGATCGGCCCACACGTTCGCGCCCGAGCCGGCGATCGCGTACGTGCCCGTCGATGCGTCGTACGTCGCCGCGCCCGCATGGGACACGTGGCCGACGTCGCCGTGGGCGGTGAACTCGCCGAGGGGCTGCTGCGCCGACGCGGATGCGGAGAGGCCGAGCACGAGGATCGTGGCGGTGAGGCGAGCGCGCATGGTATGCTGCGAGATGAGTCGACCAGCCGAAAGTACGTCGCGGAGGCCGGAAAGCTGCCCGCACCGTCGGGCGCTGTCCAGCGCGCGGCCGTGGCGCGGCGCTCGGCGCGCGAGGGCACGGACCGTGACCTGTCCCGGCGCATGAGACGAACGCTCGTCGCGCTCGCGCTCGCCTGCGCGTGGAGTCCCGCGGCGTGCGCGCAGTCCGCCGATGGCCGCGCCGACGCCGAACGGCCGGTGCGCGCGGTGGATCTCGGGCGCGGCGCGTCGGCCGAGCTCCGTGGCGACGCGCTCGCCGCGCGCGCCGACTCGCTGATCGACGCCGGACGTCCCTGGCGCGCGACGCTCCTGCTCGCGCCGGCCCTGAAGACGCCGGCGACGGCGTCGCCATCGGTGCGGCTCGTCGGCGCGCGCGCGGCGGCGCGCTGGCAGGGGTGGGACGAGGTCGCACGCCTGCTCGGCGACGCGCCCTGGCTCGACACCGCGCTCGACGGCGAGGGACACGAGCTGCTCGTGCGTGGCGCGCTCGAGCGCAATCGGCCCGCGGTGGACGACGCACGCCGCGCGCTCGCCGCCGCGCGCACGGACGCCGAGCGCGCCGTGCGCGGCGTGCTGCTCGCGCGCGCGTTCGATCAGGCCGACACGCGCGACAGCGCGGCCGCGTGGTACGCCGGCGCGGCGTCGTCGCTTCCGGCCGCGGCCGACTGGCTCCGGCTGCGCGCCGCCGGCGCGGTGGGCGACAGCGCGCGCCGCGCGGCGCTCCTGCGATCGGTCGCGAGCGCGCCGGCGCGCGCGCGCGTGCCGTGGACCGACGCGCAGGCGCGAGAGCGCTTCCGCGACTTCGCCGGCGCGGCGCGCGCGTATCGCGCGCTCGGCGCCGAGCTGTCGGCGCTGCGCGCCGAGTCGCGCACGGTCGGTGCCGACACCGCCGGATTCGTCGCCCGAGCGGTGGCGTTCCTCGGCCGCGGCCCGCGGGCGGCGGACGCGCGCGCCGCCCTCGAGCTGCTTCAGCCGTTCGATTCGGCGCTGGCGCGCGATCAGGAGCTCGTCGTGGCACGCGCGGCGACGGACGCCGGGGCGAGCGCCCGCGCCGTCGCGGGATTCAGGCGCGCGCTCGCGGCCGGTGCGCTCGAGCCGCGCGACCGCTTCACCTACGCGTCCGCGCTCGCCGGCGCCGGACGGTCCGCCGACGCGATCAGAACGTACGCCGCGCTCGCCGCGGACCCGCGCTACGGCCCCCTCGCCGCGTATCAGCGCGCGCGGGTGCTCCTGCGATCGGGGAACGGCGCCGGGGCGCGCACCGCGCTACGGCAGGTCGCGGCGCGCTACCCCGCCGTGCGCGCCGCGAGCGCGCCCGCCTTGCTCCTGCTCGCCGATCTCCAGGTCGACGACGGAGATCTCGCGGGAGCGGCGCGGAGTCTCGCCGAGCTGGTGCGCCGACACCCCGACGCGAGCGAAGCGCCGCTCGCCAGCTTTCGTGCCGGCCTGCTCGCGTGGCGAAACGATGCGCGCGATGCGGCGCGCCGGTTCGACGCGCTCGCACGCCGGTATCCGAACGACGAGGAGGCAGCCGCGGCACGCTACTGGGCGGCGCGCGCGTACGCGCGGCTGGGCCAACGCGCCGCGGCCGAATCGCGGTGGCGTGCCATCGTGGCGAGCGACGCGGCGAGCTACTACGGCGTGCTGAGCGCTCGCCGGCTCGAGATGAAGCCGTGGCGCGCGCCCGCGGGCGCGGACACGGTGGCGCACGTCGCGACCGTGGACTCGATCGCCGCGCGGGTACGCGCGCTGGAGCTCCTCGGCATGGACGTCGAGGCGGGCTTCGAGCTCGATGCGCTCGCCGCGCGCGGCGGCGCGACGCCGGCGGAGGCGGCGCCCGTGGCGCAGGCGCTGTCGCGGCTCGGCGAGCCGTCGCGCGCACTCGCGCTCGCGACGCGGACCCTCGCGCGCGGCGCGGATTCCTCGCGTGCGCTCTACCGCCTCGCGTATCCCGTGCTGCACGAGGATGCGCTGCTCGAGAACGCCCGCGCGCACGATCTCGACCCCGCGCTCGTGGCGGGACTGATCCGGCAGGAGTCGTGGTGGAACCCGGACGCCGTGTCGCCGGCCGGCGCGCGCGGATTGATGCAGCTCATGCCCTCGGTCGGCGCCTCGATCGCGAAGGGGCGTCGCTATCCCGTGTGGAGTCCGTCCCTGCTGTTCGAGCCCGACGTCAGCATCGAGCTCGGCACGCTGCACCTCGCGTCGAGCTTCCGCGCCGGCGAGCCGGTCGCGCAGGCGCTCGCCGCGTACAATGCCGGCGCCTCGCGCGTGCGTCGCTGGGTACAGCGGCCGGGCGCGAGCGACCCGGAGCTGTTCACCGAGTGGATCCCGTACCGGGAGACGCGGGACTACGTGCGGATCGTGACGGCGAACGCCGGCAGGTATGCCGCGCTCGGCGTGCCGACGCGATAGGATGCGCTCGCCCTTCCGAGCGAGCGCAGCTCGCCCAGTCATTCCGAGCGAGCGCAGCTCGCCCAGTCATTCCGAGCGAGCGCAGCGAGTCGAGGAATCGCGATCATCCCGGTAGAGAGCCTCTCTGTCGGGACGAGCACGATTCCTCGACTGCGCGAGCACGTGCGTGCTCGCTCCGCTCGGAATGACGACGGCCCGTGAATGATCGGCCCTCCGCTCGGAATGCCGACGGCGAGCGGTATCGTGTCTCGCCGCCATCGGGCATCGTGCCCCTGCCGCGGGATCGCCGTTCCCGATCCGCGTTTCGTCGTCGATTGAGGCCCCGGAGACAAACCGGCCGGCCCTCGAAAGGGCCGGCCGGTCGTCCTACCAGCCCGGCGCCAACTGGAATCCCCAGATCCAGCCCTGGCCCGGCCGCTGGAACGGGTGCGCGACGTATGCCTCGAGAATCGCGAATCCCAGCACGTTCACGCGAGTCGAGACGCCCGTGCTCACCACCGGCGAGCGCACGTTCGGGTCGCTCGACGATCCGAACTGGAGCGACTGTCCGCCGCGCCATGCGACGCCCGCGTCGACGAAGGGCGCGATCGTCGTCGGCAGGTACGGCAGGTTGAACAACCCGTACTCCGGCACGCCGAACAGCGGGATCCGCACCTCGAAGCTCGCCACGGCGAGCTTGCTCCCGAGCAGACGGTCGAACGCGGGGCAGACGCCCGTGTTGGAGAAGTTCGCCCCGCACTCCGATTGCTTGAACGAGCCCACGCTGTACCCGCGCATGAGTTGCTCCTCGCCGAGGAACAGTGGATAGAGCAGGGTGTCGTTCTCCGCGTCGGAGCCGTACCGCCCATAGTGCAGCCCGCGGAAGGCGAGCGTGATCGGCCGGAGGAAGATGTACTTCCGGTAATCGGCGAGCGCGGTCGTGAACGTGAGCGAGCCGGCGATCGGGCTCACCTCGAACCGGTACCGCGAGCCCATGATCGGGCCGGTGAACGCCGAGTACGACGCGTCGCCCACGAGCGCGACGCTTCCCTGTCCGTAATACACCGGCTTGATCGACGCCGTGTCGCGCAGCGTCTGGCCGAGGAACTGCCCGGTGTTCGAATCGAAGAAGCTGCTGAGGACCTGGGTGCTGAAGCCGAGACGGGTGGCGCCCGCGCTCAACTCGACGCGCCGCGTCGACGAGAAGGGATACGACGTGCTGAACTGCGCCTGATCGATGAAGATCCGCTGCAGGTAGAGGTCCTGCGAGACGACCCCGCCGCCGCGATCGCTCAGGCCGTAGAACCCGGTGAGATACGGCACGTGCTGGACCGACGCGCCGTAGTTCCACCGGTGCTTCAGGTTCTGGAAGATCAGCTGCCCGCCGACGTCCTGGATCGTGCCGTTCGCCTGCACGCCGAGCGCGAACTGCCGGTCGCTCAACTGGTCGCCGAACAGGAACGACACGCCGCCGGCCACGCCGGTCCCGAACGGCCCGCCCGCGCTCACGCCGAGGCTCGGCTGTCCGACCGCGTCCAGCGCGAACACCGAGCGGTAGGGCGCGATCGTGAAGTCGGCGCCCGAGGGGAGGCCCGTCGTCGGATCGCCGAGATACCCCGTCACCGTCGCGCGGCCCGGCGTGTCGCCCGGCGGCAATACGCCGGCGTAGGCGACGTTCACGCCCAGCACGAGCGGGTCGCCGTGCGTGCGCGCCGAGTCGAGCGCGTACACGCCGTATCCCTGATCCTGGAACACCGAGAACAGCATGCGCCCGCTCGTGAGCGCGACGGTGAGCGCCGGCGAGATGGCCGTGATGCCGCTCACGCCGGTGGAGAGCCGCGTCACGCGCGACACCGTGCCCGAGGCCAGCTCCAGCCGGTAGATGTCGCTGAAGCCGTCCTGATCGCTGATGAAGAACAGGCTCTTCCCGTCGGGCGAGTACTGCGGATTGATGTGCTTCCCGTGCGAGAACGGGCTGAAGACGCTGATCTGTCCCGTGGCGACGTCGATCGTCGCGAGCTCCAGCGGCGAGAACACCATCTTGGTGAAGTCGGTCGTCGGCCCGCGATCGGTCGCGAAGGCGATCGTGCGGCCGTCCGGCGACCACGCGGGCTGGAGATCCGCGTTCCGGTCGTTCGTCAGCTGCCGCACGGTGCCGGCGGCGACGTCGAGCAGATACAGGTCGCTGATCCCCCCCGCCATTCCACTGAACGCGAGCGTCCGGCCGTCCGGCGACCACGCGATGTGCGTCACCGAGCCGACGCCGGGCACGCGGATGCGCCGCTCGACCCTTGCCGACGCCACGTCGAGGATCGCGATCTCGTGGTTCCCCTCCGCCTGCGCCACGAAGGCGAACTTCGCGTTGTCCGGCGACCACGCGCCCGACGCGTTGATGAAGCTGATCGCGTCGAAGTGCGAGTTGCTCGTCGGGCCCGCGAGCTTCTTGATCACGTGGCCCGTGTTCGCGTCGGCGACGTACAGCTCGATCTCGAACAGGTTCCGCCGCGCGAAGAAGGCGACCAGCTTGCCGTCCGGGCTCACCGTGGGCGCGAGGTTCATGTCGCCCGTCTTCCGGTTCCCCTGGAGGATGGGCGTGCCGATGCCGTTCGGCCGCGCCCGGCCCTCGAGCAGGGGGATGTACGCGCGCCGCGTCGCCGCGATCCAGTCCTTCGAGAGCGAATCGGTGCTGATGCCGAGCACGCGCCGGATCCCTTCCTCGAACCCGATGCGCAGCGACGCACGGTACACGTCGACGACGGCGCGGTCGCCCCACCGCCCGCCCACGTACGCCCAGAGCGCCTGGCCGTAGCGGTAGGGGAAGAAGCGCGGATCGTTGGTGAGCTGCTTGATCGTCGGCAGGTTGTCGCGCTCCGCCGCGTCGCGCAGCCACATCGCCGTGAGCGGATCGTCGCGCCCGAGCGAGAAGTACTCGGACATCCCTTCGATGAGCCACAGCGGCAACGCGTTCAACCGCGCCAGCCCGCCGGGCCCCGCCTCGGCGATGCTGTACTGGAAGACGTGCACCAGCTCGTGGCCGAGCACGTGGTCGTTGTCGGCGTAGACGCCCGTGAAGGGCATCACGACGCGCGTGCGCAGCCCTTCGGTGATGCCGCCCGTCCCCTCCTCGATCGCTTCGCCGACGACGTTCGTCTGCTGGAAGTCCGGATGGTCGGCGTAGAAGACGAGCGACTTCCGGTCGAAGGTGTGGCGGAAGGTGTCCGAGTGCCGCGTGTACCACCGCTCGGCGAGCCGGCCCGCGTCGTGCACGATCAGCGACTCGGCGGGGTAGAAGTACGCGTCGAAGTGCGACGTCCGCAGGATGCGGAAGTCGAACTTCTCGTACTGCACCTTGTTCCGGCCGAAATACTGTGCGGACAGCGGGGCAGGCGCCCCGGCGAGGAGGGCGCCGAGCAAAGCGAACAGCCCTGCGCGGCGGGGAGCGAACGAGATCATCGCGTGAGTCCCGCGGACGAACCGCGATCGAGGGTCGTGTCGAGCACGCCGCACCGCGGCGCCTCGCGCGTGGAGGGGCAAAGTTGGTGCCCCGCCAGAATCGGGTGACCGGCCTGCGCCGACGGCCGGAGGAAACTGTCCATCAACGTGCAGCGCCGCGGTCGGATGACGGTGCGCTCGGGCCCGCTGTGCCTAACCTCGGGGACGGCGCACCACCACACAAGCACCGGCGCTGCGCTCGGCGCGTGTACCTCCCGTGACACCGCACACGCGCCGCACCCTCTGTGGTCTCCGGAGCACGCGCGCGCGACCGTCGCCAGAGCAGACGGTGGCAGTGCGTGCTTTCATCCTGCGGGCCGCCGAGTGCTCGGCGTCAATCGATCTCGTCGCGGCGCCGGCGCTTCGTCTCGCCACGGCGCCGCTTCTCCGCGAGGCGCGCCTCCTTCGCCGCGCGAGACGGCTTCGTCGCGCGACGCCGCTTGCGGACGGCCAGCGCGCCGCGCACGAGCTCCGCCAGCCGCTGCTCCGCCGCCTCGCGGTTCTGCTCCTGGCTGCGCCGCGCGCTCGACACCACGCGCAGCCAGCCCTTGCCGTCGATCCGCGAGGCGAGCCGCTCGGCCACCAGCGCGCGCTCCTCCTCGCCGAGCGCCGCGCTCCGGCCCGGATTCCACAGCAGCTCGATCCGCGTGCTCGAGGTGTTCACGTGCTGGCCCCCGGCGCCGCCAGCTCGCGTCGCCCGGACCTCCAGCTCCGCGCGCGGGATCGCCAGCGCCGGCGTCACCTCCACCGCTCCCTCCCTCCCCATGCCGTAACCCCTCCGGTGACCAGTCGTCCAGCCAAATGAACTCTGGCAGAATGCCAGACACCACCGCGCCCACCGCCTCTGGCACTTTGCGAGACGAGCGTTGAGACTCTCCCCCCGCCTCCGGGACGACGAACGAGCCTTCCTGCTCGAGCCAGCTCGCCTCGTGCGCTGGGTGTACGTCGGCCGGTTGTCGCTCGCCAGCGCGATCTTCCTCGCCGCGGTGCTCTCCTGGCCGGACCCGGACACCGAGCGCCAGCGCATCGTCGTCGCGACCCTCGCCTTCGTCGCCGCCCTCGCGGCCACCGGGCTGTCGGTGCTGTACAGCGGATTCTATCGCCGGCCGCTCACCGCGACCTTCCACTACCTGCAGTCGGTGTTCGACCTGCTGCTCGTCACGGCGGTCGTGCACGTCACGGCGGAGAACGGGTCGCCATCGCAGTTCGCTGCGCTCTACATCCTCGTCATCGCCACTTCGTCGCTGCTCCTCCCGGGGGGCGGCGGCCTGCTCGTCGCGGCGCTGGGGAACGTGTTCTACGTCGCCGACGCGGTGTGGAGCATCGGCTCCCCCTTCACGGCGGGAGTGTGGCTGCAGCTCGGGGTGTTCGCCATCGTGGCGCTCGGAAGTGCCTTCCTCAGCGCGAAGCTCAAGGAGCTCGGACTCGGCACCGAGGCCGAGCTGGCGCGCGTGCGCCTCGAGGCGGCCGACATCCTGCGCAACATCCGGAGCGGCATCGTCACGATCGACACCGATGGCCGGCTGCTCTACGCGAATCCGACGGCGGAGCAGCTCCTCGCCATCGACCTCGAACTGATGCGCGGCAAGGACGTCCTCACGGGACTTCGCCGGATCGGGCCCGAGCTGGCCGACGCGCTCGAGCGGTCGGTGCGCGACCGCGAGCGCACCACGCGCGGCGAGGGGACGATCACCGTGGCGGGCAAGCGCCTGTCCATCGGCGTGACGACGACCTACACCGACGTCGACGGCCTGCGCACCGACCGCACCGCGACGGCGATCTTCCAGGACATCTCCGACCAGAAGCGGATGGAGGTGCTGCGCCTCCGCGCCGAGCGTCTCGAGGGCGTGGCGGAGCTCTCGGCCTCGCTCGCGCACGAGATCCGCAACCCGCTGGCGTCCATCCGCAGCGCGGTCGAGCAGCTCTCCCGGTCTCCCTTCTCGGGTCCGGACGAGCAGACGCTCGCGCGGCTCGTGATGCGCGAGTCGGACCGGCTCAGCCGGCTGCTCTCCGAGTTCCTCGACTTCTCCCGGGTGCGCGTCGCGCGCACCCAGCCCCTGGATCTCGCGGTGCTGGGCGAGCGCGCGGTGCGCCTCGCCGAGGCGAGCCCCGACGGTCCCGACGGCGTGCGCCTGCTGTGCGACGCCGTTCCCGAGGAGCACGTCGTCGAGGGTGACGAGGATCTGCTCCATCGCGCCGTGTTCAACCTGCTGCTCAACGCGATCCAGGCGTCCCCGCCGGGCGGCGAGGTGCGGCTCGAGGTCGGCGCGGCGCTGCCCGAGCACGTCGGCGGCACGGACTACGAGTACGGCGCCGTGGTGCTCAGCGTCGCCGACGAAGGCGCGGGGATCCCGCCGGAGATCCGCGACCGCCTGTTCGATCCCTTCTTCACGACGAAGCCCGGCGGCAGCGGACTCGGTCTCGCCGTGGTCCACCGCGCCATCGAGGCGCACCGCGGGCTCGTCTTCGTGGACAGCAGCGCCGCCGGGACGCGCTTCACCGTCGTGCTCCCGCGCGCGGAGCCGTCGCGCCGGCCGACCAACACTCCTCCCACCTCCTCGCTCGCGGTGCTCACGTGATCGCCACTCGCATCCCCACCGTGCTCGTCGTCGACGACGAGCAGGGCATTCTCGAGTCGCTCGGCATCCTGCTGCGCAACGCCGGCTTCGACACGCACACGGCGCACGGCGGCCGCGCCGGTCTCGCGCAGCTCGCCGAGCTGCAGCCGGACATCGTGCTCTCCGATGTGCGGATGCCCGACGTCGGCGGCGTGGACATCCTCGCCGCGGCGCGCCAGCAGAATCCGGACACGCCCGTGATTCTCATGACCGCCCAGGCGACGCTGCAGTCGGCGATGCAGGCGGTGAACGAGGGTGCCTTCTATTACATCCAGAAGCCGTTCCGCAACGACGAGCTGCTCGCCATCCTCAAGCGCGCCGGCGAGCACCGCGAGCTTCGCGTCGAGAATCGCTCGCTGCGCCAGGAGATCAAGCGCCACGAGCTGACGTCGGGGAGCCGCCCGGTGGGGAACAGCCGGAGCTGGCTCGAGGTGCTGCGCCTCGCCGAAACCGTGGCGCCGACCGATTCCACGGTGCTCATCCAGGGCGAGTCGGGAACGGGGAAGGAAGTGATCGCCCGATACATCCACGAGCTCTCCTCGCGCGCCGACAAGACCTTCGCGTCGATCAACTGCGGCGCGCTCCCCGAGAGCCTCCTCGAGAGCGAGCTGTTCGGCCACGTGAAGGGCTCGTTCACCGGCGCGATCAAGGACAAGGTCGGCCTCTTCGCCGCCGCGTCGAAGGGAACGTTCTTCCTCGACGAGATCGGCGAGACGACGCCGGCCACGCAGGTGAAGCTCCTCCGCGTGCTGCAGCATCGCGAGGTCATCCCCGTGGGCGCCACCGATCCGATGCCGATCGACGTCCGGCTCCTCGCGGCGACGAATCGCGATCTGGACGAGGAGATGCGGCGCGGCGGCTTCCGCTCCGATCTGTACTACCGCCTCAACGTCATCGCGCTGCACCTGCCGACGCTCCGCCAGCGCGCCGACGACATCCCGCTCCTCGCCGAGCACTTCCTGTCGCGCATCGCGCAGCTTCGCCAGGAGGAGCAGAAGACGCTCTCCGCCGACGCGCTCGACGCGCTCGTGAGCTACGCGTGGCCCGGCAACGTGCGCGAGCTGGAGAACGCGCTCGAGCGCGCGGTGATCCTCACGTCGAAGGACCAGATCCCGGCGTCGGCGCTCCCCGAGCGGGTGACGACGCGCGTGAGCGAGCCGATCGTCGCCGACCGCACGCCGGCGAACCCGACCCTCGAGGCGATCGAGCGGGCGTACATCATGTGGGTGCTGCAGAGTGAGGGCGGCAACAAGAGCCGCGCCGCCGAGGTGCTCGGGATCGATCCCTCCACGCTCTACCGGAAGCTCTCGCGTTACGGCGTGGAAGCGTGACCGCTGGCGTTTCACTCGTCGTCGATCCGCCCGAGGCCGTGCCCGCGGCCGAGCCCGCGCGCCGCACGGCGTGGTGGCCGCTCGCGCTCGCGGGAGTCGCCGCGCTCGGGCTGGCGGCCGGCGTGGCCGTCGTCGACGCGCTCCCGGTGGGCGTGGTGGCCGACGACGCGTTCTACGTCATCCTCGCGCGGTCGATCGCCACGGGGCAGGGATACCGCGCGCTGAACGTGCCCGGCCTGCCGGCGGGGACGCACTTCCCGCCGGGCTACCCCGCGCTGCTCGCGCTGGTGTCGTTCGTCGCACCGGCGTTTCCGGCGAGCGTGGCCGCGTTCAAGGCGCTCAACGCCCTCTTCCTCGCCGCGACGGCGGTGCTCGCGACGCGGCTGCTGCGCCGCCGCGTCGGCGCGGGGCCGTGGTGGAGCGTCTCGGTGGGCCTCGTGACGGCCGTGAGCGTCCCGCTGCTCATCCTGAGCAACCTGGTGCTCTCCGAGCTCTGCTTCCTCGCGTTCGCGCTCGCCCTGCTGCTCGCCCTCGAGTCGCTGGTCGACGAGCGGCAGCCGGCGTGGCGCGTGCTGCTGCTCGGCCTGGCGATCGGCGCGTGCGCCCTCGTGCGCACGCACGGCGCGGTGCTCCTCCCCGCGGCGGCCATCGCGCTCGCGGTGCGCCGGCGCTGGCGCGACGCGGGACTGCTCGCGACGGGCGCGGCGGTCTGTCTCGTGCCCTGGCAGCTCTGGATGGCGCACCACGCCGGCGACCTTCCCGCGCCGATGCTCGGGATGTACGACTCGTATGCCGGCTGGTGGCTCCGCGGCGTGCGCGAGCTCGGCGTCGGGATGATTCCCGCGACGCTCGCGAAGACCACCGCCGAAACGGGCCTGATGCTCTCCGTGCTGTTCTCGCCACTGCGCTCCCCGCTCGCCCGCGCGGCGACGCTCGTCGCGCTCGGCGCGCTCGTGTGGGCCGGCGGGCTCGCCGCGTGGCGTCGGATTCCCGTGACGCTGCTCTTCGTCGCCGGCTATCTCGCGATCGTGCTCGTGTGGCCCTTCCAGACCGCGCGCTTCGTGTGGGCCATCTGGCCCCTCCTTCTCACGCTCGTCGCCGCCGGCGGGTGGGCCGCCGTCGCGCGCACGGCCTGGCGCACGCCCGTGCGCATCGCCCTCGGCGGTGCGCTCGCGTGGGTGAGCGTGGGCTATGCGCAGTACGAGGTGCGCGGCGTGCGGGGCGCGTGGTGGTCGAGTCTCGGACGCGCGAACACGCCGCGCATCGCCACGAGCGTGCGCTGGGTGGCCGAGCACGCCGCGCCCGGCGAGGTCGTCGCGACCGAGAACGAGGGCGCCGTCTATCTCTACACCGGCCACCAGGCGGTGCCGATCATCGCCCTCACGCCAGGCCAGTACCTGCGCGAGCCGACGGCGCGGGAGAACGCGATGGCCGGACTGGCGCCGATTCTCGACGCGTATCCCGTGCGGAGCGTCGTCGTCACCCCTGGGAAGGCGGAGGATGCCGCGCGCGTCCTCGCCGCCACCGCTCCGTCCCGCTTGCGGCTCCGCGAGGAGCTCGACGGCGGGGCCGTCTTCACCGTACTGCCGCGATGACCGCCACGTCCATGTCGAACAGCTCGTACACGCTCGCCGCGCGGCCGCGCCAGCTCACGCCGCTCGAGGCGAGCACGGTGAGCCTGTCCGTCCTCATTCCCGTCTTCAACGAGCGCAACACGATCGAGACCATCCTCGAGCGCGTGCACGCCACGCCGCTGCGCAAGGAGATCATCTGCGTCGACGACTGCTCCACCGACGGCACGCGCGAGCGCCTGCTCGCGCTGCGCGACGCGGGGTACGTCGACCGGCTGATCCTGCAGGAGAAGAACGGCGGCAAGGGCAAGGCGATCCGCACCGCGCTCGCGGCGAGCACCGGCGACATCGTCATCGTGCAGGACGCCGATCTCGAGTACGACCCGCAGGACTGGCCCGTCCTCCTCGAGCCGATCGTCGCGGGCAAGGCCGACGCCTGCTTCGGCTCGCGCTTCCTCGGCGGGCCGCATCGCGTGCTGTACTACTGGCACTCCGTGGGCAACACGCTGCTCACCGTCTTCAGCAACATGCTCACGAACCTCAACCTCACCGACATGGAGACGTGCTACAAGGCGGTGCGCGGCGACCTCGCGCGCTCGCTCACGCTCACGTCGGACCGGTTCGGCTTCGAGCCGGAGATCACCGCGCAGCTCGCGAAGCGGGACGCACGCATCTACGAAGTGCCGATCTCCTACGCCGGCCGCACCTACGCCGAAGGGAAGAAGATCAACTGGCGCGACGGCGTCGCGGCGTTCTGGCACATCCTCAAGTACAACGTCCTCGCATGACCGCTGCGCGCCGCTGGATGCTTCCGCTCGGCGTGGCGCTGCTGGCGCTCGTCGCCTGCGTCACGAGCATCGGGCACGATTTCACGTACGACGATCGCTACGTGATCCTGATGAACGAGCGCGTCCACACGCTGCGGCACTGCTGGGCGTACTTCGGGCAGAGCTACTGGCCGCCGAAGTTCGGCGGCGACGGCTACCGCCCGATGGTGCTGCTCCTCTTCGCGACGCAGTGGGTGCTGGGCGGAGGCGCGGCGTGGGTGTTCCACCTCGTGAACATCGTGCTCGCCGTGGCCACCGCGCTCGCGGTGTACTGGATGGCGCTGGCGATCCTGCCCGAGGCGGGCGCGTGGCTCGCGGCGGCCCTGTTCGCCGTTCATCCGGTGCACGTCGAGGTCACGGGGAACCTCGTGGGGCAGGCCGAGCTCGTGGTCGCGCTCTGTCTCGTCGCGGCGGTCGGCTGGTATCTCCGCCGCCGGCGCGCCGGTGCGCTCCGTCCGCGCGACGTCGGCATCGTCACGCTGCTCTTCGCCGTCGGGCTGTTCACCAAGGAGCACGGCGCGGTGCTTCCCGGGCTGTTGCTCGCCGCCGAATGGACGGTCGTCGACGACGAGCGTCCCTGGCGCGCGCGGCTCGTCGCGCTGCGGCCGCTCGGTCTCGCGCTGCTCGCGGTGCTCCTCCTCTGGGTGAAGCTGCGGTCGCACGTGCAGGACGATCTCGCCGGCTTCGCGCCGTACGCGGCGTTCCAGTTTCTCAAGATGGGCCCCGCGGCGCGGATCGGGACGATGCTGCACGAGTTCCCCCGCATCGCGCAGCTGATGCTGTTCCCCACGCGGCTGAGCGCCGACTACTCGCCGCCCGACGTCGTCATCGCCAACGGGATCGGCGTGAGCGAGCTGCCGGGGATCCTGCTCGTGACGTGCACGGTGGTGCTCGCGATCGCCCTCCGGCGCCGCGCGCGCGTGGCGAGCTTCGGACTCCTCTGGTTCATCGTCGCCTATTCGCCGGTCAGCAACGTCCTCATTCCGACCGGCATCATCACCGCGGAACGCACGCTCTTCTTCCCGAGCGTCGGCGTGGTGCTCACCCTGGCGACGGCGATCCTCTGGGCGCACGGCCAGCTCGAGCGCCGCGGGCGCGTGCTCGTCGTGGCGACCGCCGCGCTCCTCCTCGCGCTCGGCGCGGGCAAGAGCGTCGTCCGGCAGCGCGTCTGGGCGAACAACGACGTCCTGTTCGACGCCACGGTGCGCGACGCCCCGAACAGCTACCGTGCGCACCTGCTGCGCGGGCGAAGCCTCGCACTCAAGCAGCGGCTGCGCGAAGCGGAGGGAGAGCTGCGCCACGCCATCCACCTCTTCCCGTACGACGCCGGCGCCACGGTGGACGTGGCCGAGAGCTACCGGCGCGCGGGCATGTGCACCCCGGCGCTCCCGCTCTACGAGTGGAGCTTCGCCATCGACTCCACGCTCAAGGACGGACGGCTCGGCTATGTGTACTGCCTGTCCGTGGCCGGCCGGTGGCGCGACACCCGCCGTGCCGCAGTCGCCGGCCAGCGCTATGGGTTCCCGTGGGAGCGGAAGTTTCTCCGGAACGCCGTCTTCGTCGCCGACTCGGCGATGGGCCGGCACTGGAAGACGCGCCCTCCCATCTAGGCAAGGAGCGTCTCGCAATCTGCACCGGACCATGCAGAATCCTGCACGATCGGCGGCGGCGGCGCCCCGGGCCGACCGTCGTAACGTGAGCGGCGCCAACGACTTGACCAGCCGGCACCCGCTGGTCCGCACGTTGCCTTACAGGGGGTCGGCTGCATGTACCGTAGGTCACACCCCGCCCGACGGCCCGCGATGTCGCGCCGTCATCCTCTACCCCTCGGAGAGAGCCTTACCATGAAGACCACGCGCAAGGGTTTCACCCTCATCGAGCTTCTGATCGTCGTCGTGATCATCGGCATTCTGGCCGCGATCGCGATCCCGAAGTTCCAGAACACCAAGGGCAAGGCGAATGCAGCCGCGCTTCGCAGCGACCTGCGGAATCTGGCGGTCGCCCAGGAGGCCTACTTCTTCCAGTCGGCTTCGTACGCGAGCGACACGGCGGCTCTCAACTTTCGCCCGTCGCCCGGAGTCATCCTGACGCTCACGACGCCTGGAGTGGGGCAGTGGGTGGCGACAGCGACCCATCCCCTCTCCTATCCGCTGCAGTGCGTGGTGTTCTATGGCGCGGTCTCACCAACGCCAACTCCCGCCAGCGTGGAAGGGGTTCCGGCCTGCCAGTGATCGCACGCTGAGCGCAGCTCGATGGACACTGCCGTCGTACTGAAGTGATCCGACCGGAGTCGACGAACGCGTCCCAGGCGGATCCGGAATATCGGGAGTTTCGGTCCCGCCGCGCCGGGATGATTCACGCGATGGATGGCGGTCTATGGCTGCACCGCCACATCTGGAAGGGGCGCCAGATGGCGCATCTCGTCTCTACCGATCGTGAGCGGTTGCTTCGATTCGGTGCGACGATCGGGCTCGGAGAGGCCCGTCTCCAATTCAAGCCACTGAAGGATCCCCGCACGGGCATGCGCCGCGATGCGTGGCACTGGGATCTCGGCGGTCCCTTGCTCCCTCCGCCTACACACCCTCGCTGAGCGCTTGAAACGGACGGGCGGGCGTCTCCTGCAATAGAGCGCGCTCGAGCGACACCGATTGTGCAACGAGGGCGTCGAACTCGGCGATGAGCCGTTGCTGCAGCGCGCCATCGGACCGGAGTGCCAGGAATGTGCGTGCTCGACGCAGGGCGCGTCGGAGCCGGCCACCGCCGAGTCGGAGGGCATGACCCGCCGCGAAGATCAGGAGGAGGAAGCCGATCGCGCCCGGAA
>DATJGU010000087.1:0-2677 GCA_035494615.1 Gemmatimonadaceae bacterium
CGGCGACGCGGCACGCGACGATCGACCGCGCGCTCCGCTTCCTCGGCATCGGCGAGCGCGCGGTCCACGCGATCCCGACCGACGAGGAGGGGCGCGTCACGCCGGCGGCGCTCGACGCGGCGCTGCGGAGCGGCGACGGCCCGACGATCGTCGTGCTCGCCGCGGGCGATCTGAACACGGGGCAGTTCGATCCCTTTCGCACGCTGATCCCGATCGCGAAGCACGCCGGCGCGTGGGTGCACGTCGACGGCGCGTTCGGGTTGATGGCGCGCGCCAGCGCGACGAAGCGGCATCTGCTCGACGGCGTGGAGCTCGCCGACAGCTGGGCGACGGACGCGCACAAGTGGCTCAACGTGCCCTACGATTGCGGCATCGCGATCGTGCGCGACCGCGCGGCGCATCGTGCGTCGATGACGGTGAGCGCGTCGTATCTCACGCCGAACGACCGCGTGCGCGACGAGGTGGACTGGAACCCCGAGTTCTCGCGCCGCGCGCGCGGCTTCGCCCTCTACGCCGCGCTGCGCGAGCTCGGACGGGCCGGCGTGGCGGAGCTGATCGACCGGTGCAGCGCGCACTGTCGCGCGATCGTGGCGGGGATCGGCGCACTGCCCGGCGCGGAGGTGCTCTGGCTGCCCGAGCTGGACCAGGGGCTCGTGCGGTTCCTCGATCAGCGGAACGGCGCGACCCCGGACGACCACGATGCACGCACCGACGCCGTGATCGCCGCGATCAACGCGACGGGCGAGGCGTTCTTCGGCG
The DNA here is from genome assembly GCA_035494615.1 of Gemmatimonadaceae bacterium. Lineage (GTDB taxonomy): Bacteria > Gemmatimonadota > Gemmatimonadetes > Gemmatimonadales > Gemmatimonadaceae > AG11. Next base: position 760 of record DATJGU010000087.1, read on the forward strand.
GCGTGACCTGGCACGGCCGCCGCGCGATGCGCGTGAGCGTCGTGAACTGGCGCACGAGCGACGCCGACGTGGCGCGGACGATCGACGCGGTGCGCCGCGTGCTCGCGGCGGCCGAGCGCTGATCGTTCCCGATCAGCCGGCGACCGGAACGGGCGACGCCGCGGCCGGACCCGACGCAGGCGTGCCGCACGCGGGACAGTACTGGAAGAACGCGTTCTTCCTCGCATGGCACGCCGAGCAGTGGTCGAACAGGGTCATGCCGCAGTGCACGCAGAAGTTCGACTGGGCGTCGGGCGTCGATGCCGCGAGCGGCCGCTCGCACCCGGGGCAGACGCCGGTCGACATCCGCTTGAGCGCCTCCTCGTAGTCCAGGCGCTGGCGCCGCTCGGTCTCGGACTGCCGCTCCACGTCGGCGCGGCGCGCAACGTAGCGGCGCATGGCGCGGATCACGTACAGACCCGCGAGTCCGCTCGCGACGACGCCGACGCCGTACCGCACGTACCCGCCGTAGCTCGGCAGATAGGGCACGAGCTCGACGAAGAACGCGAACAGCCCGAAGAGCACGAAGCCGCGGTAGAGCGGCCAGTACTGGCTCCGCCGCCGGCGCACGACCAGCCATCCGGCGACGAGCAGCAGCGGGAGCGTGATGACGAGCCGGATGGCGAAGACGCGGAGCTCCTGCCGGAAGCGCGCGCGCTCGTACCGGCCGGTCGCGGCGCGCTGGAGCTCGGCCTCCGAGCGCTGGCGTGCGTCCATCGCCTGGCTGATGCGCAGTGCCTCCGCGTCGAGACGCTCGACCTGCGTCTGGGCCGCGCGCTCGCCTTCCTTGAGCCGGTCGAGCTCCGCGGTGCGGCGGAGCACCTCGGGATCCTGCTGCGGATCCGTCGTCGCGACGCGCGTGTCGATCCAGTTCTGGAAGCTCTCGCGGCTGGCGCGGTAGGCGTTCGACGCGGCGGTCAGCGCGAGCCGCGCGCGCTCCTGCGCCGCCGACACGTCACGCTCGCGCGCGACGAGCGAGTCGCGCGTGGCGCGCAGGCGTGCCCTGCTCGCCGGATCCATGTACTGCTCGAGCGAGACGTACTGATCGACGCCCGGCAGCTCGCCGACGATCTTGCCACCGAGCCCGATGAGGAAGCTCGCGAACACGATCGACACGACCCAGCCGGCGATCTGAAAGAGACGCTCGGGGACGCGCAGGCTTCTGAACATGAACCGTGGGGGGAAGGGTGACGGAGTGCCGCCGGGAGGACGCGGCGCCGTCCCGATAGGATACGCCCGGGCGTATCTTCCGGCATCCTGCGCCGATTTCCACCATCCCTGCGCCACAAGCGGGAGGAGCTCTCCGATGAGTCCCACGCGCCTCGAAGCGTTCAGCGACGGCGTGCTCGCCATCATCATCACGATCATGGTGCTCGAGCTGCACGTGCCGCACGGCACGGAATGGCGCTCGCTCGCGCCCCTGTGGCCGGTGTTCCTCAGCTACGTGCTCAGCTTCGTGTATCTCGGGATCTACTGGAGCAACCATCACCACATGCTGCACGTGACGCGGCGGGTGAACGGCGGGATCCTCTGGGCGAACCTGCACCTGCTCTTCTGGCTCTCGCTCACGCCGTTCACGACGGCGTGGATGGGGGAGAACCACTTCGCGCCCGTTCCGACGGCGGCGTACGGCGCCGTGCTCCTCGCGTGCGCGATCGCCTACTGGGTCCTCCAGCGAACGATCATTCGCAGCCAGGGCGAGCACTCGATCCTCGCGGCGGCGATCGGCTCGGACCGCAAGGGCAGGATGTCGCCCGCCGTCTACGCCCTCGCGATCCCCCTCGCATTCGTCCATCCGGCGATCGCGGGGGCGCTGTACGCGGCCGTGGCGCTGATCTGGCTCGTGCCGGATCGGAGGATCGAGCGGATCATTGGAGCG
>DATJGU010000088.1:0-34645 GCA_035494615.1 Gemmatimonadaceae bacterium
GCCGATGCCGCACGCGACGATCCCCGCGCCGAACCATGCGCGGAGCGACTGCTCGGTCGCTTCCACACCGCCGGTGGGCATGATGCGCGTCCACGGCATCGGCGCCATGACGCTCTTCACGAAATCCGGTCCGCCGACGGCGGTCCCGGGAAACACCTTCACGATCTCGCAGCCCAGCTCCTGCGCATCGCCGATCTCGGTGGCCGATCCACAGCCGGGGCTGTACGGGATGCCGCGCCGGTTGCAGACGCGAGCGACGTCGGCGTTGAGGAGCGGGCCGACGACGAATTTCGCGCCGTTGGCGATGTAGATCCCCGCGGTGGGCGCGTCGACCACCGAGCCGACCCCCATGATCACCGACGGATCGGCCTTGGCGAAGTGGCGGGTGACCTCGAGGAACACGTGCGCGGCGAAGTCGCCCCGGTTGGTGAACTCGATGCACTTCGCGCCGCCGTTGGCGCACGCCTGGATGACGTTCTTGCAGACGTCGACGTCGGGGTCGTAGAAGACCGGGATGACCCCCTGCTCCATCATCGCCAACAGGACCGTCAGCCTGTCCTTCGCGGCCATTGCGGTATCTCCGTCGTAATTGTTCTTCGGACGAACAAACTCGGCGGTAGTCTAGGCCGAGTGAGAGGGATACGCAATTCGAAGCGGGCGACGCGGGATGTCTTGAACTGCAGCTGCCGGCAGGTGGTAGCGAGTAGCGGGTAGTCGGTAGCGGGTAGCTCGCGGGAAGGTGTCGGTGCTTCGGGCCCGCGCGAGGAGCATCCAGGCCAGACGTGGACATCCGCCTGATCCGTGCTGTCATCCGCCCGATCCGCGTTCGAGGCAGTTGAGCTCCGCGACATGGAGCCTGTCGCCCCCCTCCCGCCACGCGGAGCGTGGGACGTCACGAGCTTGCCGGCGCGGCGCGAATGGCGGATCGTTCTCGGCCACTCTGATTCCGCATCGAGCGCGCGGGCCGCGATCGTGCCCCGGTGCGTCGTTTACCCCCCACGCCCCACGTTCCTGTCCCCATGTCTGCTCGAGATCCCCGCATCGACGCCTACATCGCGAAGTCGGCCGAGTTCGCGAAGCCGATCCTGACGTACATCCGTGAAACCGTTCACGCGGCATGTCCGGACGTCGTGGAGACGACGAAGTGGTCGATGCCCTTCTTCGAGTATCACGGACCGCTCGCCAACATGTCGGCGTTCAAGGCGCACGTCGGCTTCGGATTCTGGAAGGGCGCGCTCGTCGTGGGGCGGGGCGCGGGCGACGACGAGCGCGCGATGGGCCAGTTCGGCCGCATCACGTCACTGAAGGACCTGCCGCCGAAGAAGGAGCTCGTCGCCCTCGTCAGGACGGCGATGCAGCTCAACGAGGATGGCGTGAAGGTTCCGAAGAAGAAGCCGGCGAAGCGCGCCGAGCTCCCGGTCCCCACCGAGCTCGCCGCGGCGCTCGCGAAGAACGGGAAGGCGCGCGCCAACTTCGACGCCTTTCCGCCGAGCCATCGCCGCGAATACAACGAATGGGTCGGCGACGCGAAGCGCGACGAAACCCGAATCGCGCGTGCGAATCAGGCAGTCGAATGGATCGCCGAGGGGAAGGGGAGGAATTGGAAGTACCAGAAGAAACAGTGACTTGGTGACTTGGTTCATTCGTGACTTGGTCGGTGACTTGGTGGCTCGGAACGGCACCGGCCACCGGCGCCCAACCAAGTCACGCCGTGGAGACTCCAGGCTGGTTGGGCGCCGGGGTTCAGATCGGGAGCATCGAGGCTGAGGCCCGGACCTTCCGCTGCATGCACACCGGCGCTCGTTCCCGCACTCAACCACGGTGACTTGGTTCGACTGCCGTGTCGAAGTCACCGACCAAGTCACCAACGAGCCAAGTCACCAAGTCACCGAGTCACTGAGTCACCGCCTAAGCGGCCGCCCCACCCCATCCAGGCTCCAGATCTGCACCTGGCCGAGCATCGACAATGGAATGGCGAGGTTGTTCCGCTTCGTGTCGATGCCGATGTCGGCGGGAACGGGGACTTCGCGGATGATCGGACGGTCGCGACCGTTCGCCAGCAGATGGACGCTCGAGTCGGCCCAGCTCGTGAAGAGGATCGCGCCGTCGTTCAGCACTTCGACACCGTCGAGCTGACCACCGCCCGACCGCGTGCGGATCAACTGCGGCGTCGCGCTCCCCTGCGGGTTCACCATCACCTGTCCCGCGCCGCGATCGAACGAGAGCACGATCCACCGCTTGCCGACGTCGTCCCAGGTGATCCCGTTCGGCTGGCCGAGTTGGAAACCTTCGGCCACGACCGTGATGGCACGTCCCGGCCCCACGGCGAAGATGCGATCGGGCCCGGTGTGAATCGTTCCCTTCGGCGACATGATGATTCCGCTGTCGGTCACACGGATCGCGCTGTCGGGGCCGACGGCGACGTCGTTCAACTGCACGGCGCCGAGCGGGCCGAAGTCGATCGTCGCCACGGGCGCGCCGGTGCGGCGGTCGAAGCCGCGCAGCACGGTGATGTCCGCCGTCCACAACGTGTCGCCCTGAATCGCGAGCCCCTTCGGCGCGTTCAGCGTGACGCCGTCCTTCCCGCCCTGCACGAACACGGTCGCGCTGTCGGGGTTCGACGCACTGACGCGCGAGATCCAGCCGTAGCCGTCGCGCGCCGAGCCGGCACCCGCCATGTTCGACACGAACCACACGTCCTGGTCGGGATCGTAGCGCACCGACTCCGGACCCTGGAACCCGATGACGTTCCGGACGAAGCGCGCCTCCGACGAGCTGACGCCGATCCGCACGCCCTCCGCCGCGTTCGCGCTGTCGGTGCCGATGCGCGGCGCCGCGCTCCCCGAGCACCCGAGCGGCGCGATCGGCAGGAGCAGCACGAGGAGCTCGACGATCGAGCGCTGTCGGGAAGAGAGCGACCGCGGAAGCGGCAGCGTGGTGCTCGGCATCGTCGTCGCTAGCGGAGCGTGTACAGGTACGCCGCGATGTGCCGCGCATCCGACGGCGTCACGCCGGTGTTCGGCATCGCCGTGAGCGGGTCCACCGACTTGGGGTCCCGGATCCAGCGCAGCATGTTGTCCGGCGCGTTCGGCAGCACGCCGGCGATGTAGCTCCGGCTCGCGATCCCGGCGAGCGGCGGACCCACGAGCCCGTCCGCGCCCGCCACTCCGGGCACGGTGTGGCAGGATTGGCAGCCGTACTTCCGCATCAACGCGGGACCACGCGCCGGATCGCCCCCGGTCATGGCCGCCGCCTCACGCGCTTCGGCATCGTGCGCGCCGTTGCACGCGACGATGGGCGCGAGCGCGAGCAGGGCGACGACGACGTACGGCGTGCGACGCGCGGCGGTCATTGGCAGGTCGAGATGAAGAACGCCGCCGCCCACTGACCGACGAGCACGATCGTGATCATCGTGCTCATCCCCATGCCGAGCACGCCGAGCAAGCGTGTGCGCGGCCCCGAGCCGCCTTCGTCGCCCGGCTCGGCGCCTCCCGCGCGATTCCACACGCGCCACGCGACCCACGTGCCGACCGCCGACAGCAGCACGGCGAGCAGGTCCACGAGGTGGACCCACAGATCGCCGTTCCGGAGGCAGGCCCACCGGACGAGGATGTATGCCACCTGCAGGTGCGCCGCGAACACCCCCGGCGCGAGCAGCAGGCCCACCCACTGCGCCACCGGCGCGGGCTCGTCCTGCGCGCCTCGCGGGAACCCGTGCGTCTCGCTCACTGCAGCCACCTCGGCACGAGGAAGCACAACACGAACAGCGGGAGCCAGACGAGCACCATGAAGAACCAGTAGAAGCCCATGTCGGCCACGTCGGAGAAATGCTTCTCCTCGACGGGCGCAATCCAGAACAGCAGCAGCATCCCGCCCACCTCGACGAGCTCCACGGCGAGCAGCGTTCCGTGCATGCAGAGGAGCATCCACTGCGCCGAGGCGTAGGCGTTCGCGTCCCATCGGACGTTGAGCGACACGAGCAGCTCCACGAGTCGGATGCCGACGAACGCCGCGTTGAACAGCGTCGCCAGCGTGAGTCCGATGCGGACCTTGCCGAGGTCGAACCGACGCGCCGACTTCGCCGTCCACCACACCACGGGAAGGCTCAGGAGCATGACGATCACCTGGACCGCCGGCGCGCCGAGCGACGGGAGCGGCGTGTGCTCCGGCGGCCACGTGGCGTAGTTCTGCGTCAGGTACACGTACGCCGCGGCGCAGAGGACGAGGGTGAACCCCTCGATCACGACGAAGCCGAGCGTGCCCCACCACATGATGTCGCGCGGGCCGAATACGACGTCGGGCAGCTCGCCCAGATCGACGACGTTCCTCAGCCGGCGAGTCATCGCGCCTCCGTGGCCGGCACGCGTCCCCGCGTGACCTGCTGCTCCGGCTTCGTGCCGCGCGGCCAGCCCCAGCCGGCGAACGCGATCGAGGCGATGACGAAGCCGATCACGTACGCCCACGGGTTCCACACCGCGCCGATGAACGTGACGCCGACGGCGATCGCCATGACGAGCGGCCAGTGCGACTCGCCGGGATGCTCGTGCCGGTTGTCCGGCACGGCGTCGAGTGCCGTGGTCACGAGCACTTCGCGCCGGTCGGTCGCGAGGCCGGTCGCCACCGGAAGCTCGTCACCCGCCTCCCAGAGCGGGAACCGCCCCGTGACCACCGGAAGTGGGTGGAAGTTCCACGCCGGAGGGGGCGAGCTGGTGGCCCACTCGAGTCCCGGCGCGTTCCACGGATTGGCGCCGGCCACGACGCCCACCACTGCGCTGCGGGCGACGTTCACGATGAAGACCGCCACGCTCGCGACGATCGGCACCGCGCCCGCGCTGGCGATCAGATTCAGCGTCCCCCACCCCATCTCGGGCAGATAGGTGTACACGCGCCGCGGCATCCCGTCGAGACCGAGCAGGTGCATGGGGAAGAAGGTGACGTTCACCCCGACGAAGAACAGCCAGAAGTGCCACCTGCCGAGCGTCTCGCTCATGAGACGCCCGGTGATCTTCGGGAAGTACAGGTAGCAGGCGCCGAACAGGGGGAACACCACGCCGCCGAGGATGACGTAGTGGAAGTGCGCGACGATGAAATACGTGTCGTGCACCTGGAGGTCGAACGGCACGGAGGCGATCATCACGCCGGTCATGCCGCCGATCGTGAACACGACGATGAACCCGAGCGCGAACAGCATCGCCGTCGTGTAGCGCGGCCGGCCGGCCCAGATGGTCGCGATCCAGCAGAAGATCTGGACGCCGGTCGGGATCGCGATCAACACGCTCGCGGCGGTGAACAGCGACCGGCCGAGCTGCGGGATCGGCGTGGCGAACATGTGGTGCACCCACAGCCCGAACGCCACGAAGGCGGTGACGAACAGGGCGAGCACCATCACCGGATACGCGAAGATCTTCCGTCCCGTGAACGTCTCGACGATCGACGAGATGAACCCCAGCCCCGGGATGAACATGATGTAGACCTCGGGGTGGCCGAAGAACCAGAACAGATGCTGCCAGAGCAGCGGGTCGCCCCCCTCGGCGCGGTTGAAGAAGTGCGTCGCGACGAGCCGGTCCATGGCGAGCATCGCCGTGCTCGCGATCGCCACCGACGGCATCGCGAACACGATCATGAACGACACGGCGAGAATGGACCACACGTAGAGGGGGATCCGGTTCAGCGACATTCCCGGTGCGCGCATCTTGAAGATCGTGACGATCATCTCGACGGCGGCGACGAGCGCGGCGATCTCGGTGAACGTCACCACCTGCGCCCAGATGTCGACGCGCTTGCCCGGGGAGTACTGGGGGCCCGAGAGCGGCACGTAGGCGAACCAGCCCGCGTCCGGCCCGGTGTTCGTGTAGAGCCCCGCGAAGAGGAAGATGCCGCCGATCAGGAACGTCCAGTAGCCGAAGGCGTTCAGCCGCGGATAGGCGACCTCCTTCGTGCCGACCATGAGCGGGATGAGGTAGGTCGCGAACGCCGTCATCACGGGCACGGCGAAGAGGAACATCATCGCCGAGCCGTGCACGGTGAAGAGCTGGTTGTAGCGATCGGGCCCGACGATGTGATTCTCCGGCCGCGAGAGCTGCAGCCGCATGAGCCCCGCGTTGAGCCCCGCGAGCACGAAGAAGCCGAAGCAGGTGACGATGTACCGCTTGCCGATCGACTTGTGGTCGACCGAGGTCACCCACGCCCAGAACGGATTCGCGTGGCTCCGGTACGTGCGCTCCAGCTCGGCGATCTCGCGCTCGAACCGGTCGACCGTCGGCGTGGCGGTGGCGGTGCGGTCGCTCACTTCAGGCTCTGGAGATAGGTGAGCAGGGCGTCGAGGTCCTTCGGCTCGAGCTGGTTGGGCGGCATGTTCGCGCCCGGCTTGATGCGCTGCGGATCCACGATCCATCCCGCCAGCGCGCCGCGCGTGTTCGGGAGGGTGCCCGCGGCGATGGTGCGCCGGCTCGCGAGGTGCGTGAGGTCGGGTCCGGCGTGCGAGCCGGCCGAGGTGCCTTCGATGCTGTGACACATCGCGCACGGACCGGTGAGGAACACCTCGCGCCCGCGGCTCGCCGTGGAATCGGTCGAGCTCATCGCCGGCTGCTGCTGCAGCGACACCCATCGCGCGAACCGGTCCGGCGACTCGGCCACGACCTGGAACGCCATCTTCGCGTGCTGCAGGCCGCAGAACTCGGCGCACTGGCCGCGGTAGAGTCCCGCCGTGTCGGCCTGGAACCACCACGACTGCGTGTAGCCGGGAATGAGGTCCTTCTTCCCCGCGAGATTCGGCACCCAGATGCTGTGGATGACGTCCTGCGAGTTCAGCACGAACAGCACGGGACGCCCGGTCGGCACGTGGATCTCGTTCGCCGTCGTGAAGCGGCCGTGCGGCGAGGTGTCGGCGTACGCCACCTCCCACCACCATTGATGTCCGGTGACCTCGATCGTGAGCGGCCGTTTCGACGGGACCGGGCTGAGCGTGCGTCCGACCGACAGATCGGTGACGAGAAAGACGAGCAGGATGACGATCGTCGCCGCCGTCGCCCAGGTGACGCCGCGCGTCATCCTCGGCTCGGCCAGTGCCTCGTCGAGCACCTCGCCCCGCTCCTCGCGGCGCCGCGCGCGCCGCGCGGCCCACCACAGGGCGCCCATCGTCGCGAGGTAGACTGCCGATGCGACGATGAAGGCGAACCACCAGAGGTGCGCGACCGTCGCCGCCTGCGGCCCCGCCGGCTCGAGCGCCGACTGATTGAGCGCGCCGCGCAGCCCGTCCACCAGCATCATGGCATCTCCGCCGCCGGTGGATGGAACGACTTCACGGGCGTCGTCGCGTCCTGGAGCGAGCCCGAGCCGGGGTACATCATCATGTGATCGCTGCGCGCCGAGCGGGCCCCGGTGGAGTTCTGCGCGCTGAGCGAGCGGACGTAGGCAACGAGCTCCCACACCTGCGGCGTGGGGATCTTCCCGGCGAACGACGGCATCCCGTTCGGCCGCCCCTGCACGATCGTGTTGAAGATCTGCTCGGGCGCGCTGCCGTAGATCCACTTCTCGTCCATCAGCGGCGGTCCCATGCCGCCGCCGCCGTTCGCGTGACAGCCGGCGCAGTTGTACCACCCGAACAGTCGCTGCCCTTCGGAAACGTGGTACGCCACGTCGTCGTACGGCCCCGGCGCGTGGGCCGTGTCCTGCACGGTGCCCGGCTGCAGTGCACTCACCCGCACCGCGGACGGCGACGTGCTCGGCGGGCTCTCGCGGAAGCGACGCTGCTCTCGGTTGCACGCGGCGAGCGTCGCGAGCAGCGCGATGGTGCCGATCCCGAACGCGAGCCGGCGGACGGCCGGACGTGGTGCCGTCGGCGTCGTCCTCATGGCAGCGAGAACACGTACAGCGTGCCCCCCTTCTGCGTCGCGTCGGGCAGATCCTTCATCGCCGCCGCGAAGCCGAGCGCCGCGGTGGAGTCGCGGGGGTCGAGTCCACCGGCGACGATCGCGCCCGCCCAGCCTCCGACGCCGGACACCACGGCGACGTACTGCTTGCCGTCCGGCCCGCGGTAGGTGACGGGCTGGCCGATGATCCCCGATCCCGTGCGGTACTGCCAGAGCGGCGCGCCGGTGCGCGCGTCGACCGCCTTGAACCAGCCGTCCATCGTGCCGTAGAACACGACGTCGCCCGCGGTGACGACCGTGCCGCTCCAGACGGGGAACTTCTCGTTGATCGTCCACGCCGGCCGGGCGGCGACCGGATCCCACGCGGTGAGCTCTCCGCGATGGCCGCCCGGGCCCGCATACATGCGGACGTTCATCCCGACGTACGGCGTGCCGGCGATGTAGTTCGCTTCGACCCCCTCCTCGTCCTCGCACAGGTTCTGGTGCGGGATGTAGAGGAGTCCCGTGCGCGGCGAGAACGACGACGGCTGCCAGTCCTTGCCGCCGGGCGAGGCGGGGCAGATCTCGCGCACCACCTCGCCGATCTGCGGCTTCTTGCCGGGCACGTACTCGAGCGAGCCGTTGGACACGTTCACGCGGCGCGACGTCGTGATGTAGACGAACGGCTCGGCCGACAGCACCTCACCCGTCGTCCGATCGATGAGATAGACGTAGCCGTTGCGGTCCGCCCGGATGAGCGCCTTGCGCGTCTGCCCCTTCCACGGCACGTCGATCAGCACCGACTCGTTCACGCCGTCGTAGTCGTGCAGATCGTGCGGGCTCAGTTGGTACGCCCACACCGCCTCGCCGGTGTTCGGGTCGCGGGCGAACAGCGTGGACGTCCATTTGTTGTCGCCGGGCCGCTGATCCGGATTCCACGGACCGGGGTTCGCCGTGCCGTAGTAGACGAGGTTCGCGGCGGGGTCGTAGGTCACCCACCCCCACACGTTGCCGCCGCCGATCTTCCACTGCTCCCCCTGCCAGGTGTTCACGCCGAGGTCCTTCCCGCGATCCTTCGGATAGAACGCCTTGAAGCGCGCGCCGATCTTGACGTCGCTGTCCGGGCCCGTGCTGTACGCGGTCCACAGGACGCGTCCGCTCGCGAGGTCGAGCGCCTTGAGCCAGCCGCGCACCCCCATCTCGCCGCCGGAGTTCCCGACGAGGACTTTGCCGTTCACGACGAGCGGCGCCATCGTCATCGTCTCGCCGATGTTGATGTCGCCGACCTTGGTCTTCCATACTTCTTTGCCCGACGCCGCGTCCACCGCGACGACGTGGTTGTCCAGCGTATTGAAGACGATCTTGCCGTCGGCGAACGAGGGTCCGCGGTTGACGACGTCGCAGCACGCGACGCCCTGCGCCTCGGCCTGCGGGTTCGGCTCGTACTGCCACTTCTTGTTGCCGTCGAGATCGAGCGCGTAGAGGATGTTCGGGAAGGGCGTCAACACGTACATCGTGTTGTTCGCGACGATCGGCGGCTCCTCGTGCCCGCGCAGCACGCTCATCGAGAAGGTCCACGCCGGCCGCAGGTCCTTCACGTTCGCCGCGGTGATCTGCGCGAGCTGGCTGTAGCGGATGCCGTTGTAGCTCTTCATCGGCATCGTCCACTGCCCGTCTTCCGCGTCGAGCACGGCGGAGGCGCGCGGAGCGGCGGAGGGGGGAAGGGCGGACGCCGCTTCCCGGCGCGGCGGCTCCGGTTTGCCTTCCCGCGTGCACGCCCCGGCCAGTACGCCGGCCGCCACGGTGACGACGACACGGATCCGGGCCACGGAGGTGACCGCCCGCACGCTGCGGCGGCTCACGACCGGCCTGCATCGAGCCATGACTCGACCTCGTGGGAAGGTTCGGTTCCGACGCATGCGCTGCGCGAAAATCGTACCGGCGGATTCCCTCGGTTCACAAAAAGACGCGATGCACATCGGCTCGTCCGTTGCGTACGCCTCCGGACGAAAGTCGCCGCGGTACGGAGGGTTACGGCGCACCCGCGAATCGGGACGCGACGGCATTTCCCTTGCTCGGTGAGCGCGTGGTGGGAACATTCCGGTGGCGACGCCTCGGTGCGCCGCTCGGCGTCGCGTCCGCCCTCCTCGCCCTTCCACGCGAGGCGTGGGCGCACGCCGGCCGCGCGCCGGAGCCGCACGACCTCTGGACGGCGTGGACCTTCGAGCCGGCCGTGGTGGTGGGGCTCGTGCTCGCGTGCGCCGTCTACGCGCGCGGCGTGCACGCGCTCTGGCGGAGCGCGGGGCGCGGGCGCGGCATCGCGCCGTGGCGCGTCGCCTGCTTCGCCGGCGGCGTGCTCGCCCTCGTGCTCGCCCTCGTGTCGCCGGTCGACGCGATCGCGACGGCGCTCTTCTCGGTGCACATGACGCAGCACCTGCTGCTCATCGTCGTCGCCGCGCCGCTGCTCGTCCTCGGCGATCCGGGCACCGCCGCGCTGTGGGCGTTGCGCATCGACCAGCGCCGCCAGCTCGGCGCGTGGTGGAGCGCGCGGCGGGCGCTCCCCGCCGTCTGGCGCGCGCTGCGGCTCCCGCTCGTCGCGTTCACGCTGCACGTCGGTGCGCTGTGGGCGTGGCACGTGCCGTCGCTGTACGACGCCGCGATCGGCAACGCGTGGCTGCACGCAGCGGAGCACGCGAGCTTCTTCCTCACCGCGCTGCTCTTCTGGTATCCGATCGCCGATCCGCATCCGCGGCGGCGCTACGGCGTCGGCGTGGCGACGCTCTACCTCTTCGCCGCCGGACTCCAGGGAACGCTGCTCGGCGCGCTCATGAGCTTCGCGCGGCATCCGTGGTATCTCGCGCACTACGGCACGACCGCGGCGTGGGGGCTGACGCCCCTCGAGGATCAGCAGCTCGCCGGGCTCGTGATGTGGATCCCGGCGGGCCTCGTCTATCTCGTGGCGCTGGTACCGACCGTGCTCCGCGTGCTGCGCAACACCGATCAGTTGGTCGCGCCGGCGCTGCCCATCGGTGCGTCGGCGCGCGGCACCCCGTAGTCGGCGAGGATCCGGTCGATGTCGCTGCGCCGGCGCGCGAGCACCGCGTCGAGCGAGTCGCGCAGCGCCGCGTCGCCGCGGCGCACCGCCATCGCGATGTCGAACACGAACGGGAGATAGGGGACGTCCACCTCGGGCGAGACGGGCACGACGCGCAGCGGCACGGGCGACCGTCGGGCGAAGTAGCCGGCGAGCGGCCCCCACACGATCGCCACGTCGACCTCGCCGTCCGCGACGGCGCGGACGATCCGGCTCGGCGGGTTCGGCTCGCGATAGTTCCCGATCACCGTGTAGCCGCGCACGTTCTTCACGATGCCGCGATGTGAGAGTGCCTCGGCGGGGGGCGCGTTGGCGTAGTCGTCGCCGATGAGCTGCACGCCGACGCGCAGCCGGTGCAGCCGCGGGTCGTCGAGGGAGGTGATGCGCGGACCGTCGCGCTTCGTCACGAACGCGTACGTCGAGCGGTAGTACGGTCGAGTGACGAGCACCATGTCGAGCCCCGTCGGCATGCCGACGAACACGTCGCACAGCCCCGCGCGGAGCGAGTTGCGGATGTAGCCGCGGCGCTGCGCCCACCAGGTGTAGCGCAGCTCGGCGCCCATGTCCCGCGCCACCAGCTCGGCGATGCGGTTCTCGAACCCTGCTCCCTTCGCGTTCGAGAAGGGAAGGTTGTTCGGATCGGAGCAGACGCGCAGCACGTGCGCGGGCGCGCGCGGCGCCGTCTGCGCGGTCGGTGTCGGCACGGTCGGCGTCCGCGCGCTCGCGCCCCCTCGTGCCGACCGGATGCGGTGCAGCGCGAATGCCGCGCCGCCGACCAGCAGCGCTCCGGCGGCGAGGCGCCAGGCCTGTCGTCTCGTCACGCGGGGGATGCCGCGCATCATCCGTTCCAACCGTCGCGCCGGCCAGTCGAGACGGGCGCGGCTCTTGCGCTCGCCGCGGTCGCATGAGCGCTCTCGCTGCGCGCGGCGTGTCGGCCGCGCGCTCGATCGTCGCGGGCGTCCTGCTCGCGATGGCCACTGTGTCCCCCGCGCTCGCCGGGGCGCAGCGCGCGGCGTCGCGCGCGCGCGGTGCCCCGCGGCTCATCGTCGTCTCGAACGAGCGGTCGCACGATCTGACCGTGATCGACGGCACCACGCTGCAGCCGGTCGAGACGGTGCCCGTCGGCGCGCGGGCGCGTGGCGTCCGCGTCGATTCCGGTCACCGCCACGTCCTCGTCGCGCTGAGCGACGACCGGCCGCAGACCCCCGGTCCGGCCGACGCGATCGCCGACGTGGATCTCGCGACGCGGCGGGTGGTCCGGCGGATCGCGGCCGGCACCGATCCCGAGCAGTTCGCCATCACGCCGGACGGACGGCGCATGGTCGCCGCGAACGAGGACGCGGGCAACGCGTCGATCATCGATGTGAAGTCGGGGAAGGTCGTCGCGACGCTGGTCGTCGGGACCGAGCCGGAAGGGGTGACGGTGTCGCCCGACGGGCGGTGGGTGTACGTGACCGGCGAGACGAGCAACACGATCTCCGTGATCGACATGCGGAAGGAGAAGGTCGTGACCACCTTCCTCGTCGATCCGCGGCCGCGCAGCGTCGCGTTCGCTCCGGACGGCCGGCTCGCCTACGCGACGAGCGAGGTGGGTGGCAGCGTGGCGCGGATCGATGCGCGGGCGCATCGCGTGCTCGAGCGTGCACGGATCGGCACGGGCGAGGAGAAGCCCGTCGGCATCGCGGTGTCGCCCGACGGCCGGCGGCTCTACGTCGCGCTCGGCGCGGGACACGCGCTCGTGCAGCTCGACGCGCGCACGCTGCGCGAGCTCGCGCGCGTGCCGGTCGGGCGTCGTCCGTGGGGCGTGGCGCTCTCTCCCGACGGGCGGTTCGCCTACACCGCCAACGGGCTCACCGACGACATGTCCGTCGTCGACGTCGGCGCGATGAAGGTCGTGCGCACGGTGAAGGTCGGCACGCGGCCGTGGGGGGTGGCGATCGTTCCATGAAGGGCGCGTCGTCCGTGTTCGCTCCGCTCGGCGGCGGGATCGGCACGAAGCTCCTGCTCACGCTCGTGCTCCTCGCGATCGTCGTCGCGCTGCGCGCGCTCGTCACCGCGGCGCTGCGCCGCGCGGGGCCGGCGTCGTACGAGGATCAGCCGAGCGAGCGGCGTCGCTTCTGGGTGCGCCAGGCGAGCAAGGTCGCGGCGGTGGTGCTCGTCGCGATCGGGGTCTCGCTCATCTGGTTCGACGATCCGTCGCGCTTCGCGACGATCGCGGGGCTCGTCACCGCGGGCGTCGCCGTGGCGCTGCAGCGCGTGATCACGGCGATGGCGGCGTATCTCGTGATCCTGCGCGGGCGCGTGTTCACCGTCGGCGATCGGATCACGATGGGCGGCATCCGTGGCGACGTCGTGAATCTCGGCCTGATCCAGACGTCGGTGCTCGAGATGGGCGAGCCGCCGGGCGCCGACTCCGGCGAGCCGGACGTGTGGGTGAACGCGCGCCAGTACACCGGGCGCATCGTCAACGTCACCAACGACAAGATCTTCGACACCCCGGTCTACAACTATACGCGCGAGTTCCCGTACATGTGGGAGGAGATGCACTTCCCCATCGGGTACGACGCGGACCGGGAGCGCGCCGAGTCGATCCTGCTCGAGGTGGCGCGCCGGCACACGGGACCGATCGCCGAGGCGGCGGCGCCGGCGGTCGACCGGCTGCGCCGCCGCTACTTCGTGCCGGAGAGCCCCGAGCTGGCGCCGCGCGTCTTCATGCGCATGACGGACAACTGGGTGGAGCTCAGCCTGCGCTTCCTCGTCCCCGTGCACGGCGTTCGGAACCTGAAGGACGCGATGACGCGCGACATCTACGAAGCATTCAAGTCCGCCCACCTCTCGATCGCGTCGACGACCTTCGAGATCGTGGGGATGCCGGAGTTACGGATCGTGCGCGGAACGCCTCGTCAGTGACTTGGTGACTTGGCTCGTTGGTGACTTGGTCGGTGACTTGGTGGCTCGGAACTGCGCTAACCATTCACGCCCATCAAGTCACCGGTTCATCGCCCAACGAGCCAAGTCACCAAGGCACCGCTTCATCGCTCACCCCACCCGCTGCAGCATCGCTTCCCGCCGCGCCGCGATCGTCGACGCCGCGCGCGCCAGAGTGTCGCGGTCGCGGACGAGGGAGACACGGAACCAGCCGCGGCCCCCTTCGCCGAAGGCGACCCCGGGCGTCACGACGACGCCGTCTTCGTCGATCAGGGTGCGCACCCACTCCCAGTCGTCCACCCCCTCGGGCACGGGAAGCCAGAGGTACATCGACGCCGGCGGCGGATCGGCGGGCCAGCCCGCTGCATGGAAGGCGCGCATCATCGCGTCGCGACGCGCCCTGTACTCCGCGACCGTCGCGGGCACCAGCTCCGCATGGTGGTTGAGCGCGTACGCCGCGGCCGCCTGCATCACCGTCGGGGTGCCGTACCCGACGTTCGTGCGGTACGCGGCGAGCGCATCGACCGCCGTCGCGTTGCCCACCACGAAGCCGATGCGCATCCCCGCCATGCTGAACGTCTTCGAGCAGGAGTGGAACTCGAGCGTCACCTCGCGGTCCGGATCGGCCTCGAGCGCGCTCGGCGCCGGACGTCCCTCGAAGGTGAGCTCGCAGTACGCCATGTCGCTCACGAGAAGCAGGTCGTTCCGCCGCGCGAACTCGACGGCGCGGTCGAAGAAGTCGAGCTCGACGCGCGCGCCCGTCGGATTGTTCGGGTAGTTGGCGATCAGCATCTTCGCCCGCTTCCGGTCGGCGGCGGGGATCGCGTCGAGATCGAGCACGAAGTCGTCGGCGGCGCGCATCGGCACCCAGCGCACCTCGGCGCCGCAGAGCAGCGGCGCGCGAGCGAACACCGGATAGTAGATCTCCGGCACGAGCACGACGTCGCCCGGCGCGCACAGCGAGAACACGAGCTGCGCGATCCCTTCCTTCGCTCCGCTCAGCGCGAGCGCCTCCGTCTCCGGCTCGATCGTCGCGCCGAAGCGGCCGTGCATGTAGTCGACGATCGCGTCGAGGTACCCCTGCGTCGCCCGGAAGGGCGGATAGGCACCCGACGTCGGCTCCGCGCCGGCCGCGGCCATCGCCTCGATGATGCCCGGCGACACCGGAAGGTTCGGGCTCCCGATGCCGAGATCGACCAGCGTCGCCCCGCGAGCTCGCGCCTCGGCCTTGAGTCGGTCGAGCTCGGCGAACACGTACGGCGGGAGATTGCGAAGCGTCGCGGTCTGGGTCGGAGGCACGGGAGGGTCGGCTGATCGGTCGAAGCGAACTGTCCGTCGTCGAGCAAGTTAGCGACCCCGGAGCCGCCGGGAGCAGGGGGCGGTCCGGCACGGCTCGGCGAACGGCATCCAGTGGAAAGACGAACCCGGCCGACGACCGCCACGCCGCGTCACTTGCCAGCGATGGTCGCACGACTCAAGGTTGGATCGAACCTTCGGGAGACCTTCATCGATGCGATCCGTCGTCACCTGCTTCGCCCTCCTCACCCTCGCCGCCTGCGGCGGATCCGACGGCCCATCCGGCCCCTCGGGCAGCAACGTGACGCTCGGTGAGTACACGCTGAAGACGGTCGACGGCAAGCCGACACCGGCCGCGTTCACCGACTCCACCGTGCTCTCCGGGAAGCTCACCCTCTCGGACGACGGCTGGAGCCAGCTCACCGTCGTCCAGTACGCCGTCGGCGGCAGCGACACGGGCGACACCCTGACTCTCAGCGGCGAATGGGAGGCCGACGGGGTCAACCTCACGCTGTTCGACCACGGCTTCACCACGCAGTACGTCGGCACCTACAGCTCGACGGGCGTCGAGATCCGGAACAGCGCGCAGTCGCTGCTCAGCTACCAGCGGTAGCCGGACCCGGCCTCGGGCGCCGGCCGCAGGACACACCCTCACGTCAGCCGCATGTCCACCGACCGCGCCGCAGCTCCCTCCTCCTCGCCCGACGCGCGGAGCGTTCGGGCGCTCTTCGCCGACCGTTTCGGCTACGAGCCGCGAGCGGTGGCTTCGGCGCCGGGCCGAGTGAACCTGATCGGCGAGCATACCGATTACAACGGTGGCGAGGTGCTCCCGATCGCCATCGCGCGGCGGACCTGGGTGGCCGCCGGCCGACCGGGCCGAGGGGACGTCGGGACCCTCCGCGCGGTGTCCGCCAACCAGGAGTCCGCGGGCACGGCGTCGCTCGTGTCGCCGAAGCGGAGCGGCGAGTGGTGGGACTACCTCACCGGAGTCGCGGCGCCGCTGGCCGAAGGGAGCCGGTTGTCGCTCGACGTCGCCGTGGCGAGCGACGTCCCCGTCGGCGCCGGCCTCAGCTCCTCCGCTGCCCTCGAGGTGGGCACCGCGCTGGCGGTGGCGGAGGTGCTCGGCCGGCCGCTCGGGCTGGAGGACGCGGCCAAGGCCGGATGGCGTGCCGAGACGGGATTCGTCGGGGTGGCGGTCGGGATCATGGACCAGTATGCGAGCGCGCTCTGCCGGGAAGGGGAAGCGCTTCACATCGAGTGCGACACGGCGCGCTACGACTACGCCCCGTTCGGCGACACGCTGCTCATTTTCGACACGGCCATTCCGCGGTCGCTGCGCACGTCGCACTACAACGAGCGGCGCGCGGAGTGCGAGGCGGCGCTCCGGCTCATGCGCGAGCGCTGGCCGGCGCTTCCGTCGCTCGCGGCGGCGGCGCCGGCGCAGGTTCTCGAGGCGCATCTGCCCCCGCCGCTCGACCGTCGGGCGCTGCACGTCTCCACGGAGACGCGACGCGTGCGCGATGCTGTCGCTGCGCTGCGAGCGGGAAAGCCGCTGTCGCGAGAGCTGCTGGTCGGTTCGCACGAGTCGCTGCGCGACCTGTACGAGTGCTCGCGCCCGGAGCTGGATTGGGTGGTCGCACGCTCGATCGAATTTCCGGGGGTGCGCGGCGCGCGCCTCACCGGCGCGGGGTGGGGGGGCTGCGCGATCGTCGTCGGCGAGGAGGACGCGCTCCGCACCGTCGCCCCGGAGCTCGCCCGTGAATACGAGGCGCGCTTCGCGCTCACCCCTCGGCTCTGGCTCACCTCCGCCTCCGCCGGCGCTCGGCTGGAGCGCTAGCCGGTTCCTCGCGATCGCTGGAACCGGCCCGCCCCTGTGCGGGGTATCACGGAGACCAGCCAGTCGCACGCAGCACCCCCCGCGTCTCACGCACCTCCCGCGGTTCGCGTGTGGCGCGTCGATTCATCGGTCGTCTTCCAGCATCACGTCGCGTGCGAAGCGCGACACCCGCGCGACCGCGCCGCACGAGCGGCGTCTCGCCCTTCGCGCGGAACACCAGCACGGGCGGTCTCCTCCTTTCCAGTGCCGTCGTTTCCCCAACATATGAAGCCGTCTCCGTTCCTCTTCGCCACGGGCGTCGAGAACAGCTATCCCACCATCGCGGGCGGTGTACGCATAGATCAGATGGACAAGTGCGGGCACTACGCTCGCTGGGAAGAAGACTTCGCGCTGGTCCGCGAGTCGGGCCTCAACGCGTTGCGCTACGGCCCTCCCTACTATCGGGCGCACACCGCCCCGAACCGCTACGACTGGGACGTCTGCGACGCGCAGATGCACCGGCTCCGCGATCTCGACATCACGGTCATCGCCGACCTCTGTCACTTCGGCGTCCCGTCGTGGCTCGGCGGGTTCCAGGACCCCGCCTTCCCCGTGCTGTTCGCCGAGTACGCACGCGCCTTCACGCGGCGATATCCGTGGATCCGGCATTTCACGCCGATCAACGAGATCTTCATCTGCGCGAACTTCTCGGCGCTCAAGGGTTGGTGGAACGAGTGCGAGCAGAGCGACGCCGCCTTCGTGCGTGCGATCCGCAACCTGTGCATGGCGCACGAGCTCGCGGTGGAGGCCATTCTGTCGGAGCGCCCCGATGCGATCATCGTGCAGGGCGAGTCGATCGAGCAGTTCCACGCCGCCGGCCGCGACGCCGAACATCAGGCCGAGCGGATGAACGGCCTGAAGCACCTCTCGGTGGATCTCACGATGGGCCACGAGCTCGCGCCGGGCATGGCGCGGTTCCTCAACGAGCACGGGGTCACCTCGAACGATCTGAGCTTCTTCCGGGAGAAGCGCGCCGTCGGCCAGCGCTGGCTCGGCGTCGACTACTATCCCACCTGCGAGCACCGCATCTCGTCCACCGGCCGGTGCACGGTGACGCGCTCGATGGCGATGGGCTTCCGCCGCCTCGCCACGCAGTACCATCACCGGTATCAGGTGCCGATCTTCCACTGCGAGACCAATCGCGTGAGTCATCTCGCCGTGGGTTGGCTCGATGCGCAGTGGAGCGACATCGTCGCCATGCGCGCGGCGGGGATTCCGGTGACGGGATTCACGTGGTACTCGCTCACCGACCAGATCGACTGGCAGCACGCGCTGCGCGTCGAGCGCAACGATCTGCACCCGGTCGGGCTGTACGATCTGCGCCGCCGCATTCGGCCCGTCGGTGTGCGATACAAGGAGATCGTCGCGGAATGGCGCGACGTTCTGGACAGCGGCGCCGATCTTCAGCAGGCGCGCGAGCGCATGGGCTGACCGTCGCGCGCCGGCATGGCGCGTTGCGTCCGGTATCGAACGGAGGCCGGGATTCCACGTGGAGTCCCGGCCTCCGTCGCATCGTGGCGTCTCGCGAGACAAGTCGCGGGGACTGAAGTAGTTGCCCGTGCGATGCAGCCCGCGCCGAACGCGGTGCATGTCGTGTCGCTCCGCGAATCATTCGCGCACAAACGCATGACTCGGTCGAGGCACGCGGTTTGCCCCTGATAGCGCCGCGCCGAGAGCTCCGTCGCTCGATGCGCGCGGACCTTTAGCACCTCGAACTTTGCCGAGCCCGCTTGCTACGAAGCCCGCGGTAGACGCGGATGCGCCCATCATCGTCCACAGCCATCTGCGCTGGGACTTCGTCTGGCAACGCCCACAGCAGCTGCTGTCGAGGCTCGCGGCCCGGAATCACGTGCTCTTCGTCGAAGAGCCGATCCATCTCGACGACGCCGACGAGGCGCGGCTCGAGCTGTCGCAGCCGATGCCGCGCGTCCATCGCGCCGTGCCGATGCTCCCCGCCGCGCTGCGCGGCGACTACGACGCATCCATCGCCGTGATCCGTGAGCTCGTGCGCGGCCGGCTCGCCGCCGACCAGCCGCTCGGCGCGCACTTCGTTCGCCCGATCCAGTGGTTCTACACCCCGATGCCGGCGCCGGCGATGATCGGCGCCTTCGACGAGCGCGCCGTCGTGTACGACTGCATGGACGAGCTCTCGAAGTTCCGCTTCGCGCCGCGCGAGCTGGTCGACCGGGAGCGCTTTCTCATGGCGCAGGCGGACGTCGTGTTCACGGGCGGGTTCAAGCTCTGGCAGTCGAAGTCGCGCTATCACGCGAACGTCCACTTCTTCGGGTGCGGCGTCGACGTCGCGCATTTCGCCACCGCCCGCTCCGCCGACGTCGAGGTGCCCCGCGAGATCGCCACGCTCGACCGGCCGGTGATCGGCTACTACGGCGTCATCGACGAGCGCATCGACTACGATCTGTTGCGCGAGATCGCCCGCGAGCTGCCCGAGGCGGAGCTCGTGATGGTGGGCCCGGTGGTGAAGGTGGATCCCGCCGAGCTGCCGCGCGCCGAGAACATCCACTGGCTCGGCCAGCGTCAGTACAGCGAGCTGCCGCCCCACGTGAAGGGGTTCGACGTCTGCCTCATGCCGTTCGCGCTGAACGAGGCGACGGAATACATCAATCCGACCAAGACGCTCGAGTACATGGCGGCGGGGAAGCCGATCGTCTCCACCGCGATCTCGGACGTCGTGCACAACTTCACCCCCGTGGTGGCGGTGGCGCACTCCGCGCCGGAGTTCGTGGCCGCCGTGCGCGAGGCGATCGGGGCGCCGAACGCCGAGCTGCTCGCGCGTGGGCTGGAGCAGGCGCGCGCCAACTCGTGGGAGAGCATCGTGGCGCGCATGGAGCGGATCATCCGCGACGCCATGCGCACCCGCGAATCACGCACCGAGCGCCCGCTCGCCGATCGCGCGCAGCCACGGCCCCGCATCGTCGCCCGCTCCCGCGCCGCGCTCGCGGCCGCGAGCGAGGACGTCGGCGACTGAACGCACCAGGCCGTGAGGCCGGAACATCGGCCCCGACGATGACCGAGATGCCTGGACGCGCGCCGCTGCAGCTGTGGGCGGGATTCGAATGCACGCTCAACCGCGTGGGCGACGTGCAGCACGACCAGCTCGCCCTCACGGGGCACTACCACCGGCTCGACGACCTCGATCGCCTCGCGGCGCTCGGCGTGCGCACGATCCGCTACCCGATTCTCTGGGAGCGCGTGCAGGGCGGCCGGCCGTTCGGGGCGCCGTGGGAGTGGACCGACGCGCGCCTGGAGCGGCTCCGCGCGCTCGGCATCGAGCCGATCGTCGGCCTCGTGCACCACGGCAGCGGACCGCTGCACACGCACCTGCTCGACGACGGCTTCGCCGAGGGGCTCGCCGCCTTCGCGCGCACCGTCGCCGAGCGCTATCCGTGGGTGACGCGCTACGCGCCGGTGAACGAGCCGCTCACGACGGCGCGCTTCAGCGCCCTGTACGGTGTCTGGTATCCGCACGCGCGCGACGACGCGCGCTTCGTGCGCGCGACGCTCCAGCAGGTGCGCGCCACCCGGCTCGCCATGACGGCGATCCGTGCCGTGCGGTCCGATGCGGCGCTCGTGCAGACGGAGGACCTCGGCCGCACGCACGCGACACCGGCGCTCCGGTATCAGGCCGACTTCGAGAACGAGCGCCGCTGGCTCACCTTCGACCTGCTGGGTGCGCGCGTGACGCGCGATCATGCGATGCATCACTACGCGCGCTGGTGCGGCGTGCGCGACGACGAGATCGCGCGCGCCGTCGGTGAGGGCTGCCCGCCGGAGGTGCTCGGGATCAACCACTACGCCACGAGCGAGCGCTTCCTCGACGAGCGGCTCGAGCGCTATCCGCCGCACACGCACGGTGGCAACCACCGGCACCGGTACGCCGACGTCGAGGCCGTGCGCGTGCTCACCGAGGGCGTCGCCGGCCCGCGCGCGCTGCTCGTGGAAGCGTGGGAGCGCTACCGCGTGCCGATCGCCGTGACCGAGGCGCATCTCGGCTGCACGCGCGAGCAGCAGGTCCGCTGGCTCGCGGAAGTGTGGGAGGCCGCGCTCGACGCACGCGCGCTCGGTGCCGACGTACGCGCCGTGACCGCGTGGGCGGCGTTGGGCACCTACGACTGGTCGTCGCTCGTCACGCGAGCCGGCGGCCACTACGAGCCCGGCCTGTTCGACGTTCGCGCGCCGGCGCCGCGGCCCACCGCGCTCGCGCACGTGGCGCGCGCCCTCGCCACCACGGGCTCCGTCGAGCATCCCGTGCTGGGGACGCCTGGCTGGTGGCGGTGCGAGGATCGCGTGCTCTACCCGGAGCACGATGCCGCGCCGGAGCTCGAGCCGGCGTCGCGCACCGGTCGCCCGATCCTCGTCACCGGCGCGGCCGGAACGCTCGGGAGCGCGTTCGCGCGCCTCTGCGCCGCGCGTGGACTCGCGCATCGCGCGCTGCCGCGCGGGGCGCTGGACGTCACCGACCGCGACGCCGTGGAGCGCGCCATCGCCGACAGCGGCGCGTGGGCGATGATCGACGCGGCCGGCTACGTGCGGGTCGACGACGCGGAACGCGACGCGGACGCCTGCCGTCGCGTGAACGCGCTCGGCGCGGAGACGCTCGCCCGCGCGTGCGCCGCGGCCGGGATTCCGCTCGTCGCCTTCTCGTCGGATCTCGTCTTCGACGGCGCCAAGGACGCGCCGTACGTGGAGTCGGATCCCGTGGCGCCGCTCGGCGTGTACGGGCGGAGCAAGGCCGAGGGCGAGGCGCGGGTGCTCGGCGCGCATCCGGCATCGCTCGTCGTGCGCACCGCGGCGTTCTTCGGGCCCTGGGACGACTGGAACTTCGTCACGCGCGCGCTCGGCGCGCTGGCGCTCGGTGTGCCCGTCGACGCGGCCGAGGATCTCGTCGTGTCGCCGACGTACGTGCCCGATCTCGTGCACGCCACGCTCGATCTGCTGATCGATGGTGAGCGTGGCATCTGGCACGTCGCGAACGCGGGGGCGGTGAGCTGGGCCGAGCTCGCGCGTGCCGCGGCGCGCGCCGCGGCGCTCGACGAATCGCTGGTCCGGGGGCGGCCGCACGCGGAGCTCGGCCTCGCCGCGCGCCGTCCGCGCAACGCGGCGCTGGCCAGCGAGCGGGGATGGATCATGCCGCCACTCGAGACGGCCCTCGCGGCCTATCTGCGCGACCGGCCGGCGCCGCGCCTGTTCGAAGACGATCTCGTGGCGTCCGGGCAGGACGCCGCGCTGGAGTGAGCGGCGGCCTCACGCACCGCGTACCACGCACCACGCACCACGCACCACGCACCACGCACCACGCACCACGCACCACGCATTCCGGAGCACATGGAGCAGATCCGCACCACGGCACGTGACGCGAGCGGCACCACCGGCGGCGACCAGCCGCGCATCGTCATCATCGGCGCGGGGCCGACGGGACTCGGTGCCGGCTATCGGCTGCGCGAGCTCGGCTACACGAACTTCCTGATGCTCGAGGCGCGCGAGAAGGTCGGCGGCCTCGCCGCGAGCGAGACGAGCCCGAACGGGTTCATCTACGACATCGGCGGTCACGTGCTCTTCTCGCACTACGAGTACTTCGATCGCCTGTTCGACAGGCTGCTCGGTGACGAGTACCAGCTCCTCCTGCGCGAGAGCTGGGTGTGGATGTGCGACCGGTTCCTGCCGTACCCGTTCCAGAACAACATCAAGTACCTGCCGAAGGACGTCGTCTACGAGTGCCTCATGGGACTCGTCGAGGCGCAGAAGCAGGAGCTCGATCTGTCGCGGTTCCGGAACTTCGAGGATCTCATCTTCGGCGTGTTCGGGAAGGGCATCGCGAAGTACTTCATGATGCCCTACAACTTCAAGGTGTGGGCGCATCCGCCGAAGCTGATGAACAAGGAGTGGATCGGCGAGCGCGTCTCGGTGGTGGACATCGCGCGTGTGCTCGGGAACGTCGTGCTCGATCGCGACGACGCCGGCTGGGGGCCGAACTCCACGTTCAAGTATCCGCGCCACGGCGGCACGGGCGGGCTGTTCGCGCGCATGCGGCCGTACGTGCAGGAGAACCTCCGGCTCTGCGCGCCCGTCGCGAGCGTCGACGTCGAGCGGAAGGAGGTCGTGCTCGAGGACGGGACGCGCGAGCGCTACGACCTCCTCCTCAATACGACGCCGATGGACCTGCTCGTGAAGACGATGCAGGGCGAGGTGCCGGACGACGTGCGCTGCCAGGCGGGCCGGCTGCGCCATTCCGGGAGCTACATCGTCGGCGTCGGGGTCGAGCAGCCCGTGCCGTCGAAGAAGTGCTGGATGTACTTCCCCGAGGAGAACGCGCCGTTCTACCGCGTGACCTATCTGTCGAACTACTCCCCCGAAGTGGTGCCGGACGCCTCGCGCTACTACTCGCTGCTCGCCGAGGTGTCGCATTCGGAGCTCAAGCCGGTGAACCGCGACACCATCGTCGAGGAGACGATCCAGGGGATGGTGAACACGCGGCTGTTGTCCGAGAGCGATCGGCGGGACATCGCCGACGCCTTTCTCATCGAGCGTGACTATACGTATCCCACGCCGAGCCTCGAGCGGGACGGTGCGTTGAAGGTACTGCATCCGTGGCTCGAGTCGCGCGACGTCTACTCGCGCGGCCGGTTCGGTGCGTGGCGCTACGAGGTCGGGAACATGGACCACTCGGTGGCGCAGGGCGTGGAGTGGGTGAATCGGATCGTCCAGGACGACCGCGAGAACGAGTTGACGTACCAGGCGAAGCGGGGATGCTAGAGGGCGGTGTGTTGGTGTGTTGGTGTGTTGGTGTGTTGGTGTGTTGGTGAGCTCGTGCCGGCATGGCTTCGGGCGGGAGGGTCGAACGGCGGAACGTGGATAGCGGCGCGGATGCACGCGGATCACGCGGATCACGCGGATCTGGTCCTGTCGGGGGTCGAGCGCCCATACCGGCTTGCCACTCCTCTCGATCTACGGTTCACGTCACTGCTTCGGGGCCGGGCGTCGAGTCACACGAGCCGGCGGATCGCTCCCGTGCGCTGATCACCAGGGCGCGCACGCCGATTGCGGCGTGCGCGCGTGTGCGACTCCGCTCCCTGCTCATCGACGACTCGCCGCTCGCGCGCAGTCACCTCTGGCCGCGCTGGCTCTTTCTGCGCGCGCTCGGCCTCATCTTTCTCTCGGCGTTCTACTCGTTCGTCTTCCAGATCCATGGGCTGATCGGCGAGCGCGGGATCCTGCCCGCGGGCCCGTATCTGGAGCAGGTGCGAACGGCCGTCGGCGCGTGGCGCGGCCTGTGGTACGCCCCGACGCTGCTCTGGCTCGACGCGTCCGACGCGGCGCTCACCCCGCTCGTGCTCACGGGCCTGATCGCCGCGGTGTTCCTCACCCTGAACCTGTGGCCGCGCGCGTCGGTCGCCGCGTGCACCCTGCTCTTCCTGTCGTGCGTCGCCGCGCTGCAGGACTTCTCGAGCTATCAATCGGATGGGATGCTGCTCGAGGCGGGATTCCTCTCGATCTTCCTCGCGCCGCGCGGCCTGCGCCCGGGGCTCGCGCCATCCGCCCCGCCGTCGCGCCTCGCGCGGCTGATGCTCGTGTGGGAGTGGTTCCGGATCTACTTCGAGTCCGGCGTCGTGAAGCTCGCGAGCGGCGACCCGCACTGGCGCGACCTCACGGCAATGGACGAGTACTACCAGAACGGGCCCCTGCCCACGTGGATCGGCTGGTACGTGCAGCACCTGCCGCACTGGTACCATGCCGGCACGGCGCTCCTCACGCTCGTCGTCGAGCTGGGGCTGGTCTGGCTGATCTTCCTGCCGCGCCCCTTCCGGCTCGCCTGCGCCGCCGTCGTGACGGCGCTCCAGATCGGGATCATCGCCACGGCGAACTACGCCTTCCTCAACTACCTCGTGCTGGTGCTCGGTGCGCTCCTGCTCGACGACGCGCTGCTCGTGCGACTCGGCCTGCGCGCACCCCCGGGCGCGGCACCGCACGTGGCGCCGACGCGACGTGCACGCGCACGACGGTGGGCGGAAGTGGCAGTGCTCGGAGTGCTCTTCTACACGACGCTCGTCGCGTTCGCCGGCGAGGCGTCGGCGTCGCCGCTCGCGCTGCCCGCGCGCGTGCTCGCTCCGTTCCGGATCGCGAACGCGTATGGGTTGTTCGCCGTGATGACCGAGGCGCGCTACGAGATCGAGTTCCAGGGGAGCCGCGACGGGAAGACCTGGGTGTCCTACCCGTTCCGGTACAAGCCGCAGGACCCCTACGAGCGGCCCGGGATCTACGCACCGTACCAACCGCGCTTCGAGTGGAACCTCTGGTTCGCGTCGCTCGGTCCGTGGCAGCAGTCGAGCTGGGTGGTGCTCGCGCAGGAGCGGCTGCTCGACGGGAGCCCCAGCGTGCTCTCGTTGTTCCGCCGCGACCCGTTCGGCGGGAGACCTCCAGCGCTCGTGCGCACGGTGCTCTGGCGCTACTGGTTCACCGATCTCGCGACGAAGCGTCGCACCGGCGCATGGTGGCGGCGCGAGCAGCTCGGCATGTTCAGCGGCGTCGTGGGCACGCGCTGACCGATGCTGGCTGTCGGATCGCACGCGCACGCATCAAGAACGACATCTCATGCGGATCTGGCGGAGCGAGCGGATCATTCGGATTGCTCCGTGTGGCGCGAGAGCGCGTCGATGCAGACCCAAGAGCGAAGGCTTCTTGTGGTCTCGGCGGACGGTCTCTCACGCCAGGAGGCACGATCCGCCTGTTCCGCTCGATCCGTGCGGAGCTTCTTGTGCTTGATCCTCGACTGGCCGCCGCGAACCACCGCCTCACAATTACAGGAGAGACACCTGACGTCATGAGATCTCTCACGATCTGGCTCGCGACACTCGCGTGCGCACTGATCGCCGGCTGTGCCACGAACGCCGTGGGGACGCCCAGCGCCACGGGTAACGTGGCCGCGCCAGCCGACAAGGTGGTGATCGCCTACGTCTTCGTCGGCGATCGTGTGATCGACCCGCGGAGCGTTCCCGCCGAGAAGCTCACGCACATCAACTACGCGTTCGCCAACATCGCGAATGGGCGGATGGTCGAAGGGTTCGCTCACGACGCGGAGAACTACGCCGCGTTGGCGTCGCTGAGGGCGCGCAACCCGAGGTTGAAGGTGCTCGTCTCGGTCGGCGGCTGGACCTGGTCGGACGGCTTCTCCGACGCCGCGCTCACGCCTGAATCGCGTCGCACCTTCGCCGAGAGCGCGGTCGCGTTCGTGAAGCAGCACGACCTCGACGGGCTCGACGTCGACTGGGAGTTCCCGGGCCAGAAGGGGCTCGACAACGTCCATCGGCCGGAGGACCGCGAGAACTATACGGCCCTGCTCGCCGACCTGCGCTCGGCGCTCGACGTCGCCGGCCGCGCCGCCGGACGACGGTACGTGCTCACGAGCGCGACGCAGGCGGCCGACGAATGGCTCGCCCACACCGAGATGGGCAAGGCGCAGGCGCCGCTCGACTACGTGAACCTGATGGCGTACGACATGGTCGAGGAGTCGTCGGACACGATCACGGGCCACCACGCGCCGCTGTTCACGAATCCCGCCGATCCGAAGCGGTCGTCCGCCGCGACGATGATCGACCACTACGTCGCCGCCGGCGTCCCCGCCGCGAAGCTCGTGCTCGGCGTGCCGTTCTATGGGCACGCCTGGGGCCACGTGCCGGCGGCGGAGCACGGCCTCTATCAGCCGGGGCGCCGGCCGGACACGCGAATCCGCGCGTCGTACGGCGGGATCAGGGACTCGCTCGAGAACCGGAACGGCTTCGTGCGCTACTGGGACGTCCGCGCCGCCGCGCCGTTCCTCTACAACGCCGAGCGCGAGATCTTCATCTCGTACGAGGATACCCAATCGATCCGCGCGAAAGCTCGCTACGTGGTCGATCACGGACTCGCCGGCATGATGTTCTGGGAGCTGGGCGGCGATCCGAGGCAGGAGCTGGTGGATGCGATGGACGAAGGGATGGCACGGTGAGACGGTGTGTGAGTGTGTGAGTGTGTGAGTGTGTGAGTGTGTGAGTGTGTGAGTGTGTGAGTGTGTGAGTGTGTGAGTGTGTGAGTGTGTGTGGGCACCGGTGCGCGCTGTGTCAGAGGGGGCCGGCGTCGCGTACCGATATGGTTACCGTCGAAGCCACCGTTCCAGCGCCGCCATGACGTGCGCCTGTTCCTCGTCGGTCAGCGCCGCGCCGCGCGCGATGCCGTGCCATTTCTCGAGGCATCCTCGGCAGCAGGTCCCGGTGGCGTGCTGCGCGACGAACACGGGATGGCCGCGATACGGCGTCTGCTTGCCATCGTGTGGCGGTGAAGCGGGCGCGAGTCGGCGCGCGATGATCTCCTCCGCCTGCCGCATCACCTCGTCGATCCCGCGAGAACGCAGGTAGTCTCGCTCACGCGGCCCGAGACGGAACCGTCGCCGGAACGCCGAACCCTCGAGCGCGGGAAACACCTCTTCGAGCGATCTCACGCACGCACCGACACACCAACACACCAACACACTAACGCACCGCCTTCCCCACCATCCACCGATACAACCACCACACCACCCC
This sequence comes from Gemmatimonadaceae bacterium, assembly GCA_035494615.1. Classification (GTDB taxonomy): domain Bacteria; phylum Gemmatimonadota; class Gemmatimonadetes; order Gemmatimonadales; family Gemmatimonadaceae; genus AG11. The sequence goes on from DATJGU010000088.1 coordinate 27,616, forward strand.
GACGAACCCGAGCACGCCGAGCCACGGCGCGGGGGCAAAGGTGTCGGGCACGACGCCGATCGGCGCGTCCGTCGAAAGGGCGACGATCAGTCCGGCATTGATCACTCCCCACAGGCTCTCCCCGACGATCAGTCCCGAGGCGACCAGCGTGCCGAGCCGGTCGGCGCGCTCCGGGTCGGGGGTCGAGCGAATGCGGCGCTGATACCAGGCGGAGATGACCGAGCCGACGATCACCGCGAACGTCGCCGACATCGGGAGGTAGATCCCGAGACCGACGGCGAGCGGCGGTATGCGCAGCTTGTGCAGCACGCCCATGAGCGTGTCGAGCAGGATCAGCCCGACGCCTACCAGGGCGCCGATGCCGATCATGCGCCAATCGAGATTGTGGCCGACCACTCCCTCCGCGAGCGCGGAGATGAGCGTCGCCTGCGGCGCGGGAAGGGGATTCGGCGACACGACGCCGACGTTCGCCGCGCCGGCGAAGCCGTACGCCTTCGCCAGCAGGTTGAGCACGGGCGGGATCACCGCGGCGCCGGCACCCACGCCGAAGATGAGCGCGATCTGCTGCCGCATCGGCGACGCGCCGACGAGCTGTCCGGTCTTGAGGTCCTGCAGGTTGTCGTTCGAGATCGTCGCGCAGGCGAACACGATCGCCGTCACGAAGAGCGCGAACGCGACGAGCGCCGACCGGTTGGCCGGCGTCGGCGGGACGGCGAGGACGAGCACCGACGCGCACAACACGATCGAGAGGATCCCCACGCCGGAGATCGGGCTGTTCGACGCGCCGATCAGCCCCGCCATGTAGCCGCACACGCCGGCGATGAGAAAGCCGCCGAGCAGCACGAACGGCACCGCGATCGACGTGAGCAGTCCGGCGCTCGTCGAGAGCACCGTCGCGCGCGCGAAGTTGAAGGCGAGCCAGCCGGCGACGATCAGGCACGCCGCGGTGAGCGCGAGAATCCACGGCGGCGAGATGTCGCGATCGAGGTCGTCCGTCCTGTCCGTCTTCCGGGCGGCGAGCGTCTGCACGAGGCCGAGGAGGACCGGACGGCCGAGCCGCAGGAGCGAGTAGATCGCCGCCACGCCGATCGCGCCGGCGCCGATGAACCGCACCTGCGTGCGCCAGATCTCCGCCGTGTGGGCGGCGAGCGTCACTCCGGCCGCCGCCGGCTGCATCGACGTCAGGATCGGCACCGAGATCCCCCACGAGATCACGAGGCCGAGGAGCATCGCCATGCCGACCGAGAGCCCGACGAGATGACCGACCCCGAGCAGCGCGAGCGAGAAGGCGACGTCGTATCCCGACGAGGCCGCCCCGCCGAGCCGGAAGTAGCCCGTCACGGTACCGGCGAGCACGCGCGTCGCCGTGACGATCGCGAGCCCCGCCGAGGCCACCGAGCCGAGGATGACCGCGACGAGCCCTTCGCGCGCCTCGCCCGATTCGTCGGAGGTCTCCCCTCGCGTGCCGGCACCCACGCGCAACACCTCGGCCGCCGCCACGCCTTCGGGGTACGGCAGGTCCGACGTCGTGACGAGCGCGCGGCGGAGCGGAATGGTGAACAGCACGCCGAGCACGCCGCCGCTCACGCAGATGAGGAACGATTCCCAGAACGGGAATCCCGTCCACCACCCGACGATCACGAGCCCCGGGAGCACGAAGATGATCGCCGACAGCGTGCCCGCCGCCGACGCGACGGTCTGGACGATGTTGTTCTCGAGGATCGACGAGTCCTTCACGGCGCTCAGGATCGCCATCGAGATCACCGCCGCGGGAATCGACGACGCGAAGGTGAGCCCGACCTTGAGGCCGAGGTAGACGTTGGCCGCGGTGAAGACAGTCGTGATGAGGGCGCCGAGGAGCAGCGCGCGCAGCGTGAGCTCGTTGGGCTTCATCGGGTGAATCTCGCGCGACGGCGCGAGCCCGGATAGCCCTCAGCCGCGGGGCGTCGTGCGCTCGGCGTGAAAGTGGTGCAGCACCCGATGAAACACCGGCGCGAGCAGGATGCCCGTCACGGCGACGAACACCAGGCCCGCGTACAACGCGAACACGGTGGCGAACAGCTTGCCCGCGGTCCCGCCGGTCGAGCCCACGGGCCCCATGCCGCCGAGCAGCATCGCGGCGTTGAGCAGCGCATCGATCGGTGCGAGATGCGCGAAGGCCATGTAGCCCAGCGTGCCGATGAGGAGCGAGACACCGACGATGAGCGCGGCGAAGCCGCCGTGCCGGACGAGCCGTCGCACGAACTGGCGACGGGTGAGCATCGGTTCGTGGCGGTGCTCGTACAGCAGGAATCCCGACGGGCTCATGGCCAGACCGTCGCCGTCGGCGCCGGGTTCGCCCAGTGATCGCCGTATGCGCCGGCAAAGCGGTAGGTACCGGGCGTGATGTCGTAGCGGGTCGATTTGCTCGTGCTCACCATGAAATCGAACGCGAATCGCTTCGTCTCGCGTGGCGCGAAGCGTGTCACCTCGGGCGTCTGCGCCCGAACGTTGTACGTCGATGTGACCCAATCGCTGTCGAGACGGTATTCGAAGCTCACGCTCGGTCCCGCGTCACTCGATCGGGGCAGCGTGATGGCGAGTACCTGGTCGGTCGGATTGCGCACGGCCACCCACATGATGAAGTGCCCACCGATCTGTGAGGGATCATCGCGCTCCGGCTCGAGCGTGACGTTCACCTCGAGCACGGACGGATCCGCCGGTACCGCGGCGGGATCAGGGGGTGGTGCCGGTCCCGCTTCCTCGAGACACGGTCCGATGCACACCACCACGCCACCGCACTTCGCGATGAACGCGTCGCGCGGGTGATCGCCGCCCCGCAGCAGCGCGTGGAGCATCTCGTGGCGCACGAGGTCTCCCGCGAACTGCGTGTTTCCCGCGAGCACGATACGGTCCTGCTTCAGCTCCCACGTCCCCTGCACCGGGCTCCCGTCAGGCCCGGGGATGCTCGCCGCGCCCGGCACGACGTACCACGTGATGGCGTCGTAGTCACCGGTGAGCCCGGAGCACTGCTCGGTGAGCGCCCACCACCGCCGGAACACCTCCGGCGGCGTGAACCGCTGCGACCCCGAGGGGAGCGGCGCCGTGGTCGCGTCGGCACACGATCCGAGCGCCGCTGCGAGCACGCAGAGCGCACCCGCGACGACGGCCCGCGAGAAAAATCGAAGCATGGCGCGCGGCATCGTGGAGACTATATCGCCCGGCGTCCGCTCGGCCAGCGGCCCCGCCCCCGTGTCATTCCGCTCGAGGCCCGAAGTCGATGTCATTCCGAGCGAAGGGCCGAAGGCCCGACGTCGAGGAATCGCGCTCGTCCCGATAGAGAGGCGTGTCTTTCCGAGCGCCTCCCGCGCATATTCGCCGCGCGCCCCACCGGCCGCCTCGACTCGCTCATTCTCCTCGCCGTCCCTCGCATGCTCGCTCTCCTCGTCCGCCTCGTCGCATCCGCCGTCGGCCTGGTCGTGGCCGCCCTGGGCGCGTCGCCCGCATCGTCGCACGTTGCCGCGCGCCCGACGCTCGACTCCCTCGACCTCGCCGAGGGCCTCGGGGCCACACTCGTCGCCGAGGCGCCCGCGATCACCAACCCGACGGACATCGACGTCGACGCGCGGGGACGCATCTGGCTCCTCGAGGGCTACAACTACCGGAAGTTCAAGCCGCACCCGCTCCGCGCGGAAGGCGACCGCATCGTCATCCTCGAGGATACCACGGGCGACGGCGTCTCCGACGTGACGAAGGTGTTCTATCAGGGCACCGACGTCGACGCCGCGATGGGGATCGCGGTGCTCGGCAACAAGGTCATCGTCTCCGCGTACACGAAGATCTTCGTCTTCACCGACGACGACGGCGACGACAGGCCGGACCGCAAGGAGGTGCTGTTCACCGCGATCGGGAAGGACCACGATCACTCGACGCACGCCTTCGTGTTCGGCCCCGACGGCCGGCTCTACTTCAACGGCGGCAACGAGACGGGCGCGATCATGGATTCGGCCGGACGCGTGCTCGTCGACCGCGCCGGCAACCGCGTCGAGCAGAAGCGTGCACCGTATCAGGAAGGGATGGCGTTCCGCGTCGAGCCCGACGGCTCGAACATCGAGGTGCTCGGCTACGACTTCCGCAACCCGTACGAGCTCGCCGTCGACGCCTTCGGCACCGTGTGGCAGAGCGACAACGACGACGACGGCAACCGCTCCACGCGGCTCAACTACGTCATGGAAGGGGGCAGCTTCGGCTACCGCGACGAGATGACGGGCGCGGGCTGGCGGCAGCGGCGCACCGGGATGAGCGCCGAGATCCCGCGCCAGCACTGGCACTCCGACGATCCCGGCTCCGTGCCCAACGTCCGCATCAACGGCGCGGGCGCGCCCTCCGGGATCGCGATGTACGATGGCACCCTGTTGCCACGGCGCTATTGGGGCACCCTCGTCCACGCCGATCCGGGGCAGAACGAGGTGCGCGCGTATCCCGTGCATCCGTCCGGAGCGGGCTACACGGCCGACCTGCTGCCGATCGTCGGCTCGCAGAAAGACCGGATGTTCCGTCCGGTCGACGTCGCCGTCGCGCCCGACGGCTCGCTCATCGTCGCCGACTGGTACGACGCGGGCGTGGGCGGCCACAACATGTCCGACCAGACGCAGGGGCGCATCATCCGCATCGCGCCGCCCGGCACGCGCTACACCGTGCCCGCGCTCGACCTCACGACGGCGGCGGGCGCGGCGCGCGCGCTCGCGAGCCCGAACCATGCCACACGCTACCTCGCCTATCGGAAGCTTCGCGCGCTCGGCCGCGCCGCGGAGCCGGCGCTCGCGGCGATGTACCGCGGCGCCGACGCGCGCGACCGTGCGCGCGCCCTCTGGCTTCTCGCGCAGCTCCCCGGGCGCGGTGCGCGCTGGCTCGATCGCGCCTCGCGCGACGCCGACGCGAACATCCGCATCGTCGCGCTCCGCGCCACGCGGCGCGTCGGCGCCGACGTCGTCCCGATCTCGGCGCGGCTCGTGCGCGATCCGGCGCCCGAGGTGCGCCGCGAGGTCGCGCTCGCGCTGCGGCACAGCGCGAGCCCGCGCGCCGCGATGCTGTGGGCCGATCTCGCCGCGCAGCACGACGGGCGCGACCGCTGGTATCTCGAGGCGCTCGGCATCTCCGCCGACCGCCAGTGGGACCGCTACTTCGGCGCCTGGCTCGATCGCGTCGGCGACGGATGGAACACGCCCGCGGGACGCGACATCGTCTGGCGTGCACGCAGCCCGCGCGCCGCGCCGCTCCTCGCGCGACTCGCCAGCGACGCGTCCGTGCCGATCGCCGAGCGGCTGCGCTACTTCCGCGCCTTCGACTTCCACGATCCCGCGACGCGCCAGCAGTATCTGCTCGCCATCCTCGGCTCGCCGGCGGGACAGTCGGACACCGTCGCGTCGATCGTGCTGAGTCAGCTCGACGCGAAGGCCGCCGCGGCGAACGGCGACGTGCAGACGGCGCTGCGGCGCGTGCTGCCCTCGGTACGCGGGACGACGCGGTACGTCGATCTCGTGGAGCGCTACGACGTGCGCTCCGAGCTCGACGAGCTCGTGCGCCTCGCGCTGCGCGCGCCGAGCGAGACCGCCGGCGCCGAAGCGGCTCGCCTCGCGCTCGCGTGGGGCGGCGCGCCGCGGTTCGCCGCGATCGTTCGTGGCGACGACGAACCCGCCGCGCACCGCGCGATGTCGGTGCTCGGCAGGAACTTCTCGCCGGCGGTCGACACGATCCTGAGCGGCGTGCTGCTCGACTCGACCCGCGCGATCGCGCTTCGGCGCGGCGCGGTGCAAGCGATGGGGAGCGGCTACGGCGGCTGGATGCGGCTCATCGCGCTCGCGCGCACGCACGCGCTTCCGAAAGCGCTCGAGCCCGCGGCCGCGGCGGCGTTGTTCGCCGCATGGCCGGAGATCCGCGACTCGGCGGCGAAGTATCTCGCCCCGCCGCCGGCCACGACGCTCGACGGCAAGACACTTCCTCCGCTCGCCCAGCTCGCCGCGCTGCAGGGCGACGCCGCGGCGGGCCGCGCCGTCTTCCAGCGCACCTGCACCTCGTGCCACGCGGTGGGCGGCACGGGCACCGACTTCGGCCCCCCGCTCACCGAGATCGGCGACAAGCTGCCGAAGAGCGCGCTCTATCTCGCCATCCTCGACCCGAGCGCGGGGATCGGCTTCGGCTACGAGGGCTGGACCGTCCGCACCACCGACGGCCAGCAGCTCGTCGGGTTGATCTCGAGCGAGACGGACGACGAGCTGGTGATGAAGCTGATCGGCGGCGTCCAGCGCCGCGTGCCGAAGCGCACCGTCGCCGAGCGGAAGCGGCTCGACAGCTCGCTCATGCCACCGGGGCTCCAGGGCACGATGTCGCAGGCCGATCTCGTGAACCTCGTCGAGTATCTCTCGACGCTGCAGCATCCGAGATGACGAGCGTGAGGATCGCGCGGCTCGCCGCCTTCGCCGCGGTCGCGCTGGGCATTACACTGCGACCGACGATGTCATCCGCCCAATCGCCCGCGCGCGCCGGCATCAACTACGACGAGAGCCGCGTCGCGCCGTACACGCTCCCCGATCCGCTCGTGCGCGCGGATGGGCGCCCCGTGCGCTCGGCCGACGAATGGCGCCGCGAGCGACGGCCCGAGCTGCTCGCGCTGTTCGAGCGCGAGGTGTACGGCAAGGTGCCGCCCGCGCCGGCCGGCATGTGGCACGAGGTGCGCTCGGCGGACGCGCACGCGCTCGGCGGCATCGCGACGCGCAAGGAGGTGCGCGTGCACTTCGACCGCGGGCAGGACGAGCCCTACATGGACCTCCTGCTCTGGGTGCCGAACGCTCGGCGCGCGCCGGCACCCGCCTTTCTCTCGCTGTCGTACGGCAATCACACGATCACGACGGACACCGCGGTGAGCGTGTCGGCGCACTTCCTGCGCGATCATCCGATCCCCGATTCGGCGCACGGGCAGGTGCGGCGCGGCGAATGGGCCGACCGCTGGCCGATCGCGACGATCGTCGGGCGCGGCTACGCCCTCGCCACC
>DATJGU010000089.1:0-78468 GCA_035494615.1 Gemmatimonadaceae bacterium
ACGCTCACGCTGCACGGCGTCGACCACACGTTCGAGCAGGGGCACCGCATCATGGTACAGGTGCAGAGCAGCTGGTTCCCGCTCTACGACCGCAATCCGCAGAGCTGGGTGGCGAACATCTTCACCGCCCGTGCGAGCGACTTCCGTTCCGCGACGCATCGCGTGTATCGCTCGGCACGCTATCCCTCGCGGGTGGAGCTGCCGGTCGTCGTGCGCTAGTGGCCGCGTCCGCGGGCGTGGTGTCTGCGCGCGCGCATGTGAGCGAGCGAGAGCCACCGAATAGCCCTCCCGCCGCTCTCGCCCGGCCGCCATGATTCCTCATGGATTCCCCGAGCCTCGCGGCGTCGCTGGCGGACCGATACCGCATCGAGCGCGAGCTCGGCGCCGGCGGCATGGCGACGGTCTACCTCGCGCGCGACCTCAAGCACGACCGCGACGTCGCCATCAAGGTGCTGCATCCGGATCTCGCCGAATCGCTCGGCAGCGAGCGGTTCCTGCGTGAGATCCGGCTCGCCGCGGCGCTGACGCATCCGCACATCCTCCCCCTGTTCGACTCGGGCGACGCCGGCGGCCGCATGTTCTACGTCATGCCCACCGCGGACGGGCACTCGCTGCGCGACCGGCTGGACGCGGCGCGGCAGCTGCCGGTGGACGAAGCGGTGCGCATCACCACCGAGGTGGCCGACGCGCTCGACTACGCGCACCGGCACGGCGTGGTGCATCGGGACATCAAGCCCGAGAACATCATGCTGCACGACGGGCACGCGCTCGTCGCCGACTTCGGCGTCGGCAAGGCGGTGCTCGCGGCCGCCGCGGAGGGCGCGGCGACGCTGACGCAGGTGGGCGTCACGGTCGGCACGCCGGCGTACATGAGCCCCGAGCAGGCGGCGGGGGACACGCTCGACGGGCGCAGCGACCTGTTCGCGCTGGGCTGCATGCTGTACGAGATGCTCACCGGCGAGCAGCCGTTCGCCGGCCCGACGATCCAGGCGACGATCGCGAAGCGGTTCCACCACACGCCCCCTACGGTCGCGGCGCTGCGGTCCGGCGTGCCGACGTCAGTGTGCGAGACGGTGGAGCGGCTGCTGGCGAAGGACCCGGAAGCACGCATCGCCACGGGCGCGACGGTCGTGACGATGCTGCGCGCGTCCACCTCGAGCGCCGCGTCCGCGGTGCCGGCGGCGGCGAGCCAGTCGGTGGCCGTCCTTCCCTTCTCGAACCTGAGCGCCGCGGCGGACGACGAGTACTTCGCCGACGGCATCACGGAGGAGATCATCGCCGTCCTCACCCGCGTGCCGGGGCTGCACGTCGCGGCGCGCACGTCGTGCTTCGCGCTCAAGGGAAAGCGCGAGGACCTGCGGGTGATCGGCGAGCGGCTCGGCGTGCGGCACGTGCTCGAGGGGAGCGTGCGCAAGGCGGGCCCTCGGCTGCGCATCACGGCGCAGCTCACCGGCGCGAGCGACGGCTACACGATCTGGTCGGAGCGCTACGACCGCGAGCTGGTGGACGTGTTCGCGCTGCAGGACGAGCTCGCGGAGGCGATCGCGTCGAAGCTGCAGCTCTCGCTGCTCGCTGCGCCCTCCGCCGAGCCGCCGCGCGGCGAGCTGCGGAACGTCGAGGCGTACGAAGCGCTGCTGAAGGGACGCGTGCTGCTCGGCCAGCGAGGGCGCGCGATCGCCGACGCGATTGCCTGCCTCGAGCGCGCCGTCGCGCTCGATCCCGAGCTCGCCGACGGCCACGCGCTCCTCGCCGACGCGTACCGGCTGGTCTTCATCTACGGCATCGCGCCCGCGAGCGCGACGATCCCGCTCGCGCAGCGCGCGATCGACCGGGCGCTCGCGCTCGAGCCGGACCACGTGCAGGCACTGTCGACCCTGGCCAACATCGCCTCGTCGTACGAGAACGACATCGAGCGCGCGGTCGCGCTGTCGGACCGGGCCCTCGCGCGCGACCCGTCGCACGTGCAGGCGATGGTCGAGCGGGCGTTCGTGCTGGCGATCCGGACGACGACCTCCAGTGAACGGCTCGCCGAGGCGTTCCGCCACCTCGAGACGGCCCGGCGGCTCGATCCGCTGAACGCCTGGGCCGCGGCGCTTCACGCGCTGGCGCTGGCGTACGTCGGCCGGCTCGACGACGCGCTGCGCACGGCGCGCGAGTCGGTCGCGATCGACCACAACGCCTTCACCGGCCGCTGGGCCGAGGCGTGGGTGCTGTCGGCGCTCGGCCGCGACCAGGAGGCAATGGCCGCCGCGCAGGAGATCCTGCCGATGTCGGGGCGTAACCCGCGCATCCTCGCCGAGCTGGCGGCGATCCACGCGCGACGGAAGGAATGGGACGCGGCGGAGCGGATCCTGGCCGAGCTCGAGGAGCGCGCGTCGACGGGCTTCATCGAGCTGTCGCTCCTCGGCTCGGTGCACGCGTCGCTCGGGCGGATGGAGACGGCACGGGCGCTGGTGGCGCGCGGCATCGAGGCGCGCGAGGTGTGGTGGTCGTTCTCGGCGTCGCCGGCGTGGGCGGCGTTCCTCGCGGACGACGAGGGTCGCGCGATGCTCCGCGCCGTGGGGTTCGCCTGATGGAGCTCCGGGAACAGCTGCAGGCCGCTCGGCTGGCTCGACAGGTGTCTCGGACCGGCACGCTGAGGTGCAGATCCCTCGACTCGCTGCGCTCGCTCGGGATGACGAGCCGCGACGTCGTATCGACGACGAATCCGGCGCACGCACATCACGGCTCGCCCATAGGCACATCATGAGATTCGCTCCTTCGCTCGGCATGCTTGCGACGCTGCTGCTCGCATCGAACCACGCGCACGCGCAGATCGTCACCGTCTCGGGCCGGCTGCTCGCGCGCCCCGGAACGCTGGTCGCCAATCATTACGTCCAGGCGTACACGATCGACTCGCGCGCGGACGCTCCGCTCAGGAGCGTCGAGCTCTCCTCGCCGGACTTCGACGCGGTGCTCATCGCCGTCGCTCCCGACGGCCAATCCTACGACGACGACGATTCCGGCGGGAACGAGAGCGCGCGACTGCAGCTTCCGCCGAAGACGGGAGCGTGGCTGATCGTCGTGACCGCGTACGATCCGCGCAGCCCGGGAAGCTTCTCGCTCACCGTCGACGGTCGTCGGCCGGTTCCGACGGATCGCGCGCTGCCCCGAGCGGCCCTCCAGCGCATTCCCGGCCCGGGAAGCATCGCCGGCTCACCTCGAGTCGACACCGTGACGGTGACGAAGGTCGACACGGTCCGAGTGCTGCGCGCCGACACGGTCTACGTCACGCACGTCGATACCGTGACGCGCGTCAGGCCAGCGCCGGCGACAGGAGCCAGCGCGCCGCGTTAGCGCTCTGCGCCGAACGCTCGGCGACGGCGAGCCCCGCCGCGCGGCGTCGCGCTCACCGCCGGTGCACCGGCCCGAGATACCGGTCCAGCCACGCGAGCGACTCCCGCACCATCATCGGCCGCGAGAGGAAGTGGCCGGACTCGTCCACGACGTGCCGCTTCATCGAGGGCGGCGTGCCGAGCAGGCGGAAGAACGGCTTCTGCGACAGCTCCAGCGGGAAGCCGCTGTCGTACTTGCCGTCCAGCATGAGCACGGGCATGTGCACGCGCGGCAGGAAGTTCACGGGATCTTCCTCCGGCCGCATCGGTCCCATCGAGAGGCCGGGCACGTTGAGCACGGCCACCTTGAAGCGCGGCTCGAGAGCGAGCAGCAAGCCGGCGGTGCGGCCGCCGAGGCTCACGCCCGCGAAGCCGAGCCGCGTCGAGTCGACGTCGGCGCGCGTCACGGCGTAGTCGATCGAGCGGCGCATCTCGCGCGCCCAGCGGATCATCCGGTCGCGATGCGCGATGGTGCCGTCGAGGACGTCGTCGCCGCCGAGGCTCGGCCCGCGGCCGTAGGTGTGCTCGTAGATGGGGTAGAGCAGCGCGCGTCCGCTGCGCACGAGGTAGTCGGCGTACGACATCGACGCCGCGTGCCGGTCGGTCATGAACAGCGCGTCCGACGCGGGAAAGAGCACCATCGTCTGGTACGGCGGGGCGACGCGCCGCGGCAGGTAGAGCAGCGCCGCCATGCGCAGGCTGTCGCCCGGCACGTCGAACTCGATCTCCTCCCGCACCCAGTCGGGGGAGCTCGAGTCGTGCCCGACGATGATCGCGTTGAGCGGCGTGTGGTCGTAGTCGTACAGCGCGAGGAACGCGCGGAAGGTCGCGTCGTCCACGGGGCGCGCCTTGGCGTAGTCGCGCGTCAGCCCGGGAATCGGTGCGCTCGCGCGCGCGAGGTCGGGCGTCGTGCCGCGCCGCCGCACGAGCCGGATCCCGTTGATCGCCGAGCGGTCGAACTCGGGCTGCGTGTACAGCTCGGAGAACATGTACGCCGGATCGCTCCAGCCGCCGCCGAGGATGTAGCGGCTCCCCGGCTCGCGCGCGTTCACCGTCCACTCGCGCACGTTCCCCGCCATGTCGTACACGCCGCGCGGGCTGACGCTGCGGGCGTCGCCGCCGCGCACCGGAGCGGTCGCGTCGTAGCGGCCGTGCGGCACGACCCACCGCGCGGCGTCGGGGATCGCGGCGGCGTTCCACTCGAGCACCGTCGGAAGCGCCTTCCCGACGAAGCGCGCATACGCGCGCGCCTCGTACCAGCTCACGCCGCCCACGGGGAGATCCTCGGTTCCGATCGGCGGCGCGCCACCTTCCCACGACGATGGGCCGGGCTGACCGGTGCGATCGACGAACGACCGCATCGCGCTCTCCCACGCGACCGGCTTTCCGTCGCGCACGATCGTCGAGTCCCACAGCGCGCGGTTCGCGTAGCCGCCCGCGTCGACGAACGCCGCGTACTGGCGGTTCGTCACCTCGCGCGCGTCCATCAGAAAATCCGGCAGGTCGAAGCTCTCCGTCGGCGGCAATCCATACAGCGTGCCGACGAGCCCCTTCCCCGTCAGGAGCACCATGTCGGTGTCCGGATCGCTCAGCTTTCGCAGGGGGATCGGGCTCGGGATGGGCACGTAGCTGCCACCGAGCCGAGCGCCCATCACGGTCACCACGCGGTAGCCGGGCTTGGCGTAGCGATAGTACCAGGCCGTCCGCGGGATGCGCACCTCGTCCGTCGGCGTCGTGCCGACGCGGATCCAGTGCGTCGGATCGTCGAGCGACGCACGCGATACTTCGGCGCCGGCGGGCTCGCTGAGGAAGCGCTGCGACTGCGAGAAGAGCGGCCAGAGCGCCGCGAGGGCCGAGTCGGCCGGCGCGCGCCGTTCGGCTTCCGACGCGAGCACGAACGCGGAGTCGAGCTGGTCGGCCTCCAGCATCCGCTGCAGCGTCGGGACCGCCGTGAGGCGCACCCACGTCCTCCGGCGCTCGCGCAGGTAGAGGCCCGTCACGATGCCGATCGCCGCGAGCGCGACGACGACCATCGCGACGAGACGCCCGCGCGAGCGCGCGCTCGGCGGCGCCGCGGCGAGGGCGTGCAGCTCGCGCAGCAGCGACTTGGCGGTCGCCGGACGATCGGCCGGATCGCGCGCGAGGCAGCGCGCGACGAGCCGCGCGACCGGCGCCGGCGCGTCGGGCCGGCGAGCGGAAAGCGATGGCGCTTCGCGAGCCATCTTCTCGATCACGACCTGCTGCCACGTACCCGCGAACGCCGGCGCGCCGGTCAGCATCTCGTACAGGAGCGCGCCGACGGCGTACACGTCGGCGCGCTGATCGACCGTGCGGTCCCCCGCGGCTTGCTCGGGAGGCATGTACGCGGGCGTGCCGACCGAGATCCCCTCGCCGGTGAGCGTCCGGTCCTCGCGCGCCTCGCCGACCGCCTTCGCGATGCCGAAGTCCATCACGACCGCGTGCCCGCCAGAGAGCATGACGTTGTCGGGCTTCACATCGCGGTGCACGACGTGGTGCTCGTGCGCGTACGCGAGCGCATCGGTGACTTCCGTCGCGAGGCGGAGCGCCTCGTCGACCGGCAGCGGGCCGTCGCGAAGCAGCCGCTCGCGCAGCGACTCGCCGTCGACGAACGGCATCACGTAGAACGGTAGCTCCTCGTCGCCGGCGACGCCGGAATCGAGGAGGGGCAGCACGTGCGGATGGTTGAGCCGCGCGGAGATGCCGATCTCGCGAAGGAACCGCTCGCTGGCAATCGAGCGAGCGAGGTGCGGATCGAGCACCTTGATCGCGACGTCGCGGTCGTGCTTCAGGTCCCGCGCGAGGAACACGGTCGCCATACCGCCCTGACCGAGCTCACGCTCGATCGCGTACCGGCCCGTGAGGGACGGCTGAAGCTCGGCGGCCGTGAGGGACGAGGTCATCGCACGATGAGCGGGGTCCGCGCGGGAGTGCGTGGCGGTGGCCGAATATGCGAACAAGAGGTGGGCGGCGCAGGAGCCATGCGACCGAGCTCGGCTTCGAGCGAGTGGAGCGCCCCTGTCATTCCGAGCGAGCGGAGCTCCCCCTGTCATTCCGAGCGAGCGGAGCGAGTCGAGGAATCGCGCGCCTCATGATAGAAGGCCGCTCTACTGGGACGATCGCGATTCCTCGACTTCGGGCCTGCGGCCCTCCGCTCGGAATGACACAGGGGGAGAACCTTCGGCCCTCCGCTCGGAATGACACAGGGGGAGAACCTTCGGCCCTCGCTCGGAATGACACAGGGGGAGAACCTTCGGCCCTTCGCTAGGAATGACACACGGCGAGCGCCCGGCCGGCAGAGATTCTGCAGCTACCTCTCATCGCCTGCGCGAACTATCGTCGGCCGCGGGATCGCCGTAAGCTCCGCGGCAAGGGGGTGGGACCATCATGACCATCGAGCTGAACGTCAACGGGCGCCGCCACCGCATCGACGCCGCCCCCGAGCTGCCGCTCCTCACCGCCCTCCGGGACGATCTCGCCCTCACCGGCACGAAGTACGGCTGCGGCGAGGGCCAGTGCGGTGCGTGCACGGTGCTCCTCGACGGCAAGCGCGCGTTCGCCTGCCAGACTCCCGTCGGCACCGCGGCCGGCAAGCGGATCACGACCATCGAAGGCCTCGAGCGCGGCGGCCGCCTTCACCCGCTTCAGCAAGCCTTCATCGAAGAGAACGCGATGCAGTGTGGCTACTGCACGCCGGGGATGATCATGGCCGGCGTCGCGCTGCTCGACGCGACGCCGAGCCCGACGCACGACGACATCGTCCGCGCGATGGACGGCAACGTCTGCCGGTGCGGCGCGTATCCGCAGATCGTCGCCGCGATCCAGCGCGCGTCGCGCGACATGCACGCCGCTGCGCTGCCGGCGCAGCCGCTGCAGCGAGGGCAGCAGGAGCCGCGGCCATGACGACGCGCCGAGACTTCCTCAAGTCGGCCGGCAACGGACTCGTCGTCGTCCTCGTCGCGCCGCGGCTCTCCTCGCTCGCCTCGCTCGGCGAATCCGCCGAGCTCTCGCACGACGCCGGCGCGGCCGACCCGAAGAACACCGACCAGATCGCCGCGTGGCTGCACGTCGACGAGCAGGGCGCCGTCACGGTCTACACGGGCAAGGTGGAGTTCGGCCAGGGGATCCGGACGTCGCTCGCGCAGCACGTGGCCGAGGAGCTGCGCGCGCCGGTCGAGTCGATCCGGCTCGTGATGGGCGACACGGAGCTCACGCCGTTCGACATGGGCACCTTCGGCAGCCGGTCCACGCCGCAGATGGGCGTTCAGCTCCGGCGCGTGGGCGCGTCGGCGCGCGAGCTGCTCGTCGGGCTCGCCGCCGAGCGGTGGAAGACGGACCGCGCGCATCTCTCGGCGGAGAACGGGCGCGTCGTCGACGCGCAGTCGGGGAAGTCGATCGGATACGGCGAGCTCACGAAGGGACGCAAGCTCACGGAGACGATCCGCGCCGACGTCGCGCCGAAGCCGGCGACGGAATGGACGGTGGCCGGCAGGTCGCTGCCGAAGGTCGGCGCGCGCGACATCGTCACCGGGACGCACGAGTACACGTCGGACCTGCGGCTGCCGGGGATGCTGTACGGCCGCGTGCTCCGCGATCCGGGGAGCGACACGAAGATCGTGGCTGTCGACACGAGCGCGGCGCGCGCGGTCAGGGGCGCGATCGTCGTGCAGGACGGCGCGTTCACCGGCGTCGCGGCGCCGAGCCCCGGCGTGGCGGATCGCGCGCTCGCGGCGCTCCATCCCACGTACCAGGCGACGAGCATCCAGCTCCCGACCTCGGCGACGATCTTCGACCATCTCAAGCGCACCGCCGCGCGGACCGGACGGATGACGGGGGGCGAAGGGGGCGGGCGAGGCGGAGAACCGTTCGTCGCGGGCGACGTCGGCGACGCGCTCGCGCGCGGCAGGCACAAGCTCGCGCGCACCTACACGGTGGCGTACATCGCGCACGTGCCGCTCGAGCCGCGCGCGGCGGTGGCGCAGTGGACGCGCGACGCGACGGGAGAGACGCTCACCGTGTGGACGGGGACGCAGCGGCCCTTCGCCGTGCGCGACGAGCTCGCGCACGAGCTCGGGGTCGACGCGTCGCGCGTGCGCGTGATCGTCCCCGACACGGGCTCCGGCTACGGCGGCAAGCACACGGGCGAAGTGGCCGTCGAAGCCGCGCGGCTCGCGCGCGCCGCGCGGAGGCCGGTGAAGCTCGTGTGGACGCGCGAGGAGGAGTTCCGCCACGCGTACTTCCGGCCGGCGGGAGTGATCGACGTCGAGGCGGCGGTCGACGGCGATGGCACGATCACGGCGTGGGCGTTCGACAACTACAACTCGGGCCCCGCGGCGATCCGCCCGACGTACGCGATCGCGAACCAGCGCGTCGTCTATCACCCGAGCGACTCGCCGCTGAGGCAGGGCTCGTACCGCGGGCTCGCCGCGACGGCGAACAACTTCGCGCGCGAGATGCACGTCGACGAGCTCGCGGCGCTGGCGGAGATGGACCCGCTCGCGTTCCGCCTGAAGAACCTCGGCGACGATCGCCTGAAGGCAGTGCTCGAGGCGGCGGCGGAGCGGTTCGGGTGGGGGAAGCCGCCGACGCACGGCGGCAACGGCGCCGGCATCGCGTGCGGCTTCGAGAAGGGCGGCTACGTCGCGACGTGCGCCGAGGTGGCGGCGGACCGCGCGAGCGGCACGGTGCGGATCACGCGCGCGGTGACGGCGTTCGACTGCGGCGCGGTGGTCAATCCGGACGGACTGCGCGCGCAGATCTCGGGTGGGATGATCCAGGGGATCGGTGGCGCGCTGTTCGAGGCGGTGGACTTCGCCGACGGCTACATCACGAACGCACACCTCGCGCAGTACCGGGTGCCGCGGTTCTCGGACGTGCCCTCCATCGATGTGGTGCTGGTGGACCGGAAGGATCAGCCGTCGATGGGTGCGGGGGAGACCCCGATCATCGCGATCGCGCCGGCGGCGGGGGCGGCGATCGCTCAGGCGACGGGGATCAGGCCGCGGTCGCTGCCGATGGCGCGGAACGGGTTGGAGAAGGCGGCGACGTAGTCGCGGGCGGCGCGCCAGCTCGCGTAGGAGTTCGATCCGGGATACGATGCCCTACCACCTTCTCGACCCGACCGGCGCCACGATCGCGAGCGACACCCCTGGCCTCCTCGGTGGCAATCGCCGGCTGAAGATCTACGGGCGCCTCGACTGCCCGAGCGCTCGGCGCGCCCTCGCGAACGGCTACGCGAAGCGTCGCGTGTTCTTCGCCGACGAGCCGGCGGCGATCGCCGCGGGATACCGTCCCTGCGCCACGTGCTTGCCGGCCGAGTACCGGCGATGGAAGGCGTCGCGGCCGCCGGCACGGAACGCGTAGCGGTCCTCCGCGTCGGACATCGAATGCGCGGGGGGCCCTCTCGACACGGGCTCATGGGCTGGCGTATTGTATGCAAAAGCGCGCCACCCTTCCGTGTCGTCGTCCGAGCCGCATCCTCCGCCGATTCCCGCCACCATGACCGACATCCTCGGGCAAGCGCCCCGCGGCGACGTTCCGCGCGATGAACGCCGCAAGGAGGGCAACGCCCGCGACTCGCGAGCGCACGGACGATCGGTCGTGTTCGGGACCGCGCGTGCGCTCGGCGTCGCCATCGCGCTGTGCGGGTTCGCGAGCGCCGCGCGCGCGCAGGCCTCGACGCTCGGCACCATCGAGGGCACGGTGACCGACAGCGTGCACGCGCGGCCGCTCGCCGGGGCCCGCGTCCTCGCGATCGGCGCCGATGCAGCGACGAGCGCGCGAGGCGTGGCGACGACCGACACCGCGGGCCGCTATCGCATCGACTCGCTCCCCGCGGGACGCTACGTAGTCGGCTTCGAGAGCCCGCTCCTCGACTCGCTCGAGGTGACGCTGACACCGCGCGCAGCGACGGTCGCGCCCGGGGCGGCGGCGAAGGTGGAGCTCGCGCTGCCGCCGGCGGCGAAGCTGCGTGCCGCGGTGTGCCCGGGGGTCGATCTGCCCACGGGAACGGGGATCATCTTCGGGCAGGTGGTGAGCGCGGAAACCGCGGGGCCGCTGGCCGGCGTCGCGCTCGCGATGCGCTGGCGCGAGCTCGGATTCGATCGCAAGACGCTGCGCGCGTCGACCGAGGAGCGCTCGGCATCGGTGACGACGGACGCGGGCGGCTGGTACCGCATGTGCGGCGTGCCGACGGGCACGTGGGTGTCGATGCAGCTCCAGCACGACGGACAGGCCGGCCCGGTGATCCGTGCGCTCGTCGACGACACGCTCGGCATCGCGATCTGGCATCTCTCGTTCTCCTCGGCGCCGGTGCAACCGCTCGCCGCGACAGCGGCGCCGGACCGCGCGGACACCAGTGCATCGTCGGGGAGCGCGGCGTTGAGCGGCACCGTGCTCGGTCCGGCGGATGCACCGGTGGAGGGGGCGGAGGTGCGGGTGCGCGGCGCCCGCGGCGCGACGCGCACCGACGCGGCGGGGCGATACGCGCTCGCCGGGCTCCCGGCGGGCACGCAGGTGCTCGAGGTGCGCCGTGTCGGCTACGAGATCGCCGAGCCGTCGGTCGAGCTCCGGAGCGGGGAGACGACGACGAGAGACGTACACCTTCGACGCGTCATCGTGACGCTCGACTCGATGCGCGTCGTGGCGACACGCTCGAAGTACCCGGAGTTCGCCGACCACCAGAAGCTCGCCGTGGGCGGGCTCTTCCTCGGCCCCGATCGGCTCATGCGCGAACGCGGCTCGTTCACGAGCGACATCATCGAGAAGCTTCCGGGCTTCCGCGTCGTGCGCACGGGCGGCCGAGCGACGGTCTACAGCATCCGCTACGGCGTTCCGTGTCGCGTGAACGTCGTGATCGACGGCGTGAACGTCCTGACGAGCGATCGGAGCGCGGTCTCGGTCGACGACGTGCAGCCGACCGAGATCGGCGCGATCGAGGCGTACCGCGCCGGCGAGATCGCCCCGGAGACGTACGATCGCGGGTGTGGCGCCGTGGTGATCTGGACGAAGCGCTGAGCGCCATCCGTCGCCTCCGGGCGAGGGTCGCCCGTCATTCCGGGCGAGCGAACCGTCTCCCTCCGTCATTCCGAGCGAGCGAAGCTCCCCCTCCGTCATTCCGAGCGAGCGAAGCTTCCCCCTCCGTCATTTCGAGGGAGCGAAGCTTCCCTCTCCGTCATTCCGAGCGAGCGAAGCTTCCCGCTCCGTCATTCCGAGCGAGCGAAGCTTCCCTCTCCGTCATTCCGAGCGAGCGAAGCGAGTCGAGGAATCGCGCGCATCCTGGTAAAGGGGCTTCGCTGCCGGGACGATCGCGATTCCTCGACTCCGCGCTGCGCGCTCCGCTCGGAATGACATTGGGCTGAAGCGCTGCGCGCTCCGCTCGGAATGACATTGGGCTGAAGCGCTGCGCGCTCCGCTCGGGATGACAGGGGTGCCTGCTCAGCCGGCCGCTCCCGGCGTGCTGGTGAAGCGAACCTGGCGGCGCGATACTAGGCGCGATCCCGCCCACCGATCGCCACCTCGGCTGGAGGCTGCCATGTCCATCCGCTCGTACCGGCTCACGCTCGTGATCTGTGCTCTCGCCTGGTTCTTGGTGGGGCTGCACGCGCCCCTGCTCCACGCGTGGACGAGCCACGGTCACGCGCCCGACGCGACGGTCGCGATCGCCACGTCGCTGCTCGCGATCACGGCGATCGTCGCGCTCGTGATGCTCCTGCGCGCCTCCGGTTCGCCGTCGCAGCGGCCGTAGTGCTCCTGCTGCGCGTCGCCGCGCTCACCGCGCTCTGGTTCATCTGCTCCGCCGCCGTCGCCGCGGCGGTGCTCCAGCCGGTCGTGGGATCGGCGCCGCCGAGCGACGCGGCGGGTGCGGCCGGCGCGCTGCTGGCGGTGAGCTTCCTGAGCGCCATCGTACTGTCGTACGTCGTGCTGCGCTCGCGCTGGTCGGGCTGGAAGCTCGTCGCGACGATCTTCGTCGTGCTGTACGGCGTCGGCACCGTGCTGCCGCAGATCGAGACGGCGGTGTTCGTGACGCGCCTGCCCGCGGGGATGCTGCCTCGCCTGTTCGTCGCCGGCGCGATCACGAGCGCGCTCGTCGCCCCGCTCGCCGTGCTGGTGCTCGGGAGAGCCCGCGCGCGCGACGCGTCCGCGGATGACGTGAGCCGCCTGGACATGCGCCCGGGCGAGTGGACGGCGAAGCTCGCGCTCGTCGCGGTCCTGTACGTCCTCGTCTACTTCACCTTCGGCTACTTCATCGCGTGGCGGAGCGCCGAGGTGCGCGCGTACTACGGCGGCACCGATCCGGGGAGCTTCGTCGCCCAGCTCGGGTCGGTGGTGCGCGACACGCCGTGGCTCGTGCCGCTCCAGGTGGCGCGAGGGCTGCTGTGGGCGGCGATCGCGGTGCCGGTCGTCCGCATGATGCGCGGGCCGTGGTGGGAGGCCGCGCTCGCCGTCGCGCTCGCGTTCGCCGTGCTCACCAGCGCGCAATTGCTGCTGCCGAACCCGCTCATGCCGCGCGCGGTACGCATGGCGCACCTGCTCGAGACGTCGACGTCGAACTTCCTGTTCGGATGGCTGACGGTGGCGATCCTCTGCTGGCCCCTACCGGCATCCCGCTCCGGGGCGGCGTAGCGTCTCGAGGGGCGGGACTCGGGTCGGCGCCGAGCGCTCGTCCGCCTCGCGACGCGCCGCTCCGCCCGTATGTTGAGGGATGCCCCATCTCGTCCCCGACGACGATCCCTTCATCCGTAGTCTGCACGACGCCGGCATCCGCCCACCGCGGAAGCCGCCGCGCGGCTCGACGACGGGGCGCCCCCCGCGCCCGCCGCGGCTGCTGCTCCTCGCGGTCGCGCTGGTGTTCGCGCTCGTCGTGCTCCTCCCCACGCTGACGACGCCGCTCGCCGACTGGCTCTGGTTCTCGGAGATCGGCTACCAGCGCGTCTTCGTCACGAAGATCGTGGCCCAGTGGAGCATCGGGATCCTGGCCGCGGCGATCGCGTTCGCGGCGCTCTACGGCAACGCGCGCTACGCCCTCCGCGGGCTGCCGGTCGGGGAGGGCCGCGTGCGCACGCCGATCACCGACCTCGCGAGCGCGGCGTCCGCGATGGGCGAGCACGCCGCGCGGGTGATGCGCCTGTTCGCGCTGCCGTGGACGGCGATCCTCGCCTTCTTCGTCGCGCTGGCGATGGCGTCGCAGTGGAACACGGTGCTCCAGGCGCTGCACCGCACGCCGTTCGGCCAGACCGACCCGATCTTCGGGCGCGACATCGGCTGGTACGTGTTCGTCCTGCCGGCGATCGAGATGGTGGTGGGGTTCGCTTTCACGCTCGTGCTGCTCTCGCTGCTGCTGGTCGCGCTCCCCATCCATTTCATCCGCGCCGAGCGAGGCCACGACGGGGAGCCGCTCGTCGTGCCGGCGCACGCGCGCCATCACCTCGCCGTCCTCGCGGCACTGCTCCTCCTCGTGCTCGCCGCTCGCACCTGGCTGGTGCGGATCCCGGGGCTGCTGTTCGGCGAGCACACCGCGCTCACGGGCGCGAACTACGTGGACCTGCACCTCCGCGTGCCGGCGCTCCAGCTGCTGAGCGTCGCCGCGCTGGCCGGCGCCGCGCTCATCGCGTGGAGCGGCATGCGCGGGCGCCTCGTCCAGGGCGCGGTGCGCGTCGTGATCGGCTACGCGATCCTCGTCGTCCTCGCGATCCTCACGCCGGCGCTGTATCAGCGGCTGGTCGTCCAGGCCAACGAGCTCTCGCGCGAGACGCCCCAGATCGCGCATCACATCCAGGCGACGCGCGACGCGTGGGGGCTCGCCCGCGTCGAGCATCACGAGCTCGGCGCGGGCGGGCCGGTGAGTCCGGAGATGATCGCCGCCAATCGCGAGACGATCGACAACGTGCGGCTCTGGGACCGCGAGCCGCTGCTCCAGACGTTCGGGCAGCTCCAGTCGATCCGCACGTACTACGATTTCATCTCGATCGACGACGACCGCTACCGCATCGGCGGCCAGCTTCGCCAGGTGCTGCTCTCCCCGCGCGAGCTCGACACCGACGCGCTGCCGAGGAAGGGGTTCATCAACGAGCACCTCACCTACACGCACGGGATGGGGATCACCCTCGGCCCGTCGAACGAGGTCACGGCGGACGGGCTGCCGGTGCTGTTCATCAAGGACCTCCCTCCCGTCTCCACGATCGGCGTGACGATCACGCGGCCGCAGATCTACTTCGGCGAGCAGTCGAACGACTTCGTGCTCGCGCCGAGCAACCAGCGGGAGTTCGATTATCCGGCCGGCGAGAGCGATGCCGCCATCTACTCGGCGTACGACGGGCGCGGCGGCGTTCCGGTCGGCTCGCTCGCCCGACGCCTGCTGTACGCGCTGCACTTCGGATCGTTCAACATCCTGCTCTCGCGCGACGTCACCGACCGGACGCGCATCCTCTACAATCGCAGCATCGCGGACCGCGTCCGGCATGCCCTGCCCTTCCTCCTGTTCGATCGCGACCCGTACATGGTCGTGACGACCGGTGGTCGCCTGAAGTGGATCGCCGACGGCTACACGAGCACCGACCGGTACCCGTACTCGCAGCCGGTCGGCGGGGGCATCGACTACATGCGCAACGCGGTGAAGGTCGTCGTCGACGCGTACGACGGCGACGTCACCGCCTACGTGGCCGATCCGGCCGACCCGATCGTGCAGACGCTGGCGAAGATCTATCCCGGCGTGCTGCATCCGATCGGCGCGATGCCCGCCGACCTGCGCGCGCACGTGCGCTATCCGGAAGAGCTGTTCCGCGCGCAGACGACGCTCTACGCGACGTACCACATGGTGAACCCCGAGACCTTCTACCACCGCGAGGACCAGTGGCAGGTGCCGGGGGCGCCGGCGGTGAGCCAGTCGAGCGCGAGCGAGCAGGCGCCGGGCGGCGGACGCGTCGCGGGCGAGTCGTTCCTCCGGCACATGGTGATGCGCCTGCCCGGCAGCCCGACGCCGGAGTACATCCTGATGCGGCCGTTCACGCCGCGACAGAAGGACAACCTCGCCGCCTGGATGGTGGCGCGGAACGACGGCGCCGAGTACGGGAAGCTGGCGGTGTACCAGTTTCCCCGGCAGAGCCTCGTGTTCGGCCCGAACCAGATCGCGAACCGCATCAACCAGGACACCGAGGTCTCGCGGCAGATCTCGCTGTGGGACCAGCGCGGATCGGAGGTGTTGCGCGGCGAGCTGCTCGTGATCCCGATCGAGGGCTCGCTGCTGTACGTGCAGCCGCTCTACCTGCGCGCGCAGGGCGGGCGCATCCCCGAGCTGAAGCGCGTGGTGGTGGCGCAGGAGGGGGAAGTCGCCATGGCGGAGACGCTCGACGCGGCGCTCCGCGCCCTGTTCGCCAAGGCCGGCGCGGCGCCCGCGGAGACCGTGGCGGAGGAGAGCGCCGCGGGCGAGCAGCCGGTGGCGGCCGACAGCGCCGCCGAGCGTGGCGCGACGGGCACCCTTGCGGAGCTGGCGCGCCAGGCGAACGAGCACTACGAGCGCGCACGCGCGGCGCAGCGGAGCGACGACTGGGCGACGTACGGCGCCGAGATGCGTCGGCTCGGCGACGTGCTGCGTCAGCTCGGGCGAGCGCCGGACGGTGCGACGGCTCCAGCGCGGCCGTGATCGGCGAGCGCGCCCGGGCGAGCGCTAGAGCCGGATCGTCTTCCCCTCGCGCGCGCTCCGGCGCGCCGCATCGAGGATCTCCATCACGACCATGTTGTTCTCGAGCGACGACGGCTCCCACGCGCTCGGCACGACCGTCCGCTCCACGAGCGCCTTGAAGTAGGCGAAGGGATCGTCGCCCGGCGCCGCGCGCTCCGGCAGCGTCTCCGCTCGCTCGGCGGCGCTCTCCGAGACACGGGTCCGCATCGCCGAGCGGGTGTCGGTCATCACGTAGCCGCGCGTTCCGTAGATCTCGAGATCCTTCCGCCCGATCGGCCAGTTCCACGACGCCTGGATGATCGCCTGCGCCGACGGATACGTCACGACGATCGTCGCCTCGTCGTCGACGCGCGGGTAGTCGCGGGGCTGGAGGTGCTGCGTCACCGCCGTCACCGACGTCGGCCGCACGCCGTGCATCAGGTAGGTCATGAGGTTCGCGCCGTAGCAGCCGAAGTCCATCAGCGCGCCACCGCCGTTCTTCACCGGGTCGTTCAGCCACTCGAGGAACTCGGGGTCGACGCCGTCGATCTTCGCCGGCCCGCGGTGGCCGTCGCGCACGACGACCTTTCGCAGCGGACCGATGCTGTCGTCGCGCACGTACTCCGTCGCGCGATAGAGCGTGGGATACCACGTGGTCTCGTAGTTCACCATGAGCACGACGTGATACCGGTCGGCGAGCGCCTTCATCCGCCGCGCGTGCGCGAGGCTGACCGCGAGCGGCTTCTCGACCATGACGTGGATGCCGCGGGGCGCGGCGGCCTCCACCGCGGCGAGATGCTCGTAGGTGCTCCCGAACGCCGCGACCGCCGTGGGCCGCGTCTTCTCCAGCATCTCGGTCGTCGACGCGAAGAGGATGTCGCGGCTCAGCCCGTAGCGCGCGGCGTATCGCAGGGCGAGCGCACGATCGGGTTCGGCGATCCCCACGATCACGACGTCGCCGCGGCTCTTCCGGCCGAGCAGGCCGTGGACGTGCGAGTGGGTGAGGCCGACGATGCCGAGCCTGAGGGGCGCGGGATCCTGCGCCCGGGCGCGCGATGCCGAGAGCGTCGCGCCGAGCAGGAGCAGCAGCACCGACGGTCGCATCGACGTCATCGCGGAGTGCTCGGATGCATGGGAACCTCCGCAGCGGCGTGGGTGGCGCGGAGCGACGAGGAAGAGCGGCGGGACGATAGGGCGTCCGGCTCGGGAGTCAAGCGGACGATCGCGGCGGAGCGCACGACGCGCGTCGTGCTTGCGCCGCGCCGAGGGTCGCCGCTACATGGAGCTCTTCTCTCGGAAGGGAACGATGCGAATCCTGATGATCGTCGCCGGCGCGCTGCTCGAGCTCGTGGGAGCCGTCTGGTTCCTCCAGGGGATCAACGTGCTCCCCGGCAGCTTCATGACCGGCCAGATGCAGTGGGCGGTGTACGGCGCGATCGCGTTCGTCGTCGGGACGACGTTGCTCGTGCTCGGAATCCGGCGCGCCCGCTGAAGGGACGACGGTATGGCGCGACGCGGGCTCCGCCGTGGCGGCGCGGCAGAGCGCCAGCCCGTCGAGCATGGGGACGAGCACGTCGGTGACGACGATCGCCGGCCCGCCCCGGCCGGCCGATCACCGCAGATCCGCCCCCGGCCGGCTGGTCCCTGGCGCCCCGCGCCGGCGCGATGCAGCTTCTCGCCCCATGGGCGACGAAGCCACGATGATCGCGGCAGCACTCGATGATCGCTACGTCATCGAGCGCGAGCTCGGCGCGGGCGGTATGGCGGTGGTGTACCTCGCGCGCGACCGCAAGCTCGATCGCGAGGTCGCGCTCAAGGTGCTCCGCCCCGAGCTCGGCGCGGTGCTCGGCGCCGAGCGGTTCCTCACCGAGATCAAGATCTCGGCGCGGCTCGACCACCCGCACATCCTCACGCTGATCGATTCGGGGGACGCGGACGGGTTCCTCTACTACGTCCTTCCTTTCGTCCGCGGCGAGTCGCTGCGCGACAAGCTGAAGCGCGAGCATCAGCTCGGGATCGACGAGGCGCTCACGATCACGAAGCAGGTGGCGAGCGCGCTCGACTACGCGCACCGGCAGGGGCTGGTGCATCGCGACATCAAGCCGGAGAACATCCTCATCCAGGAGGGTGAGGCGATGCTCGCCGACTTCGGCATCGCGCTCGCCGTGAAGGAAGCCGGCGGCAACCGGCTGACGCAGACGGGCTTGTCGTTGGGTACGCCGCAGTACATGTCGCCCGAGCAGGCGACGGGCGATCGCGGGATCGACGCGCGGAGCGACGTCTATTCGCTCGCCGCCGTGCTGTACGAGATGCTCGCCGGCGAGCCGCCGGTCACGGGCGCGAGCGCGCAGTCGATGATCGCCAAGCTGATGACGGAGAACCCGACGCACCTGCGCGTGCTGCGGAGCACCGTGCCGGTGGAGATCGACGCGGCCGTCGCGAGGGCGTTGTCGAAGACGCCGGCCGACCGGTTCAACAGCGCAGGCGAGTTCGCGCGCGCGTTGACGGTGAAGCACACGACGCAGCCGATCGCAGCCGAGGCGCTCCCGCATCGTCGCGGCAAGCGTCCGCTCGTGCTCACCGCGGTCGCCGTGATCGTCGCCGTGGCGGCGATCGCGGCGTACGTGCTGCGCCCCCACGCGCTCGGCCACGCGACGCTCGGCGCGCGGACGCAGCTCACCTCCACGGGCACGGTGCTCAACCCCGCGATCTCGCCCGACGGGAAGCAGCTCGCGTACGTCACGCGCGGGTGCACCGGCGCGACGTGCACGTACGACGTCGTGGTGCAGGACGTCGGCGGCACGACGACGCGCACGATCCTCGACGGCGCGACGGCGGCGTACGGGCTCGAGTGGAGTCCCGATCGGCGGAACCTGCTCTTGCCCGGGACGGTCCGTGGCCGCGCCGGAACCTTCCTGCTCTCCGCGCTCGGCGGCGAGGCGCGCTGGCTCACCTCCGGCGTCGCGACCTTCTACGCGGGCGGCGACTCGCTGCTGCTCGGACCGCGGTACGCGCCCGACTCCGTGTTCTACG
Source organism: Gemmatimonadaceae bacterium (assembly GCA_035494615.1). GTDB lineage: Bacteria > Gemmatimonadota > Gemmatimonadetes > Gemmatimonadales > Gemmatimonadaceae > AG11. The sequence continues at coordinate 19,084 of DATJGU010000089.1, forward strand.
TGCGCGTCGCCGCGCTGGACGGCATCCCGCGCGACAGCATTCGCATCGCCGGACCCGGACGCCTCCTGGCGTCGCTCTCCGTGGTCCCCGGCACGAACTGGATCCTCAGCCTCGTCGTGCAACCGCCGCACGGGCTCTGGCAGATCGTCGACCGCTCGGGCAAGGTGGCGGACCACGTCGTCAACGCGTGCACCTGCGGCGGCATCGCGGCGGCGGACGCGGTGTGGCTCGCACGCGCCGGCAACGGGCTCGAGGAATCCGTCGTGCGCATCGCGATCGACCGCGCGACGGGACGCTTCGCGGCGCGCCAGGACACGATGACCCACGGCGTGTTCACGCAGTTCTCGCTCACGAGCGACGGCGCGTCGATGGTGATGGACGACGGCACCTTCGACCACAGCGTGTGGGCCGTGCCGCTCGCCGACGCGATCAAGGGCACGTTCCCCGACGCGCGGCGCATCGCGCACGCGTCGACGGCGGTGAGCGCGATCATCTCGCCCGACGGCGCGCTGCTGCTGCTGCGTCGCACGCTCCCGACGAGCGGTGGCGGCAGCGAGATCCGCTTCTCCACGATGCCCTTCGACGGCGGCGAGGACACGCCGCTGCGCGCGCCGGGAGTGACGACGCGCGCGAACTGGTCGGACGAGCAGCACGTCGCGACGTCCAGTCTCGAGGGGGGCAAGGTGCGGCTCGCGGAGGTCGACGTGCGCAGCGGCGCCCAGCGCAACGTGCTCCAGCTCCCCGACTCGACGATCGCCGACTTCGCCGCGCTCGACGACGGCTGGGCGTGGATCCCCTCGGCCCGCGACCGGTTCATCGTGTCCGAGAACGGACGCCGGCGAGAGATCCGCATGCCGAAATGGTTCTCCGGCGTCTACCAGGTCACGACGGACCGCGCGAAGCATCGGGTGCTGTTCGCCGGCCACGGCGGCGCCACGGGCGACTCGGCCGCGGTGGGCGCATTCGGGCTCGACGACGGCACGGCGACGTTGTGGGCGACGCGCTTCGCCGAGAACTCGCGGGTGTGGCCGTCGGCCACGCACGACGCCGTCTTCGGCGTCGCCGAGACGGCGGATGCATGGACGCTGTACGCCGTGGACGGAGGCAAGCTCACGTCGCTCGGCACCATCGGCCGGCCGACCTACGTGCTGAGCATCTCCCGGGATCTGAGCCGCGCCGTGGTGAGCTCGCTCGATTACCGCGCGGACGCGTGGCTGAACAAGGTCGTGGTGCGCTGAGCAGCGCTCGTCGCCATCTCGTCGCGCTCTCGGCAGTCCTGCTGAGCGGCGCCGTCCCCACGCTCGGGGCGCAGGCGATCACGTCGAGCGATTTCCTGTATCTCTGGACCGCGGCCGCCGACACGACGCAGCCGGACTTCCTCGCCGTGGTCGACGCGCGCGCCTCGGCGCCGACGTACGGCAAGCTCCTCGCGACGGTGCCGGTGCCAGGGCACGAGAATCGGCCGCACCACACCGAGCATCAGGCGCCGCCGGACGGAATGCTGTTCGCGAACGGCTTCGCCACCGGGCGGACCTTCGTGTTCGACCTCCGCGATCCGAAGCACGTGCGCATCGCGCATCAGTTCGGCGACGTCGCGGGGATGATGCATCCGCACAGCTTCCTCCGGCTGCCGAACGGCAACCTGCTCGCCACGTTCCAGATGCGCCACGACTCGCTCGGCGCCGCTCCGGGCGGGATCGCCGAGCTCACGCCCGACGGTCGACTCGTGCGCTCGGCCTCGGCCGACGTCGCCGGCGTCGACCGGCGCATCCGTCCGTACTCGGCGGTGATCATTCCCGAGCTCGACCGGGTTCTGACGACGACGACCGACATGATGGGCGACGCGTCGGTGAACGCGGTGCAGCTCTGGCGACTGTCCGATCTCGCGCTGCTGCGCACCTTCGATCTGCCGTCCGGCCCCCGTGGCGACGAGGGCTCGCTCACCGCGGAGCCGAGGCTCCTCGCCGACGGAAAGACGGTGCTCGTGTCGACCTTTCGCTGCGGGCTGTATCTCGTGCACGGGCTCGACGGCGACGCGCCGAGCGGAGCGCTCGTGGCGTCGTTCCCCGAGGTGAAGGGCGAGTACTGCGCGATCCCGGTGATCGCCGGCCACTACTATCTCGTCACCGTGCCGGCGTGGCACGCGGTGGTGAGCCTCGACGTCGCCGATCCGGCGCATCCGCGCGAGGTGTCGCGACTCACGCTCGGGCCGACCGACGTCCCGCACTGGATCGCGATCGAGCCGAATCACGAGCGCGTCGTCGTCACGGGGTATGCCGGGATGGAGCACCGCGTCGTGATCGCGACGTTCGACGAGCGCACGGGCCGGCTCGCGCTGGACACCCGGTTCCACGACGCCGGCGCGACGGAGCCCGGTGTACGCATCGAGGGGAAGCCGTGGCCGCACGGCGGGAGCGGAGCGGGGATCCCGCACGGCGCGGTGTTCAGCGATGTGGCGGGCGCGGCATCTCCGCGCTGACCTGCGGCGAGTCTGACGGTCGCATGACGGTGTCCGGTTCCCTCGCGCCGATCTACGCGTTCGGCGACTGCGAGCTCGACACGCGGCTCCACGAGCTGCGGCGCGGCGGCGCGGCGGTGCGCATCGAGCCGCAGGTGTTCGCCGTGCTCGAGTACCTGCTCGTGCGGCGCGACCGCGTCGTCCCGAAGAACGAGCTGCTCGATGGCGTGTGGGGCCATCGCTACGTCGCGCCGGGCACGCTCAACAGCCGGATCAAGGCGGCGCGCCACGCGGTGGGCGACGACGGCTCGGCGCAGCGCGTCATCCGCACGGTGCACGGGCTCGGGTTCCGGCTCGTGGCGACGGTCTCGGAGCTCGGTATCGATTCGTCGGCGGCGCGCGCGTCGACACCGAGCCCGCCGCGGCGATTCGAGCAGCGCATCCGATTCTGCACGGCGGACGACGAGGCGCGCATCGCGTACGCGACGAGCGGCGCAGGCCCTCCGCTCGTGAAGCCGGCGAACTGGATGACGCATCTCGAGTTCGACTGGGAGAGTCCCGTGTGGCGGCACTGGCTGCGCGAGCTGTCGCGGGAGCACACCCTCGTGCGCTACGACGAGCGCGGCTCCGGCCTGTCGGATCGCGTCGTCGACGACCTGTCGTTCGACGCGTGGGTGCGCGACCTGGAGACGGTCGTCGACGCGATGGGTCTCGAGCGCTTTCCGATGCTCGGGATCTCGCAGGGATGCGCGGTCGCGATCGCGTACGCGGTGCGGCATCCCGAACGTGTGACGAAGCTCGTGCTGTACGGCGGCTATGCCGAAGGCGCGTACAAGCGGGCGAGGACGCCGGAGGAGCTCGCCGAAGCGGATCTCGTGATGCGGCAGCTCCCGCTCGGCTGGGGGCGTGACAACCCGGCGTTCCGGCTCTTCTTCGCCGCGCGGTTCATCCCGGACGGATCGGCGGAGCAGATGCGGTGGTTCAGCGAGCTGCAGCGCATCTCGACGAGCCCGGAGATCGCGGCGCGACTCCGCGAGACGGCGGCGAACATCGACGTCACCCCACTCGCGCCGCTCGTCCGCGCCCCGACGCTCGTGCTGCACGCCGACGGCGACGCCGCGATCCCGTTCGATCAGGGACGCCTTCTCGCCGCACTCGTGCCGGAAGCGCGGTTCGTGTCGCTCGAGAGCCGGAACCACATCCTCCTCGAGGAGGAGCCGGCGTGGGGAAGGTTTTGCGAGGAGACGGGTCGTTTTTTGGCTGAAGGGTGACTGCCCGGTGATTCGGTGACTTGGTGACTTGGATCGTTCGTGACTTGGTCGGTGACTTGGCGGCTCGGAACGGCACCGGCCACCGACGCCCAGCCAAGTCACGCCGTGGAGACTCCAGGCTGGTTGGGCGCCGGGGTTCAGATCGAGAGCATCGAGGCTGAGGCCCAGGCCTTCCGCCTGCATGCACACCGGCGCTCGTTCCGCCACTCACCCACGGTGACTTGGTTCGACTGCTGTGTCGAAGTCACCGACCAAGTCACCAAGTCACCAAGTCACCAAGTCACTCGTTCAACACGCCCCTGGCGCCCCAATCACCGGCCAATCGCCGCCACGACCGCGGCGACGATGAGCGCACCGCTCCAGAGGGCATCGACGTTGATCCAGGCTTTCCTGAGGATGCGCAGCCCGAGCTTCTCGTAGACGACGAAGGCGATCCCGATCGTGGCGGCGAGGTAGCCGGCCGTGTGGATCAGCGCCGCGGTGATGGCGAGCGGGTTCACGCCAGCGGCTCCCGCGGCAATCGGCGCCATCGCCATCGACATGACGTGATGGTGCATCGTGCCCGGCGTTGCGGCGCCGAGCACGATGGGGAGCACCATCAGCCCGGCGCCGTGCGCCGTGGCCATGAGGAACGACCACGTCGCCAGCTCACGTGCGCTGACGCGCATTCCTTTGAGCCGAACGTGCCGGTGATGCAGCAGGCCGTCGACGCCGACGACGAGCAGCGCCGCGGCGACGAGCCAGCGCAGCCATCGCACCGGCAGCGCCGCGCCGAGCACGAGCGCAAGGGTGATTGCCAGGCCGATCGCGAGCGCGTGGCCGAGCGCGAGCGGGCCGAGCGCGCGCCAGAGCGCGCGCCGGCTGCGCTCCTGGAGGGCGCGGCCCACGGCGAACAGCCATCCCATCGCCGGGTTGAGGCCGTGCACCGCGCCCAACGCGAGCAGCGCGAGCCAGGAGTACGACGCGTCGTGCACGATCACTCCGCGTAGCAGAAGGAATCGGAGCTCGCGTCCCCTCCCTCGAGGCGTACCTGGTGCGGACGCAGCCCTTCCTCGAACTCGACGAAGAACTCGCGGTCGAACGCCATGCCGCCGTCCGGATCGGCGTCGATCTTCGCGAGCCACCCGTCGATCCCCGCGGGATAGAACTGCGCGTCCCACGGCGTGTAGAGGGCGTTGGTGAGGTAGACGCGGCGTCCGTCGCGGCTCACCTCGATCATCTGTGGGCCGCCGTTGCGCGGCCTGTCCATGTCGCTCGGGTGCGCCGAACGCCGCACGATCCCGCCGATGTGGAGCGAGCCGGTGAGCACGGGCGCGGTGGGATCGCTGACGTCGTACTGGCGCAGCTCGCCCGTGCCCCAGCAGCTCACGTAGAGCGTGCGGTCGTCGAGCGAGAGGTTGATGTCGGTGACGAGCGGCGGCACCGCGCCGAACCCCTTCAGCAGCGGCGGGAGATCCGCCGGATCGGCCGGCTCGGCGGGGATCTCGATGATCTTGCGCACCGCCCAGTCGCCGGTGGCGTCGTCGCGATACCACTGCCAGATGGAGCTCGAGAGATCTTTCAGGCTGATGACGACGCCGACGAACCCGAACGCCTTGCGCGGGTCGTGCGCCGGCCGGAGCTCGAGCACCATCTGCTGCTCGGCGCCGAGGTCGAGCGTCTGCAGATGCGTGCGACTCGGCAGATCCCACACGTGGAGCGCGTGGCCGTACTTGCCCGCGAGCAGCAGCTCGGGGATCACGCCGTTCTGCACCATGTTCGGCGTCCCCCACTCGCTCGTGATCATCACGTCGTGGCCGAGGTGCCACCAGAAGTCGTAGGCGAGATACTGCGGCCCGCGGTCCTTCTCCCACGGCCCTTTCACCTCGAAGGTCTCGTGGTCGAGCACGAAGATGCCGCCCGGTCCGTCGCCGTTCGGGGCGCCGAGCGCGTTGACGTACACGCCGTCGGGGCCGCAGTGCACGGTGTGCGGCGCGGCGTAGCCCGTCTTCGCCATCACTTCCTCCGGCTCGATCACCTTCACGAGCCGCGGCGCGCGCGGATCGGGCTGCGTGTCGACGACGTGGATGCGCGTGCTGGTCGTGCCGGGGAGCACGAGGTAGCGTCGCTCCATGTGGGGGTTCGGCGCGTAGGCGCAGAGGTGCGAGCTGCACGCGTTCCAGCCGAAGTGGTGGAGCTCGTTTCCTCCCTGCGGGAGCTCGAGCTTCGAGATCACTCGCCCGAAGGTCTCGGAGTCGGGATCGGTGTCGATCACGCCGAGCGCGTCTTTCTTGCCGGTGTCGCCTGGCGTGAGCAGGACGACGTAGGCGAGCGTCTCGGGCGGCGCCTCGACGGCGAGCGCGGGAGAGGGGTAGAAGGTGGGATCGGGGAGCAGGCGGGCCATGGTAGTATCCTCGGGGAGTCCGTCTCGTGCCGGCGCGACGTCGCCGGCGATGCGGGCGGAGGATGCGATGGCCCGACCGGGAATGCTTGAAGGGAACGTGGAGACGGGGTGGAGCTTGCGTGGAGATATCGCATGAGCGCGCTACGGACTCGGCGGAACACTTTGAAGACGGCGAGCGCGCGTAGTCTCGCGGTGATGTTGGCGCTCTGCGCATGCGGGACGCCGGCGCCGCGCTCGGGCGACCGGGCCGACACTGGCGTCACCCAGCGTCCGATTCGCGAGCCCGTCGCGACGTCGGGCGACTCCACGCCGCGGGCGACCGATTCGTCCGTCGCCGGGCCGATCGAGGTGCTGCACGGCTACTACGCCGCGATCGGCCGCCGCGACTTCGCCCGCGCGTACGCCGACTGGGGCGACGACGGCCCGCCGGGACATCCGTCGCTCGACACGTTCTCCGACGGGTTCGCGCGTACGGACTCGGTGCGGCTCGACGTCGGTACGCCGGGCCGGATCGAGGGCGCCGCCGGCTCACGCTACGTCGAGGTCCCCGTCACGGTGCACGCGTTCGAGCGGGGCGGCCGAGCGACGACGTACGCCGGGAGCTACGTCCTGCGCCGGTCTGTGGTGCCGGGCGCGAGCGAGGCGAACCGTCGGTGGCACCTCTACCGCGCGACGCTCGCGGCGCGCCCGTAGTCATTCCGAGCGAAGTCGAGGAATCGTGACTGGACTGATAGAGGGGCCACCCTACCGGGACAGTCGCGATTCCTCGACTCGCTCCGCTCGCTCGGAATGACAGACTTCAGAGCTTGCGAACCTCCATCACCGACTCGAGCGCCATTCCGATCTCCTTCGAGAGTGCGCGCGCGTCCTGGGTCGCGCTCGTCACCTCGCCGAGGCCCGCGCCGATCCCGGAGGTATGCAGCTCGACGAGGTCGAGACGGAGCGTGGTGAGGGCGAGGCCGGCGTTGTCGAGCTGACGACGGAGCGTCTCGCGCTGGCGGCCGACGTGCTCCAGCGCGACGCGCTGGCGCCGGAGCAGCGCGAGCTGGCGGAGCTCGTCCGTCGTCTCCGCCGCGCGCTCCGCCGTGGCGATGCGCGCCTCCAGCGTCGATCTGGTCTCCGCATCGAACTCCGTGTCGATCTGGTGCAGCCGCGTCGCGAGAGCGGAGACGCGCTCGACGAGCTTGCGCACGGTCGGTGCGACGTCGGGGAGCAGCGCGCGGTCGGGCTTCGACAGCCGTCGCACGCTGGCGAGGATGAGCGCGCGCTCCTCGACGGCTCGCCGGATCACATCGCCGTACGCGCCCTCGAGCACGGCGCGCGACGCGAGCTTCCTCAACTGCCTCGGCGTGCGCACGGCCACCTCGCCGAGCGCGGTGCGCGCGCGCCGGCTGAAGAAGACGCGGCGGAGCATGAGGCCGGCCGCCCGGAGGGAGTGGCCGCGCATCCAGAGCCGCGTCGTCATCACGATCGGCACGATGGGGGACAACACGAGCGGCGGCGCCATGCCGACGCCGAACGCGAAGCCGGTGAGGCCGGCGACCCATGCTCCGACCGTCAGGAGCGCATCGCGGCGGATGCTCTGCACCCGATCGAGCAGATCGATGCGGCCCTGCCAGAGCCGGAGGTCGGCGCGCTGCTCGACGGTGAGCGCGGCGAGATGGGGCGGCACCAGCTCGAGCGTGCCCGATGTCGGCCATGTGGTGTCGACCACGGAAAGCGAGGGACGCGGCGCGCGCACGAGCGCCGGATCGCGTCGGCTGCGCGGCACGGGCGACACATAGCGGATCGGTTCGCGGTGCGGCTCGCTCCGCCGCGACGGCTCCGCGTTGCCGAGCAACGCCTCGCGGAACGCCGTCGCGGTCGGCCACCGCTCCTCACGCTCCTTGCGCAGGGCGCGCTCGATCGCGTCGCACAGCTCGACGGGCGCCTCGGGGCGCAGGTCGGCGATCGGCTGCGGGCGCTCGCTCACGTGCTTGAGGAGGAGCGCCATCGAGTTGGCCGCCTGGAAAGGCGGGCGCCCGGTGAGCATCTGATAGCCCACCACGCCGAGCGAGTAGATGTCGCTCCGGCCGTCGAGCTCGCGGTCGCCGACCGCCTGCTCGGGCGACATGTACGTCGGCGTGCCGACCGCGACGCCAGTCTGCGTGAGCCGTGTGCCGCTCTCCATCGCGCGCGCGATCCCGAAGTCGGTGACGACGGCGCGGTCGCTGTCGGCGTCGATGAGGATGTTGTCCGGCTTGACGTCGCGGTGGATCACGCCGCGCAGGTGCGCGTAGGCGAGCGCGTCGGCCGTCTCGCAGAGGAGGCGGCGCACCTCGTCCACGGGTCGAAGCGGCCGGTCGGCGAGGCGCTGCGCCAGGTTCCCCCCGCCGACGTGCGACATGACGAAGAAGGCGATGCCGTCGAGGTCGCCGACGTCGAAGATCGGGACGATGTGGGCGTGGGAGAGCTGGGCCGACGTCTGCGCCTCGCGCGTGAAGCGCGAGCGGACCGCGGGGTCGTGCGCGAGCTCGGGGGGGAGCGCCTTGATCGCCACGACGCGTCCGAGCCGGAGGTCGCGCGCCCGGTAGACGACGGACATCCCTCCTCGGCCGATCTCCTCCTCGATGCGGTACTGATGCTCGAGCGCGACGGCGAGTCGCTCGCGCATCGGGTCGGGAGGGTGGCCGGTCATGTTCGAAGATTGCACGCGGAGGGGGTGGCGTCCACTGACCCGCCGTACGCACTCCGCGATGATGACGTTTCGGTGCTCTCGAGACTCTGCGGCAAAATACCGGACGTGCTCCGAGACGAGTGCTGCAGGCGCGGCGTCGGCTTGGCGAATCACGATCGATGCCCACCCTGAGAAGGGTGGGCTGAGGTCGATCAAGGCGCCGGGAAGAGCTTGTTGCGGGGAATGCGTTCCAGTTGCGCGGCCAGTCGATCCACGGCCTCGCTCGTCGTACGTCCGGTGACGTCTGCGACGGGTCGACTAGTGCTGTCCCGCACCGTGTACAACGAAGAGTGAATGCGCACGGCATGGGGCTGCTGGAGCGCAGTCACTACGAGCACAGTCGAGCGAGTGAGAAACGCGATCCGCTGGTAGTCGACCGCCGAAAGCGTCGCCGGACCTTCAAGGGTAAACGTCATGTCGACGTCGCTCTTTGGCGTCACTCGCAGTGCATGGCTGGCAGTGGATTGCGCCAATCGTTCACGGAGCTGCGCGGCGACCTGCAGGGTCAATGAATCGATCGACGCAGCGGGAACTGCCACAACGGCGACTCGGTAAGGCGCGAGTGACGACGTGTGATGCCGGGACTGCGCACAAGCCTCCGGTCCACAGACGCCCAATAGCAGAACGGCGCGCCAAGCCGCGCGACGACAGCTCCCTCCAACACTCGACGAGCGCTCGAGCCCCCACAACGCGCACATCCACCCATCTCCTTTCACACCGTCGAACATGCGCCGCTCAGCTTCTCGTTCCGCAGGTCGCCGAATACCCGTCCGGCAGCCCGCTCCGTCCCCCATCCAGGACGACCGAGCTCACTCGCAGGCCCAGATCGTAACCCTGCCAGGTCACCCCGGCAATTCGCCAAGCGGCCCAGCCCACGTCAGATTGAAGCCGGCCCCAACGCTCGAGTCGCACCCCCATGACCTCCGTCATCCCCAGCAACACGCGCAAGCCGCGCGACGAAGAGATCGACGTGCACGGGCTCACGCACGCCGGCAAGGTGCGCGCGGAGAACCAGGACCACTTCCTCCTCGCGTCGATCCACAAGCGCGTCCAGGTACTCGCGACGAACCTCGGCACGCAGGAGCATCTGCCGTCGGGGGAGCAGCGGGTGGCGTTCATCGCGATGGTGGCCGACGGCGTCGGCGGCGAGGAGGGAGGCGCCGAGGCGAGCGCGACGGCGCTCGAGGCGGTGATGCAGTACGTGAACGACAGCATGTCGTGCCTCTACGACCGGGACGTCACGGAGGACAAGTTCGCCGAGCTGTTGCAGCGGTGCGCGATCCAGTCGCACGAGGCGATCCGCGCGCGCGCGCGGGAAAACGAGGACCACGCCACGATGGCCACGACGCTCACGCTCTTCATGGGCGTGTGGCCCGCGTACTACCTCGTCCAGGTCGGCGACTCGCGCTACTATCTCTGGCGCGACGGGAAGCTCACCCAGGTGACGCGCGACCAGACGCTCGCCGAGGAGCTGGTGGACCAGGGGATCCTCTCGCGCGCGCAGGCGCCGCACACGCAGTTCGCGCACGTGCTCTCGAGCGCGCTCGGCGCGAGCGCCGCGGAGCCGGTGGTGACTCGGCTGCGCGCGGAGTGGGACAACGTCCACCTCCTGTGCAGCGACGGGCTTACGAAGCACGTGAGCGACGAGCGCATCGCCGAGCGGCTCGCGAACATGACGAGCGCGAAGGACGTGTGCGAGCAGCTCCTGCAGGACGCGCTCGACGACGGCGGCACGGACAACATCACGATCATCGTCGGCCGCGGGATCCCGAAGGAGTAGCGCGCGGCGATGAGCTGGCTCGTCCTCGTCCTCGCCGGCCTGCTCGAGATCGGGTGGGCCGTGGGGCTCAAGTACTCGCACGGCCTCACGCGGCTCTGGCCGAGCGTCGCGACCGCGGTGGCGCTCGTCGGCAGCATGGGGCTGCTCGCGCTCGCGATGCGCACGCTGCCGCTCGGCACCGCCTACGCGGTGTGGACCGGGATCGGGACCGTGGGGACGGCGGTGCTCGGGATCGTGCTGTTCCGCGAGCCCGCCACGGCGATGCGGCTCGCCTGCATCGCGCTGATCGTGGCGGGGATCGTCGGGCTCAAGCTCGCGTCGCCCGAATAGTCGGGCGCGAGGCGAGCGGGTGCGTCACGGCGCTTTCGTGGCGCCGTCCCAGTGCTCGTCCGCCTTGCCGTCGACGAAGCGCCACATGTCGAACCAGCTCGTCGTGTACGTCTTCGAGGGATCCCTGGGATCCTTCATCTCGCGCGGCGTGACGACGATGACGTAGTCGCCCTCGGCCACGACGGCGACGACCGGCCGGCCGAGCGTCGCCGGGATCGGCTTCGGCTGCACCTTGAGCACCTGGGTGAAGTACGCGACGACGCCGGCACGTCCCGACGCGGCGTTCGGGTTGTGCTGCAGGTAGCGCTCGGTGAGCCACCGGTCGGCGAGCTCCCAGTGTCCCGCCTCGAGCAGGTCCTTCTCGATGTGATACGCCGCCTGCTCGTTGCGATCGAGCGTCGGGTCGGGGCTGTGGAAGAGCGCGTCGGCGTCTGGTGCGCCGACGACGGGCTCCTGGGCACGGGCGGTGCTCGCGGCGATGAGGAGCGCCGCGGTGGCGAGGAGGATCGGGCGTGGTACGATCATTCAGGCAGAGTTCCGTGAAGGTTGGCATGGCGCAGAAAGCCCGCTCGCACGACGTTATCTCGCACGGCTCGGCTCGTCAAACGACCCGTCCGCGCCGACCCTCACTCGGGAACAGTCGATCGCCATGCATCGGTTTCGCCTCATCACATTCGTCGCGGCTTCCGGGCTCGCGTGCGGAGGACGTCCACAGCAGGCGGCGGCGCCGGCGCCGGCGCCGGTGCTCGACGCACGCTGCATCGCGCTCAACGACAGCGTCTTCGCGACGCTCCCGCCCGAAGTGCTTCCGAACGCGAAGCTGCACGGAGAGCCTCCCAGGATTCCGCCACCGATCTCGGCGGCCCAACGGCACACGCCGGTCACGTTCACGTACCTGGTGCGGCCCGACGGCGTGAGCGACACGTCGACCGTTTCCATCACCGGTACCGAGAACAAGCGGTTCCGCGATCTGGTGGTGCGCTATGCGCGCCGCAACCAGATGGCACCCGCCGAGAGCGACGGCTGCCCGGTGTGGAGCAAGGTGTCGGTGACGATGACGCCGCTCGGCATCGAGCGCGTACGGCGCGGGCCGTAGCGATGCCTACCGAGCGCGAGAAGATGCTCGCCGGCGAGCTGTATCGCGCGAGCGACCCCGAGCTCGAGGCGATGAGCCTGCGCGCCGCCGACCTGATGGCGCGGTACAACGCGAGCAGCGCGCGCGAGCCCGGCGTTCGCGCCGCGCTGCTCCGTGAGATGCTCGGCACGGTCGGCGAGAACGCCGTCATCCGCCCGCCCTTCCACTGCGACTACGGCGTCCACGTCCACGCGGGCCGCAACCTGTTCGTCAACTTCGGCTGCGTCTTCCTCGACTGCGCCGAGATCACCCTCGGCGACGACGTGCAGATCGGCCCCGCCGTGCAGATCTACACGCCGACCCACCCGCTCGACCCCGAGCTGCGGCGTTCCGGGCTCGAGGGGGCGCGGCCGGTGCGCGTCGGCAGCAACGTCTGGATCGGCGGCGCGGCGGTGATCCTGCCGGGCGTGACGATCGGCGACGACGCCGTGATCGGCGCGGGGAGCGTGGTCGCGCGCGACGTGCCGGCGGGCGCGATCGTGGTCGGCAACCCCGCACGGGAGCGGAATCGGGCGCCCTGACCGGACACCCCGGCCCGGAGCGGCCACTACGACATCCGCCGTGACCGGGCGCACAGCGAATCGTCCATTGGTCTAAGGCCCCTCTCGGCCGAAAGGCCCTTACAGGACGATGCGAAGATGCGCGTACTGATCACCGGCGGAGCCGGCTTCATCGGATCCCACCTCACGGACGTCTGCCTCGCCCGTGGGGACGAGGTCTTCGTGCTCGACGACCTCTCCACCGGCAGTATCGACAACATCGAGTATCACCGGAACCACCCGTACTTCCACTACACCATCGGCCGCGTCCAGAACGCGTCGGTGACGGCCGAGCTGGTGGACCGCTGCGACGTGATCTACCACCTCGCCGCCGAGGTGGGGGTGCGCCGCGTGATCGACAGCCCGATCAGCACGATCGAGAACAACGTCCAGGCGACGGAGGTCGTGTTCGCCGCCGCGGCGAAGAAGGGGAAGCGCGTGCTCTTCACCTCGACCTCCGAGGTCTACGGCCTGAGCACCGACCTCCCCTACCGCGAGGACGGCAACATCGTGATGGGGCCGGCGTCGAACAGCCGGTGGAGCTACGCCTGCTCGAAGGCGCTCGACGAGTTCCTCGCGCTCGCGTACTTCAACGAGCGGCAGATGCCGGTGACGATCGTCCGGCTGTTCAACACGGTCGGTCCGCGCCAGACGGGCCACTACGGCATGGTCGTGCCGACGCTCGTGCAGCAGGCGATGACGGGGAAGCCGCTCACCGTGTTCGGCGACGGCCGGCAGTCGCGCTGCTTCGGGTTCGTGAAGGACGTCGTCCGCGCGCTCGTCGCGCTGATGGACCGTCCCGAAGCGGCCGGACAGATCTACAACGTCGGCGCGCAGACGGAGATCTCGATCCTCGAGCTGGCGCAGCGGGTGAAGGAGCTCACGCAGTCGGCGTCGCCGATCGTGATGGTGCCCTACGAGGACGCGTACGAGACGGGCTATCAGGACATGCCGCGGCGCATCCCCGATACGTCCAAGCTCAAGGCGCTCGTCGGCTTCGCGCCGACGACGGACATCGACGAGATCGTGGACTCGGTGATGCGCTCGTTCGTGGCGCGCCAGGAGCGTTCGGCGCCCCGGGTGCCTACACCGCGCGTCCCCGTCCGGGTGGCGTGATGGGAACGGCGTTCGACGCCAGGCTCGAGCCGCTGCTCGTCCTGGGCTTCGCGGCGACGGCGATCTTCTGGCTGCTGCTCTCCTCGTGGGTGCTCGTCGACCGCGCGCTGTACGATCGCCGCAAGCGCCGGCTGGTCGAGATCGGGCGGCAGCTCTCCGACCCGCGGGTCGCGGCGCTCCCCGATGCCCGGCGGGCGTCGACGATCGGCGCGATGCTGGCGACGCTCCCGCGGCACGAGGTCTACCGGCTCGCGTCGAACAACGAGATCTCGCCGTGGGTGCGCGAGGCGTGCGCGGCGTACTCGATCGGCCGCATCGGCGCGGCGCGCATGCTCCGCGACGCGGGCGGCACGCGGAAGTGGCGCCGCATCTCGGCGCTCCACGCGCTGGCGTACGATCCGCCCGCCGAGCTGCACGACCTGCTGCAGCGCGCGCTCGCCGACGCGGACCCGGACGTCGCCAGCGCGGCGGCGACGGTGCTCCAGCGGCTCGGCGACCGGCGCGCGGCGGAGATCCTGATCGGCGGGCTGCGCGAGGCGCGCCTGCCCGCGTCGCGCATCGCGGCGCGCCTCGAGCGCTTCCCGATGCCGCTCGATGACCTGCTCCGTCCGCTGCTCGCCGACCCGCGCCCCGAGGCGCGCTACTGGGCGGCGACGCTGCTCCGGCACGCACCGCATCGCGACGGGCTCGCCGCGTCGATCGTGCCCCTCGCCGACGACGCCGACGCGCCCGTGCGCAAGGCGGCGCTGCTCGCGCTCGCCGCGATGAGCCCGGAGGACGCGGCGAACATCGCCACGCGCCGGCTCGCCGACGACGCGCCGTACGTGCGGAGCGCGGCGATCCACGCGCTCGCGCAGGCGGGCGAGCGCTCCCCCGACCGCGCGCGCCGCCAGGCGATCGCGGCGTCGATCGCCCCCGCGCTCGCCGATCGCGAGTGGTCCGTGCGCTCGGCGGCGAAGGACGGCCTGCTGCGGCTCGGCCCCTCGGTGTGGCGCGAGACCGCCGCACAGCTCTCGTCGACCGACGGGTTCGCGCGCAACGGCGCAGCCGAGGTGCTCCAGAACCTCGGCGTGCTCGATTGGACGATCCGCGGGCTCGCGAGCGGCGTGCAGCCGACGCCGGAAGCGATCGACGTGCTGCGCCGCGCGCTGCGCGCGGGGGGGGTCGCGATGGCCGACGCCGCCGTGCTGCGCACCGAGGCCGAGCCGATCCCCGCCGTGCACGAGCTGCTGCGTACCCTGGACCTTCAGGAGTCGGCCCAGTGATCGATCCCTCCCCCGGCATGCTGTCGTTCCTCCACGGCGCGGTCGTCGTCACGCTCGTCTACACGGCGATCCTCGCCTGCTACGCGCTCGGCATGGGCATCCTCGCGATCGTCGAGGCGAGCTTCCGGCGCAAGCAGGACCACGTGGAGGACTACGAGTCCGTGCTCGAGTCGCCGTACTCGATTCCGGTGAGCATCATCGCGCCGTCGTACAACGAGGAGCTGATGGCCGTCCCGGTCGTGCGCTCGCTGCTCCAGCAGGCGTATCCGACCACCGAGGTGATCGCCGTCGACGACGGCTCGACCGACGGCACGCTCCCCGCGCTGATCGAGGAGTTCGACCTCGAGCCGCGGCAGGTGTTCTACCGCAGCTCGCTCGAGACGAAGCCGGTGAAGATGGTGTACAAGAGCCGCACCGAGCCGCGACTCACCGTCGTGTCGAAGGAGAACGGCGGGAAGGCGGACGCGCTCAACTGCGGGATCAACTTCGCGAAGTACCGCTACCTCTGCTGCGTCGACGGCGACACGATGTTCGCCCCCGACGCGGTGCTGAAGGCGATGACGATCATCGCGCGCGATCCGGCGCGCATCGTCGGCGCGGCGAGCTTCTTCGGGATCAGCCTCACCCCCGAAACGATCGGCGAGCCGAGCTACGCCGGCCCGACGACGAACGACCATCTGCTGGGCGACTTCCAGCATCTCGACATGATGCGCGCCTTCGTGGACTACCGCGCGGCGTGGAGCCGGATGGAGTGCATGATGTGCGTGTCCGGCGGCTACGGCATGTGGCGCCGCGACGTAGTCGTGGAGGTCGGCGGCTTCTCGCCGAAGTTCACCTGCGAGGACATCGAGATGACCTTCCGGGTGCACGAGCGGATGCTCCGCGAGAAGCGCCCGTATCGCATCGTGTCGCTGCCCAACCTCGTGGCACAGACGGAAGGTCCGTCGAAGATCTCGCGGCTCGTCAGCCAGCGCGCCCGCTGGCAGCGCGTGACGCTCGAGACGATCTGGGAGTACCGCCGCATGTTCCTCCGGCCGAGCTACCGCAAGGTCGGGATGCTCGGCGTGCCGTACTACGCGCTGTTCGAGTGCCTCGCGCCGCTGTTCCAGGTGGTCTCGCTCGTCACGCTGCTGCTCGCGATCGTGTTCGGCGTGCTCGGGTGGCAGTCGTATCTCGCCTTCCTCGGCCTCATGGCGTTCGGCACCGCGCTCCCGACGACGCTCGCCGTCGCGCTCCACGACCGGGGCTACCGCGACTACCGCATCCGCGACCTGGTGCGGATGATCCTCCTCGGCCCCCTCGACCTGTTCCTCTACCGTCCGATCCTGATGTGGGCGGGGCTCGTCGGCGTGTGGGAGTGGATGCGCGGCGACAAGCGGTGGAACAAGTTCGACCGCAATCACCGGCCGCGCGCGGCCGCGGTCGCGACGGCCTGATGCGCCTCGCACGACTCGCGCGGCCGGTGCTAGCCGCGCTCGCGGCGGCCTGCGTCGCGCTCTCCACCGCGCCCGCGCAGCGCGCGCCGCGGCCGACGGTCGACGTCGACAGCGTGCTGGCACGGGCGAACACGCTCCGCCGGCAGAACCGCCGGCGCGAGGCGGCGAACGCGGTGCAGCGGGCGCTCGCCGCCGCTCCGGATCGCGCCGACGTGCGCGCGCTCGACGCGCAGCTGCGCCAGGAGCTCCGCGGCGGCGAGGCGACGGTGGGGTTCAACGAGAAGTCGTGGCGCGACCGGCTCCCCGAGTGGCGCGAGTGGCAGGGGCAGGTCCGCCAGAACACGGCGATCGGGCCGCTCGTCGCACGCGGATCGTACGTGCAGCGCGGCACGCTGCGCGACGACCGGCTCGAGGTGGAGGCGTACCCCGCGTTCCCGAACGGCTACCTCGCGCTCGGCGTCGGCGCCGCGTCCAACGCGACGCTCTACGCGCGCACGACGCTCTCGGCCGAAGGCTACGTGACGCTCGGCGGGTTCGTGGAAGCGTCGGCCGGATACCGGCGGATGAACTTCTCCAGCCCGGTGGACATCCTCACCGGCTCGCTCGGCGCGTACGTCGGCAACAATCTCGTGAGCGGGCGCGTGACGAGCGTGCTGCACGACGGCGGCACGTCGGTGCTCCTCTCGGGGCGCCACTTCGTCGGCGAGGACGGCGGGTACGTCGGTCTGCGGCTCGGAACGGGCTCGGTACCGGTGGAGCTGTTCACGCCGACGGACTTCGAGGTGCGGTTCAGCCGGTCGGTGGCGGCGGAGGCACGCGCCGTCGTGGCGCGCCACCTGATCCTGTCCGCCGAGGGCGAGCTGGGGCGCGAAGGGCTCGCGGGCGGCGGCGAGACGAACTACACCGCGGCGCGCGCCGGCATCGGCTTCCGGTACTGAGCCGCTCGCCCGCTCGTCAGTAGGTGAAGGCGCTCCGCATCTGCACGAGATACTTCTGCACGTCGCCGAGCAGACTGTCGCGCGCGGGCGGATCGAGCGGCTGGGCGCGTGAGCCGTCCTCGCAGCGGTCCATCGGCGTCCAGGTGTTGAGCACCGGGCGCGGCGCGAGCCGATCCTGCAGCGCGCGTGCGACGGCGCGGCCTCGTGCGTCGAACGACAGCCCGGTGAATGCGCCGCCGTTCAGCTCTCCCGCGAGCTGGCGGATGGTGCCCTCGCAGCCCGGATTCGTGGCACGCGAGCAGGTGCAGCCGAGCTCCGTGTCGAGGTAGTAGGAGAAGACGAAGCCGCTGTCGGCGATCGCGGCGGCCGCGGCGGAGCGGGCGAGCTCGCGGTTTCCGGTTTCGACGATGACGCGGCCGCGAAGCGCGGGGGGCACGAGCGCGGCGATCCGGGCGAGAAAGGGCGGCGCGTTGCGCGCGGTGAGGTTCTTCACGTCGAGCCACATGCCGAGTCGCGGGACGCCGGTGCGCGCGAGGAGGTCGTACAGCGGCAGGCCGGGATCCGGCGTCGGCGGATGGAAGACGAACGCCGGGCCGTCGCCGCGGGACGTCGAGTCGAGCACGACGTCCATCTCGACGCAGTCGTACGCGGCGCGCGCCTCGAGGAACTTGAGGACCGAGTTGTCGCGGTGCGCGCAGAGGCGGCTCCGCTCCGGCGCGAGCTCCGGCGCACGGGTGCGCTCCGCCGAGTCGCCGGGAACGAGGGGCAGCGCCGCGAGCGCCGCCGAGTCGCTCCCCTGTACGAAGTCCGTGTCGAGGAACGAGCGGCGTGCGGCGAGCGCCGCCGAGCTGTCGGCAGCCGAGATGCCGAATGCGTCGAGCACCGCGTCGTGCACGGCGGCGGTCGCGATGCGTGCGTCGCGGTTGCGGCGCGCCGCGTCGAGCGCGGCGGGATGCCGTGCCGCGAACGCCGCGTTCGCGTAGACGAGCAGCGGTACGTCGGCGACGTGCCGGTCGTGCGCGCCGGCGGCGGGCCCGCGCGACGACCATGCGTCCGCGCCGCGGCCGGCGACGGCGAGGAGAAGGATCGGGCTCGTCTCGCCGTCCACCGCGCGCATCGCGTCGGCGATCGTCGTGGACGCCGCGCGCATCGCGGCGTCGTAGCAGTCCAGCGCCGCCCGGTGCGGCCGGCCGGTTCCCCAGACGGCGACGTCGCGCAATCCGGCGAGCCAGTCGTCCCAGCGCACGCGCGCCGCCTCGGGGAGCGAGGCGCACCACGGATAGCGGCCCGCCCGCGGCTCGAGCACGACGAGCCGGCTCCCGTTCGGCGCGCCGAGCGCGGTACGGAGCAGCGGTACGAGGTCGGCATCGCTGCGCGCGTCGCGCACCGCGCCGCCGGCGAGCGCCGAATCGAGGCGCCGTGGGCTTCCCGCCGCACGCAGCCACGTCGTCGCGATGCCGGCGCGCGCGAGCGTGTGCACGAGCGGGACGATCCGTCCGCCGTCGAGCCGGTAGAGAAAGGGGAGCGACGAGAGCCCGTCGCCCGGTTGCGCCCCCCGCGCCGGCGGCGGCACCTCCGCCCGCGTGAAGAGCACGAGCCGCGCGGAGTCGGCGGCCTTCACGATCGGCGCGTTCGTCGCGCGCGGATAGCCGTAGAGGCTCCAGTCCCAGCGCGATGCCGACGGGCCGACGACGAGCACGACGCGCACGTCGTCGTGCGCCACGAGCGGCGTGCGGTCGAGCGCCGCGAGGCCGGCGTCGGCCCGTGCGAGAAACCCCCGATCCTCGTCGCCCGCACGCTCGGCGGCGCGCCACGCCTGCCGCGCCTCGGAGAGCCGCAGCCGCGCGCGCGGCGCGGCGACGACGAGCGCCAGCGCCGCGAGCACGGCGATCCCCAAAGCGCGGAAGCGGGGCCCGACCGCGAGCCCGGTTCGTGCAATGCGGAGCCGCAGGAGATCGACGGCGACGTAGCCGAGCAGGACGACGCAGGGCAGCAGCACCCAGGCGCGCAGCGGCACCCCCGCGAGCACGTATTGGCGCACGTACTCGGCGAGTCCCGCGGTGCCCGAGTCGTGCAGCACGGTCGCCGCGTCGGCCGCGCCGTCCGCGGCGGTGACGTGGAGCGCGAACGGGCCGGCGATCGCGGCGAGCGGAGGAACGACGATCTGCAGGACGCGGCCCCCCCACGCGCGCACCGCGGCGCCGCAGAGGAGTGCGAGGGGATACACGGGCCAGAGCGGAGCACGCAGCAGCACGATCGGCGCGGCGAGGAGCGCGCCGAGCAGCACGAGGAGCGCGAACGATCGAAGCGCTGGCGTCGCTCGAGCGCTGCTCATAGAGTCAGTCTTCGTCCGACGCGTACCTGCATCCCGTCTCCACGATGGATTCGCCCGCGATGCTCGACTCCACCTCCGACCGGCGGACCTCCACCGCGGGGCCCTCGGCGGCGCAGGCCGCGCGTGCCGCGCTCGTGGCGCCGGCCACGTGGATCCTCGCAGCAGGCATTGCGGGCGCGGCCGCCTGGAACTCGCACGCGCTGACCCTGCTCCGCACCGGCGGCCCGGTGCTCGGGCCCGTGTATCAGGCGCTCGCGTGGCTGCTGCTCTACGCGGCCGGGTTCATGGTGTACGCGACCGCCGAGCGCCCCGATGATGAATCTGCGGTCCGTCTCGCGCGGCGGCTAGGAACCGCGCTGCTGCTCGCGCTGATGTCGACCGAGCTCGTGCGGCTCGCGGTCAACCCGCTGCTGCGGCCCGCCGGATGGCAGTGGCAGCCGTACGTGCGCCTGTTCGCGCCGCCCGCGATCGCGGTGCTGTGGTGCGTGGCGATGCTGCGCGCCGAGACGATCTCGGTCGCGCGCGCCCTCCGCCGGCGGGAGGGGGCATGGCTCGTCGCCGCGCTGGTGACGCTGCTCCTCGTCGCGGCGGCGCTCGTGACGATCGGCGACCTCGCCTTCCCGCTCGCGCATTCGGGATCGTCCGTCTACCGCCGGCTCGCGGTGCAGGTGATCGAGCCGCGCCCCTGGATCACGACGACGTTGATTCTCTTCGTCGTCCTCGCGCTCGTGTTCGCGGTGACGTCGAGCGCGACGACGGCGGCGCTGCTCGTCGCGCCGATCTACGCCACGATGGTGTTCGCCACCCTCGTGAAGCTGCACTACATGCACTCGGCCGTGCAGCCGCTCGACCTGCTCACGCTCCCCGAGTTCATGCCGCTCTTCGGCGAGTTCTTCGGCGGATTCGCGATCGTGGCGAGCGTGGTCGGCATCACGGCGTGGATCGTGGCGCTCGTGATCGCGTGGCGCCGGCTGCGAACGCCGGTCTCGCGCGGGCGACGGGTGGCGATCGGACTCGTGTCGCTCGCGCTGCTCGTGCTGGTCGTCGGGATCTTCCTGCCGGCCGAGCGGCTTCCGGGTCCGCTCGCGTCGCGCGGCGACGCGCTCGAGGGGCTCACGCTGAGGATCGGCGCGCCCGAGGGGCCGTTCCGCGAGATGGCGCGCACCAACGGCATCGTGCTGACCTTCCTCTCCGAGCTCCGGGCGGCGTTCGTCACGGTACCGCCCGACTACTCCGTCGCGCGGGTGCGCGGCGTGGTCGACCGGTACGTGGGCCACGACGGCGAGACGTCATCGATCGCCAGGGACACGGGCGGCGTGAGCCTCGTGCTCTACCTCGTCGAGTCGCTGATGGACCCGAACGACCTCGGCATGCACTTCACGAGCGAGCCGATGCCGAACATCCGGCGGCTCGGCGCCGAGCAGGTGCACGGCCGCGCGATCGTTCCGCGGGAGTACGGCGGATCGGGGAACACCGAGTTCGAGATCCTCACCGGGATGACGAACGCCTTCCTGCCGGCGGGGAGCATCCCGTACCGGCAGTACGTGCGCGGCCCGCTCGGGGCGCTGCCGTCCGTGCTCCACGATCACGGTTACGCGACGACGTCGGTGCAGGCCGACCCACGCCACTACTACGACCGCGAGCGCGTGTATCCGCTGCTCGGCTTCGACCGGTCGCTCTGGCTGCACGACGAGCCCGTGAAGGACCCCGCGCCGCGCGGCTGGTGGCCGTCGGACAACTCGATCGTCGACGCCGTGATCGCCGAGAGCGAGCGGACGCGCCCCTTCTTCGTGTTCGCGTTCCCGTCGTCGACGCATTCCCCGTACGACGTCGGCACGTACGCACACTCCAGCCTCGGCGCGATCGACGCGACGCGCGACGCCGCCGCCGAGGTGCAGGAATACGTGAACGCCGTGCGGACGGCGGACAGCGCGATCGGCCGGATGATCGAGCACTTTCGCGGACGGCGCGACTCGGTGATCGTCGCGATCATGGGCGACCATCTGCCGCCCCTCTCGGCGGCGGCGTACGCCCGGTTCAGCAAGCGGCTGGCGCGACTGCCGGCCCCGGAGCAGGCGCGCGCGGCGCGCGCCGTGCCGCTGCTGGTGTGGGCGAACTTCAGCCTCCCGCCGGGCGAGCTGACGCTGAGCGCGAACATGCTCCCGGGCTATCTCCTCGAGCGGATGGGCGTCCCCTCCAACGTGCTGTTCGCCGTCGCCGACTCCGTGCGCCGAACGCTCCCGGTGGTGAGTGCCGTCGTGCAGGACACCGCGGGTCGTCTCTGGCTTCGCGACTCGGTCCCGGCTGCCCTGCGGCCGCGGATCGGCGATTACCGGCTGGTGCAGTACGATCTGCTGCTGGGAAAGAGATACGCGGGGGGGCGGTGATCGGTGCGTTGGTGTGTCGGTGTGTCGGTGTGTCGGTGACCAACGCACCAACGCACTCTTGCACTAACGCACCCACGACAGCATGATCGTCAACAAGAGCGCGACGACCGAAACGATCGTCTCGCACACCGTCCACGTCTTGAACGTCTGGGGAACGGTGAGGCCGAAGTATTCCTGGACGAGCCAGAAGCCGCCGTCGTTGACGTGGGAGAGGATCAGCGAGCCGGCGCCGGTGGCGAGGACCATCAGCTCGGGGGACACGCCCGCCGACTTCGCCACGATCGGGGCGACGATGCCGCATGCCGTCGTCATCGCGACCGTCGCCGACCCGGTGGCGACCCGGATCAGCGCGGCGACGAGCCAGCCGAGCAGCAGCGGCGAGAGGTGCGCGGCGAGCGCGAGGTCGACCACGGCGTTCGAGATGCCGCCGTCCATCAGGATCCGCCCGAAGCCGGCCCCTGCGCCGACGACGAGCGTCACGAGCGCGATCGGTCCGAGGCACTCGTTGGTGAACTCGAGGATCTTCCTTCGATCGAAGCCGCGGGCGACGCCGAGGGTGTAGAAGCTCACGAGCAGCGCGATCAGCAGCGCGACGACGGAGTTGCCGGCGAGCCGGATCAGATCGTTCGCCAGCGACGTCTTCGGCGCGAAGCTGTCCGCCCACCCCGCGAGCAGCATGAGCGCCACCGGCAGCAGGATCGTGAACAGCGTGATGCCGAACCCCGGCAGCTCGCGCGGCGTCCCACGCTCGGCCATCTCCTCCATGAGGGGGTTCGGCAGCGCCGGTACGACGTAGCGCGCGACCAGCTTGCCCCACAGCGGGCCGGCGAGCGCCATCGTCGGCAGCCCGACGACCATCGCGTACGCGATCGTCCGCCCGATGTCGGCGTCGTAGGCCGTCACGGCGATGAGCGCCGCCGGGTGCGGCGGCACCAGCCCGTGCACGATGCTGAGCCCCGCGACCATCGGGATCCCGACGTACACCATGCTCGTGCGGGTCCGTTTCGCGACGGTGAACGCGATCGGCACGAGCAGGACGAAGCCGACCTCGAAGAACACGGGGATGCCGACGATGAAGGCGATCACCGCCATCGCCCAGTGCACCCGCTTCTCGCCGAACGCGGCGATCACCGTGTGGGCGATCCGCTCCGCGCCCCCCGACTCGGCCATCATCTTGCCGAGCATCGTGCCGAGCGCCACGACGAGCGCGATGTGGCCGAGCGTGTTGCCGACGCCCGTCTCGAACGACTTGACGACGCTCGCCATCGGCATCCCCACCGCGGCGCCCAGTACGAGCGACACGACGACCAGCGCGACGAACGCGTTGAGCTTGTACCGCGCGATCAGGAGAACGAGCGCGACGATCGAGACGGCCGCGTAGGCGAGCAGCAGCGGGCCCTGGACCATGGGCGAGTCGTGAGAGAGAGAAGGGTTCCGTGCCGGCGGAGCGCGCGGGGCGGCGTGAAGTTGGCGAGCGTCGGCGTCCGCCGGTAGCTTGGTGCCGCGATGCAGCCCTTCGACACGCTGATCCGCGATGCGCGGGTGTTCGACGGCAGCGGCGCCCCGCCGCGCGAGGCGGACGTCGCCATCGCGGCTGGGCGAATCGCCCACGTCGGCCGGCTTCCCGCCGCGCGCGCCGACGTCGTGCTCGACGCGGCCGGCCTCGCGCTCGCTCCGGGCTTCGTCGACGTGCACACCCACGACGACACGACCGTCGTCCGCGCGCCCGGCATGTGGCCGAAGCTCTCGCAGGGAGTGACGACGGTGATCGTCGGCAACTGCGGGATCAGCGCGGCTCCCGCCCGGCTCCGCGGCGCGCTTCCCGACCCGATGAACCTCCTCGGCGACGCGGCGGCGTTCACCTATCCGAGCTTCGCGGCGTACGTCGACGCGCTCGAGCGCGCGCGGCCGGCGGTGAACGTCGCCGCGCTCGTCGGCCACACGACGCTGCGCAACAACCACATGGACCGGCTCGACCGCGCCGCCGCGCCCGAGGAGCTCGACGCCATGCGCGCCGAGCTGCGCGACGCGCTCGCGCTCGGCGCGCTCGGCCTGAGCTCGGGGCTGCAGTACGCGAGCGCGTTCGCCGCGCCAACGGAAGAGGTGATGGCGCTGGCCGAGCCGCTCGCCGAGTTCGGCGCGCTGTACGCGACGCACATGCGCACCGAGTTCGCCGGGATTCTGGATGCGATGGACGAGGCGTTCCGGATCGGTCGCCGCGCGCGCGTGCCGGTGGCCGTGTCGCACCTCAAGTGCGCGGGGCGCGAGAACTGGGGGCGGAGCGGCGAGGTGCTCGACGCGCTCGAGCGTGCGGGACGCGAGCACCCGGTCGGGTGCGACTGCTATCCGTACACCGCGGGCTCGTCCACGCTCGATCTGAAGCAGGTGACCGACGCGATCGAGATCACGATCACCTGGTCGGAGCCGCATCCGGAGATCGCGGGGCGCTCGCTGAAGGAGATCGCGCGCGCCTGGGAGCTTCCGCTGCTCGACGCCGCGCGGCGCCTGCAGCCCGCGGGGGCGATCTACCATTCGATGTCGGAGGACGACGTGCGCCGGATCCTCCGTCATCCGGCCACGGTGATCGGCTCCGACGGACTGCCCAACGATCCGAACCCGCATCCGCGACTGTGGGGCGCGTTCCCGCGCGTGCTCGGCCACTACGCGCGCGACGAGAAGCTGTTCGCGCTCGCCGAGGCGGTGCATCGGATGACCGGGCTCCCCGCGCGGAAGTTCGGGCTGGACGATCGCGGGTTCGTTCGCGCGGGCTTCGCGGCGGACCTCGTGCTCTTCGATCCGGCAACCGTGCGCGACGTCGCCACCTTCGACGATCCCAAGCGGGCCGCGGCCGGCATTCACGCCGTGTGGGTGAACGGCGTGCTCGCGTCGCGCGTACAGAGGCCGACGGGCGAGCGCGCAGGACGATTCCTCGCGCGCGGCACGATCGACCTCGATGCCTACCACCGCGCGTTCGGCGCGCCGACTCCGGAGAGCACACCAGCATGAGCGACATCGTTCGGTACGGCACGGGCGGCGGCACGGGCACGGGCGGCCAGCACCTTCCCTTCGCGCGGGCCGTGGGCGCCGACGGATGGCTGTTCGTCTCCGGCCAGGTGCCGATGCAGGACGGCGAGATCGTCGCCGGCGGGATCGTCGAGCAGAGCCACGCGGCGATCCGCAACCTGATCGCGATCCTCCACGAGGCGGGCTACGGGCCCGAGCACGTCGTGCGCTGCGGCGTGTGGCTCGACGACCCGCGCGACTTCTCGTCGTTCAACCGGGTGTTCCGCGAATACTTCGGCGCGAACCCGCCGGCGCGCGCGTGCGTCGTGTCGAGCATGGTCGTCGACTGCAAGGTCGAGATCGAGTGCGTCGCGTACCGGAAGCCGTGACCGGGCGCTCGCGGTGAACGCGCTCGCCGCCACACCGTGGCCACAGCCGATCGCGCCGCTCGGCTCCGTCGGCGCGTCGGCGCTCGCCGCGGCGATCCCCCTCGTGATCGTGATGGTGATGATGGGGGTCTTCCGCCGCAGCGGGCTGCTGTCGTCGGCGTGCGGACTGCTCGCCGTGATCGTGCTCGCGCTGACGGTGTGGCACATGCCCGTCGCGCTCGCCGGCTGGAGCATCGGCTACGGATTCGCCGTCGCGGCGTGGTCGATCCTCTGGATGGTGTTCAACGCGATCTGGCTGTACAACCTGACGCTGCGCACCGGCTCGTTCGACCGGCTGCGCCGCTGGATCGCCGGCCATGCCTCCGGCGACGCGTGCGTCCAGGCGGTGCTCGTGGCCTTCTGCTTCGGCGCGCTGCTCGAGGGGAGCGCGGGGTTCGGCGCACCGGTCGCCATCTCGGCGTTTCTCCTCGTGGGGCTCGGTTTCGACCCGCGCCGCGCCGTGCTCGTCTCGCTCGTCGCGAACACCGCGCCGGTGGCGTTCGGGAGCGTCGGCGTGCCGATCGTCGCGCTCGCGAGCGTGACGGGGCTCGACATCATGAAGCTGTCGGCGATGGTCGGGCGACAGCTTCCGCTCCTCTCGCTGCTGCTGCCGCTCTATCTCACCGTCGTCGTGGCAGGATGGGCGGGGCTCCGGCGCACCTGGGGGATCGCCGCCGTCGCCGGCGCCAGCTTCGCCGCGACGCAGTTCCTCGTGTCGAACCTCTGGGGCCCGTACGCCACGGACATCGTGAGCGCGCTGGTGTCGATCGCCGTGACGGTCGCCGCGCTCCGGCTCCGCGCACCGGCACCCGCGGCGCACGCCCACACCGGCGCGGTTCCCCTCACCGGCCGCGACGTCGCCGACGCGTTCATGCCGTGGGCGATCCTCTCGGTGGTGATGATCCTCTGGACCCACCTCGGACTGTTCTCGGTCGGCCAGTCGGTGATCGACGTCCCCTCGCTGCACGACGGCGTGATCATCTCGCTCTACGGGAAGCCGTACGCGGCGCGCTTCACCTTCCAGCCGCTCGCGAGCGGCACCGCGGTGCTCGCGACGGTGCTCCTCTCGGCACTCTGGCTCCGCGCCACGCCCCGCGTGCTCGCCGAGACCGCGGCCGACTCGCTGCGCCAACTGCGACTGCCGAGCGTGACGGTGCTGTGCATCGTCGGCCTGGCGTTCCTGTTCAACTACTCGGGGATGGTCTACACGCTCGGCGCGGCGCTCGCCGGCGCCGGCGTGCTCTTCCCCTTCGTGAGCAGCTTCCTCGGCTGGATCGCCTGCTTCCTCACGGGGAGCGACACGTCGAGCAACTTCCTGTTCGGCAACCTGCAGGTCGCGGCGGCGCGCCAGCTCGGGCTCGATCCGGTGCTCCTCGCCGCGACCAACTCGTCGGGCGCGGTGGCGGGCAAGATGATCTCCCCGCAGAACATCTCGGTCGGCGTGTCGACGGTCGGGCTCGTGGGACGGGAGGGCGACGTGCTGCGCGACAGCTTCCTGCACAGCATCGTCTTCGCGGCGGCGGTGGGGGTGATCGCGTGGATGCAGGCGTACGTGGTGCGGTGGATGGTGCCCTGAGGGCGCGGGCGAGACGGCAACTGCTGGTAGGTGGTAGCGAGTAGCGGGTACTCGGTAGCGTGTAGCCGGCGTGGCGGAGGTCTTCGCGCCGTGGCTCGACCGCCTCCATGCGGATCGGGCGGATGACGGCACGGATCGAGCGGATCGCCTCCTCTCGGGGTCGCGCTCCATTCGCCAGTGCGGCGCACCGCTGAATCCACGACCCCAAAGTCTTCTTTGGCTGCGGGGTCGAGATTCATGCACCGGTGCAGCGTTCCTCTCGATCCACACCCCCAAAGTCTTTGTTTTTCTGACCACGGCGCCGAGATCGGTGCACGAGCGAGAGTGCTCTTTCGGGCCGGCGCGAGAAGCATCCAGGCCAGTGGTGGAGATCCGCCCGATCCGTGCTGTAATCCGCCCGATCCGCATGCAGCAGTTCAAGCAGTTCGAGCAGTTCGAGCAGTTCGAGCAGGTCGAGCAGGTCGAGCAGGTCGAGCAGGTCGAGAAGGTCGAGCAGGTCGAGAAGGTCGAGAAGGTCGAGCCGTTCGAGCAAGACGAGCAGTCGGCCCCGCCACCTGACGTCGGCGCACCAGACGACGTGCCGAGGCCGGTTGCCACACGACGATCGCTCCGTCTCCCATCTCGAATCGCGCCGCAGTATGCTTGTCGTCCGGCTTTCCTTTCCCTTCCAGAGGTACGTGATGTCGTTTTCCCTTCGGTTCCGCGCGCTGGCGGTCGTCGGCGCTGCGGTGCTTGCGCTCTCGCCCGCCGCCGCGCAGGCGCCCGCGACGTCCTCGGCGCCCGAGGTGCTCCTTCGCTTCGACGACATCGGGATGAACCACTCGGTGAACCAGGCGATCGAGAAGGTCGCGGCCACCGGGCTCCCGGTCTCCGTCTCCGTGCTCTTCGTCTGTCCGTGGTACCAGGAGGCGGTGGAGATCCTGCGCAAGAATCCGCAGATCACCGTCGGCGTGCACCTCGCGCTCAACTCGGAGTGGCGCGGCTATCGCTGGGGCCCGGTGCTCGGCAAGGCGGGTGTCCCCTCGCTCGTCGACAGCGTCGGCTACCTGCGCCCGTCGGTCGACGACTTCCTGCACAGCAAGTACGATCTCGGCGAGGTGGAGCGGGAGCTGACCGCGCAGATGGAGCGCGCGAAGGCGTCCGGGCTCAAGATCGCGTACGTCGACACGCACATGGGCACCGCGCGCGCGACGCCGCAGCTCCGCGAGGTGCTCGAGCGCGTGGCGCGGAAGTACGGCGTCGGCATCTCGAGCTACTTCGACGAGGACTATCGCTCCATCTGGGGCACCGCGCCGTCGGCGAAGAAGTCGGACTTGCTCGGCATCCTCGGCAAGGCGACGACGAAGCAGCCGACGATGGTGGAGATGCACGTCGCCGAGCGCACGCCGGAGATGGAAGCGATCTTCGACCAGAACGCGGCGGAGCAGAACCAGCCCGGCGCCGGTGTCGTCGACCATCGCAAGGCCGAGCTCGAGACGGCGCTCTCCCCGGAGCTCGCGGAGCTCGCCCGCTCGGGCAAGATCCGCCTCGTGAACTACGGCACGCTCATCGCCGAGCGGGGCGGCCCGTCGTCGATGCACCGGCCGCCGCCCGACCGTCCCATTCCCTGAGCTCGATCGTCACCGTTCGTCCCGTGACCACCCGCGATGCCTCGCCGCCGACCCGGCGGTCGACGTACAATCCGAGCTCGGACCGCACGTGGATCGCGCCGGATCCCGCGGCGCGGCCGGCGGTGCAGCCCGGCGTGCCGACGGCGTACAGCTCGGAGACGGGGCGCACCTACTTCCTCGAGCGGTTGATCGGCAAGGGCGGGTTCGGCGAGGTGTACCTCGCGACGGTCACGCCGAGCTTCGGCAGCGACGCGCCCGTGTGCGTGAAGATCAGCCACCGCCTCTCCGGCTGGCTGCGCGAGGCGTACTTCGCCGAGCTGCTCTCGCGGCAGGAGCGCGCGCTGAAGGTCTACGACCGGTTCGCCGAGCCCGCGCACGGCGAGATGCGCTACTGCCTCGCGATGGAATACGCCGAGCACGGGGACCTCGGCGCGTGGCTCGAGAAGAAAGGGGCCCAGGACGAGAAGTTCGTCCGGCGCGAGCTCGCCGCGATCCTCGGCGCGCTCGATACGCTGCACAGCGGCCAGGCACTCCACCGCGACCTCACGCCGTTCAACGTGTTCGTGTGCGCCGGCGAGCAGCTCAAGCTCGGCGACTTCGGCATCGCGACGCATCAGCCCGGGCGGCGCGGCGTGACGGCGGACTCGTTCAATCCGTTCCACGTGCCGAACGAGATCGCGTGGGGGCGCGTCCGCCGGTGGCAGCGGCGCGACGACGTCTACCAGATCGGGCTGCTCGCCGCGATGCTGCTGCGCGGCGACACGACGAGCGCCATGCGCAGCAAGGACGTGCGCGGCCTGCCGTGCAGCGATCATCTCAAGGAGGTGATCCACGGCTGCCTCGGCTCGCGCGGCAAGCGCTACGAGGCGGCGAGCGATCTGATCGCCGCGCTGCGCACGCGCCCGAAGGAGCCGCGGCTCGGGCGGGTGAGCAGCCTGAAAGGAAAGCGGCTCTCCTTCACCGGCTTCCTCGAGCGTCCGCGCGACGAGGCGATCGCCGCGGCGAAGAAGGCGGGCGCGATCGTGCAGTCCAAGCCCGGCAAGACGACGGACGTGCTCGTGCGCGGCCGGCCGAACGCGCAGCAGATCGCCGGCAAGGACGGCGGGTCGAAGCTGATCGAGGTGCGGCGGCTCGCGGCGCAGGGGGTGAAGGTCACGGTCATCGGCGAGCGGCTGTTCTGGCGACTGGCCGAGACGAAGGCGCAGGGGCGCGCGAAGGGGGCCCGGTAGTGGTGCGTGTGAGCGGCCTCGCGCTGCTCGCACTGCTCGCCGGTCCGGCACCCGTCTGCGCGCAGGCTCTCACGCCTCCGCGTACCTACGCCAACCCGATCGACATCGACTACCGCTACAACTTCGAGCAGGAAGACCAGGGGATCTCGTATCGCTCCGGCGCCGATCCGGTGATCGTCGTGCAGCGCGGACGGTACTACCTCTTCGAGACGCTCGGCGACGGCTACTGGGAGTCGCGCGACCTCGGCACCTGGCGGCACGTCACGCCGTCGCGGTGGCCGCTCACCGACATCGTCGCGCCGGCCGCGCTCACGGTGCGCGACACGATCTACCTGATGCCGAGCACGACGAGGCCCGTGCCGGTCCTCATGCTCACCGAGCCGGCGACGGGACGGGTCGAGTTCTTCGACCGCACCGCCCCGTCGCTTCCGATGGCGCGCGAGTACGAGGTCGCGACGCTCGCCACGCCCGACTCGGTGCAGCCCGGCCCGTGGGACGCGCAGTTCTTCCACGATCCGGAGGGCGAGCGCTGGTACATGTACTGGAACTCGTCGAACGCGTATCCGCTGCACGCGATCGCACTCGACATGTCGAAGGGCCTGACGTACCTCGGCACACCGAAGTGGTTGTTCGGGCTCGATCCGGTGCATCACGGCTGGGAGCGATTCGGGCGCGACCACCGCGACACGACGGTCAAGCCGTTCATCGAAGGCGCGTGGATGACGAAGCACGGCGGCCGCTACTACCTGCAGTACGGCGCGCCGGGCACGGAGTTCAACGTCTACGCGACGGGGACGTACGTCGCCGACGGGCCGCTCGGCCCGTTCACCTACGCACCGTACAATCCCGTCGCGTACAAGCCGGGCGGCTTCGTGGTCGGCGCGGGGCACGGCAACACGTTTCAGGACGTGCACGGCAACTGGTGGAACACCGGCACGCCGTGGATCGGGGTGAACTGGAACTTCGAGCGGCGCATCGGGCTGCATCCGGCGACGTTCGACGCCGACGGCGACTTCCACGTCGACACGCGCTTCGGCGACTTCCCGCACTGGCTGCCGACGTCGGCGAGGAAGCGGGGCACCGACGAGACCTTCACCGGGTGGATGCTGCTGTCGTATCGGAAGCCGGCGACGGCGTCGTCGGCGCGCGACAGCTTCCCGGCGAGCACGGTGACGGACGAGAACCCGCGCACCTTCTGGGTCGCGCGCGCGAACCGGCCGGGCGAGTGGCTCACGGTGGATCTCGGACGCGCGTACACGCTGCGCGCGATCCAGGTGAACTACGCCGACTACGAGTCCGGGTTGTACGGCACCGACTCCACCGTCGTCACGCGCTTCCGGCTGCGGGTGTCCGACGACGGCCGGCGGTGGCGCACCGTGGCCGATCTCTCGCGCGAGCGGCGGGACCGGCCGAACGCGTACGTCGAGCTCGCGGCGCCGGTGCGCGCGCGGTACGTGCGCTACGACCATCTGCACGTCGGCGCGGCGCACCTCGCGATCAGCGATCTCCGCGTCTTCGGCTCGGCGGGCGGGCCGCCGCCGGCGGCGCCATCGGGGATCGTCGCACGCCGCGACGCCGATCCACGCGACGCGCGCATCTCGTGGCGACCCGTGGCCGGCGCGGTCGGGTACAACGTGCGATGGGGAATCTCGCCGACGAAGCTGTATCAGACCTACCAGCGCTTCGCCGACGAGGGCACGACACTCGACCTGCGCGCGCTCACCGTCGGCCAACGCTACTGGGCCGCGGTGGAGAGCTTCGACGAGAGCGGGGTGTCGGGGGTGGGGGAGGTGGTGGAACTGCGGTAGGCGGTTGGTCGGTTAGCGGTTAGTCGGTAGAGGGCCGACCTTGGGACGCAGGAGCGTCCCGAGGCCGGCCCTCTACCGTCAACCGACAAACCGACGAACCTCCTATCAGTACCCGTCGCTGCGCCCGTACCCGTACTGGCTGTCATACGGCTCCCAGTACGCCACGATGTGGTAATCGTCGGCGCCGCCGTTGGGGTCGCGCACGCGCAGCGTGGCCGTGTAGCCGTTGCGCGCCGTGGGCTGCGAGAGGACGTCCACGATCCCGCGGCCGTCCAGCCGCTCGACGACGAGCCGGCCGTCGCGGCGCGGCAGCTCGTGCGTCACGCGGCTGCGGCTGAACTTGCCGTCGGCGGCGTTGGCGGACTGCACGAAGGCGCGATCGCCGCGGAGCTGGATGCGGACCTCCTTGTCGACGCGGCCCGACCACTCGTACACCTGTCCGCGCATGGCGCGTCCGTCGCGGCCGTAGCCCCAACGGTCGTTGCCGTAGCGCGGATCGTTGTCGCGGCGGTTGTCGTAGCGGCCATCACGGTTGTCGTAGCGGCCGTCGCGGTTGTCGCGGTCGTCGCGCGCGTTCTGGTTCCGGTCCCACTCGCGACGGCGGGCGGTCTCGGTGGCGCGGACGTCGATGCCGCGGTGCTGGCTGCACACGCTGGCATCGTTGGAGTAGATGTGCGAGCCGTCGCGGCAGACGGTCACCGGCGTGCGCACCTGCGCCTCGGCGCGGGGCGCGGCGAGCGTCGCCAGCGCGACACCGACGGCAAGGAGAGACGTGATCGAGCGAGTACGCATGGTGCGCTCCTGTAGACGTGAATTCGACGGCGACGACTGCGTCACGACCTTCGGCCCGGCTACGAGCTCCGTGAATGAGACGAGCGAGCTCCGGCGACAGTACCGCCTGCATCGGCCGCTCCGATCGCGAGCGTCGCGCACCCCTGGAAAAGGCACGGAGAGGGCCAGGGCGGCGGGCCGGAGGCCTCGCCGGCAACTCGTTGTGTGAGCATCGGTTGCGCGAAACGCCCCTCGGAGCGGCGGCTCTCCGGTGTCCTCGGCGCCGGACATTCGCTGTCCTGCCGATGGTCCGGGCCGAGGGCTGGATCGGGTTCGCGATTCGGACCATCTTCGGGCGGTCGTCGCACCCCGTTTCCACCCTCACGTCCCCGCTCGCCGTGCCGCTCCGCCGACTCCTCCCCGCGCTGCTCGCTGCCCTGCTCTCGCCGCTCGCGCACACCGACGCGCAGGCAGCGCGCGCGTGCGCCGCCTGCGCGGAGTGGAACGTTCCGCAGCGCCCATTCCGCATCTTCGGCGACACCTATTACGTCGGCACTCACGGGCTGGGCGCGATCCTCGTCACGTCCCCCGCCGGCCACGTGTTGATCGACGGCGCGCTCCCCGAATCCGCGCCGCTCATCCGGGCGAACATCGAGGCGCTCGGCTTCCGGATCGGCGACGTGAAGATGATCCTCAACTCGCACGCGCACTACGACCATGCGGGCGGGATCGCCGAGTTGCAGCGTGCGTCGGGCGCGGCGGTGTGGGCGAGCCCGCGCAGCGCCCCCGTGCTCGCGGCAGGCAGGTCCGGCACGGACGATCCGCAGTTCGGCGTCCTGTTCGACTATCCCGCCGTACCGCGTGTGCAGGCGTTCGCCTTCGGCGACACGCTGCGCGTCGGCCCGCTGGCGCTCGTGCCCCACGCCACGCCCGGCCACACGGCCGGCGGCACGACGTGGACCTGGCGCTCGTGCGACGGCGCACGCTGCCTCGACATGGTGTACGCCGACAGCCAGACCCCGGTCTCCGCGGACGGATTTCTGTACTCGCGAAACACCACGTACCCCACGGCGCGCGACGACTTCGCGCGCGGCGAGGCGACGCTCGAATCGCTTCCATGCGACGTGCTGCTCACGCCGCATCCCGGCGCGTCGCGGATGTGGGAGCGCATCTCGCCCGACGGAGCGCCGACCGATTCGCTCGTGGACCGCGGCGCGTGCGCGCGCTACGCGCGGGAGGCGCGGCAGGCGCTCGCGCAGCGGCTCGAGCGGGAGCGCACCGGCGCGGTGAAGTGATCGCCTACGTCCTGGTCAGCCCACCCCTTCTTCGCGACGGAGCCGACGATGTCCAGCGATGGTACCCTCGATAGCCCCGGCATCACCCTGCCGCCGCCGCTCGTCTACGTCGCCGGGATCGTGCTCGGCTGGATCGTGCAGCGCGGGTGGCCACTGCCGATCTTCGATCCGCACTCGCGCCTTCGCGCCCCGCTCGCGCTGCTGTTCGGGCTCGGCTGGCTGCTCTTCTTCGGCGCGGCGTTCACGAGCTTCGCGCGCTCGCGCACGACGCTCATCCCGAATCGGCCGGCGAGGGCGCTCGTGACGACCGGGATCTATTCCGTGACGCGCAACCCGATGTACGTCTCCCTCGCGCTGCTCTATCTCGCCGTCGCGATGGTGCTCGACAGCTGGTGGATCGTGCTGCTGCTCCCGCTGGTGCTTCTGGTGATCGGCCGCTGGGTGATCGCGCGCGAGGAGCGCTACCTCGCGCGCGCCTTCCCGCACGACTACGACGAGTATCGCCGGCGCGTGCGACGCTGGCTGTAGCGCGTCCGGCGCGTCGACCCGCCGAGCGTTGGAGCGTATGTTGGGATCATGATT
Organism: Gemmatimonadaceae bacterium; assembly: GCA_035494615.1. Lineage (GTDB taxonomy): Bacteria > Gemmatimonadota > Gemmatimonadetes > Gemmatimonadales > Gemmatimonadaceae > AG11. Next base: position 53,475 of record DATJGU010000089.1, read on the forward strand.
CCCGCCGGTTCTCGACGCGCCTCCCCGGCGCGTGGCGCGCGGTCGCGCCGCTCGGTCGTCCCGCTCGCGTTCGTCGCCTCGGTCGCCTGTGGCGGCGGCGGGGCCGCGAGCACGAGTCCCGACACGACGCCGACGACGCCGACACCTCCGGCGATCACCTGGACGCAGGTGTGGAGCGACGAGTTCGACGGTCCCGCGGGTACGCCCGTGGACGGCACCAAGTGGACGTTCGACCTCGGCGACGGCTGCGGCGCGGGCAACTGCGGGTGGGGGAACCAGGAGAAGGAGTACTACACGAACTCCATCGACAACGCCTCGCTCGACGGACAGGGGAACCTCGCCATCGTCGCGCGTCCGGCGGTGCTCAACGTGAGCTGCTGGTACGGGCCGTGTCGCTACTCGTCGGCGAAGATCACGACGCGCGGCACGCTCGCCGCCGGGCCGGGCCGAGTGGAGGCGCGGATCAAGCTGCCGCTCGGCCAGGGGCTGTGGCCCGCCTTCTGGATGCTCGGCAACGACTTCGGCACCGTCGGATGGCCCGCGTCGGGTGAGCTCGACATCATGGAGTATCGCGGCAGCACGCCGCGCGTCTCCAGCTCCGCGGTGCACGGGCCAGGCTACTCCGGCGCGACGCCCTTCCATCACGAGAACTCGATCGGCTCCGGGACGCTCGCGGATGCCTTCCACGTCTACACGGTGGAATGGAACGCGACCCTCGTGCGATTCTCCGTGGACGGCGCCGCGCACTACTCCGTCGGCCGCTCGGATCTGCTCCTGTACGGCCCGTCGATCCTCGACAAGCCGTACTTCATCATCCTGAACCTCGCCGTGGGCGGGAACTTCGACGGCGATCCGGCGACGGACGCGATCCTGCCCGCGACGATGCTCGTGGACTACGTCCGCGTGTACACGCCGTCCACGCCGTAGCCGGCGCTCCGGGGTCTACCCCGGAATTTGCGGGGGAACGCCCGAAAAAAACTCTGGCGCGACGGACGGGACCGCTGCACATTCCCGTCGGCTGGGGCCGGTCGCGGCCCGCCACCTCGCCGGCTCACGCAGGCCCGCCACGAACCAGATCTCGGAACGCCATGAAGCTGCTGGAGCGGGAGCAGGGTGCGCGCTACATCGCCGATGCCGCCGACGTCGGCCGTCTCATCGAAGATTGCCTCTCGTCGGGCGCGCGCGCCGCGCTGCTGCACGCCGACAACCTGCCGCGTCGCTTCTTCGACCTCAGCTCGGGCCAGGCGGGGGTGATCCTGCAGAAGCTGCGCGCGTACCGGGTGCGCCTCGCCGTCGTCGCGCCGGCGGACCGCGTGATCACGAGCTCCCGGTTCGGCGAGATGGCGGCGGAAGAGCGGCGAAGCGGACAGTTCGCGCTGTTCGAGACCCGCGAAGCCGCCGCTGCCTGGCTCGCCACCGGCGAGCACGAGATCCCGGCCGGCTGAGGATCCGCGTTCCGCCGTCGCCGCGTCCGTCGTCGCGTCCGTCGTCGCGTCCGTCGTCGCGTTCGATCTTGACGCGTACGTCACGCGGACGTCGATTGCCGCGCGCCATGACTTCGATCCCTCGCACCGTCCGCGCGCTCGGCGCGTGTGGCGTGGCCATCGTGCTCGCGCGCGCCACGACGCTCCACGCCCAATCGACCCTGAAGGACGCCTATCGCGACGCGTTCAAGGTCGGCGTCGCCATCAATGCGGCGACGGCGATCGGGACCGACAGCGCGACGCGCGCGCTCGTCGTGCGCGAGTTCAATTCGATCACGCCGGACAACATGCTCAAGGCGGCGATCGTGAACCCGCGGCCGGGCGTGTTCGACTTCGCCGCCGCCGATTCGTTCGTCGCCTTCGGGCAGCGCCACCGGATGTTCATCGTCGGGCACACGCTCGTCTGGCACAACCAGACGCCGCCCTGGTTCTTCACCGACAGCGCGGGCCGGCCGAACACGCCGGCCCAGCAGGCGGAGCGGCTGCGGAGCCACATCGAGACGGTCGCGGGACGCTACCGCGGACGCATCGACGCCTGGGACGTCGTGAACGAGGTGATCGGTGACGACGGCGGCTATCGCCCCACCACGTGGGTGAAGGGGATCGGCGACGGCGACAGCCTCGTCACCCTCGCGTTCCGCTACGCGAGCCAGTACGCGCCCGGCGCGGAGCTCTACTACAACGACTTCAACGCGTGGCGGCCGGCCAAGCGCGACGGGATCGTGCGCCTCGTGCGCATGCTCAAGCGCAAGGGGATCCGCATCGACGGCGTCGGCATGCAGGGACACTGGGGGCTCGACTACCCCGAGTCGCGCTACATCGAAGCGGCGATCGACTCCTTCGCCGCCGCCGGGGTGAAGGTGATGATCACGGAGCTCGACGTCGACGTCCTGCCGCTCACGAAGGAGGGGCAGATCATCGGCCAGTCGATGGCCGAGCCGCAGTGGCAGAACGAGGAGTTCGAGAAGTTCCTCGATCCGTACCAGTCGGGGCTTCCCGACAGCGTGCAGCACCAGCTCACCGCGCGCTACGCGGAGCTGTTCCGCATCTTCTGGCGCAAGCGCGACGAGCTCGATCGCGTCACCTTCTGGGGCGCGCACGACGGCCTGTCGTGGAAGAACGGCTACCCCGTGCCGAACCGCACGAATTACCCGCTGTTGTTCGACCGCGAGCGGCGGCCCAAGCCGGCCTACGGCGCGGTGCTCGCCGTGCCGCGCACGCCGCGGTGAGCGATGCGCCGCTGATCGCGCTCGAGCACGTGACGGTGGTGCGCGACGTCGACCGCGCCGCCCGTCCCGCGCTCGACGACGTCACCCTTTCGATCGACGCCGGCGAGCACCTCTGCATCCTCGGCCCGAACGGCTGCGGGAAGTCGACGTTGATCAAGACGATCACGCGCGAGTGCTACCCGCTCGCCCGACCCGGCTCGTCCGTCCGCATCCTCGGCCGCGACCGGTGGAACGTGTTCGAGCTCCGCGCGCGCCTCGGGATCGTCACCCCCGATCTGCTCGCCGCCTGCTCGACGGACGCCACCGCGCGCGACGTCGTGCTCTCCGGCTTCTTCAGCAGCACGCGCATCTTTCGCCACCACGCGCCCGACGCCGGTCAGGCCGCTCGCGCGGACACCCTCCTCGCCCGATTCGGCGCCGCGCACCTCGCCGAGATTCCCGTGGCGCACCTCTCGTCCGGCGAGGCGAAGCGCGTCCTGATCGCCCGCGCGCTCGTGCACGATCCGGAATCGCTGCTGTTCGACGAGCCCGGCAACGCGCTCGACATCCGCGCCCATGCCGCGCTCCTCGAGACGATGTCCGCCCTCGCCGCCGAGGGGATCGGCATCGTCCTCGTCACGCACCACGTCGAGGAGATCATCCCCGAGATCGATCGCGTCGTCATGCTGCGCGACGGCCGCATCTTCGCGGACGGTCCGAAGGCCCGGGTACTCACCTCCGAGCGACTGTCGGCGCTGTTCGGAGTCGAGGTCGACGTCGGCGAGCGGAATGGGCGCTATACGCTCGTGGCCGGTGGAGCGTCGGCCGCCGCCTCCGCAGTCGAGCAGGACGGCTAGCCCCTTGTCGAGCACGCTTCTTCCTCCCCGTCATTCCGAGCGAGCGCATCCCCCACCGTCATTCCGAGCGAGCGCATCCCCCACCGTCATTCCGAGCGAGCGCATCCCCCACGTCATTCCGAGCGAGCGCAGCGTGTCGAGGAATCGCGATCGTCCCGGCTGAGTGGCCCCTCGCTCGGGATCCTCATGATTCCTCGACTTCGCGCTGCGCGCTTCGCTCGGAATGACACGGCTGACCGCGTTGCTGCGGACTGACCGCTCGCCGCCGACCGCTCGCCGCCGACCGCTCCCCGCTGGGCTCACCTGACGGCGCGCGACACGCCTCTGCCCGAGCAGTGCCCGCGCCTCCGCGCATCCTCCGCGCCCCCCAAGTGGAACCACCGGCGGCAGGAGCTTACTCCGCGTGGAATCACGTGGCGGTATGCACGCACTTCGACCCCCGCATGCAACCACCTTGCGCGAGAACCGGGCGCCTCCTCACTCCCGCATGCCGGGCACATTGCGTCTCCCCGGTACCTCGCACCTAATTAGCGAGGACGCTTCTGCCCTCCGGAGTTTTCCGACATGACGCTCGTTCTCACCCCGCCCCCCGAGCCCGCCGAAGTCGATCTCGCCACGACCTACGACGCCATCGTCGTCGGGTCGGGCGCCGCCGGCGGGATGGCCGCCAACGTCCTCACCGCCAAGGGCCTCAAGGTCCTCCTCCTCGAGGCCGGCAAGAAGATCAACATCGAGCAGGAGCTCCGCTCGATGCAGTGGCCGTACGATCATCCGCGCCGCGGCGAAGCGGAGCCGGGATGGCACGCGCTCTCGCTCAACGAGTACAACGTCCGCACGCCGCCGTACGCGCGGAAGGACAGCGCCTACAAGCACGTCTGGTCGTACGTCGGCGGCTGGGGCGGGTCGGACTACGTCAAGAACATCCTCGTCGACGAGAAGGACCATCCCTATACCGGCACTCCGTACGCGTGGGTGCGCGCGCGGCTGCTCGGCGGGAAGACCAACATCTGGGGTCGCCTCGCGCTCCGGCTGTCCGACTACGACTTCAAGGCGAAGACGCACGACGGCTACGGCGAGGACTGGCCGATCTCCTACGCCGACGTCGAGCCGTACTACGACAAGGTCGACCGCTACCTCGGCATCTCGGGCCACGCCGAAGGACTGCCGCACCTCCCCGACAGCATCTTCCAGCGCTCGAACAAGCTCACCGCCGCCGAGGTGAAGCTGCGCGCCTCGCTCAAGAACATGGGGCGCACCGCCACGCCGTATCGAGCGGGCGTCACCACCGATGGGCTCAAGCACAACAAGTACCGCAGCAAGTGCTTCGGCCGCGGCGCGTGCGGGCGGCGCCCGGGCGGCTGCGACATCCACGCCGCCTTCGACTCGCCGACGGGACTGATCTATCCGGCGATGGACACGGGCAACCTCACGCTGCGCACGAACTCCACGGCGTACGAGGTGCTCGTCGATCCGAAGACGGGACGCGCGCGCGGCGTCGCCTTCGTCGACAGCGTGACGCACAAGCCGCTCGAGGCGAAGGGACGCACGGTCATCGTCGCCGCGAGCACGCTCGAGTCGGCGCGGCTGCTGCTGCTCTCCAAGTCGCCGCAGCACCCGAACGGGATCGGCAACTCGAGCGGCCACGTCGGCCACAACTTCTGCGAGCATCTCATGGGGCCGAGCGTCACGGGCCTCTACAAGGATCTCGTCGGCAAGCCGCACACGATCGAGGACGGGCGTCCCGGCGGCTTCTACGTACCCCGCTTCCGCAATCTCAAGGACAAGCAGCCCGACTTCATCCGCGGCTACGGCTTCGAGGGGAACAGCGGCCAGTCGATCTATCCGTGGAGCGCCGGCCGCCCGGGCTTCGGCAAATCGTACAAGAAGGAAGTGCGCGACTACGTCGGCGCGTTCATCAACATGGGCGGATTCGGCGAGGTGCTGCCGCGCTACGAGAACTCGGTGAGCATCGACCCGAACGTGAAGGACTCGTGGGGAATCCCCGTGCTGCGCTTCGATTACAAGTTCGGCGACAACGAGAAGAAGATGGCGCAGGACATGGCCGTCACCGCGAAGGAGATGTTCGAGGCGGCCGGCGTCGAGGTGATCGGCAACGACGCGGACCTGCTCACGCCCGGCTGGTCGATCCACGAGCTCGGGACCTCGCGCATGGGGAACGACCCGAAGACCTCCGTGCTGAACCAGTTCCAGCAGTCGCACGACGTGCCGAACCTGCTCGTCGTCGACGGCAGCTCGCACGTGAACGCCTCCTGCCAGAACCCCACGTGGACGATCATGGCGCTGGCGTGGCGGTCGTGCGACCATCTCGCGGACGAGCTCCGCAAGGGGAACCTGTGAGCGATCAATCCTCTCGCTGGACGATGACGCGCCGGGAGATGCTCGGCGCCACCGCGGCCGCGCTCGCGCTGCCGCTGCTCGACTTCCGTCCGCTCTCCGCCTTCGCGCGCGACACGCTCGCGCCGCGCTTCTTCACCCCCGCGGAGTTCGCGATGGTGGACGAGCTGAGCGACATGATCATCCCCACCGACGAGGTGTCGCCCGGCGCGCGCGAGGCGCGCGTCGCGGGAGAGATCGATCGCCGGCTCGCCGACACGGTGGAGAAGGAGCGCAAGGAGCGCTGGCACGTCGGGCTTCGCGCCGTGAACGACCTCTCGCGCGAGATGAACGGCGCGACGTTCATGAAGGCGACCCCCGAGCAGCGGCTCGCCGTGCTCACCCGCATGGCCGCCAACGAGCGCAACGCCAAGACCGCCGCCGAGCAGTTCTTCGGCACGATCAAGGGATACACGGCGCAGGCGTACTACGAGTCGAAGATCGGCATCCACACCGATCAGGACTACAAGGGGAACGTCTACCAGACGGGCGAGTACGCCGGGTTCGATCCGACCTGAACCCTCCCGGGCATTCGAGTCGGCGACGAACGGCGCGCGTGGCCTCTCCACGCGCGCCGTTCGCTATCGTGACGGCGCGCCGGCGACCTCGATCGTCTCGCTGAGCCGCGCGTCCCGCGACGACGTTCCGACGCGCAGCGTGTAGCGTCCCGCCGGAACGCGCCACCGCTGCGCGCGCTCGTCCCACACGCCGAACGGATGGCTCGCCGCGCGCGGATCGATCGTCATCCGGACCGTGCGCGACTGGCCGGGATCGAGCCACACCTTCTCGAACGCGACGAGCCGCGCCGGCGGCTCCCCCGCTCCGTCCGGGAACGCGAGATACCCCTGCGGCACTTCGGCGCCGCGCCGGCGCCCCGTGTTCGTCACGGTCACGGACACCGTCACCGGCTTCGTGCCGTCCGTCGCGCGCGGCGAGACGGCGAGCTTCGACAGCGCGAAGGTCGTGTACGACAATCCGTACCCGAACGGGAAGCGCGGCGCGATCCCCTTCGCGTCGAACCAGCGGTAGCCGATGCCGAGCCCCTCGTCGTAGCGCACCGTCGTCACCGCGCCGCCGCCGAAGCCCCCCGTGCCGACCTTCACCCGGGCGCCGGTGGAGTCCACGCCGGGCCAGCGCGTCGAGTCGCTCGCCGGAAGATCCGCCTCGCGCAGGGGGAAGGTCACCGGCAGCTTCCCCGACGGCGTCGCGAGGCCGAACAGCAGCCGCGCGACGATCGCGCCGTCCTCCTGCCCCGGGAACCAGGTCTCGAGCACGGCCGGCACCCGGTCGAGCCAGGGCACGAGCGTCGACGCGTTGTCCTTGAGCACGACGATCGTGCGCGGATTCGCCGCCGCCACGGCGGCGATGATCGAGTCCTGGCCGTTCGCGAGCGCGATGCTCGGCCGGTCGCGTCCCTCCTCGGCGATCGTGCCGGCGAGCACGATGGCGACGTCCGCGCCTCGCGCCGCCTCGACCGCCGCCGCGAGGTTGCTCCCGTCGTCGGCGACGACGGTGAGCGCCGGCGCGGCGCTCGACTTCAGCTCGGCGAGCACCTGGCGCAGGCCGTCGAGCGGCGGCGTCGTGGTGAACGGGATCACGTCCGAGCTTCCGCCGCAGCACCCCGAGACGGTCTTCGTCGCGTACTCCGCCTGGCCGATCAGCGCGATCGTGCGCACGCCGCGGGCGTCGAGCGGGAGCAGATCGCCGTCGTTCTTCAGCAGCACGGCCGCCTGCTCGCCGATCGTCCGGGCGATCGAGGCCCCGCGGGCCACGTCGAGCGGCGTCGTCGCCACCGGCCGGTCGAAGATCCCGAGCCGGAACATCTGCCGGTACCGGCGCGCGAGCGCCGTGTCGACGTCGGCCATGGTGATCTCGTGCGCGTCGAGCGCGGCGCGCAGCCGGTCGGGCGAGTACCACGGCTTCATCGGCCCGAGGGCGAGCCCCGGCATCTCGTGGTCCATGCCGGCGCGCAGCGACGCCGCGGTCGAATGCGTGGCGAAGAAATCCGACTGCACGTAGCCGCGGAACCCCCACTGTCGGCGCAGCACGTCGGTGAGGTGGTGCGCATCCTCGCACGCGTGCGGACCGTTCACCGAATTGTACGAGCACATGATCGCCGCCACGTCGCCCTCGCGCACCGCCATCTCGAAGGGGAGCAGATAGAGCTCGTGCAGCACGCGGTCGGCGATGATCTCGTTCGCCGTCGTGCGGTTGGTCTCCTGCTCGTTGCCGACGAAGTGCTTGGCCATCGCGATCACGCCGTGGCGCTGCATCGCGCGGATCTCGGCGACCGCCATGCGGCCGGTGAGATAGGGATCCTCCCCGAAGTACTCGAAGTTGCGCCCTCCCTGCGGCACGCGCGCGAGGTTGACCCCGGGCCCCTCGAGCACGTGCAGCGCGTGATTGCGCGTCTCGACGCCGATCACGTCGCCGAAGCGCGTCGCCACGGCCGTGTCGAACGACGCCGCCACCGCCATCGCCGACGGGAGCGCGGTCGCTTTCGCCGACGCGGTGCTCATCATCGCGGCGCGCGGCAGGTTCGGGGTGCCGGCGGGCACGCAGTCGTTCTGCCCCACCCCGACCGGTCCGTTCGTGATCCGGAAGGTCGGGATGCCGAGCCGAGGGACACCGGGCACGTGGCGCGCCCCGTAGCACTGCGGGATCTCGGGGATCACGCCCGGCGCGCCGACGAGCTGCGCGAACTTCTCGTCCTGCGACATCGCGGCGAGGAGGAGCGCGGTGCGCCGCTCCGGCGAGAGGCCGGCCCGCATCCATGGCCGCGCCTGCGCGGAGGCGGCGCCGGGCAGCGCGAGCATCGCGCTCGCGAGGAGCGCGCAGGCGAACGATCGGAGACTGGTCGGCATGCGGCCCATCTACGCACATGGTCGCGCATCACGCAAGCGCGGCGCGCGGCTCTGGCCACGACTCCCGATCGACGCGCTGAGGCGCGGGCTCACCGCACGCGCGCCACCCGGTCGCCGGCGATCACCCACACATCGTCCCCGTCCTTCGGCACCACCTCGGCGCAGCCGGTGAAATCGCCGAAGGCGGGAAGGACGGCGACGCGAGACGCGAGCCAGAAGCACGGAAGCCGCTCGCGCTGTCGCGCCGGCCCGGTGAGCGTCGCGCAGGGATGGACGTGCCCCGCGAGGACGTGCGCTCCCTCGACGGGCCGCGGATGGTGCGCCAGCGCGAACGGTGGATCGAGCAGTGGGCCGTCCGCGCACTCGATGCCGACCTCGCGCGGTGGATCGCCGGCGCGCGCGTCGTGATTGCCGCGCACGATCGTCATCGCCAGCGCGCCGTGCGCGGCACGCCAGCCGCCGATCGCCGCGAGCGCCTCGGCGCTCCGGCCCTCGCGCGCGTGCAGGAAGTCGCCGAGAAAGACGATCCGCGCGGGATCCACGCGCGCGATCAACGCGTCGAGGCGCGCCAGCGTGCCCGTCGTCGTGCCGCGCGGCACGGGAACGCCGAGCGCGCGGAACGACGCCGCCTTGCCGAAGTGCGGGTCGGCGACGAGCAGCGTGCGCCGGCGCGGCCAGTACGCCGCGCGCTCGGCGCGCAGCTCGATGCGCTCGCCGGCGAGCGTCACGGTCGCGCTCATCCGGCCGCGCGCTCGAGCGCGAGCTGCATCCGCGCGATCCGGTCGGCGAGCTTCTCGCTCGACACCTTGTTCCGCGTGCGGTCGACGAGCAGCGGAAAGGCGAGCGGCGTGAACCGCTTCGGGTCGGTCCGCACGACGCGGCTCGCGGCGAGTCGTGCGAGCGTCGCGCCGAGCCGGCTGCGCTCGAGCTGGCGCTCGAGCACCTCGCGGTGCGCCTGCGCGAGCAGCAGGTTGCCGGGATCGTAGCGGCTGAACACGTCGAACAGCAGTCCGCTCGACGCCTGGAGCTGGCGCGCCGTCTTGCCCGAGCGCGGCAGGCCGGGAAAGACGAGGCCGGCCACGCGCGCGATCTCGCGGAATTGGCGCTTCGCCATCTCCGCCGCGTTGAGCGCGGCCGGCAGGTCGTCGACGAGCGCTTCCGGCGAGAGGAGTCCCGCCGCGAGCGACTCGGCGAGCGGGGGCTCGTCGGGCGAGAGGAGCTCGATCCCCCAGTCGTTCGACGACATGGCGAACGAGATCGGGCGGAGACGGCTCATCCGGTAGGCGAACAGGGCGGCGAGCCCTTCGTGCACCAGCCGCCCCTCGAGTGGATAGATGAACAGGTGCCATCCGTCGCGCGACTTCACGCGCTCGACGAGCAGCTCGTCGGCGTGGGGAATGGCCGACCATCGCCGCTGGAGCTCGAGGAGCGGACGCAGCGCCGCGAGCTCCGGGCCGCGATACACGCCCTCTGCCGCGGCCTGGAGCCGCTCGCGCAGCAGTCGCGAGAGCTCGTCGGAGAGGGGCAGCCGGCTTCCCATCCACCGCGGAATCGCGCCCTTCGTGTTCGGCGCGCGGCGCACCCAGACGCGCATGTCGCGCACGCGCACGAACTCGAGCGGCACGCCGGCGAAGAAGAACCGCGCGCCCGGAGCGAGCCGCGCGGCGAACGACTCCTCCACGGAGCCGAGCGTACCCCCGCGCAGGTACTGCACGGCGATCTGCGCGTCGCTCACGATCGTGCCGATCGACATCCGGTGACGCCGTGCCTGGTCGCGGTCGGTCAGCACGTAGCGATCGCCGTCGCGCTCGAGGCGCGCGTACTCCGGATACGCGCGGAGCGCCGCGCCGCCCGAGGCGGCGAAGTCGAGCGCCCACGCCCATTCGTCGTCCGGCAGCGCCGCGTACGCGCGCGTGCTGCGCACCTCGGCGAGCAGCTCCTCGGCCACGAACCCTCCCCCGAGCGCGACGGTGGCCAGGTGCTGCGCGAGGACGTCGAGCGGCCGGTCCACCGGACGACGCGCCTCGATCGTTCCCGACTCCAGCCCGTCGCGCACCGCCGCCACCTCGAGCAGCTCGAGCGCGTTCGTCGGCACGCACGTCACCCGGCTCGTCTCGCCGGGCCGATGGCCGCTCCGGCCCGCGCGCTGGAGCAGCCGCGCCACCCCCTTCGGGCTCCCGATCTGCAGCACGCGGTCCACGGGCGAGAAGTCGACGCCGAGATCGAGCGACGACGTGGCCACGACGCACCGGAGCGATCCGGCGCGCATCGCCGTCTCCACCCAGTCGCGCGTCTTCCGATCGAGCGAGCCGTGATGCAGCGCGATGCTTCCCGCCCAGTCGGGGCGCGCGGCGAGGATCGCCTGGTACCAGATCTCCGTCTGCGAGCGCGTGTTCGTGAACACGATCGTGCTCCGGGCGCCCTCGATCGCCTCGACCACCTGCGGGAGGAGCGAGGTGCCCAGATGGCCCGCCCACGGAAATCGCTCGACCGTCGGCGGGATCAGCGAGTCGACGACCACCGGCTTCGGCTCGGCGCCGCGCACGATCGGCCCGCGCTGCGCGCGCGAGCCGACGCCGAGCAGCGCGTCGCGTGCGTCGGCGAGATTCCCGATCGTCGCCGAGAGGCCCCAGATGCGCGCGGCCGGCGAGAGGAAGCGGATCCGCGCCAGGGCGAGCTCCGTCTGGACGCCGCGCTTCGTCCCCATCAGCTCGTGCCACTCGTCCACGACGACCATGCGGAGCGACGCGAACAGCGCCGGCGCGTCGGGGCGCGTGAGGAGCAGCGTGAAGCTCTCCGGCGTCGTGACGAGCGCGGTCGGCAGCCGCTTTCCCTGCCGCGCGCGCGCCGCGGCACCGGTGTCTCCCGTGCGGCTCTCGATCGTCCACGGCAGCTCGAGCGCCGCCGCCGGCGCGGCGAGCGAGGCGAGCGTGTCGGCCGCGAGCGCGCGGAGCGGCGTGATCCAGAGGACGCGAAGCGCCGGCGCCGCGCGGCGCGGCAGGCGCCCGCGAGGCGTGCCGCCACCCGCCGCGCCGTGCTCGGCCAGCCACTCGAGCAGCGGTCCCCACCACGCGGCGAGCGTCTTCCCCGTGCCGGTGGCGGCGTGCACCAGACCGCTCTCGCCGCGCAGATACGCGCGCCACACCGCGCGCTGGAACTCGAGCGGCGTCCATCCCTGCCCCGAGAACCAGCGCTCCGCGGGCTCGAGATCGCTCACGCGGGCGTCTCCAGGAGCGCGCGCAGCGCGTCGATCGTGTCCGCGTCCGCCGCGGTCTTGTCCGTCCGCCAGCGCGCGATGCGCGGGAAGCGCACCGCGACGCCCGACTTGTGGCGCGGAGAGCGCTGGATCCCCTCGAACGCGAGCTCGAACACCTGCACGGGCTCGACCTGCCGCACGGGCCCGAACCGCTCCACCGTGTGCCGGCGGATCCAGGCGTCGAGCGTGCGGATCTCCGCGCCGGTGAGTCCGGAGTACGCCTTCGCGAAGGGGACGAGCGCGTCGCCGTCGCGGACGGCGAAGGTGTAGTCGGTATGCAGCAGCGCGCGCCGCCCGTGTCCCGGCTGCGCGTAGATCATGACCGCGTCCACGCTGTACGGCTGCACCTTCCACTTCCACCACGCCCCCTTGCGGCGACCGACGCCATAGGCGGAGTCGAGCCGCTTCAGCATCAGCCCTTCGGCGCGATGCTCGCGTGAGGCGCCGTGCGCGCGGCGGGCGTCGTCCCACGAGGCCAGGGGCACCGTCGGCGAGAGGACGAACCCGCCGAGGAGCGTCGTGCCGTCGACGACCCGCGCCAGCTCGGCGCGGCGCGCCGCGAGCGGCTCCCCGCGGAGATCGCGCCCCTCGTGCTCGAGCAGATCGTAAGCGACGAGCACCACCGGCACGTCGGCGAGGATCCGCGCGCCCAGCGTCTTGCGGCCGATCCGTCGCTGGAGCTGGGCGAAGGGAAGCGCCGCGCCCTCCTTCCACGGCATGATCTCGCCGTCGAGCACCGTGCCGTCGCGCAGATGCGCCGCCGTCTCCACGAGCTCGGGAAAGCGTTCGGTCACCAGCTCTCCCCCACGCGACCACACGTACGTCCTGCCGTCGCGGCGGATCACCTGTGCGCGGATCCCGTCCCACTTCCACTCCGCCTGCCACGCATCCGGCTCGCCGAGCGACTCGACGTCGCCCTCGAGCGCATAGGCGAGATAGAACGGATACGGCCGCGAGCGGTCGGCATCGCGACTGTCGCTCGCGACGAGCGCGGCGTACTGCGCGGCGGTCGGCGTCCAGTGGCCGCCGAGCCGGTGCGCGATCACCTCCTCCTCGACGCCGCTCGCCCGCGCGATCGCCCGCGCGACGAGCTGCGCCGACACGCCGACGCGGAAGCTCCCCGTGATCAGCTTGTTCCAGATGTAGCGCTCCGTCCCCGCGAGCTCGTGCCACGCGCGCAGGACGGCGGCGCGCTGCTCTTCCTCCGTCATGGTCGCGAGCGGGAGCAGGCGCTCCTCCACCCAGGCGTGCAGCGGAAGCGCCTCGACGGACGACGCACCCGGCACGCTCGACGGCAGCAGCAGCGCGATCGCCTCGGCGAGGTCGCCGACGGCGTGATGGCATTCCTCGAACAACCACTCCGGAACGCGCGAGGCTTCCATCGCCCACTGCGCGATGCGGCGGACCGGGATGAGACGCTTCGGCCGCCCGCCGGAGAGGAAGTACACCGCCCACGCCGCGTCTTCCGGCGCCGCGGCGGAGAAGTACGCCGTCATCGCGGCGACCTTGCCGTTCGTCGACGTCGTCGAGTCGATCGCCGCATACAGCCGCGCGAAGGCCCTCACGCGAGCTCCGTCTCGTCGGCGACGGCCGGCTGCTCGTCGTTCTCTCCCTCCCAGTGGCTCGCCACCGCGCGCGCGCGGAGGCCGCGTTCGCCGAGGTAGCGCACGACCTGATCCCGGTAGCCGTGCGTGACCCACACGCACTCCGCTCCCGTCGCGTCGATCGCGTCGAGCAGGGCCGGCCAATCCACGTGGTCCGAGAGCGCGAACCCTCGATCGAGCGCGCGCCGCCGGCGGGCGCCGCGCACCTGCATCCAGCCCGACACGAACGCGGTCGAGAAGTCGCCGAATCGGCGGAGCCACGGGCTCCGCGCGGCCGAGGGCGGCGCGACGACGAGGCTGCCCGCGTAGCGCGTCCCGCGCGGCAGCTCGGCGACCGGCGTCGTGTCGTGCAACGCCACCCCGCTCGAGCGATAGTCCGCCGTGAGGCGCTCGACCGCGCCGTGCGTGTAGACGGGACCGATCTCCGCGCCGCGTACGCCGGCGAGCAGCCGCTGCGCCTTGCCGAGCGCGTAGGCGTAGACGACCGACGCGCGTCCCTGCGCCGCGTTGTCGCGCCACCATGCGCACAGGTCGGCGAAGGTCTCCTCCTGCGGGCGCCAGCGGTAGATCGGCAGCCCGAAGGTGGACTCCGTCACGAACGTGTGGCAGCGCACCGGCTCGAACGGCGTGCACGTCGGGTCGGGCTCCGTCTTGTAGTCGCCCGACACGACCCAGACCTCGCCACGATGCTCGAGCCGCACCTGCGCCGAGCCGAGGATGTGCCCGGCGGGAACGAGGGTGACCGTGACGCCGTTGACCGTCAGCGGCTCGCCGTAGTCCACGAGCTCGATCGCCGCCGCGTCGCCGAGCCGCGTGCGCAGCACGCGCGCGCCCTCGCGCGAAGCGAGATAGCGCCGGCTTCCCCATCTCGCGTGGTCCCCGTGCGCGTGCGTGATCACGGCGCGGTCGACGGGGAGCCACGGATCGATGAACAGGTCGGCGGCCTCGCAGTAGAGGCCGCGGTCGGTGAGGCGGAGCACGCGGGTGGCGAGCGGCGTGAGCGGGTCGGATGGCGGACGGCCCCGGGATCGCGTCGAGCGCCCCGGGGCCGTCCGTCAGTGCAAGGGGCGCGCTCGGCGCCCGCGCCTCACAGCTTCACGATCTCCACGCGGCGGTTGTTCGCGCGGCCCTCGGGAGTCGCGTTCTTCGCCACCGGCTTGGTGTCGCCGTACCCCTTCGCGGTGAGCTGGCCCGCGTCGATCCCGTACTCGGACACGAGCGCGCTCTTCACCGCGTCGGCGCGCGCCTGGCTCAGCGTCATGTTCGACGCCGCCGCGCCGACGTTGTCGGTGTGCCCCTGGATCTCGACCTTGAGATCGGGATGGCCCTTGAGCATCGCCGCGATCGACTTGAGCGTCGGCGTCGACTCGGGCTGGAGCTCCGACTTCCCCGTCGCGAAGAGAATGCCCTGCGTCGTCCAGCGGCCCTTCGACGACAGCTCGTCGTAGATGTCCTTCTGGCTCTCGGCCACGCGGATGCGCGTCACGTACACCGCGTTGTTCTCGTCGTCGCGACCCTGGAGCGACAGCACGAGCATGTGGCCGCGCTGGAAGTTGGCGGTGGGGATGTTCGCGATCCGCTTCTCGTCGGCGTAGAGCTTGAGCGCGGGCCCGTCGGCGAGGATGCGGAAGCTCGCCGGATGACCCTCGTACCGCTTCTTGTCCTCGTACTTCGCCTGGATCGACATGCGCTCGACGCCGCCGCCGGAGACCCAGAGGCCGTTGTGGCCCCAGCCGATCTCCGTGAACTTGCCGTCGTTGAGCGGTCCGCCGCCCGTCACCTCGAAGGTGTTCGCGCCGACACCCATCGAATTGCGGTTGATCACGTCGAGCTCGATGGTGAACTTCTGCGGCAGCGCCTCCGGCAGCGGCACGAGCAGCTCGCTCGGGCTCGATGCCTTGAGCGCGCGCTGGCCGCCGTCCAGCTCGACGACTTCCATCTGACCGGTCTTGAAGGTGAGCCGCTTCGGGAAGTTGCCGACCTGGTCTTCGGTGAAGTCGGTGAAGAAGATCGTCCGCGCGCCGGGCACGAAGTCGTAATTCGCCCATTCCTTGCGGGACGCCGGTGCGGTCGACGCGGCCGACGCGGCACCCTCCGCCGCGACCGCGGGCTGCGCGGCCGCCGGGTCCTTCTTGCCGTCGACCATTTCGTCGACTTTCTCGGAGGCTTTCTCGACGGTCTTGTCGGCGACCTTCTGCTTGATCCGATCCTTGATGCGGCCGAACTGCGCTTCGGCGGGCGCGCCGTTGCACAGCGTGAGCGCCGTCGCGATCGCGACGGCGAGTGCGTACTTGCGTGGGAGGGGGAAGGGGAGATGCGACATCGCTGCTCCTGAAGCACTGAAGGGAAACGGGCAACCAGCCCGAGAAAAAAATGGATAAACATCGGTATACGGGCGGCGGGCGGGGCTGTCAAGCGACAGCCGCGGTCCTGGCGTGCCCCTCGGCGCGCCACATATTCGCGAGAGACACCGGCATCCGAGCGGAGGGCACGTGAGCACTCGACACATCGTCATCGGCGCGATCGTCGCCGGCCTGGCCGGGGTGGCCCGCGGCATGTCCGACCCGGCTCCCGCGCTGCGCATCGGCGCGGACGACATCGGCGGCGTCGTCAGGGGAGCGCACGGCCCCGAAGCCGGCGTCTGGGTGATCGCGGAGACGGAGGATCTCCCGACGCGCTTCGTCCGCATCGTCGTCACCGACGACAGCGGACGCTTCCTCGTGCCCGACCTGCCGAAGGAGCGCTACCAGGTCTGGGTGCGCGGCTACGGCCTCGTCGACTCGCCGAAGTCGGCGTCGACGCCCGGCAGCACGCTCGCGCTCACGGCCGTCCCCGCGCCGAATGCGCGCGCCGCCGCCGAGTATTACCCAGCCGGATACTGGTTCTCGCTGCTGAAGGTCCCCGACGCGAGCCAGTTCCCCGGCACGGGCCCGAGCGGCAACGGCATCTCGCCGAACGTGAAGTCGCAGGGGGACTTCGTCCGCACCATCAAGTCGGGCACCTGCCTCGCCTGCCACCAGCTCGGCAGCCGCGGCACGCGCACCATCCCGGCGGCGTTCCGGTCGCTGCCGTCGAGCGTCGCGCAGTGGGAGCGGCGCGTGCAGTCGGGCCAGGCCGGTGCACAGATGACCGCCGCCATCGGGCAGCTCGGCCATCGCGGTCCGCTCGAGATGTTCGCCGACTGGACCGACCGCATCGCCGCCGGCGAGGTGCCGCCCGCGCCGCCGCGTCCGCAGGGGATCGAGCGCAACGTCGTCATCACCGAGTGGGACTGGGCCGACCCCAAGGCGTACCTGCACGACGTCGTGTCCACGGACCGCCGCGATCCGCGCGTCAACGCGAATGGAAAGCTCTACGGCTCGCTCGAGCTGAGCGCCGACTATCTCCCCGTGCTCGATCCGGTGCGCAACACGATCGATCGCGTGCCCCTCACCGTGCGCGACACGAGCATGGGCTCCGCCTCGGGACCGCACACCGGCGCGCCCTCCGCGTACTGGGGCGACACGGTGCTCTGGACGAGCAAGGCGAACGTCCACAACCCGATGCTCGACGAGAAGGGGCGCGTCTGGATCACCGCGGCGATTCGCGGCCAGGACAACCCCGCCGAGTGCAAGGCGGGATCGGCGCATCCGTCGGCGAAGGCGTTCCCGCTCGCGCGGTCGTACCGGCAGCTCGCGATGTACGATCCCGCGACGCGCAAGCTGACGCACATCGGCACCTGCTTCAGCACGCACCATCTCATGTTCGCCGAGGACGCGAACCGCACGCTGTGGACGAGCGGCGGCGGCCCGGTCGTCGGCTGGCTCGACACGAAGAAGTTCGACGAGACGGGCGACGAGCTCGCGTCGCAGGGATGGACGGCGCTCGTGCTCGACGCGAACGGCAACGGGAAGCGCGACGCGTACACGGAGCCCAACGAGCCGGTCGATCCGGCGAAGGACCGCCGGATCAATCACGGCCTCTACGCCGCGTCGCCCGCGCCCGACGGTTCGATCTGGGGCTCGTCGCTCGGCTTCCCGGGCGGCATCGTGCGACTCGTGCCCGGCGCGCATCCCCCCGAGACGGCCCTCGCCGAGTGGTACGAGCTGCCGTACGGCAGGGTGAAGGACGCCGGCTACTCGCCGCGCGGCATGGACGTCGACCGGAACGGCGTGGCGTGGGTCGCACTCGCGAGCGGCCACATGGCGAGCTTCGATCGCCGCAAGTGCCGCGGCCCGCTCGATGGTCCGTCAGCCACCGGCCAGCACTGCCCCGAAGGCTGGACCTTCTACGTCGAGCCGCTCCCGCAGTTGAAGGGCGTCACCGAATCGGGGAGCGCCGAAGGGAGCTACTACACGTGGGTCGATCAGTTCGACGCGCTCGGACTCGGCGCCAACACACCGATCAACACGGGCAACGAGTCGGAAGCGCTGCTCGCGCTCAAGGACGGGAAGTTCGTCGTGCTGCGCGTGCCGTATCCGACCGGCTTCTACACGAAGTGGATGGACGGCCGGATCGACGATCCGAACGCCGGCTGGAAGGGGCGCGGGCTGTGGACCACGGTGAGCACGCGCGCACCCTGGCACATGGAGACGGGGAAGGGGACGACGAGCAAGGTGGTGCGCTTCCAGTTGAGGCCGAATCCGTTGGCGGACTGACGGCGGTGAAGCGGCGGTGAACGGTGCTTCGGTTGGCGGTTCACGTCAGCGGGCGGGAACGGCGACGGCGTGGTGAGAGGCGTCTCGTTCCTGATCTTCGTGTCAGTCGTGCTCGCTCTCCCGTTGTCTGCACAGGCGCCGGCGTGGCATGGGAAGGCGCAGGCGAACGCGAGCATCCTGTTCGGTGCGACGGAGCAGCAGCTCCTCGCCACGCGGGGCGAGCTCTCACGCGCCGACAGCGCCGTCGAAGTCGCCACGTCGGTGGAGTTCCGATACGGTGAATCCACCGACAGGGACGGCCTGCGCGGCGTGTATGCCCGGAGCTGGGTCGGCACGCTCGCGGTGGACCGGCATCCGTATGCGACGATCAGTCCGTTCTTCTTCGGCACGATCGAGTCGAGTCTCGAGCACCGGTTGGCGCGCCGCGCGGCCGGGGGAGCGGGCGCGAAGTGGACGGTGCGTCGGAGCGATCGCGGGAGCGCGAGTCTGAGCGGCGCCGTCCTCGCGGAGCGGTCGCGCCCGATGGCATCGGTCGACCAGCCGGCGGCGAGCGCCCGCTCTCTGGCGCGCTGGTCGCTTCGCGTGAAGCTCGACCGGAAGCAGGACGACCGGCTGTCTTTCTCGCACGTCACCTTCTACCAGCCAGTCGTCGACGACGCGTCGCGCTACCTCGTGATCTCCACGAGCCAGGCGGCGTATTCGCTCACCGCGGCGCTCGCGGTCACGCTCTCGCTCAGCGAGCGATTCGACAGCGAGGCGCGCTCCCGCGGGGCGCGCTCGAACCACGACGGCGCGCTGCTCGCCGGCGTCGCGCTCTCGCGCTGAGCTCGACGCCCGCCCGCTCGATCCGGTCCGACCGCTCGTCGTCGTTCCGAGCGGAGCGCGCGCCCACCCATCATGGTTCCGAGCGGAGCGCGTGCGCATTACGCGCGCACCCTATCGTCATTCCGAGCGAGCGAAGCGAGTCGAGGAATCGGGACTGTCCGGACAGGCGGGCCCTCGATCGGACCCGCGCTCCTCGATACGCCCATCGCACCGGCTGAAATCCCATCCCTACAGGGCGGGCTCGCGAGACCCCGTCCGCGCCGGCACGCCCCTTGTTCCTGGTGCGGGCATACCGTCACGGGAGAAGTCACATGGCGAAGTGCGAAGTCTGCGGCAACGAGTACGCGCTGGCGTTCCAGGTCGTCACCGCCGGGGTGACCCACACCTTCGACAGCTTCGAGTGCGCGATCCACAAGCTCGCGCCCGTCTGCTCGCACTGCGGCTGCCGGATCATCGGCCATGGTATCGAGGCGAACGGCACGTTCTACTGCTGCGCGAGCTGCGCGCATCACGAGGGCGCGAAGGAGATCGTGGACAACGCGGCGCATGCGTGAACTGCGGTGTGCGGGTGAGTAGGTGTGTGGGTGTGTGGGTGTGTGGGTGACGGCCTCGGGGCGTTCGGTGCCCGGGGCCGTTCACGCGTCGTGCATGAGGGATCACGCAGCACGCGACGCGCAACACGCTCTTCGCGCCGCGGCCAAACTGCCTCATGCGGATCGGGCGGATGACGGCACGGATCGAGCGGATCTGCTCCTCTCGCGGTCGCGCTCCGCGCGCCGAGGCAGAGCGCTTCTCCCTGCACAGCCAAGAGTCTTTTGTTGGCTGCGAGGTCGAGATCCAAGCGCCGGCGCACCCCTCCTCTCCATCTACACCCCCACAGCAGGTGCTCTTGGGTGCGGCGCCGAGATCCATACGCACGCGAGAGTGATCTTTCGGGCCGGCGCGAGAAGCATCCAGGCCGGTAGTGGAGATCCGCCTGATCCGCGCTGTCATCCGCCCGATCCGCATGAAGCAGTTCGGCCCCCCCGCAGAGAACCGTCCACGCTCGCTACCCGCTACCGACTACCCGCTACCCGCTACTACCTACCGGTAGTTGCTGTCGCACGTCGCTCGTCGCACCGCACGCCGTGCATCCGTGCCCGCGTCGCCCCCGCTTGCCCGGACTTCCGCCGCCGCTAATTTCGCGGCGAGCGGCGCCGGCGCGTCCGGGCGCTCGCCGACCGACCATGACCGAATCCGTTCCGCTCTCCTTCCGCGATCCGCACGACGCGTACGCGCGCGAGGCCGATCGGCTGCTCGACGCGCTCCGTGCGCGCGACGATGCCGCGGCGTGGCGGGTGCGCTGGGCGCACCCGAGGTTCCGCGATCGGCCGCTGGACGAGGTCCGTGCCGCGGCCCTCGATGCCGACGACGCGCGGCTCGTCGTCGCACGGGAGCACTGCTTCGACACGTGGGACGAGCTGGCCACCTTCACCGACCGGGTCGCGCACGGGGGCGTGGTCGCGCGGTTCGAGCGGGCCGCCGAGTGGGTGGTCGACGGAGATATCCGGGCCCTCGACGCGGCGCTGCGCGAGGACCCGATGCTCGTACGCGCCCGCTCGGTGCGCGCGCATCACGCGACGCTGCTCCACTACGTCGCCGCCAACGGCGTCGAGCGCGCGCGGCAGCGCACGCCGCGCAACGTGCTCGACGTCGCCGGCGCGCTGCTCGACGCCGGCGCCGACCCGAACGCGCTCGCCGACATGTACGGCGAGCGATGCACCACGCTCGCGATGCTCGCGTCGAGCACGCCGCCGCACGAAGCGGGCGTCGGGACGGCGCTCGTCGAGCTGCTGGTGCGGCGGGGCGCGGCGGTGGAGCGGGAGGGATCGCGATGGAACTCCGCGCTGCTCACCGCGCTCACCTTCGGCTTCGGCGACACCGCGCGCCTGCTCGCGGCACACGCCGGCCGCACGACGGACCTCGCCGTCGCGGCGGGTCTCGGCGCGCTCGGCGACTGCGCGCGGCTGCTGCCCACGGCGGACGAGGTGCGCCGCCAGGCCGCGCTCGCGCTCGCGGCGATGCACGGACACGCGCGCGTCGTGCGACTGCTCCTCGACACGGGCTCCGATCCCGACCGCTACAACCCGGAAGGCTTTCACGCGCACTCCACGCCGCTGCATCAGGCGGTGTGGTCGGACCGGTTCGACGTCGTGCAACTGCTCGCCGAGCGTGGCGCACGGCTCGACGTGCGCGATCGGCTCCACGACGGCACGCCGCTCGACTGGGCGGAGCACGGCAGTCGCACCGGCATCGCCGACTACCTGCGCGGGGTCAGCGACGCGCGTGATGCGTGATGCGTGATACGTCGTGCGTGCGGGAGGCTACGATCGCAGCTCGTCGGCGGCGCGGGCGAGTCGCTCGACATAGTGCGCCGCCGATTCGTCGGCGGCGCGGAGCGGGAGCCGGAAGCCGGCGTGGTCCGGCCGCCCGTGCTGGCCGCGCGGCGGCTCGTCGACCATGAGATCGCCCCCGCGCGCCTGGACGAGCTCCTCGAACCGCTCCACCGCTTCCTCGATCGAGGCGACGTCGTCGAGGGTGTCGTCGTCGTGCACGTCGACGCCGCGAGCGAAGAGGCGGCCCGCCATGTCCTGAGCGACGCGCTCACGGTCGGCATCGCCGGAATCCTGCGTCGAAGCTCTGACGTCGACCATGGCGACCTCCATCGCCCGAGGGAACGCTGCCACCGAGAGCGGTGGCGCGCGTGCGAGCGATGCATTTCCGGTGCCCGACTCGCCGGCCTGGTCGCCCCCTGACGGCGCGCGCGTGGCGCCGAACGCGAACACGACGTAGATCATGCGCACCCACTCACAACGACGATGCGCCGACTCCCCACCCGTGCGGCGCTCGCCGCGCTCCTGCTCTTCCCTCCGCCCACCCTCGGCGCACAGGCGCACCATGTCTCGGCGGACGTGCACGCGCCAGCCGCCGGACGCGTGCGGCGATATTTCGTCGCCGCCGACGAGGTGGACTGGACGTACATCCCGGCGCGCGCCGACCGGGCGCTGACGGGAAAGCCGGACGACTTCGCGAGCTTCCCCGGCTCGCAGGGGACGCTCGACCCGAACGCTACGACGTATCGCAAGGCGCTCTTCCGCGAGTACACCGACTCGACCTTCTCCACGGTCAGGGCGCGAGAACCGGCGTGGGCGCATCTCGGGATTCTCGGCCCGCTGATGCGCGCCGAGGTCGGCGACACGATTCGCGTCGTCTTCCGGAACAACGCGAGCCGGCCGTACTCGATGCACCCGCACGGAGTGTTCTATCGCAAGGACTCCGAGGGGACCGCATATCTCGACGGTACGAGCGGGGCGGATCGCGCGGACGACGCCGTCGCTCCGGGCGGGACGCACGTCTACACCTGGGCGGTGCCCGAGCGCGCCGGGCCGGCGCCGGGTGACGGCAGCACCGCCTTCTGGCTCTACCACTCCCACGTCGACGAGGGCAAGGACGTCAACGCGGGGTTGATCGGCCCGATCGTCGTGACGCGGCGGGGGATGGCCCGTGCCGACGGATCGCCGAAGGACGTCGACCGCGAGGTCGTCGTCGACTTCGGCCTCTTCGACGAGATGGACAGCTGGTATCGCGACACGAACGTCGTCCGGCTCTACGGCGATCCGAAGCGCTTCGCGCGCGACGATCCGACGGTGGTGGAGTTCCACCGCTTCTTCACGATCAACGGCTTCCTCGAAGGCAACGGGCCGATGCCCGCGGTGCGACAGGGCGAGCGCGTACGCTGGTATCTGTTCACGAACCCGAACGAGGTCGGCGCGTGGGACATCCACACCCCGCACTGGCACGGGCAGACGGTGGTGTCGAACCACATGCGTACCGACATGATCATGCTCACCCCGATGATGACCGCCGTGGCGGACATGATCCCCGACAACCCCGGCGTGTGGCTCTTCCACTGCCACATGCCGGGCCACTTCGGCGGCGGCATGTACACGCGCTTCGAGGTGCTGCCGGCGGTGCGTTGATCGGCTTGCCGCGCCGCGCATTCCCGCGACCCGGCCGGTGCCCACGCAGAGGGCGGATGGGGAATCGCGATCGTCCCCTCGAGGACTCGTCGTTCCGAGCGAGCGCAGCGAGTCGAGGAATCGCGATCGTCCCGTCGGCGGGCCCCCTCTCGGACGCGCGCCATTCGCGACTCGGCGTGACACTGCGTCGTGGCAGGAGCCGGGCGTTTCGTGAGCTCGGCGCCTAGCGCGAGACGTGACGGCGCGGCATCATCCCGCGCGATGAGCGCTCACCTGCCCGCGCCCCGTTCGCGATGCTGAGGGTCGTCCTCGCCGCGTTGCACCTGCTTGCCTTCGGCATCGGCCTTGGCGCCGTGATCGCGCGGAGCGCGGCACTTCGCGCGCGCCCGTTCGGCCGCGCCGACGCCGCGCGCGCCTTCGCCGCCGACGGGTGGTGGGGCGTCGCCGCGATGCTCTGGCTCGCGACCGGCGTGTGGCGGCTCATGGCCGGAACGGACAAGGCCACCGCGTACTACACGCACAACCACGTCTTCCTCGCGAAGATGGGCTGCTTCGTCGCCATCCTCGTGCTCGAGGCATGGCCGATGGTGACGCTCCTCCGCTGGCGCTCCGCCGCCCGCCGCGGCGGAAGCGGCTGGCACCCCAACACCGACACCGCCCGCCGCATCGCCGCCGTCGGATACCTCGAGGCGGTGCTCGTGGTGGTGATGGTGTTTCTCGCGACGGCGATGGCGCGGGGAATCGGAGAGGCGGTGCGTTAGTGCCTCGGTGTGTCGGTGTGTCGGTGTGTCGGGACCAACGCACCAACACACCAACACACCAACACACCGTTCTACCGCAGCGCCTGAATCACCGGCAGCCTCGACGCCCTCCGCGCGGGGAAGAAACCGCCGACGAGGCCCATCACGACGGCGAACACGAGGCCCGCGACGAGGAGCATCGGCGTCACGCGGAAGGCGAAGGCGATCTCGCTGAAGCTCGACCAGTTCGTCGTGCTCGTCACCACCCCGTTGATCGGCAGCGCGAGCAGGCAACCGAGCACGCCGCCGATGAACGCGATCACGGCCGACTCGGCGAGGAAGCTCGCGAGCACGCTGCGCGGGTGGAACCCGAGCGTGAGCAGCACCGCGATCTCCGACGTGCGCGAGCTCACCGCGGCGTACATCGTGTTCACGGCGCCGAACACCGCGCCCACCGACATGATCGACGTGATCATGATCGCCAGGATGCGCAGGATGTTGCCGAGCAGCTCCGACTGGCTGGCGTAGAACTCCGACTCGCGATGCGCGTCCACCTGGATGCGTTGGTCGGCGAGGAAGGCGCGCTTCGCCTCCTCGAACCCCGCCGGATCCTTGAGCCGGAACGCCACGTCCTGGAACGCGTTCGCGCGGAACACGTTCTGGAACTGCTCGTTCTCCCCCCAGATCTCCGACTCGAAGCTCGAGCCGTCGGCGGCGAAGCGGCAGACGACGTTCCAGTTGCGGTTGGAGAAGCGCAGCACGTCGCCGACGTTCACGTTGTTGAACCGGCCCTTGAGCTTGGAGCCGACGCAGATCTCGCTCTGCCCCGACGCGAAGCGGCGCCCCTCGACGATCTTGATGCTGCGCCGCACCTCGAACGCCTTGTCGGACACGCCGCGCGCCACGACGTTCGCGACCTCGAACTGGTTGCCGCCGAGCCGCGGGATGTTGATCACGATGTATGTCTCGGGGCTCAAGAGCGGCCGGCCGTCCGTCGCGGTGGCGATGTGCGGCGACGATGCGATGATGCTGATCGCATCGCGCGGGATCCCGCTCGTCAGCTCGCTGTCGGCGCCGCGGCGCAACAGGAGCACGTTGTCGGCCGA
>DATJGU010000090.1:0-2368 GCA_035494615.1 Gemmatimonadaceae bacterium
ATTTGGCGCGATTGCCGAGGGGCGCCGGAAGGTCGTCGAGGACTCGGTGTGGTGGTACCTCGGCCTCCCACGACGTGTGGTCGCACCGATCGTGGATCGTGAGCGAACGGAGCTCCGGCGCCGATCGTGCCTGTACCGCGCCGGCGCGCCGCTGCCGGCGCTGCGGGGTCGCACAGTGGTTCTGGTCGACGACGGGCTGGCGTCCGGCACGACGCTGCGCGCAGCCGCACTAGCCGTCAGGCGGCATCGACCCGCTCGCGTCATTGCCGCGGTGCCGGTGGCGTCCGCCATGCACTGCGACGACGTCCGCGCGACCGTCGATGCACTCGTGACCGTCGCGACGCCGGACCCGTTCGAGACGGTGTCGGCGTGGTACGACGACTTCACTCCGGTGAGCGACGCACAGGTGCTGAGACTACTGGGGCGCTCCTCCGCTGCACGCCCCGGGATGTCGGACGTAGGCCCGGACGCGACCGATGAGCAGGAGATCACGATTCCGGTCGGATCAGACAGGGTGGGGGGACCTGGTCGGTTGACCGGCGATCTCGGGCTGCCTAACGGGCGCCCAGCCGGCCTCGTTATCCTCGCCCACGGCGGCGGCAGCAGCAGAAACAGCTATCGTAACCGGTACCTCGCCGGGAGACTGCGCCAGGGCGGATGGGCGACCATGCGGATCGATCTACTGCTCGAGCACGAGCAGGCGGAGGACGACGTCACCGGTGACGCTCGGTTCGACATCGGCCGCATCGCGGGTCGGTTGCGGTGCGCGACGGAATGGGCGGCGAGAACGCGGGTGCCCGGTGCCGAGCGTCTCGTGCTGTTCGGTGCGAGCACGGGGGCGGCGGCGGCGCTGGTCGTCGCGTCACACCGTCCCGACCTGGTGCGCGGAGTGGCATCGCGAGGCGGCCGCATCGATCTCGCTGGTCCCGAGCTGCCGGCGGTCCGCGCCCCGGTGTTGATGATCGTCGGCGGCGCGGACTTGGGCACACTGGAGCGAACCAGGGTGTCGGCGCCACGGTTGCCGGGCCGCACGCGTCTCGACGTGATTCGTGGCGCGGGACACACGTTCGAGGAGCCGGGCGCACTCGGCGCGGTAGGCGAGCACGTCGTGCACTGGCTCAGGCGGCTCGGTCGCTATCATTGAGGAGTGACCTCGGAATGGTTCGCCGCCCGGGACCTCGTGCTGCGGTTCGGCTGGAACGCCGTCTCGTATCAGATCCTCAACCCCGGCATGCGGCTCTGGTTCTCGAAGGGCGGCGACGCCGTTGTGGGATACGCGGCGTTCGGCGGTGTCTGGACTGTCGCCGGCGCGCCCGTCTGTCATCCCGACCGCCTGCCTAACGTCGCCCAGGAGCTCGAGACCGCTGCGCAGGCGCGCGGCGCGCGGGTGGTGTTCTTCGGTGCCGGCACTCGGCTCGAGGAGGCGTACGCTCGTCGGAGCGACCACACGGTGGTCCGCATCGGCGCCCAACCGGCATGGGAGCCGAGTGCGTGGGGGGATATCGTCCAGCACAAGTCCTCGCTCCGCGCCCAGCTCCATCGCGCCCGCAACAAGGGCGTCGACGTGCGGGAGTGGTCGCCCGCCCGCGCGCAGCGCTCACCCGTGCTGCGCGCGGTGCTGCACGAGTGGCTCGACACGCGTGGTCTCCCACCGCTCCACTTCCTCGTCACGCCCGACCTCCTCGACACGCTCGGCGATCGCCGGATCTTCGTCGCCGAGCAATCCGACGAGGTGCAAGGGTTCCTCGTGGCCACGAGAATTCCGGCGCGACGCGGCTGGCTCGTGGAGCAGTGGCCACGGCGACGGTCCGCGCCTAACGGGACGACGCATCTGCTGATCGACGCCGCGATGCGCGCGTTCGATGACGACGGGTCGGATTACGCGACGCTCGGGCTTTCGCCGCTGTCGGAGCACGCGGGCGCCATAGGCGACGGACAGCCGGCGTGGCTCCGGTTCTTCCTGCACTGGATTCGCGCGCACGGGCGGCGCTTCTACAACTTCCGCGGGCTCGAGGCGTTCAAGGCGAGCGCTCGACCCATGGTGTGGGAGCCCATCTTCGCGATCGCTCCCGGAGGCCGGCTCACGCCCTTCACGCTGCGCGCGATCGCGGGAGCGTTCAGCGACGGATCCCCGGAGCGGCTGCTGGCTCGGGCCATCGTGTCCGGCGTCGCGAAGGAGCTGTCTGCGGTTCGGTTACTTCCGCTCCTTCGCCGCTAGCATCGTCAGCGCGACCAGTCGCGACACGACGAGCGCCAGATACATGACCCCCGTGAACGCCTCGAGCATCACGACGGCGCGCGCGAACGGCGTGACAGGCAGGATGTCGCTGAGCCCCACGCCGGACAGTACCGCGATGCTCAGGAACAT
>DATJGU010000091.1:0-7992 GCA_035494615.1 Gemmatimonadaceae bacterium
GCCGGCATGCCGCGGGCGAGCCGGTAGTAGAGCACGCGCGCGCCGAAGGTCGACGCCCAGCAGCGGCGAATCGCGTCGGCGAGCGCATCGCGGCCGCGCACGCCGAGCACGCTCTCGAACATGCCGGCGAACGAGTAGTCCGCGGTGTCTTCCGCGGTCGCCGACGAGCGTACGGCCACCGGCGGCTCCGCGGTGCCCGGCGTCTGCTTGGCGAGCCGAGCATACGCCAGCTCCACCGCGTCGGTGAGCTCCGGCGGAAGCGTCACCCCGGTGATCGTGTCGCGGAGCTGGGTCGAGACGAGCTGCAGCGCCGCGGTGTTCTCGACGTTCACGGTGCGCAGGAGGGCGTCGATGCGCGCGCCGATTCCCGAGCGTTCGCGCATGAGCTCGTACGCGGCGACGGTGAGCACGAAGCCGGGCGGCACCGGAAGCTCGGCGCGCAGCATCTCGCCGAGGTTGGCCCCCTTGCCGCCGACGGTCGGCAGGTTCGCGCGGCTCACGTCGCGAAGATCCACCACGAGCGCCACGTGCGGCGTCGGTGGCGAAGTCGACGGCGCCGGAGTGACGGCCGCGACGGTCGGAGGTGTGGCGATGCCCATGATGATCACCGCTTCGGAGCGTGAGTGGCGTACGGAGCGCGATTCGCACCTCGAAGGTCGCCGTGGGCGTGCGGCCGACCTATCAGCGTTCGCCTGACAGGCGCGGGCGCCCGATTAGCTTCCCGCCCATGCGCGCGATGGTGTTCCACGGAGCGTCCGCGGGCGCGGGCTCGCTGGCGCTGGAGGAGATCGCCGCTCCCGAGCCGGCCGACGGCGACCTGCTCGTGCGCGTCGCGGTGTGCGGAGTCTGTCGCACCGACCTCGACGTCGTGGACGGCCGTCTCGCGCCGGCGCGGCTCCCCGTCGTGCCGGGCCACCAGGTGGTCGGCGCCGTGAGCGCGCTCGGCGCGAACGTGCGCGACGTCCGACTCGGCGCGCGCGTCGGCGTCGCGTGGATCCACTCGGCCTGCGGACACTGCGCGTACTGCCGATCCGGGCGGGAGAACCTCTGCCCCGACTTCGTCTCCACCGGGTGCGGCCACGACGGCGGCTACGCCGAGCTGCTCACCGTGCCGGCGGCGTTCGCGCACGCGATTCCCGACGCGCTGAGCGATGTGCATGCGGCGCCGCTCCTCTGCGCCGGCGCGGTCGGCTGGCGCGCGCTCCGCGCGGCCGGCATCGCCGACGGCGAGCCCCTCGGCCTCACCGGTTTCGGCGCCTCGGCGCATCTCGTGCTCCAGCTCGCGCGCGCCCGCTATCCACGCTCGCCCGTATACGTATTCGCTCGGCAGCCGGCGGAGCGCGCCTTCGCGCTCGAGCTCGGAGCCGCGTGGGCCGGCGCCAGCGCCGAGCGCGCGCCGGCGCCGCTCGCCGCGATCATCGACACGACTCCCGCATGGTCGCCGGTCGTCGATGCACTCGGGCAGCTCGCGCCCGGCGGTCGCCTCGTGATCAACGCGATCGCGAAGCAGCGCGGGGATCAGCACGCGCTGCTCCGACTCGACTATCCGTCGCACCTCTGGATGGAACGGGAGATCCGCTCGGTGGCCAACGTCACCCGCGCCGACGTGCGGGAGACCCTCGACGCCGCGGCGACGATCGGCATCCTTCCGACGGTGGAGGAGCTTCCGCTCGACCGGGCGAACGACGCGCTCGATGCGCTGCGGCGCGGGGATCGCGTTCGGGGCGCGCGCGTGCTGCGCGTGGCCGCCCGATGACGCGTATCGTGCGCGCGAACTCCCGACGCGATCGTCTGCGTTTTCCCGACGGCACCGGCGCGGCCCCGGCGCGACCATGAAGGAGACGCCACCGGAGGTGCGCGTGCTCACGGACCGCAGCTCGCCCCCCGCTTCCCTGCCGCTGCTCCCGTCCACGGTCGAGCCGCACGCGCGGCGCGCGAGGATCGTGATCGCGGTGCTCATCGCCATCGTGGCGTGGGCCAGCCTGCCCTTCCTTCCAGGACTGATGGGCGCGGTCGTGCTGCAGGCGCTCGTCGCGCCCGCGTACCGTCGGCTCGCACCGCGCATCGGCCCTCATCGCGCGGCGTTCCTGCTCGCTGTCGCCTCGGCGGTGTTGCTCGTCACTCCGCTGGCGCTCCTCGTGGCCACCGCGCTCGGCGAGGCGCCCGGCGTGCTCCAGCGCGCGCTCGGCAGCGCGGCGTTCGCGCGCCTCGCCGAGCTGCACGTCGGACCGCTCGACGTCGGCGCGCAGCTCGCCGAGGCGGGGCGGAACATCGTCGCCTGGGGATCGGCGCGCGCGATGGGTGCCGCGGGGAGCGTGACCCGCGCCGTGCTGAACCTGCTGCTCGCGACCGTCGGCGTGTATTACCTGCTGCCATCGAGCGCGACGCTCTGGCGGCGCGTGCGCGCGTTCGTCCCCTTCTCCCCCGAGGCGGCCGACCTGCTCGCCGCACGGTTCGCGTCGATCACCGAGGCCGCGGTGCTCGGGATTCTCGCCGCGGGCGCGAGCCAGGGGATCACCGTCGGACTCGCCTTCTGGCTGGTCGGACTCCCCAACCCCGCGTTCTGGGGCGGCGTGACGGCGCTCGTCTCGATCCTGCCGATCCTCGGCAGCGCGCTCGTCTGGCTGCCGGGCGTCGTCGTGCTGCTGCTCTCGGATCGGCCGGCCGCCGCGCTCGTGCTCGCGCTCATCGGCGTGATCGTGTCGTCGAACGTGGACAACGTGGTGCGCCCGGTCGTGTACCGGCGCGTGTCCGGATTGCATCCGATGGCGTCGCTGCTCGGCGCGTTCGCCGGCATGGAGCTGTTCGGCCTCGTGGGTTTGGTGCTCGGCCCGCTCGGCATCGCGTACTGCGTCGAGCTGCTCAGGCTCTACGAAGCGGAGTACGGCGCGCGCGCGTGACGCGTCCGGCGAGCGCCGGCGAGCGGTCAGCGCGGCGTGTCGCCCGTGCGCTTCATCTCCCAGCGCCCTTCCGCGAGCTCGCGGCCACCGCTGCGCGTGGTGAACCGGCCCTCGAGCCGGCCGGCGTTCACGCGTCCCACGAACGTCGTCACGACCGCGCAGTCGCAGCCGGGTGAGACGTACGGCTCGAGCCGGCCGCTCACGCTGTCGGCGCGCACGCCGACGAAGTCGATGCGCAGCTGCTGCGGCGAGGACACGTGCAGGCGGTGCGTCTCCATCGGATCGGCCGCGCGCACCGTCTGGCCGCGCGAGTCGACCATCGTCACGTCGCCGTAGAGGCTGTCCGAACCGGCACGGAGCGAGAAGGTGAGCGAGCCGCCGCGGCCGTCGGCGCCGCCCCAGTACTGGCCCTCCCAGGTGCCGGCGAGCGCGGCGAGCGACGCGGGGTCGCCCTCGAGGTGAACGGGCGTCTGCGGCAGGGTGCGGCACGCGAGCGCGAGCGCGGTGGCGACGAGGACGAGCGCGGTCGGGCGCATGGGTTTCCTCATGTGGGTGCGTGTTCGCCGAGGTGTGCGGCGGCGCCACGATCGCGCCGCCGTCGCGCGCGCGCCAGCCCCGTGGGCGGCGCTCCGGCGTAGCTTTCCCAGAGGAGGCACACGTGCATCTGCCCGCTCGGCTTCGCCCGCTCCGGGAACTCGACCGACGTCTCGCCGCCCGTCTGCTCGCGGCGGCAATGCTCGTGCCCATCGCGGAGTGGCTGTTCGGCTGGCCGGTCCACACGCCGCTCGGCGTGCCGCTCGTGTTGCACGCCGCGGCGCTCGGCGTGCTCGCCGGCGTCGCCGCGCTGGCACGCCGTCGCGGCGCGCGCCCGGCGGCGCGTATTCCCCTCGATGGCTGGATCGTGGCTCCGCTCGCCATCGCGCTCGCGTTCGTGGTGCGCGAGCGCGCGAACGTGTTCTACACGGCGGAGACGCTTCTCGACGGGATGGCGATCATCTTCGCCGCGCACCTCACTGCGATGCTGCTCCGGCGCCGCGCGCTCGGACACCGCACACTCGCGCTCGGGCTTTCGGGCACGCCGGCCGTGCAGCTCGCCGACGCCCTCGTGGCGCTCGCGGGGTGGCTGCTCGCGGCCGCCTGGTCGCTCATCGCCTTGGCGCACCGGCACATTGTCGGGCCGATGCTCGTCCTGGCTGGCGCACTCGAGGTGCTCGCGCTGATTGTTCTGATTCCCGAGGCCGCGGCTGGCCCGGGCTGGCTCGCCCGGATGCGGCACGCACGCCGCGGGCACCGGGCGCGCGGGAGCGCTGGCGACGTGCAGGACGATGCGACCGGCGCGCATGCGCGGCAAGTCACTTCACCCGATCGGAGGCCGTCATGACCGCAGAAACTCCTTCTTCGCCGCGTTCGCCCCGCCGCGCGGGTGGCGAGCACGAGGTCGCGGCGTCGCGCCCGGGCCCGCCGCGCATCACCACCATGCGGCCGAGTGCCTGTCTCGCGTTGCTTCGCCGGCACGAGGTGGGCCGCATGGCGTACGCGTTCCAGAACCGGGTGGACATCACGCCGATCCATTACGTCTACGAGGACGGATGGTTGTTCGCGCGCACATCGTACGGCACCAAGATGAGCGTGCTGGAGCACTCGCCCTGGGTGGCGTTCGAGGTGGACGAGATGGACGGGGTCTTCGACTGGCGGAGCGTCGTGGTGCACGGCACGGCGTACGCGATGCCGCGGGACGGCAGCCCCATCGAAGCGTCGCTCTGGCAGCGAGGCATCGAAGCGCTCCGCGCGATCGTGCCGGAGACGGGCACCGACGACGATCCCGTGCCCTACCGATCGCTCGTGTTCGGCATTCACGTGGATACGATAACGGGGCGGGCCTCGACGTCGACGTGGCGGTGAGCGAGCGTCGGCCCGACGAACGCGCGGAGCAGGAGCGCGAAACGCCGCTGACGCGTGAGGTGCAGGCGCGTGCCGCCGCGGAGGCGGCAGAGCGCCGCATGCAGTTCCTCGCGGAAGCGAGCGAGCTGCTCCACTCCTCGCTCGACGTGAAGGAGACCTTCGGCGCGCTCGTGCGGCTCATCGTCCCCAAGCTCGCGTCGTGCTGCGTGATCGATCTCGTCGACGAGTCGGGACGGGTGCATCGCGCGCATTCCGCCCACGCCGACCCGGCGAAGGCGGGCGCGGTGGCGCGGCTGCGCGAATATCCGAGCGCGCAGTCGCGGTACCTCACGCGCCGCGCGATCGACGAGGGAACGTCGGAGCTCGTCCCCCGCGTCACCGCGGACTTCCTTCGCTCGATGGCCGAGAACGACGAGCACCTCCTGGCCCTTCAGGCGCTCGATCCGCGCTCGATCGTGATCGTGCCGATGCGCGCGCGCGACCGCTCGCTCGGCGCGATGCTCCTCTGCCGCGACGCGCCCTCGCCGCCGTACGACGACGGGGACGTCGCCCTCGCCGAGCAGCTCGCGCTCCGCGCCGCCTCCGCACTCGACAACGCGCGACACTACGAGACCGCGCGGCGCGCGATCCGCGCGCGCGACGACGTGCTCGGCGTCGTCTCGCACGACCTCCGCAGTCCGCTCGCGGCCATCTCGATGTGCGCCACCTCCCTGCTGGCGGAAGGATTCGCGGACGAGACGCGCACTCGCGGCGCGCTGCAGACGATCCAGCAGTCGGCGCACTGGGCGCAGCGGCTCATCCAGGATCTGCTCGACGTGAGCGCGATCGGAGCGGGCGGCCTGTCGATCGAGCGGCGCGCCGAGGATCCCGTGATCCTCGTCATGCGAGCCGCGATGCTGCACGAGCAGCTCGCGGCCGACCGCGGGCTCTCTCTCGTCACCGAGCTGCCCGAATCGCTGCCGCGCGTCGACGCGGACGGCGACCGGATCGTGCAGGCGCTCTCCAACCTGATCGGCAACGCGTGCCGGTTCACGCCGCGGCGCGGTACGGTGCGCGTCGGCGCCGAGACACGCGGCGAGATGGTCCGTTTCTACGTCAGCGACGACGGGCCCGGCGTCCCCGCGGACGACGCGCCGCACGTGTTCGACCGCTACTGGACGGCGCGCCGGGCCGGGGGCTCGCGCGGCACCGGCGTGGGGCTCGCCATCGTGCGCGGCATCGCGGAAGCCCATGGCGGGCGCGCGTGGCTCGAGCCCGCGCGCACGTCGGGCGCCACGTTCAGTATCGCGGTGCCCGTGGCGCCCGACGCCGTGCGCTGACGCTCACCGACGCGTCAGCGGCGGCACGATGAGGACCGAGCGCCGGCCATCCCGAACCAGCTCCCCGCTCACACTCCCCACCATCCAGCGATCCAGGCGGCTGTGCTGCACGCTGCCCGCCGTGATGAGGTCCGCTCCGATGTCGTCGGCGTACTCGAGCAGCGTCTGCGCCGGCCCCTGCGTCGGCGCGTGGTGCAGCACGACGTGATCGAACCGCACGCCCTCGCGACCGAGCTCCGTCGTCAGCTTCGCGAAACCGGCCTGTACGCCGTAGTCGTGGATGCGCGACTCCCCTTCGTCCACGAGGAAGCCGCTCGTCGGCTGCACGTACGCGAGCACGAGCACCGCGCCGGCCGAGACGACGGCCTGGCCGGTCCGTACCGCGATGACGCTGCCTTCGCTGAAGTCCACCGCCGAGAGCACGCGCCGCGGCAGGTCGCTCATCCCCGCCACCACGCCGAACACGGGACAGCCCGCGTTGCGCATCACGTTGAGCGTGGTCTCGTCGTTCACCGCGCGATCGAGCCGCCCGTGCCGGCGCAGGCCGAGCACCACGAGCACGGCGCCGAGGTGATGCGCCTCCTGCACGATCGCCGTCGCGGGAGAGCCGAGCATGATGCGCACCGGCCAGCTCACTTCGGTACCGAGCGCGCCGGAGAGCTCGGCGCGGACGGCGCGCTCCTGTTCGCGATGCAGCTGCGTGCCGGCGATCGCGTCGCCCATCGCGAGCGCGACGTCCAGCGGCGGGGGAATCGGCGCCGACCGCGTGTCCACCACGGAGACGACGTGCACCAGCGCGTGGTGCGTTCGCGCGAGCCCCTCGGCGACTCGCGCCGCCGCGACCGCGCCGGGCGAACCGTCGGTCGCGAGCAGCACGGCGCGTCCGGTCAGATCGAGCGGGCGGGACTCGCGACTCGCGGAGCGCGTGAGCTCTTCCGGCACGACGTCCGCGGACGCGGAGGGTGTGGATGACGCGGTACGCATTGGGACACCTCGAGTGAGAGCTTCGTCGCTGGCGTTCGAACGGTCGCTCCGCACTGCAGCACGCGCCGTCAGGTAATCACCGACGGTCCCGTCGACCCGATCGAGCCATCATCGAGAGGGCCACGAGCGAGTCGACCAGGGCCGTCGCGTCGTTGGTGCATTGGGGCGGCCCGCCACGCGGGAGCGCACCATGACGCACACACCGTACCCTCTTCTCGAGCGCCCTCGGGCGCGTCCACGGACACGCGCTCCGCTGCTCGTCGCCGTCGGCCCCGCGGGCGGCACCGAGGCCATCCGCGCCGCGCACGCGCTCGCGGCGCGCGATGCGAGCCCGCTCGTCGTGTGCTCCGTCGTCGAGCCGCCGCCGATCTACGCGTTCGAGAGCAATCGCGCCCTGCTCCTCCCCTGGATCGTCGAGCAGCAGATCTCCGAGCGGCGCGAGGCGGTGTTCGACCGCCTGCGCGAGCTGCGGCTCGTGCCGTCACCGCGCGGCGAGCCGGCCGTCGAGGTGCGCTACGGGAGCGCGGCGGACACGATCGCCGCCATCGCCCGCGATCTGCGCGCCAGCCTCATCGTCGTCGGCGCCGGACCACGCGCGCCACGCCAGCGGCTGCTCGCCACCGGCACCGCCCTCGCCGTGAGCCGCCACGCACCCGCGCCCGTGCTCGCCGTCGCCCACGACGCGCGGCCCGTTGCCCACGTCGCCGTCGCCGCCACCGACTTCAGCCCGGAGAGCATCCGCGCCGCGCGTGCCGCCCTCCCCCTCCTCGCCGACGGAGCGGTCCTCTACCTCGTGCACGCCTGGACGCGCACCGACACGGTATTCGAGAACGCCAGGCTCACGACGCTCGACGACGAGTACGCCTCGTCGATCCCGGAAGCGTTCT
>DATJGU010000092.1:0-2907 GCA_035494615.1 Gemmatimonadaceae bacterium
ATCGGCTGGCTGCCGCCCGAGAAGGCCGAGCACGGTGCACAGCAGCAGTCGGCGTGGGAGACGATTCAGCGGAGCCACGCGATCGCCAACGGGGTCTACGTCTGTGCCGTCAATCGGGTCGGGCACGAGGGTGCCGCCGACGGCGGGATCGAGTTCTGGGGCGGGAGCTTCGTCGCCGATCCGGGCGGCCGGATTCTCGCCCGGGCGGGCGAAGGCGAGGAAGTGCTCACGGTGGAGTGCGATCTCGGCCGGGTGGATGTGAGCCGCACCCACTGGCCGTTCCTGCGCGATCGCCGCATCGACGCCTACCAGGGCCTCACCCGGCGGTATCTCGACTGAGCCGGATCGGCGAGGCGGGAGCGGCGCAGGCGCCGACGCCCGCGCAGCTGGGCTACCGCATGCCGCCCGAGTGGGCGCCGCACCGCGGCACGTGGCTCAGCTGGCCGCACAAGGAAGCGTCGTGGCCGGGCAAGTTCGCTCCGGTGCCGGCGGTGTTCGCCCGGATGATCGGGGAGCTCGTCGCGCATGAAGAGGTCCACATCAACGTCGCCGGTCCCGACATGGAGTCGGACGCGCGCGACGTGCTGGCGCGCGCGGCGGTTCCCCTCACGCGCGTCTTCTTCCATCACATCCCGACGAATGACGCCTGGTGCCGCGATCACGGCCCGATCTTCATCCAGCGCGACGTCGAGAGCCGTCGCGAGCAGGCGATCGTGGACTGGGGATTCAACGCGTGGGGCGGGAAGTATCCACCGTTCGACCTCGATGACGTCGTCCCCACCCGGATCGGCGCGGAGCTCGGCCTGCCCGTCTTCGCGCCGGAGATCGTGATGGAAGGAGGGTCGCTCGACGTGAACGGGCGCGGCACGCTGCTGACGACCGAGTCGTGCCTGCTGAATCCCAACCGGAACCCGGAGCTCGATCGCTCCGGCATCGAGCGCTACCTGAGAGACTTTCTCGGTGTGCGCCACATCCTCTGGCTGGGTGACGGTATTGTAGGCGACGACACCGACGGCCACGTGGACGACCTCACCCGCTTTACCGATCCCCGCACCGTCGTGACGGTCGTGGAAGATGATCCGGCCGATCCGAACCACGCACCGCTCCAGGACAACCTCGCGCGTCTTCGCGCCATGCGCGATCAGGACGGCGAGCCCTTTCGCGTCATCACCCTGCCGATGCCGCGCCCGCTCGAGCACGAGGGGCAGCGGCTCCCCGCGAGCTACGCCAACTTCTACATCGCCAACGGCGTGGTGCTCCTGCCGACCTACGATCCCGCGCGGGATGAGACGGCCCGTACCACGCTCCAGGATCTCTTCCCCGATCGACGGGTCGTCGGCATCGACTGCACCGATCTCGTCTGGGGGCTCGGCGCCTTCCACTGCGTGAGCCAGCAGTGGCCCGCCGCCTGATCAGCGTCGCGTCCAGGCTCCGCCGAGCGTCTCCCGCCGCCGCGTGCAGCCGTCGGCGCCGAGGGGGGTGATCGTGAGCGCCGTCGTGCTCAGGGTGAACTGGTAGCGCGCCTCTCCCCGTTCGCAGGACGCGCCGCTGAACGTCGCGGTATCGAGATGGAACATGGCGGGTCCCTTCATCACACCGGCATTCGGCGCGCCGGGGGTCCGGATCTCGATCACGCCGGTCGGCTTGATCGTGAGCACCGCGTCGCCGCCGGCGGGAAGGGTGCGATGCCACTCTCCGACATACGGCCTCGCCGACGGCTGGGCGCACGCGAATACAGATCCCAGAGTCGCGCCCACAACGACCATCCGCAACACCTGATGTCCACGACGCACGCATCCTCCTCTGGTTGGGCCGCGGGAGCGGCGTGGCTCAGCGTCCGCCGGCGGGCAGGCGCGTCGCAAGACCTCTCAGAATCTCCCAGACGGTGAGCGCCGCGAGTCGCGCGGTCTGCCCATCCTGATCGTGCGGCGGTGAGAGCTCCACGACGTCGGCCGAGGTGACGCGCGGATTCGCGCCGGCGAGGAATGCCGCCTGAAGCCAGAGCGCGACCGGAAGTCCGTTGGTGGCCGGCGCGCTGACGCCGGGGGCGGACGAGCCGTCCACCGCGTCGAGGTCGAACGAGACGAGCGCCGGCGCGGTGAGCCGATCGTACATCGCGGCGATCGCCGCCCCGCTCGCGAGCTCGCTCCGGAAGACCGCCCGCCCACGGCCCTGCACCAGCTCGACATGCGCCCGGGCCACCGACTGCGGCTGAAGTCCGGCGACGCTGTAGCTCCGGCATCGGCCGGACGGATGCTCGAGCGCCTGGCGAAACGGCGAGCCGGAGTGCGCGCCGCCATCCTTCAGCTCGCGGACGTCGGCGTGCGCATCCCAGTTGAGGATGTCCAGCGGTCGATCGTAGCCGAGAAAATGGCCGTACGTCGTCTCGTGTCCGCCACCCAGTACGATCACGAAGCGACCGAGTGCCAGCTCCGGCCCGACCGCCGCGCCGAGCGCCTCCTGGTCCCGCTCCACGTCGCCGGTGACGGAGACGTCGCCCAGGTCACGCGTCCGCTCGACGAGCGACACGAACGGTGCGGGATCGCAGGCGTCCGGCGTGAGCCGCGCGAGCGCATCCCGGATCGCGGCGGGCCCGGCAGCGGCGCCGACGCGCCCCCCGTTCCGCGCGACGCCCTCGTCAGACGGAAAGCCGATCACGACGACGTCCGGCTCGCCGCCGTGGCGGCCGAGGATGTCACGCATGCGCGGATCGGCGTCGGTCATGCCGCCCACACAGTCTCGCCGCCGATCACCGTGCGCACGCAGGCATTGGGGCGGAACTGATACAGCCAGTGCTCGACGCTCGGCGCGTCGATCACCGCGAAATCGGCCCGCTTCTCCGCCTCGAGCGAGCCGTGCGTCGCCTCGAGGCCGATCGCGCGTGCCGCGATGATCGTGGCACCCTTG
>DATJGU010000093.1:0-25581 GCA_035494615.1 Gemmatimonadaceae bacterium
CCGGCCCTCCTTTGGCCGCCGCAACCCAGTCCGCCGCGAGCCCGATGCCCGGCTCGCCGCCACGCCGCGGCGGCGGCTCGGGAAGTCCCTTCGCCGCGCGATAGTCCTGCATCCGCTTCGCCGGAATCAGCTCGTTGTTGAGGATCATTCCCGCGTCGCCGACGAACAGCGTGCCCGCTGCCGGCAGCGACTTTCCCTCGGCCGCCAGGATGTCGGGCGTGAAGGGGCGCATCCCGCCGTCGTACCAGTACAGCGTGAGCGGCTGCCACACGCCATGCGCCGCGAACTTGAAGCACACGCGGTTGGCGTAGGGATACGAGTAGTCGTGCGGCTTGACGGTGCTGACCTGGTCGATGATCTGGGCGCTGGAGTTGGACTGCGCCTCGATGCTGTACGGCACGGGCAGGTCGAGCGCCATGTAGATCGGCCACATGCTGTAGTTCCCCAGGTCCGCGATGCTGCCGCCACCGAAGTCGTACCAGCCGCGGAAGAGCGCGTGCGTGTACGACGGATGGTACGGGCGGTCGCGCTCCGGTCCCAACCACATCTGCCAGTCGAAGTCCGCCGGAACGGGGGGCCGGTCCGTGGGGACCGGGAGCTCCTGAGGCCAGTACGGCCGGTCGGTCCAGTCGTGGATCTCCTTCAGGTTGCCGATGACACCGTCGAGGATCATCTGCCGCGTCGTGGTGAGCGGGCCGCGCCACGCCAGCAGGTGTGTGGCCACTCCGCTCTTCCGCGCCGCATCCACGACCATGCGCACCTCGGCCACCCGGTTCGACAGCGGCTTGTGCATGATCACGTGCTTGCGCTTCCGCATCGCCGCCAGTGAGATCGTGGCGTGCAGATGGTCGGGCGTCATGATCTTCACGCTGTCGAGATCCTTCTCCTTCTCGAGCAGGTCGCGGAAGTCGACGTAGCTCGCGACGCTTCGGAACTGTTCGGCCGCCCGTTGCTTCGCGTAGTAGGTCTCGATGATGTTCTTCGCGACGTCGCGGCCGGCCCGGATGCCGGTGTAGTTCCCACCCCAGTTGGGATCACCGAGCGTCTTCCGGATGCTGTCGCGAAGTCCGGTCGCATCCCAGTCGATGTAGTTCGTCGCATCCTTGACCGGATCGCAGACCGCCGTGATCTGCACCTCGGGAACAGCGACCCACCGCAGCAGTTCGCGGATGCCCTGCGTGCCGCACCCGATGTACGCCATCGTGATCCGGTCGCTCGGCGCGACGCGCCCGCGGCCGCCGAGCACGTGGCTCGGCACGATCGTGAACGCCGCGACGCCTGCCGCGGCCGAAGCGAGGAACTCGCGACGGTTGATGTCGTCCGTGGGGGCCATGGTGCTCCTCTCGCGTGGGAAACGGGCTCGGAACTGCCTGTCGCTCCTCCGTTTTACAGGAGCGTCGCCAGTCGCGCCAGCGCCCCCGTCAGATCCGGCACCTCGTGCAGCACCGGGGCGACGGGGTCGGTTCCGAGCCGCTCCATGCGCTCGATCGCGTTCCGGATCGTGAAGTCCTTCGGGTTCAAGCCCTCGACGACTTCCTCCCACAGGAGCGGCATCGACACCGTCGCGCCGGGCAGCGGCCGCACGCTGAACGGGGCGACGATCGTCTGTCCGTGGCGGTTCTGGAGATAGTCCAGGTAGACCTTGTCCCCGCGCTTCGTGACGTGCCGCGTGATCGTCGCGATGTCGCCCGTCTCGCGCAGCATGACGCGTGCGAGCAGCTCGCCGAGCGTGCGCGATTGCTCGTAGGTGCACAGCCGCGCGAGCGGCACCATGATGTGGAGGCCCGTCTTGCCGGTCGTCTTCACGTAGTGCGGGAGCGCGATCTCGTCGCAGAGCCGGTGCAGCGCCTGCGCGCAGCGGATGACGTCGGAGAAGGGGGCCTCCTTCGGATCGAGGTCGATCACGCACCAGTCGCACTGCTCCAGCGACCCGACGCTCGACGCCCAGACGTGGATCGGGATGCAGCCGAGGTTGGCGATGTAGAGCAGGGAGTCCTCCTCGTCGCAGACGAAGTACTTCACCGTGCGCTGGCTCTCCTCGCTCCAGATCGGATGCGTGCGGACCCACGCCGGCGCGAACTCGGGCGCGTCCTTCTGATAGAACTGCTTCCCGTCGATGCCGTCGGGAAAGCGGGTCATGACGAGCGGACGGTTGCGGAGGTAGGGCAGCATCCACCGCGAGGCAGCGCGGTAGTACTCGATGAGGTCTCCTTTCGTGAGCCGGTCGGCGGGCCAGTAGACCTTCTTCAGGTTCGAGAACTTGATCTCGTGCAGATCCCTCGACTCGCTCCGCTCGCTCGGGATGACTGGGTGCTGGCTCGGCTCGCTCGGGATGACTGGGTGCTGGCTCCGCTCGCTCGGGATGACTGGGTGCTCGCTCCGCTCGCTCGGGACGACGACGGAGTCATTCCGAGCGGAGGGCCGAAGGCCCGCCGTCGAGGAATCCCCCGCCGTGGCCGTGCCGCCCTTCGCGCCGGTCGTCGCCGAGGAACTCGCCCGCGGCGTCCGCTCGCACTCGTCCGGCCGTTTGTCGTCGCGGAGACGAAGAAACGACGAGTGCCGGAGCAGCCCATCCGGAGTCATCTCGCGGTACTGCACCTCGCACACGTACCGCGGCTCGACCCACGTCGTCGTCGCCGTGTCGGGGATGCCCTCGCTCGGCACGGGCTCCGCGCCCGGTGTGACGGCCATGCCGTGGCAGGGCGCGTCGCGCCGGATGTCCGGCGAGATCAGCTCGATGAGCTGGCGCAGCGTCGCCTCGTCCATTCCGGTGCCGACGCGGCCCACGTAGCAGAGGCGTCCCTCGACGAACTCCGCGAGCTGCAGCGCGCCGATGAACGAGCGCGTCCCCTTCGGCTGCGTGTAGCCGACGATGACGAAGTCACCGGTGCGGTCCGCCTTGATCTTGAGCCAGTTGGACGAGCGCCGGCCCGAGTACGAGCTGTCGGCGCGCTTCGCGACGATTCCCTCGAGCCCGAGCTTCGTCACCTCGCGGAACATGAGCTCCCCTTCGCGCGCCAGATGATCGAGCCCGCGCACCGGGCCGACCGAGGGTACGACCTGCGCGAGCAGCCGCCGGCGCTCGACGAGCGGCACGCCGCGCAGGTCGAAGTCCTCGAACGCCAGCAGGTCGAAGGCGAAGAACGTCGCCGGCAGCTCCACGGCCGCCTGGCCGATCTCCAGCGTGTTGGTGAGCCGGCCACGTCGCTGCAGCCGGGCGAAGCTCGGCTTCCCCTGCGCGTCCATCACGACGACCTCGCCGTCGAGGATGCACGCGTCGTGCGGGAGGGCCCTGA
The DNA here is from genome assembly GCA_035494615.1 of Gemmatimonadaceae bacterium. Taxonomy (GTDB): domain Bacteria; phylum Gemmatimonadota; class Gemmatimonadetes; order Gemmatimonadales; family Gemmatimonadaceae; genus AG11. Next base: position 3,297 of record DATJGU010000093.1, read on the forward strand.
TCGCGCGCGCGATCTCGGGGAAGACGGCCGTGTAGTCGAGCCCATTCCGCGTCGACAGAAGGACGTCGTTGCCGCGCTTCGACGCGAGGAGCCGGTAGCCGTCCAGCTTGAGCTCGAACAGCCAGTCGTCGCTCGTGAACGCGTCGTCGCGCGATTCGGCGAGCATGAGCTTCACCTCGCGCGGATCGACGCGCGACTTCACCGCCCCCGAGCCGGCGACCGCGGCGCGAATCGTGGTGGTCGGACGCTCCCCCGCCTTCACCTGCTCGACGGTGAGCCCCGAGAGCACCGAGGTCTCGTCGAACTGGTCACCCGGTGACTTCACGTACGCGTCGCGCTCCTTCAGGAGCAGCCAGTCCTTCTCGCTGCGCTTCGTCTTCACGAGCGCCCACTTGCCCCGGAGCTTGTAGCCTCGCAGCTCGAACGCGAGCTTCCCCTTCTCCAGCCCTTCGCGCCAATCCTCGAGCGGCACCCACTCGCCGCGATCCCACACGATGATCCCGCCGGCGCCGTAGTTCCCCTTGGGGATGATCCCCTCGAAGTCGCCGTACTCCATCGGGTGGTCCTCCACGCGGACGGCGAGCCGCTTGTCGTTCATGTCGTACGACGGCCCCTTCGGCACCGCCCACGACTTGAGCACCCCCTCCATCTCCATCCGTAGATCGAAGTGGAGATGACTCGCCGCGTGCTTGTGCACGACGAACAGCCGTCCCGGGACGACGGAGACCGTGCCCACCGGCTCCGGCGACCTGTCGGCCGAGCGCTTCGCGCGATACGTCGCGAGGCGGTCGGTGGCCGTCTCCGGTGTTTGTTCGGGTCCCCCGTCACCCCGCTCTGGCATCTTCGTCTATCACAAACATATTGATACGCGAGTTTTCCACTCGCGCGCCCTGCCTCGAGCGATGTCGACGCTCGCTCGCTTCGGCCCCCTTCCTACGCCCGCTCGCATCGATGCCGCCTCGCGCAATCGCCAACGCCACCATCTCGTTCGGTCTCGTCTCGGTGCCGGTAAATCTCTACTCCTCCGCCGAGTCGAAGACCAGCGTCTCGTTCAACATGTTGCACAAGAAGTGCGGCGGCCGCCTCAAGCAGCAGTACATCTGCCCCAAGGACGACAACGAAGTGGTCGGCCGCGACGAGACGGTCAAGGGCTACGAGTTCGCGAAGGACCAGTACGTCGTCTTCAGCGCCGAGGAGATCAAGGCGGTGGAGGAGAAGGCGACGAACATGATCGACGTCGTCGAGTTCATCCCCCTCGCCCAGGTCCAGCGCGAGTACCTCGACAAGGTGTACTACCTCGGCCCCGACAAGGGCGGCGACCGCGCCTACCGGCTCCTCTGCGAGGCGCTGATGGAGACGGGGCGGGCGGCGCTCGGCCAGTACGCGGCGCGCGGGAAGCAGAACCTCATCCTCATCCGCCCGGTGAACGGCATCCTCGCGATGGAGTGCCTGCACTATGCCGACGAGGTGCGCTCCACGAGCGAGGTGCCGGTGCCGGAGGGCGAGGTGAAGCCGATGGAGCTCGCGCTGGCGAAGCAGCTCATCGAAGCCTCGTCGAACGACGCGTTCGAGCCGAGCAAGTATCGCGACACCGTGCGCGATCGCGTGATGGAGACGATCCAGCGCAAGGTGGACGGCCAGGACATCACCAGCGACGTCGCCGTCGACGGTGGCAGCAAGGTGCTCGACCTGATGGAGGCGCTCAAGGCGAGCCTTGCCGGCGTCCAGAAGGGCGACGAGGCGAAGGTCAAGGTGTCGTGAAGCTGCTCGCCGGCACGAGCGGCTACGCCTTCAAGGAATGGAAGGGCGGCTTCTACCCCGCCGACCTGAAGGACGACGGGATGCTCGGCTACTACGCCGGGAAGTTTCCCACCGTGGAGATCAACAACACCTTCTATCGGCTGCCGAAGGAGAAGGTGCTGCTCGAGTGGGCGTCGCAGGTGTCCGACCCGTTCACCTTCGCCATCAAGGCGAGTCAGCGCATCACGCACCACGCGCGGCTGGGGCCGGCGTGCGTGGACGCCGTCGAGTTTCTCATGCGCAATGTCGGGGCGCTCGGGACCCGATTGGGGCCGGTGCTCTTCCAGCTGCCGCCGAACCTGAAGAAGGATCTCGACCGCCTGCGCGTCTTTCTCGACCTGCTGCCGTTGCGCGGGCGGTTCACGATCGAGTTCCGGCACCCGAGCTGGTACGAGGACGAGGTGCTCGACGTGCTCCGTGCGCGCGACATCGCGCTCTGCATCACTGACCAGCCGGAATTCGCGTCGCCCGTGGTCGCCACGGCGTCCTGGGGGTATGCGCGACTGCACAAGCCGGCGTACGACGCCGCCGCGCTCCTCACGTGGGCCGCGACGCTCACGGCGCAGCCGTGGACCGACGCCTACGTCTTCTTCAAGCATGACGAGGCCGAAGGCTCCGGCCCGCCCGCGGTGCGATCGTTCGCGCAGGCGTGCGGGGCCGCATGAGGTCCTCGGTCCAGGCCCTGGATCGTCGCGTGGCTGGCGTTTCGAGCGAAGGGGAGACGCTCGTGACCGGCACCGGACGCGCGTAGTTGCATCGAGCGGCGCCATCCACTACGTTCCGCTCAGCAAATCACGCGTTCTGCGCGTGGACAAGTTCCGAACGATCAAGGGGCCTGCCGACTGCGAGCAGGCCCTTTTTTCATTCTGACCTCCCGTGCCTGCGGGAAGCCCGTCGTGAGGGTCACGATCACGAGCACGTTGTGTCGGTCCGTTGCATCGAGTGCACTCCGAACACAGCACAACACAATCTCAGGAAAGGAGTAGAACGATGCGTACAACCGGTACCGTCAAGTGGTTCAACGACACCAAGGGCTTCGGCTTCATCACCCCCGAGGGTGGAGAGAAGGATTGTTTCGTCCATCACTCGGCCATCCAGGGCGGCGGCTTCAAGTCGTTGGCCGAAGGCGAGCGCGTGGAGTTCGACATCGTGCAGGGACAGAAGGGACCGGCAGCGGAGAACGTCTCGAAGCTCGGTCGTTGAAGCTCGTCTCCCTCGCTCGGCGAGGGAGCGGTTTCTCGGCGCGCGGTCGGGGGTGCTCCAGCTCCCGACGCGCGCCGCATACCGTCGCTACCACGGAATCATGGTCGAAATCCACCTGAACGAAACGGATCGCATCGACTGGGCGCTGAAGAGCTTCAAGCGTAGCGTGATGAAGGCCGGGATTCTGCGCGAAATCCGCCGCCGCCGTCACTACGTGAAGCCCAGCGAAGCGCGACAGCTCAAGTCCAAGGCGGCACAACGCCTTCGCGCGAAGGCCGCGCGCGCCCGTCGGGACTGAGGACGCCGCACTCATCGCACGAGATCCGATCACCGCGAGGACGTTGCTGCATGCCGAAGAAGCCAAACTACAACTTCGAGAAGCGCCAGAAGGAACTCGCGCGCAAGCAGAAGCAGGAGGAGAAGCGCACTCGGAAGCGCGAAGACGACCAGCGTCCCGATGCGTCTCCCGGCTCACCTTCCGATACGATGCCGTCGGAGGCGACGAAGTAGCACGCCGGCGTGAGATGACCCTCGATCGCACCATGCCCGTCCATCGAACTGGCCTTCGATACGGTGCATGTGCCGCGTTCCTCGTCCTCGCCGCCGCGTGCGCCGCTGCGCCGCGCGCGCCCACGTCCGCCGCGCCCGCCGGCGCGTTCGCGACCGGGCGGTACCGCAACCTGTTCGCCGAAGCGGGACACTCGCCGGCCGAGGTACGCGCGAAGATCGACGCCGCCTTCACCCAGCTCTTCCACGGCGACTCGGCGACCGAGACCGTGTTCTACTGGACCGGGAGCAATCCGAACGGCCGGCTCGCCTATCTCAGCGACATCAACAACCACGACGTCCGCTCGGAGGGGATGTCGTACGGGATGATGATCGCCGTGCAGATGGACAGGAAGGCGGAGTTCGATGCGCTCTGGAACTGGGCGCGGACGTACATGTACCACGGCGATCCGAAACACCCCGCCTATCGGTTCTTCTCGTGGTCGATGAAGACCGACGGCACGCCGAACAGCGAGTCACCCGCGCCGGATGGCGAGGAGTACTGGGTGATGTCGCTCTACTTCGCTTCGGCGCGATGGGGCGATGGGCAGGGGATCTACGCCTACCGCGCGATGGCCGACACGCTGCTGTCCGCGATGCGGCGTCGCGCCGTGATCACCGGCCCATGGCGGAGTCGCCCGGAGCACATGGCGAGCGAGGGCGCCGAGTTCGACGCCGAGCATGGCATGGTGCGCTTCACGCCAGACATGCGGCGCCCCGATCACACCGATCCGTCGTACCATCTGCCGGCGTTCTACGAGCTGTGGGCGCGGTGGGGGCCGCCCGAGGACCGCGCGTTCTGGCGGGAGGCGGCGCGCACGAGCCGCGACTTCTTCCAGCGGACGACCGACCCAGCGACGGGACTCGCGCCGGAGTACGCCAACTTCGACGGCACGCCGGTGACGGCGAGCTTCACTCAACGGAGCGGTACCTTCGGCCCCGACGCATGGCGCACGGCGGCCAACTGGTCGGTCGACTGGGCCTGGTGGGCAGCGGACCCGCGCGAGCGCGTGCTGAGCGACCGGATCCAGGCGTTCTTCGATCGCGAGGGGATCGCGACCTACGGCAACCGCTACACCCTCGACGGCAAGCAGCTCGATTCGCCGCACTCGACGGCGCTCGTCGCGACGAACGCGGTCGCGAGCCTCGCCGCGACCGACTCGGCGCGCGCGCGCCGGTTCGTCGACGAGCTCTGGAATGCCTCGATCCCGTCGGGGCAGTACCGCTACTACGACGGGATGTGGTACCTGATGGGACTTCTGCACTGCGCCGGCGAGTTCCGCATCTGGACGCCGGCGGGCGAGCGGTAGGACGAGCCGGTCGGTCCGCGGGCCGCTGGCTCAGCCGTTGCCGTGCTCGCGACGCGTCTCCCATCCCCAGCTGGTGCCAGTGGTTGCGGAATCGCGCCGCGCGGGTGAGCACCGAGGTGCGCGATTGCGCCCCACACGACGACCTACCTCATCGTGCATCCCGGAGCCTGTGTCGCAGGATCTCCCGCCAGTTCGTCGTGACGAGGATGTCCACGTCGTCCATCGTCGTGCGCACCATGAGGAACCGCTTGCCGTCGGCGGTGACGTCGTAGTCCGCGAAGACCTCGTCGTAGTCGAACGTGCCCTCGAACAGCTTGCGGCGACGGAGGACCTCGAAATCCGGCGCGATGCGCACGTCGGCCGCCCACATCTCGGCGCCGGTCCGGTCGCGGTAATACAACCGGGTGCCGTCGCGCGACCACACGGGCTCAATGCCGCTGCTCGTGGATACCTGCACGCGCGGACCCGCCCCGAGGACGGGCTGCACGAAGACCTGCGTGCCTTGTTTGTACGCCAGCCAGCGACCGCCGGGCGAGACGCGCAGGCCGAACGCGTCGCTCGGAATGTCTCTCAGCTCGCGAAGCGTCGTGTCGCCATCCACTGCACGCAGGAAGTGATGGAAAAGGTAGTCGCTCTCGTTCAGACGATTCCAGATGAGCGTTCGGTCGTCTGGGGCGATGGTGAAGGACGAGTAGGCGGACGTGTCTCGCAGCACGCGGCTCGGTCGATCGGTCCCATCGCTCGGCACGCGCCACAATCCGCCTTCCAGGGCAGAGCCGCGCCCGTAGTAGAACATTCGGCCGTCGGCCGACCACTGGACGTTGTAGGCCGTGCTGTCGCGCACCAGCCACGAGATCGCGCCCGCGGCGAGATCGTATGACCAGACGCCGGACGGCAGTTCCCCTGGCGAGCCGTCACCGATTATCGCCACGGCGATCCGTCGGCCGTCCGGCGACAAGCGTGGAGCGTCATAGGTCCGACGCTCACGGATGGCCGGCTCGAGCACTCCTCGCTCGTCGACCCAATCGAGCTCGAACTTGCTGTCCCCGGCGGCATAGGCGAGCGTGCCCGACGCGGACAATGCAGCGGGGGCTGAGAGTCCGTATTGCTGCACGTCGCTGGCGATCGTCACCGGCGCGCCGACCGTCTTCCGCGAGGCGCGGTCGAACCGCACGGCCTGCAATGGGCCGGACAAGCCGAGGTAGATCAGGTAGTCGTCGACCACCCCGAGCGGAATGAAGGCGACGGTCTCCGAGATGATCGGCGGGGCGCCGTCGGTCGTCGTCGTCGCCACCCTGGCTTTCCTGATGTCGGTGCTTCCCAAGAGGGCGGAATACACGACCGTCCTGCCGTCATCGAGCACGACGGCGTTCTGTGCGAACTCGCTGCGCAAGGAGTCGAGGTGTACGAGGCTGGCCGGCACGCCTCCGCGTGCAGATACCTTGGCGAGTCCCGCTCGGGTCGACAGCACGATACTGCCGTCGCCCGCCCACGAGAGGGCACTCGTCCCCCGAGCTGTGGCAAGCTCGATCGGAGATCCCCCGGGGAGGTCGATTCGCATCACCCGATCCCCGCGGAGAAATGCGACGGCACGGCCATCGGGGGAGAACGACGGGTTCGTGCCGCCCTCCGTCCCCGGGATCGCGCGCGCGTTGACGTCGTCGAGCGACCGGAGATAGAGCCGCGACGTCGCGCCGACGCCCACCGCATACACGAGGGTGCGGCCGTCGTGGGATATGGTGAGCGATCTGCCCTGGAACGCCAGCGCCTCCGCGCCTCTCGTGCGCACGACGAATTGCATCGGTTGCAGATTCTCGGTCCGATAGTGCCACGCGGTCGCGGCGAGCCCCGTCGTGAGTGCCATGGCTGCCACGGCGCTCGCAATCGCCGCGCGTCGCCGCGGCGCGCGCGGCGTGCTCGATGCCGCAACCGACGCCCGTCGTGCCGGCGTCCGCCCCTGAAGCGCTTCGCCGAACTCCCGCGCCGATGCCCAGCGGTCCGCGGGCAGCTTCTCGAGCGCCGTGGCGACGGCGTCCGCGACGTGTTCCGGGACGGCGGGCCGGAAGAGTCGAATGCTTGGCGGCGGTTCCGTGAGCACGCGCGCGACCACCGCCTGCATCGTCGCACCTTGATGCGGTGGCGTGCCGGTGAGCATCTCGTACGCCACGGCGCCGAGCGAGTAGACGTCGCTCCGCGCGTCGATCGTCCGCTCCGCCATCGCCTGCTCGGGGGACATGTATTGTGGCGTGCCGAGCGCCAGCCCGGTCTCCGTCACCCGCGGACCGCCGGCTTTGCTGACCGCGAGCGCAATCCCGAAGTCGGCGACGAACGGCTCGTCCGCATGGATCAGGATGTTCTCGGGCTTGAGGTCGCGGTGGATGACGCCGTGTACGTGCGCGTACTCGAGCGCTCCCGCCACCGCTGCGGCGATGTGCACCGCGTCGTCGATGCGGAGTTGCCGCTCCCGCTCGAGCCGCGCACGAAGCGACTCGCCCTCGACGTAGGGCATCACGTAGAACAGCAGCCCGTCGACCTCGCCGGAGTCGAACAGCGGCAGGAGGTTGGGATGCTGGAGGCTGGCAGTGACGCGTATCTCGGCCAGGAAGCGCTCGGCGCCGAGCACCGCTCCGAGCTCCGGATCGAGGAGCTTGAGCGCAACGTGACGGTCGTGCCGGACGTCGTGGGCGAGGTAAACGGTGGCCATCCCGCCCCGTCCGATCTCTCGCTCGATCACGTAGCGCCCCAGGAGAGCCGCTTTGAGTTGCGCGAGCGCGTCCATGCGACCTCAGAAGCTGACCAACGGCGCTAACGTAGCACGCGCCCTCGGAGACCGGGAGGGATCCGGGAGGGAGGGTCAGGGCGAGGAGGCCACGCGAGGTCGCCGCGGCGGGTGTACGCCGACGTCAGCGATCGGGAGATGAAGTCAGCCATCGAGCGAGCGCCCACGCTGCCTGTTCGCGCACTAACGGCTCGTCGTGCTCGATTGCTCGTCGGAGGGCCTGGACATCGTCTGAGGTTCCCACATTGCCGAGCACCACCGCGGCGGTCCGCCTCAGTCCCCGCAACGTCGCGCGCTTCATCGGCGAGTTCTTGAACGCAGCGCGAAACTCCTCGTCGCTCATACCCAGCAGCTTGCGCGCGAGCGTTCGCGCATCCTGTCCCGCGACCATCGCACGCGACGCGAACGCCGGCTCCTGCAGTCCTTCCGCGAACCGCACGTTCCACGGACACACCTCCTGGGACGAGTGGCGATACACCCATATTGCGATCCCGCTCGCCACTGGAGCGAGAACTCTCAAAGGGCAACGCTGACTAGGGCGCGCTCGCAAACCCGGGTGCGCGCCGGTCAACGCGCGGCCGGTGCACTCGCTTGCCGCAGGAGCGCGCGCACGGCGGCCAGCACCTCGGGGCGGGCGATGACGCCCGCGTGGCTGGCGCCCGGCACCTCGAGTAGTCGCGCCCCGGGCCACCGCGCCGCGAGCGCGCGGCCGTTCACGAGCAACGGATCGCCCGTGCCCGCCGCGATGAGTACCGGCACACGGGACGCCGCGATGCGCTGGGCCGAGGGCGTCAGCGCGGCGAGCCCGCGCAGGATACCGACAGATCGGGCCGGCGGGACCGCGGCGAGTTGCGCGGCGCTCGCCTGCTCGACCGCGGCGGGCGGCATCGCGGGAAAGAGCCAGTGGAGGAAGCCTACCCATCCGGCCCCGCCCTCTAAGTCGGCGATCCAGGGGCGCACAGCCGCCGCCCCACCGACGACGGCACGCCAAGGCTCACGCGTTACCAGCGCGTCATGATCACCGTGGTGCGCTGAGCCTCGACGCCGAGCACCATCGGTTACGCGCCCTGCTTGCGGAGCCGGGCAGGGGATGGTAACTCCACGCGACGCAAGGTCCATCGCGCGTTGCGCTTCCTCCGACCAGGCCGCCGATGCTGAACCTCGCGATGCTGATCGAGCATCATGCCCGCATGCAGCCCGACCGCGAGGCGATCGTCGCGGGCGCGGTGCGGCTCACGTACGCGGAGCTCGACGCCGCCGCGCGCCGCGTCGCCAATGCGCTCGCCGCACTCGGCGTGGCGGCCGGCGACCACGTGGCGCTCTCCTGCCCGAACACGCCGCACTTTCCGATCGCCTATTTCGGCATCCTCAAGAGCGGCGCGGCGGTGGTGCCGCTCAATGTGCTCCTCAAGCCGCGCGAGATCGCCCAGCACCTGCGCGATTCGGCCGCGCGCGCCTATCTCTGCTTCGAGGGCACGGCCGAGCTGCCGCTGGCGCAGATGGGACACACCGCGTTCGGCGAGGTGGAGTCGTGCGAGCACTTCGTGGTGATGACGAAGGAGGCGTCGGCGGGCTCGCCAGTCGCCGGCGCGCCCACGTTGGACGCGCTGATGCGCGCGGATCCGGCAGAGTTCGAGACGGTGCTGCGCGCGCCGGACGACACCGCCGTCGTCCTCTACACGTCGGGCACGACCGGCGTCGCGAAGGGCGCCGAGCTGACGCACGCGAACATGCTGCTCAACGCGCAGGCGTCGCGCGACCTCTTCCTCGCGCTCCTCGGCGTCGAACAAGCAACGACGCTCTGCGTGCTGCCGCTGTTCCACTCGTTCGGGCAGACCGTCGTGATGAACGCGCACCTGCTCCAGGGCAACCGCATCGTGCTGCTGCCGCGCTTCGAGCCCGCGGCCGTGCTCGGGACGATGCTGGCCGAACGGGTCAACGCGTTCGCCGGCGTGCCGACGATGTACTGGTCGCTGCTGCGCCACGCCGAGGAGCACGCCATCGACACGGCGCCGATCACCGCCAACCTGCGCTCGTGCTGCTCGGGCGGCGCACCGATGCCGGTGGAAATCCTGAACGCCTTCGACGCGCGCTTCGGCGTGCAGATCCTCGAAGGTTATGGGCTGAGCGAGACGTCGCCCGCGGCGACCTTCAATCAAGTGGGCGTGCCGAGGAAGCCGGGCTCCGTCGGGATCCCCGTCTGGGGATGCGACGTGAAGATCGTCGACACCGACGGCGAGGAGGTGCCGCGCGGCGAGCTGGGCGAGGTCGTCATCCGCGGCCACAACGTGATGAAGGGCTACTTCCGTCGCCCGGAGGCGACGGCCGAAGCGCTGCGCGGTGGCTGGTTCCACAGCGGCGACATCGCGCGCATGGACGACGACGGCTACGTGTTCATCGCCGATCGCCTCAAGGACATGATCATTCGCTGCGGGCTGAACGTCTATCCGCGCGAGATCGAGGAAGTGCTGCAGACGCATCCCGCCGTGTCGCTCGCCGCGGTGATCGGGGTGCCGCACGAGGAGCACGGCGAGGAGGTGATGGCCTTCGTGATCCGGAAGGCCGGCGCGACGCTCGAGGCCGACGAGCTGATCGCGTGGTCGCGCGAGACGATGGCGGCGTACAAGTACCCGCGCGCGGTGGAGTTCGTCGACGCGCTGCCGATGACCGCGACGGGCAAGATCCTCAAGCGCGAGCTGCGCGCCGCGCGCGTCGGGGGGGACACGCTAGCGCGCGGCCGCATCGTCGGCTGGCCCGCGTGGCGCATCTCCGGTTGACATGCTAGCTCGACTGTCGCCCGAGCCGCACGAGTGCCCACGCCGCGTGCTCGCGCACGAGCGGCTCCGGGTCGTCGAGCGCCCACGTGAGCACCTCGACGTCATCCATCGTCCCGACGTTCCCGAGCACTACCGCCGCGTTGCGCTTCAGACCCCGCAGCTTCGCGCGCTTCATCGGCGAGTTCTTGAACGCAGCCGGGAACTCCTCCTGCGACGTCGTCAGCAGCTCGCGCGCGAGCGTGTGCGCGTCCTTGCGCGCGAGCGCCTCGCGCGGCCCGAACGGCGAGTCCCACGGCAGATGGCGCGCGAACCGCTGGTTCCACGGGCAGACCTCCTGGGAGGAGTATCGGTACAACCGTTTCGCGATCCCACTCGCTACAGGCGCGCGAACCCTCAGTAAGACAAGCAGTTAGCAGGTGAACGCCTATCGTCTCGAAGGCGGTGCACTCAGCGCCGCCGGCCGTCGCGGCCGCTCCGGGCGCCTTTGACAGGGGCTCGGCCCCCTGTGGGCGCCGCCATCCGGCGCGACGGCTGACGGCGCGCCTCGCGCAGGTAGTCGACGAGCGCCCGGAGCGCGGGCGACGCCTGCCGCCGCTGCGGGAAGTAGAGGTAATAGCCGGGGAATGGCATCGAGAACTGCTCCAGCACCATGACGAGCGCGCCACTCGCGAGCTCGTCGCGGACCCGGTCTTCGCGGACCATGGTCACTCCCGCGCCGGCGCATGCGAGGCGGATGTTCATGACGGGGTCGGTGGTGAGCACGCGCCCCTCAACGGCGACCGAGAAGATGCGGCTGCCCTTCGGCCCTGGCTCCGTGAACTCCCAGCGGTACGTCGGCGCGTCCGGCGTCGGGTGCCACGCGAGACACTCGTGCTCGACGAGCTCGCGCGGGTGTTGCGGCACCGAGTGTCGCTCGAAGTAGCCCGGGGCCGCGACCACGACGAGCCGAATATCCCCGGAGACCGGCACGGCGATCATGTCCTTGTCGATCACCTCGCCGAGTCGGGCGCCGGCGTCGTAGCCTTCGGCCACGATGTCGACGGTCGTTTCGCTCACCGCGACGTCGAGGCGGACGTGCGGATGCACGGCGAGAAATCCGGCGAGTAGCGGCCCGTTGAAGTAGGTCTCGGCCCCGGTCGTCAGGTGGAGTCGAAGAGTGCCTCGGGGCGCCTCACCGAGTTCGCCGACCGCGGCGACCGCGGCTCGCACCTCGTCGAGCGCAGGCCGCACCGACGCATAGAGTCGCTCCCCCGCATGCGTGAGTCGCACGCTGCGCGTCGTGCGTTGCACGAGCGCGATGCCGAGCCGCTCCTCGAGACGGCGCAGCGCCTGGCTCACGGCGGAGTGGCTCACTCCGAGCCGCTCGCCGGCCGCCCGAAATCCCCTCGCCTCGGCGACGGCGACAAAGGTGGTCATGCCATCAAGTTCGTCCGCCATTGGTAAGAAATTATGACCGGCCCGGTGCTTCCTGGCAAGTAGATGGACCGACCGGAGAACGCTTCATTCCACTTCGTGCCCGATGGACGGGGTCGATCCGCGGCGAGCTCAGTTCCCTGGCTCACCAAACAACTCGAGAATGGAGAACACCGGCATGAGACCATCACTGCTCGGACTGTGCGTCTTGATTACGACGGCGACATCGTCTGTCGCGGCGCAGCAGGCAGCGACCGCCCCTGCGCCCGCGACCGCCACCGCGCCCGCGACGCCTCCCACGAAGGCGGAGCAGGAGGTCCTCACGCTCTCGAAGGAGAAGTGGCGCTGGATGTCGGAGAAGAAGGCCGACACGCTGGCCGCGCTCTTCGATGACAAGGCGATGTTCGTCCACATGAGCGGAGCCTGGGGCAAGCCGCAGGAGGTCGAGATCATCCGCAGCGGCGGCATTCACTACAAGCACGCGGAGATCTTCGAGTCCTCCGCCCGGATCATCGACTCGACCGCCATCGTGCTGAGCCGGATCCGCCTCGACGCCGTCGTCGGAGGCAATGAGGTCACCAATCCGTTCATGGTGACGGAGGTGTACGTGCGGCAGCACGGCGCATGGAAGTTGGGATCGCTCTCCTTCACGAGGCTGATGGGCCAGTGAACATCATGAGCCTCCCAACCTCCTTCGCGCGTGCTGCAATCGTATCCGCGCTGCTCATCTCGGGTCTGGCCGCTCCCCCTCGTCTTAGCGCGCAGCAGCCCAGCGAGTGGGTCGTTCCGGCGGGCTTTCACGTCGAGGTGTTCGCCGACAGCGTCGAGAATGGGCGCGCGATGGTCCTCGGACCGCGCGGCACCGTGTTCGTCGGCACGAGAACGTCCGGCAAGCTGTACGCGATTGTCGACCGCAACGGCGACCACAAGGCTGACCGCGTCGTGCTGCTCGCCAGCGGACTCAATCAGCCGAACGGCGTCGCGATCCGAAACGGCGCGTTGTACGTGGCCACGGCGAACCGGATCGTACGCTACGACGACATCGAACAGCATCTCGACGCGCTGCCCACACCCGTCGTCGTCCGCGATAGCCTGCCCAACCCCGACGCCGGTCACACCTGGAAGTTCATCGCCTTCGGGCCCGACGACATGCTGTATATGTCGGTCGGCGCGCCATGCAACGTCTGTCTGGTGTCGCCGGTGGTCTCGACGATCCTGCGGATGAAGCCCGACGGATCAAACCTCGAGGTGTTCGCGTCGGGCATCCGCAATACCGTGGGCTTCGCCTGGCACCCGGTGTCGCACGAGCTCTGGTTCACCGACAACGGTCGTGATGCGCTCGGCGACGACGTGCCGAACGACGAGCTGAACGTCGCGTGGAAGCAGGGCCTGCACTTCGGCTTTCCGTTCTGTCATCAGGGTGACGTGCCGGACCCGCAGTTCGGCGCGCAGCGCGCCTGCTCGACGACCGAGCCGCCCGTGCAGAAGCTCGGCGCCCACGTGGCGGCGCTCGGCTTCACGTTCTACACGGGCTCGATGTTCCCGGCGAGTTACAGGAACGCCGTGATCGTCGCGCTCCACGGCTCGTGGAACCGCTCGGTGCCGAGCGGCTATCGCGTGATGGTGGCGCGCACGGATGGCCGGCGTGTGACGAGCTACGAACCGTTCCTCGAGGGCTTCATGCCGGCCGACCGGTCCACGGTGCCAGGCGGCTGGGGAGCGCAGGCCGCGGCAGCGGGCCGGCCCGCCGACGTGCTGCAGCTACCGGACGGTTCGATCCTGATCAGCGACGACAAGGCCAACCGCATCCTTCGCGTCACGTATCGACGCTAGTCGGCGATCACGCCAGCACGCTGTCTCGTGACGTCCTCACTTCGACCTCTTTTCGGATCCAAGATGCCGAACTCCCATCGCACTGTCGCCAGTTCGCTCGCGGCGCTCGTCGCATTCACTGCGCTCACCGCGTGTGCGCCGGCCATCCGCGCCCAGAGCCGCAGTCGGGTGACAATCAATGACACCGACGTCCAGGCGGAGAACCTCACGTCGAGCCGCGACGGCACGGTGTACTTCGGCAGCATGACGAAGGGAACGATCTACCGCGCCGCGCCTGGTGCGGTGCAGGCCGAACCATGGATTCTCGCCTCGACCAGCGGTCTGACTCGCGTGCTCGGCGTGCTCGCGGACGACAAGAGCAACACCTTGTGGGTCTGCCAGAACGCCACGGGAGGCCAAGGCGGGGCACCTGCGGTCGGACAGACGGCGCTTCGATCCTTCGACCTGAAGAGCGGCGCCCCCAAAGGCACGTACCCGTTCCCAGCCAATAGCCGCGTGTGCAACGACATCGCGGTGTCGGCCGACGGCTCGGTCTACGCATCCGAATCATTCGGCGGCCGGGTTCACCGGTTGAAGTCGGGCGCCACCGCGCTCGAGGTATGGGCGAGCGATCCGCGGATGTCGGTCATCGACGGTCTCGCGTTCCTCGGCGACGGATCGCTCTACGTGAACGAGTTCATGTCCGGAAAGCTCTTTCGCATTCCGGTGAACGCGGACGGCAGCGCGGGGACACTCGTTCCGATTGAGACGTCGCTGCCATTGGTGCGGCCTGATGGACTGCGGACGGCGGGACCGAGGACGCTGATCCAGGCCGAGCAACAGGGGCGTGTGGCCGAGCTGACGATCACCGGCGACCGCGCGGACGTGCGGGTGGTGCAGGACAGCCTGCCGCGAGCTTCGGGCGTCACGCTCGTTGGCGACTCCGCGCTGGTGCTCGTGGAGCTCACGCGAGCCGTCGTCGTGCCGTATCGCCCACGGAGGTAGATCGCGGGAGCCGTGGCGGGCCGATGTGCACTCCGCCACCGTAACGAGATTGGAGCAGCCATGACAGCACGCACCACGACGAGCTCACGCACTCCAACCATCACGCTCAACGGCGGCGTCGAACTGCCCGCGCTCGGGCTCGGGGTCTTTCAGACGCCACCGGCCGAGACCGTCGCAGCCGTCGAGGCGGCTATCGCGACGGGCTATCGGCTCATCGACACCGCAGCGGCGTACGGCAACGAGCGCGAGGTCGGCGAAGCCATCCGCCGCTCCGGCGTTTCGCGCGATGAGATCTTCATCGAGACGAAGGTCTGGATCAGCGACTACGGCTACGACGCTACGCTGCACGCGTTCGAGAAGAGCATCGCCAAGCTCGGCGTCGAGCACCTCGACCTGCTGATTCTGCATCAGCCGCTGCCGTCCGAGTTCGACCGCACAGTCGAGGCCTATCGCGGCCTCGAGACGCTCCTGGCGGACGGGAAGGTGCGCGCCATCGGCGTGAGCAACTTCATGCCGGACCACCTACATCGACTGCTGAGTGTCGCGACCGTTGTGCCCGCGGTGAATCAGATCGAGGTGCATCCGTACTTTCAGCAGCGAGCAGTGCAGGGCCTGAACGCGGAGCACGGCATCGCGACACAGGCATGGTCACCCATCGGAGGGATCACCTCGTACCGGGGCATGGAGAAGCGCAGCTTCGATGACCCGACGCTGCTCGAGATCGCGGGCCAACATCGCAAAACGGCCGCGCAGGTGATGCTCCGCTGGCATCTGCAGGAGGGGCGCTCCGCGATCCCGAAGTCGGTCAAGCCCGGGCGCATCACCGAGAACTTCGCCGTGTTCGACTTCGATCTCACGCGCGAGCAGCTTGACGCGATCAACGCGCTCGACACCGGCGTCCGCGGCGGACCGGAGCCGGACAGCATCACGCTCGAGACCTATGGCAGGCCGATTCCCGAAGCATGAGCTGACAATCCGATGACGAACACGATGCAGAAGCGCACCCTGGGCCGTAGCGGGCTCGAAGTCTCTGCCCTGGGTCTGGGCTGCATGGGACTGAGCCACGGCTTCGGCCCGGCCACGGACCGGCGCGACGCCGTTGCGTTGATCCGCGCGGCCGTCGAGCGAGGGGTGACGTTCTTCGACACGGCCCAGGTGTACGGCCCGTTCGTGAACGAGGAGGTCGTCGGTGAGGCGCTCGCGCCGTTTCGTGACCGCGTGGTGATCGCCACGAAGTTCGGCTTCCAGTTCGACGAGCAGGGCAAGGAGACGGGCCTGAACAGCCGGCCGGAACACATCCGCCAGATGACGGAGGGTTCGCTTCGTCGTCTCGGCGTGGACACCATCGACCTGTACTACCAACATCGCGTCGATCCGAGGGTGCCCATCGAGGACGTGGCCGGCACGGTGCGGGATCTCATCGCCGAGGGGAAGGTGAAGCACTTCGGTCTCTCGGAAGCGGGCGTGGGCACGATCCGCCGCGCGCACGCGGTGCAGCCCTTAACGGCCTTGCAGAGCGAGTACTCGCTCTGGTGGCGGGAGCCTGAAGAGGCGATCCTGCCGGCGCTCGAAGAGCTGGGGATCGGCTTCGTGCCGTTCTCCCCGTTGGGCAAGGGCTTCCTCACCGGCAAGATCGACGAGACCACCACGTTCTCTAGCACCGACTTCCGCAACACGGTGCCGCGCTTCAGCGCCGAGAACCGGCGGGCGAATCATGGAATGGTAGATGTCGTGACGCGCATCGCTCGTGAGAAGCGGGCGACGCCCGCGCAGGTGGCGCTGGCGTGGCTGCTCGCGCGAAAGCCGTGGATCGTGCCGATTCCGGGGACGACGAAGCTGCACCGGCTCGAAGAGAACCTCGGCGGGGTGGACGTCGAGCTGACGGCCGAGGATCTCGCGCACATCGAGGCCCTCGCGTCGGCCGTGACGGTGCGTGGGGATCGGTACTCGGCGGCAGCGCAGGCGCGCATCGACCGCTGACCTGCGTCCCTTCAGCAAGCGGAAACCACTGATTGCCCTACTCTGCCGCGGCCCGGGGGCGCAGTCGATTGAGCGCCCACGCCGCGTGCTCCCGCACGAGTGGTTCGGGGTCATTGAACGCGTGTCGCAGGACCTCGACGTCGTCTACCGTGCCGACGTTGCCCAGTACGACGGCCGCATTGCGCTTCAATCCACGCAGCTTCGCACGCTTCATCGGTGAGTTCTTGAACGCCGCGCTGAACTCCTCCGGTGACATCGCCAGCAGCTCGCGCGCCAGCGTGCGTGCATCCTTGCCCGCGAGCGCGTCGCGCTGCGCGAGCGGCGACCCGTAGGGCAGGTACCGCGCGAACCGCACGTTCCACGGGCACACGTCCTGACACACGTCGCACCCGTACACGCGATCCCCGATCCCCTCGCGAAGCTCCTCCGGGATGCCCTCGCGCAGCTCGATCGTGAGATACGAGATGCACCGCCGCGCATCGAGCTGGCGCGGCGCCGTGATCGCCCCCGTCGGGCACGCGTCGAGACACCGCGTGCACGTCCCGCAGCGATCCGCCTCGAACGGTGCGTCGGTTTCCAGCTCGAGATCCAGCACGAGCGCGCCGAGAAAGAAGAACGAACCGCGCTCCGGATTCACGAGCATCGTGTTCTTGCCGAACCAGCCGAGCCCCGCGCGTCTGGCGAGATCGCGCTCGAGCAGCGGACCCGTGTCGACGTACGGCTTGCCGAGCACTGCACGCCCGGCGTCGCGCTCCACACGCCGGTGCAGCTCGCGGAGCCGGCGCTCCATCACCTCGTGATAGTCGTCGCCGCGCGCGTAGCGGGCGACCGGACCCGACGGCTCGCGGCCGCCGTAGTCCATCGCCACGACGATCGCGTGCGTCGTCCCGGGGAGCGGAAGCCGGCTGTCGCGCCGCGTCTCGGCGCCTCGCTCGAGGTACTGCATCGTGCCGGCGCGTCCGTCGGCGACCCATGCATCGTACGCCGCGGCGGTCGACATCGCCCCGAGCTCGGCGATCCCTACGAGATCGAAGCCGAGCGCGTACGCATTCGCCCGCGCGAGGCGCGCCAGCTCGGAGGGCGCCGGTGCCGCGACCACCGCTTCGTTCGCCGCGTCCATCACGGCTCGTGCACCGCCCAGCGCGCGTAGCGCACGAGGTCGTCCGCCGGAGGCACGGCATCGTGATCGCCGTACGCGGTGTGCATCCGCCACCGCACGTAGTCGCGCGCCGGCAGGGGGAGGAAGGGAAAGCGCCGCCACCAGCTCCGCCGCCGGAACCGCCACCCCACGCGAAGGAGCGCGACCCCCGTGGCGGGATCGCGCAGCGACCGGAGCGCGAGCGTCAGCATGAGGCGTGGCCAGCCCATTCACGAAAGCTGCCATCGCGGCGCGGCGGCTCCAAGTGCGCGCGAGCGAGGCGGGAGGATCGAGCCGGCGCGCGAGTGCTCAGCGCCGCGCGGTAGCGGGCTTGCCCGGCGCGAACCGGCCGCCACCGGCGAGCGCGATCGCCAGCGCGCCGAAGAGGAACAGCGCCTCGAGCTCGATCGCCCAGCCGCCGCTCATCCCGATCTTCCCGATGTCGCCGTGCCGCACGAGGACGATCGCCATGATCATGTCGACCATGATCACGAGGGCCGCGAGGCGCGTCCACAGCCCGATGATCAGCAGGAGCGGCGCGAGGATCTCGCCGATGTACGCGCCGTACGCCAGGTAGGAGGGCAGGCCCACCGCGCTGAGGGGGCCGCCTATCCACGCGACACCGTGCTGCACCTTCGAGATCCCATGCATGAGGAGGAGTACCCCGACCACGAGGCGAAGCACGAGGAGGCCGGCGTCCGTGCGCGGGGCGGGATTTGGAAGAGCCATGACGATTCAAGGAAATGGTGAGGGTTGGAGCGCCGCGATGACGCGCTCACGCGGGGCCGGCATCACGCGCGCATGGCGGTGTGGAGTGAACTTGGTGCCGCGTGTCCACGTGCATGCGGCGTGCTCGCGTCCGATCGCGCGCGAGGGGGCAACGCCGACTTGACACGCGCACTCGCCGTCTCGACATTGCGGAACCTTCCACCTGAGCTCGCATGCGCAGTCCGTTCGTCTCTCGCTTGCCGGACGCGCGCCTCGGCGGGGCGCGGCCCGCGCTTCTCGGGATCGCGGCGATGCTCCTCGGCGCCGGTGCCCTTGGTGCCCAATCGTCCGCCGCGGCCCCCGAGCTGATCGCCGGCTCTCGGGTTCGTGTCGAGGCGCCCGGCATCGTGCCCCATCATTTCATCGGTCGCGTGCTCCTTCCTCCCTCGGATACGCTTCTGCTCGCGTCGCAGAACGGACCTCCGGTAACGATTCGCACCTCGAAGATCGTGTCACTCGACGTGAGCCGCGGTCGCTCGAGGCCGAACGGTGCCCTGCGCGGCGTGCTCCTCGGGACGCCGGTTGGCTTCGGGCTCGGCATGCTCTTCGGCAGCAGCCCGCGCTGCGACGTGGCGTGCCCCTTTCTCGTCCGTCCGCCGCGAAGACACTACGGCGGAAGCGGCGCGGTGGCGGGTGCGCTCGCGGGCCTCTTCTTCGGCGCGATCATCGGTCACGAGCGGTGGTCGCGCGTATCGCTCGCCGCGGCGGAGCCATGACTGTCGCGGCGATGCGAACGTACGCACGCTCGGCGTGCGTCATGACGCTGATCACGCTGGCCGCCTCCGCGCGTCCGGCCGCCGCTGATGCGCAGGCACCGGCACCGGTGGAGACGCTCGTTCCCGGAGCGCGGGTTCGCGTTCGAGCTCCCGCGGTTGCCCCCGACCCGCTCGTCGGCGCATATCGGTGGCAAACGACCGACTCGCTCGCATTCGACACGGATCGTCGGATCACCGTCGCGATCCCCCGCTCGTACGTGCAGCGCATGGACGTCTTGCGTGGCGAATCGCGGTGGCAAGGGGCAGGCCGAGGTACACTCTGGGGCGCCGCGGCGGGCGCGGGAGTGGCACTGCTCGTGAATTCGTTCCACAAGTGTGAAACCTTCTGCGAGGGTCAACGTTCGAAGCGGACGAGGATCCTGCGGACCGTCGGAGTGGGCGCTGGGCTTGGCGTGACGTTCGGCGCCTTCAATCCCACGCAGCATTGGGAGCGCGTCGCGGTGCCAAGTCCGGTGCGTTCGAGGCCATCGGCGTCCGACGCGGGTTCACCGCGCTAGGAAGCTTCGTCCGTCCATTCGCGAGGGCGCCTCGACCTCGAGCGCGTCGAGCGCGCTCGCGAACACGTCCACCGTCCGCCGGGGAGCTCTCGCAGTCGCTCGGTTCGTCAGCAACGGCACCACCATGTGATCCCGATGCAGCGCACCGTGCGCGCTTCGGTGCGGGATCGGCTCGTACCGCGCCCGGTAGTCCCACCCGGACGCGGCCGAGAGCACGATGTCCCCCGCGCGCTGCGAGCCGGCCAGCGCGACGACCTGCACGACCGCGTCCGGATAGGGTCCGTCGCGAGTCGCATCGAGGAGGACGTCCGCTGTCCCCGCAGTATTCCCGCCGAGCACGAGCGGATCGCCGCTCACACAGGTGTAGCGCAGGCACGCGCCGCTCCGCTCGACGATCGCCGCTCCACGGGCGCGGCTCCGCACCTCGCAGCGGTCGGGGCCGAGCGGGAGCAGCAGCAGGTCGGTGGCGTCGCGCGCGAGCAGCAGCTCCGCGAGGTCGCCGTGCCGCGCCGCGAGCGCGGGCCACCATGCGCGCTCGCGGCGCGCGACGTCGACGTACACGTGTGCCATCGCATTCCCGCTCACCATCACCGCCGCCTCGGCACGCGGCGCGGCGGACCACGGGTGCGCTACCGTGCGCCGGCCGGTGGACGCGACGACCGCCGCGAGGTCCTCGTGCGCGTGCACGGGCGAGTGCCCATGATCGCTCACGATCCACAGGTGCGTCGCGTCCCACCAGCCGCCTCGCTCGGCGTCACGCCGGAGCCTGGCCACCACGTCGTCGACGATCGCCAGCGCCTCCCGCACGAGCGGCGCGTCGTGCCCTCGCGCGTGCGACGCCTTGTCCACCCCCGTGAACGCGGCGAAGAGATAGTCGGGCCGCTCGTCGTGCAGCCGGCGCACGACGTCGTCGCCGATCTCGCGATCGACGTCGAGCCACCGCTCGGCGCGGCCGCGGAAGTGCGTGATCGCCGCGCGGGCGGCGGAGCGCGGCCCGAGCGCGCCGATCCGCCGCCGCGCGGGAAGGCCGCGCGTCACGACGCTCAGCGCGGCGAGGCTGTTCGGCACGAGCTCGAAGATCGTCGGCACGCCGGCATCGAGGTCGCGGTCGAAGTGGCGCATCTGGTGCCCGACGTAGCTGCGCGCGTGGTCGGGCCACCCGCACGCACTCCGCGCGCGGTCGTACCAGCGCAGCCCCGGGATGCCGATCGGTCCGGGAAAGCGGCCCATGAGAAATGGCGTGTACGCCGGCCCCGTGACGGACGGGAAGACGGACGTCACGCGATGCAGCGCGCCCTCGTCGCGGATCCGCCGCAACGCGGGCAGCGCGTCGAGCGCGTCGCCCTCGAACGCATCGGGCCGCGCGCCGTCGGCGACGAGCACGATTACCGGCATGCGCAGGGCCTCGGCGTCATGCGGCGAAGGAAAGCGGCGGGCCCGCGAGCCGGCAAGTCGCGCGCGTCGCACTCGCTGGCGCGCGCCGCCCTCACCCGACTACACTCACCGCATGCCTACTCGCAAGCGGGCCACGACGAAGGAGAACGAGCACCCACGGCGTCGCGCGACGGATGCGCTCGACGCGGGCGCGCCGCGCCCCACGAGGTCGCGCACGGCCGAGATGCGCGCCGCGCTCGGCAAAGGCCAGCCCCCGCGCACGGCGACCGGCAAGCGCGCGCATCCCGCGCAGCTCGCCGCGGCTCAGGCGGAGGCCACCGACTTTCTGCGCGAGCGCACCGAGGAAGGCCATCGCGCCGCCGGCCGAACGCCGCCCTCGCAGCGCACCCGCGCCGGCACGCCCGCCCGGCGGATCGACGACGACCTGCGCAACGTCGTCGTGCCGGTCACCGAGGACGAGAAGCTCCTCCAGTATCCGGAGAAGCGCGGCGACGACTTCACCAAGACCGACCCGTGGCGCGTGATGCGCATCATGGGCGAGTTCATCGAAGGGTTCGACGACCTCGCGAGCATCGACAAGGGCGTCTCGATCTTCGGCTCGGCGCGCACGCCTCCCGACGACCCGCAGTACCTCGCCGCGCTCGAGACCGCGCGCATGCTCGCCGAAGCGGGGTTCGCGATCATCACGGGCGCGGGCCCCGGCATCATGGAAGCGGCGAACCGCGGCGCCAAGCTCGGCGGCGGACGCTCGATCGGATGCAACATCGAGCTGCCGTTCGAGCAGGGCGCCAACCCGTACGTCGACACGCTCGTCAACTTCCGCTACTTCTTCGTGCGGAAGACGATGTTCGTGAAGTACTCGAGCGCCTTCCTGATCTTTCCCGGCGGCTTCGGCACGCTCGATGAAGCGTTCGAGGCGCTCACGCTCATCCAGACCGGCAAGATCTATCAGTTCCCCGTCGTCTTCTTCGGCCGCCACTACTGGGCCGGCCTGATCCGCTGGCTCCAGTCGCGTGCCCTCACGGAACGGAAGATCTCGCCTGGCGACCTCGATCTCATGCTGCTCACCGACGACCCCGCCGAGGC
>DATJGU010000094.1:0-22693 GCA_035494615.1 Gemmatimonadaceae bacterium
AGGAGAGAGGCACTGGAAGCGGTGTGTTGGTGTGTTGGTGTGTTGGTGTGTTGGTGTGTTGGTGTGTGAATGTGGGGGACCAACACACTGCCACACCAACACACCGACGCACCGTCAGTCGCTCGTCTGGCCGAGCGTGACGTTCAGCTCCGCCTTGGCGCCGTTGGGCGGGCGGACGACGGTGAGGCGGGCGTCCTCGCC
Organism: Gemmatimonadaceae bacterium; assembly: GCA_035494615.1. Classification (GTDB taxonomy): domain Bacteria; phylum Gemmatimonadota; class Gemmatimonadetes; order Gemmatimonadales; family Gemmatimonadaceae; genus AG11. The sequence goes on from DATJGU010000094.1 coordinate 202, forward strand.
GGGCTTCATGCCGCGGAGCGCGCGGCGGAGGTCGCCGCCCATCGCGACCGGCGTGTCGTCGATGCGCGTGATGATGTCCTGCGGACGCACGCCGGCCTTCGCGGCGGGCGAGCCGTTCTGCACGTCGGTCACGAGCACGCCCTCCTTCACCGGAAGGCGGAACTGGCGCGCGAGGTCCTCGTCGACGTCGCTGAACGCGATGCCGAGGAAGGGGCGCACGTAGCGGCCGGTGGCGAGCACCTGATTCGCCATCGCCATCGCGAGGTTGATCGGGATGGCGAAGCCGAGCCCCTGCACCCCCTGACCGAGCAGCTCGGCGCTGTTGATGCCGACGACGTTGCCGCGTGAGTCGACGAGCGGGCCCCCCGAGTTGCCCGGGCTGATCGCGGCGTCGGTCTGGATGAACGTCTCGCCACCGAGCTGGCGACCGGGCCGGTTCACGGCGGAGATGACGCCGGTCGTCACCGTGCGCTCGAGCCCGAGCGGGTTGCCGACGGCGATCGCCATCTGCCCGACCTGGAGCTGGTCGGAGTTGCCGAGCGGCGCGGCGGGGAGATCGTTGATCGGGATCCGCACGACGGCCACGTCGAGCCCGACGTCGCGGCCGAGCACGGTGCCGCTCACCTTGCGGCCGTCGGCGAGGCCGACCTGGACCGTGTTCGCCGGCCCGACGACGTGCGCGTTGGTGAGGATCATGCCGTCGGGGCGGATCACCGCACCCGAGCCCGAGCCGTAGTTGGGCACGACGATGCTCACGACGGCGGGGGTCACCTGGCGCGCGACGTGGATGACGATCTGCTCCTGCGAGGTGAGGGGCGCCTGCGATGCCGCGGGTTGCGCCTCGACGTCGCCGAGGACGCGCCGCGAGAGGAGGCCGCTCCGGCCGATGGTGGCGCCCGCGACGAAGAGCAGGATGGCGGCGACGGCGCGACGGACGTTGGTGGACATGGTCGTGACTCGTGAGGGGTGCAGCAGCCGTGCTCGGCGTGCCGGCCGCTTCGCACGCAGAAAGCGTGCGCCGGTCGTCGCGGGGGTTACTCGCGCGCGAAGCGGGGCGTCACCTTCTACCGATGCCTCTCGCCGAACGCCGTCACGATCTGTCTCCGGACCTGCGGCCCCCGGCCGCGGCGATCGATCCGCGTCGCCGGCCAGACGCCACGCGCGGCGAGGGATTCCGGGCCGACATCGAGGGGCTGCGCGGCATCGCCGTGCTCCTCGTCGTCGCGTACCACGCGGGCATCGCGCGCGTCCCGGGGGGCTTCGCCGGCGTCGACGTGTTCTTCGTGCTCTCCGGCTACCTGATCACCGACATTCTGGTCCGGCAGGTGTCGACCACGGGGCGCGTGCACTACGCGCAGTTCTACGCGCGACGCATGCGCCGGCTCCTTCCCGCGGCGACGCTCACGCTCGTCGTGGTGCTCGCCGCCGCCGCAGTGCTGCTCGGACCGATGGAGCGGATCGAGCCCGCGCTGAGCGCCATCGCGGCGGCGTTGTACTCGAGCAACCTGTTCTTCCTCGCGCGCGCGGTCGACTACTTCGCCACCGCCGGCGACACGAACCCGTTCCTCCACACCTGGTCCCTCGCGGTGGAGGAGCAGTTCTATCTCGTGTGGCCGTGGCTCGTGGTGGTCGGCTGGCGCATCGGCCGCTCGCGGCGCGGACTGGGCGCGCTGCTCGGCGCGGTGTCGCTCGCGTCGTTCGCGCTGTGCGTGTGGCTCACGTGGAAGCGCCAGCCGTGGGCGTTCTTCGGCACGCCGGCGCGCGCGTGGGAGTTCGGGTTGGGCGGACTGGCGACACTGCTTCCCCCGCCGCGCACCGCCGGCGCGCGCGCGTCGTGGCGGTGGCTCGGCTGGCTCGGGCTCGCGCTCGTGATCGGCGCCGCGCTCGTGCTGCGCGTGACGATGCCCTTTCCCGGCGCGGTGGCGATGGCGCCGGTGCTCGGGACGACGCTCGCCCTCATCGCCGGCGCGGTGGACGGCGACGGTCGAGGCGTCGGGCGGCTGCTCGGCACGCGCGTGCTGCGCTGGATCGGCGGGCGCTCGTACAGCTGGTACCTGTGGCACTGGCCCGTGCTGGTGTTCGCCGCCGCGCTTCGGCCCGCGATGCCCGGCTGGCAGCGCACTCTCTGCGCGCTCGGCGCGCTGGCGCTCGCCGCGGCGACGACGGCGCTCGTCGAGAACCCGATCCGCTTCCATCCGCTGCTCGCCGCGCGCCCGCGCCGCTCGATCGTGCTCGGCGTACTCTGCACGCTCGTCGCCGCCGGCGCGGCGACCGCGGCGTATGCGTCGGCGATGGCGCGCGGCGGCGCGTACTGGCACGCCGCGCACGATCGCAGCGCGCTGGAGCGGCGCGGCTGCACGGCCGACGTCGGGGAGACGGCGCCACGCGAGTGCGTCTTCGGCGACAGCGCCGGACCGGCGGTGGTGCTGTTCGGCGACTCGCACGCCGCGCAGTGGTTCGGCGCGCTCGACGCCGTCGCCGCGCAACGTCACCTGCGGCTCGTGACGCTGACGAAGTTCTCCTGCCCGGCCGCGCGGGTGGCGATGTACAGTCGCGTGCTGAAACGGCGCTACACGGAGTGCGAGAGCTGGCGCGAGGCCGCGCTGCGCCGGATCGTCGCGCTGCGTCCCGCCACGGTCGTGATCGGACAGTTCTCGCGCCGCGACGCGATGCAGCCGACCGCGGGCGGCGGGCTCGACTCGCTCTCGCCGGACGGCTGGCGCGACGGCGTACGCGCGACGCTCGCCACCCTCGACTCGGCGGGGATCACGACGATCCTGCTCGCCGACACCCCCGCGCCGCGCCGCACGATCCCCACGTGCCTCTCACGCGCCGAGCACCGCGGCCGCCCCGCGTCGGTGTGCGCGGTGCCGCGCGCGCGCGCCGTCGATTCGCTCGCCCACCGCCTCGACGCCGAAGCGGCGTCGGGATTCGCGCACGTGCGCTACCTCGACCTCACCGACCGCATCTGCGGGCCGACGACGTGCGAGCCGATCCGGGCGGGGGTGGTGGTGTATCGGGACAACAATCATTTGACGGAGGCATTCGTGCGGACGATCGGGAATGGGGCGTTCTGAACGGGCTTCGGGTTGCTGAACTACAACACCGGTAGCGAGTCGGTCGTGGCGAGTACCCGGACCGGCAGAGGGGGCACGAGAAGGCGGCGACCCCGTCATTCCGAGCGAGCGAAGCGAGTCGAGGAATCGCGCAGTTGCCGTTCCTGTGAACGGCGTCGAGAAGCGGCGGGCGATTCCTCGACTGCGCGCTTCGCGCTCCGCTCGGAATGACGGGGCAGCGCGAGCACTCCGTGGTCGGGCTGCTCGGGATGACGGGGCAGCGCGAGTACTCCGTGCTCGCTCCGCTCGGAATGACGGGGGAGCCGCTGGTCAGCCCGCCGCGCCCTGCAACTCCTCGAAGAACTCCCGCGTAGCCTCGTCGGGCTCGGCCTCGAGCTCGGCCTTCAACCGCTCCGCGAAGCGACGATAGACTCGCAGCGCCTGGGAGCGCTCGCCGAGCGCGGCGAGGCTCTTCATCAGCGCGAGCAGTGCCTCCTCGTGGAGCTCGTCGCGCGCGAGGACGCGACGGTAAGCGTCCGCCGCCTTGGCGTGGCGCTCCTCCATCGTGAGCCGCGCGCCGAGCTCCATCAACGCGTCCACGTAAGTGCGCTGGAGGCGGTCGCGGATCTCGAGGTGCCAGTCGCCCACCGGCTCGCCGTCGAGAAAGTCGCCGCGGAAGCGCGCGAGCGCGTGCTCGAGCGTCGCCGATGCGCCCTCCTCCTGCCGCTTGAGCGCGCGGCGCGCGTCGGTGATCTCGCGCTCGAAGAGCTGCACGTCGAACTCCTCGATCACCGCGGGATCGAGCCGGTAGCGGTCGTGCGCGAGCGTGATCCACTCGGGATGGCCGAGCGCCTTCCGCAGGCGGTGCAGCGTGACGTGGAAGCTGTTCCGGAGCTGCGCGCTGCTCGCGTCGGGCCAGAAGCACACGCCCACCTGCTCCTTCGTCCGTCCTTCGGGATGCATCAGCAGGTACACGAGCAGCTCGCGCGGGCGCGCCGAGCCCCACGCGGTCGACTCGACCGGCACACCGTCGACGAACACCTGCAGGGGCCCGAGGGCGAGTACGCGGAGCGCGCGGCCCGCCGCGCCCGTGACGGCGCCGAGCGGATCGCTCACCGGAATACGATGCTCCGTGGTGTGGCGTGCCGCTTCGGCGAGCGCGTGTGACGCGACCTGCGCCGTCGTCAGCGCGCGCCCCTCGGCATACGACTGATCGTAGCGCGCACCGAGCGACGCGCGCAGCCCGGCCACCAGTTGGTCACGCTCGGCCAGCGCGAGCGCGGGCAGCGCCACGGCGAGCCGTTCGCGGTGCGCGGCGACGCCGGCGAGGAGCCGCGCGGCTTCGTCGTGGTGCCCACGCCGCGCGGCGATGTGGACGACGACGTCCACCGCGAGCCCGACCCCCCATGCATCGTCGATCGCCAGCTCGAGCTCGAGCCCTTCCATCACGCGCGCGCACGCGAGCTCCACGTTGCCCCGCGCGAGCTCGACGCGCCCCTCCGTCACCAGCGCGTGTGCGAGCGTGGTCGGCAGCGCGTGGCGCCGCCCCACGTCGACGTTGAAGGCGAGCAGCTCGGCGGCGAGGTCGAACTGCCCCTCCGCGTACGCCGCCCACGCGCGCCAGAACCGGGCGAAGATGACGGCGATGTCGTGCGCCGGCCGGTCGCGCGTGAAGGCGAGCGCCTCCTCGAGGGTGGCGATCGCGCCGGCGACGTCGCCACCGAGCAGGCGGGCCGCCCCGTACTTCGCCAGCGCGGAGCCGACGCCGTCCACGTCGCCCGCCTCGCGCAACAGCGGGATCGCCTCCTCGAAGTTCGCACTCGAGAGCGCGTAGTCGCCCTGCGCGAGGGCGGTGAGCGCGCTCGACACGAGCGCGCGGCCGCGCAGCAGGGGCGGCGCGTGCGCGCTCAACGCGAGCGCGCGGTCGGTGAGGTCACGCGCCTCGCGGAACTGGCCGAGCGCGTACCAGTACCAGTACAGCGCACCGACGAAGCGCAGCGCGATCTCGGCGCGGTCGTCGCGACCAACCGCCCAGCACGAGCAGGCCCGCAGGTTGTCCTGCTCCGCCACGAGCTCGGCGAGGAGCGCCGGAGAGTTCGAGCCGCCGACGATGTGCGGCGCCGCGCGCTCGATCATGTCGAGGAAGTATCCGACGTAGCGATGCTCCTGCGCCGGCCGCTCCCCCGCGTCCTTCAACCGCTCGAGCGCGTACTGGCGCACCGTCTCGAGCAGACGGTAGCGCGCCACGCCGTCGCCGGGCTCCATCATGACGAGCGACTTGTCGACGAGCGCGGAGACGCCGTCGAGGATGTCCTCCGCCTCGAGCGGGTCGCCGGCGCATACCGCTTCGGCGGCGTCGAGCGTGAAGCTCCCGAAGAAGAGCGCGAGCCGCCGGAGCAGCACCTGCTCGCGGAGCCCGAGCAGCGCGTAGCTCCACTCCATCGTCGCGCGCAGCGTGCGGTGACGCGGGAGCGCGGTGCGGCTGCCGCTCGTGAGCAGGCGGAACGCGTCGTCGAGACGGCTCACGATCTGCTCGGGGCTCAGCACGCGGACCCGCGCCGCGGCGAGCTCGATGGCGAGCGGGATGCCGTCGAGCCGGCGGCAGATCTCGGCCACCGCCGGCGTGTTCGCCGACGTGAGGGTGAACGTCGGCAGCGCGGCGCGAGCGCGCTCGCAGAAGAGCTGCATCGCTTCGGCGCTCGCGAGCGGCGGGACGAGCCACGCCGTCTCGCTGGCGACGCCGAGCGCCTCGCGGCTCGTGGCGAGGATGGTGAGCCGTGGACAGCTCCGCAGCAGCGCGTCCGCGAGCTCGGCGCATGCGTCGACGAGATGCTCGCAGTTGTCGAGCACGACGAGCGCGCGCGTGCCGCACAGCGCGCCGACGAGCGCCTGGAGCGCGGTCGTCCCGGAGACCGCGGGCACGTGCAGCGTCGTCGCGATGAGCTGCGCGAGGAGATCGGGATCGCCGAGCGGGACGAGGTCCACCCAGCCGACGCGCTCGAACGACGAGCCGCAACGGAGCGCGAGCTCCTCGGCGAGCCGCGTCTTCCCGCTGCCGCCGGCGCCCGTGAGCGTGAGCAGCCGCGCCGAGCAGACGAGCTGCGCGAGGTCCTCGAGCTCGCGGTCGCGTCCGACGAAACGGGTGAGGTGGAGCGGAACCGGCGCCGCGGGGACGGCGGCGGTCGGCTCGGGGGAGGGCGACGTCATCCGGCGGTACGGCGGGTCGAGGTGAGGCGTGCGAGGCACCACGATATCCGGCCGCGCCATCTGTTTCAACCCGCCGGACGGCGAACGGCGTCGAGTCCGAGGAAGCGGCGTACCAGGGGGAGCGCCTCCGCCGCCGAGAGCCCGCGCCGCACGACGAGGAGCGGCACGGAGACGCCGGCGAGCGACGTGGCGAGCGTGCCGTCGAGCCCCGTGTCGCCGACGAGCCCCGCGGGAACGAGCAGGAGGCGGTCGATCTGCGCGGCGTCGAGCAGCACGAGCTCGATGGCGGCGAGGCAGCATGCGTCGGTCGCGAGGAGCGCGACGCGATCGATGCCGAGCCCCTCGAGGAACCCCGTGAGCCAGCGGGCGACGTCGGTGCAGCCGGCGGGGATCTCGGGCGTGATCACGCGGAAGCAGGTCGCGAGCTGGGCGTCGAGCTCGGGCCAGACCCCGTCGGGGCCGGGCGTGGCGCGCAGCACGACGAGCGGACGCCCCGCGCCCTCGCGGCGGTAGCGCATGACGCGGTCGTGCGCGCGCACCTCGGCGAGCGGCGCGGCCGATGGAGCGGAAGGCGGGTTCTGCATGCGCCAGAGGCTAGGCGCGGCCGCTTACGTTCCGCTTACAGGCAGGCGGCCCGTGCTGTCGGACGCGCGGCGTCGTTCGCCGTAAGTGGCGCGGTGCGGCGCGTTCCGCGGCCGGTAAGTGGGGCGCGCGATCCTTCGCCCCGAGTCGCAGGCAGCATGTCGCGACACCACGCCGCAACCGCGGCCTCTCATCAGAACGAGGACACCTCCATGTCACGCATCCGCATCTCCGCGCTCGCGAGCGTCGCGCTCGCCGTCGCCGGCTTCGTCGCCTGCTCCGATCCCGCCGCGACCGGCTCCGTGTCGAGCATCTCGCCGACGTCGGCCGACGCGTCCGCCGACCGCGCCGGCTACGATCGCGTCGGCGCGCACCGGCAGTACGGCACGCCGGTGAAGGTCGGCAACGGGACCGTGCGCACGTACGTCGTGCTGGATCAGAAGCAGCAGGGCCGTCCGCTCGAGGTCGGCGTCGCGATGAGCGAGCGCGCGCTCGAGGGTCTGCCGGCCGGCATGCCGATGCCCGCGGCGGCCGACAAGAAGGGACACGATCACGCCGCGATGATGATGAACGCGTACCTGCTCGACCTGCCGGCGCAGAACCCGACGCCGTACAAGTTCGTGCAGTTCGACTGGAACCCGAACGGCCACGAGCCCGCGGGCGTGTACGACCTGCCGCACTTCGACTTCCACTTCTACACGGTGCCCGTGGAGGTGCGGAACTCGATCGTGCCGACCGATCCGCAGTACGCGGCGAAGGCGGCGAACTTCCCCGCCCCGGAGTTCCGCGCGCCGTTCTACATCGATGCCGCGACGCCCGCGCAGATCCCGCCGGCGGCGGCGACCGTGCCGCAGATGGGACTCCACTGGCTCGACGTCCGCTCCCCGGAGCTGCAGGGGATGGCGGGCAACCCCGCGGGCTACCGGCCGTTCACGAAGACGTTCATCTACGGATCGTGGGACGGCCAGTTCATCTTCGACGAGCCGATGATCACGCGGGCGTACATCCTCGCGAAGAAGACGGCGACCGATCCGGCGGTGGTCGACGAGGTGATCCCCGTGCCCACCTCGGCGAAGTACGCGCCGGCCGGCTTCTACCCGAGCGCGTATCGCATCACGTGGGACGCGCAGGCGAAGGAGTATCGCGTCGCCCTCACGCAGCTGAGCTGGCGCGACTGAGCGGGTGACCGCGACACGGGCCCGGTGTCGAGCACAGCCGACACCGGGCCCGTGGTGTACGCAGCGGAGCACGCCGCATAGCTTGTCCCAATCGTGCCCGCCACCCTGCGTTCAACCCCGTGCGCGTGATCCGCTCCCGCTCGCTCTCGCTCGTACTCGTGCTTCTCGCCTCCGCTTCGGGCGCGCTCCGCGCACAGGACGCGCGCGATGCGGACAGCACGCTCTCGCTCACGAACCGCGAGCGGACGCTGCGGTTCACGCTCGACGTCGGCAGCGAATCGCCGAGATATCGCGTCGACCGCCTCACCCCCGACGGGGCGGCGAACGTCGTGGTCGACTGGTCGCCGCTCGGCATCACGCGCATGGGGGAGGACTTCACCTCCGGGCTCGAGTTCGTCGGCGCGTCGCCCGTGTCCGAGCTGAGCAGCACGTACCACATGGTGTCGGGCAAGCAGCTCGACGTCCGCCGCCGCGCGCGCCAGCGGATCTTCAGCTTCCGCAACTCGTCGGGCGCGCCGATGACGATCACGGCGCGCGCGATGCGCGACGGCGTGGCGTTCCGCTACGGCTTTCCGCGCGCCGCCGTGGCCGAGGACTCGTTGATCGGCGAAGCCACCGGCTTCCATCTGTCGACCGACGGGCGCGCGTGGATGCAGCCCTACCAGTCGGTGTCGCAGTGGGGTCCGGCGTACGAGAGCGACTATCGCGACGGGATCCCGATCGGGAGCGCGGCGCCCGAGGAAGCGGGATGGGCCCTCCCGATGCTCTTCCACACGAGCGACACGTGGGTGCTCGTGACCGAGGCGGGGCTCGACCGCACGTCGTACGGCGTGCACGTGCAGCAGCGCGCGGAGGACGGCGTCTATCGCGTGCGGCTGCCGGAGGAGGGGGAGACGTTCGGCGTCGCGCCGCGGGCGGCGGCGATCGGCTTTCCGTGGAGCTCGCCCTGGCGCGTGCTGATCATCGGCCCGACGCTCTCGACGATCGTCGAGTCGACGATGGTCACCGACCTCGCGCCGCCGGCGGCGTTCGCCGACGTGTCGTGGATCAAGCCGGGACGCGTGTCGTGGAGCTGGTGGAGCGAGCCGAAGAGCCCGCGCGACTACCAGGCCGTGTTCCCGTTCATCAACCTGGCGGCGCGGCTGCGCTGGGAGTACTCGCTCGTCGACGCGGGGTGGCCGGACATGTCGAACGGGGGCGACATCGCCGATCTCGCCGAATACGCGAAGACGCAGGGGGTCGGGCTCATTCTGTGGTACAACTCCGGCGGCGCGCACAACCAGGTGATGAGCGAGCTGCCGCGCGACCTCATGGCCGAGCCGGAGATCCGCCAGGCGGAGATGCGCCGCATCGCCGCGCTCGGGATCAAGGGGATCAAGGTCGACTTCTTCCAGAGCGACAAGCAGCAGATCATCGCCCTGTACGAGGACATCCTGCGCGACGCGGCGGCGAACCACCTCGTCGTGGACTTTCACGGCTCGACGATCCCGCGCGGCTGGCAGCGCACCTGGCCGAACATGCTGAGCATGGAAGCGGTGAAGGGCGCCGAGCAGTACGGCGACTCGAGCTTCCAGGAGCACGCGGCGGAGTACAACACGATCTATCCGTTCACGCGGAACGTGATCGGCCCGATGGACTACACGCCCGTCATCCTCGGCGACGTCCCGGGCAAGCTCCCGCATCTCACGACCGTCGCGCACGAGCTGGCGCTGCCGATCGTGTTCGAGAGCGGGCTGCAGCACTTCGTGACGACGCCGGAGATGATCGACGCGCAGCCGGAGTACGTGCGGCGCTTCCTCACCGTCGTGCCGACAGTGTGGGACGAGACGCGGCTCGTGGACGGATTCCCCGGCAAGTTCGTCGTGATGGCGCGCCGGCGCGGCGCCGAGTGGTACGTCGGCGCGATCACGGCCGACACGCTGGTGTCGGTGAGCGAGGTGCCGCTCGGCTTTCTCGGCGCGGGTCGCTACGACGTGGATCTGATCTCGGACGGCGAGGACGTGGACCGGTTCGCGCACAACAGCGAGACGCTGAGCGGGCGCGACACGATGACGGTGGAGCTCGCGCCGCGTGGCGGGTTCGTCGCGCGGTTCACGCGGAGCACCGCGGCAGCGGAACCGCCGGCGCGCGCGCCGAGGCGTCCGTCGGCGGCGCCGACACCGGCGCGGCCGAGCGCGGCGCGTCCCGCTCGACCGGCTACAGGCCGTCCACGACGCGCGCCTTGATCGACTCGTACTCGGCGTCGGTGATCAGGCCGTCGTCGAGCATCTGCTTCGCCTTGCGCAGCCGCTCGGTGGGATCGCCGCCCGCCGCCGAGAGGCTCGCCGCCGCACCGCCGGCGAAGCCCGCGCCGATCTGCACGCCGCCGGACTGCGCGCGGAGCTCGTCGAGGTCGCGCACGCGGCGCTTCTCGCGCCACGCCTGCTCCTGCGCCTGGCAGATGGTGTAGACCTGCTGCGCCTGCGCCGTGCGGAGCCCCGCGATCTGGACGGCGCGCGCCGCCATGCCGCGCGACGCCATGTCCTCGCTGCCGAGCGAGCGGATGGTGAGCGTGGCGCCGAAGATGCCGGCGGTGATGCTCGCGTCGTCGAGGTCCTGCCAGCGCACGTCGTAGGGGACGTAGCCGCCGAAGATCCCGCGCGAGAGCGAGATGAAGCGGCCGCTGGTGGCGCAGACGACGAGGCGGCGGTGCGTGAGCGCGAAGAGGCGGCGCTGCACGGCGTAGGCGCCCATCGTCTCGCCGGGCACGAGCAGCGCGCGGAGCTGGACGAGCGCTGCCCGGATGCGGTAGTCCTCCTCGGCGCCGACCGCGTGCGCGCCGGCGGGCGGAGTGACGGCGGCGCGCTCCGCCTGCCGCCGGCGCCGCTCCTCCCGTCGCCCTCGTTCGCGCTCCACCTGCATCCACTGGTCGATCGGCAGGGTCTTGTCGAGCTCCAGTGCGAGCAGATCCTCGTCGGAGATCGAGGTGAGCGTCTTCGGGTCGAAGGTGGGCATGGAGGGCTCCGTGGAGGGCACGGAGAAGTTGCGTCGGACGGGGGCGGGGGGCTAGGCGCGGCGAGTCGAACGGCAGCTGCCGGTAGGTGGTGGGGTGTCGAACGGCAACTGCCGGTAGGTGGTAGCGAGTAGTGGGTACTCGGTCGCGGGAGCACGTGGGACGGTGCCGTGTGCGGGGGGCGAACTGCGTCATGCGGATCGCCACTGCCGGCCGAGAAACCGTCCTCGTGGCCGTCCTGGACAAGAGCAGCACGCGGAGCCGCGGAGCGAGGCGGAGGCGCGGAGAACCACGACTACAACGGACGAACCTCACTCCTCGGCGGTCGGTGTGTTGGTGTGTTGGTGTGTTGGTGTGTTGGAAACGACCTCGGGACGCTGGGCGCCCCGAGGCCATTCCGAGTCACTCAGTCACCAAGTCACCGACCAAGTCACCAAGTCACCAAGTCACCAAGTCACTGGGTCACTGAGTCACCGACCCGCCGTCGATCGGCCCGTACACCGCGTCGCGGAAGCTCTTGTGCAGCCGCACCTGGTCGAACGGAAGCATCTGCGTGAAGAGCACGGCGGCGAGATCGTTCTTCGGGTCGACCCAGAAGAGCGTGCTCGCGAGACCGTCCCAGAAGAACTCGCCGACCGCGCCGTTGTTCTCGGCGGCAGACTTCGGCGGCGCGACGCGCACGGCGAAGTCGATGCCGAAGCCGACCTGGCCCTTGCTCGGCAGCCACGAGCTGTCGCGGACGGCGGGGAGGTGGTTCGTCGCCATGAGTTTCACCGTCTCGGGACGGAGGATGCGCACGCCCGCGAGCTCGCCGCCGTTCAACAGCATGCGTGCGAAGCGCATGTAGTCGTCGAGCGTCGACGTCAGGCCGAACGCGCCCGGCGTGAGCGCCCAGCGCTGCGTGTTGAAGCTGCGGTAGGTGGAGTCCGGCGTACGCGTCCACGAGCCGTCGCCGCCGCGCTGGTAGAGGACGGCGAGATTCGTTTGGGCGGCCTGGGGGACGTAGTACCGCGTGTGCCGCATGCCGAGCGGATCGAGCACGTGCTCGCGCACGTACTGCTCGAACGGCTGGCCGGCGAGCTTCTCGACGAGCGCCGCCTGGACGTCGACGGAGATGCCGTACGACCAGCGCGTGCCCGGCTGGAAGGCGAGCGGCACGCTCGCGAGCTTCCGCGAGAATTCGGCGAGCGTGTTGTCGCGGTTCAACGGATCGGCGGCGGCGTAGAACGGGCCGACGCCCGGCTCGCCGGGGCTCGTGGCGAAGCCGGCGGTGTGGCGCGTGATGTCGCGGATGGAGATCGGCCGGTCGGCGGGGACGAAGCGCGGCGCCCCGCTCGCGTCGTTCCCCGCGTACACGCGCGGGTTCGCGAACTCGGGGAGGTACTTCGCCACCGGCTCGTCGAGCTGGAACTTCCCCTGCTCGTACAGCGTCATCAGCGCCACGCCGGTGATCGGCTTCGTCATCGAGTAGATCTGGACGATCGCGTCGCGGGTGTATGGGCGGCGCGCCTCCCGGTCGGCGAAGCCATAGGCGCCGTAGAACCGCTCGGCCCCCTTCTCCCAGACGAGCGCCGAGGCGCCGACGAGCCGGCCCGAGCTCACGTACGCGCTCAGCGTGGAGTCGATGCGCGCGCGGGCGGCGGCGCCGACGACGTGCGGCGTCGTGGCGGTGACGACTGGAGCGCGAGCCGACGTGGCACACGCCGGGACGATGCCGCAGAGACTCAGGAGCAAGAGACGGCGCATTGGGCGTGAGTGCGTGGGTGTGTGCGTGGGTGGGTGGCTGCGGCGAGGGGTCGTGTGTGTCGGCGCTCAACTCGAGTAGTAGGCGGCGTTCTCCTCGATGTAGCCCTGCGTGAGGTCGCAGCCGTACGCGGTGGCCTCGGCGTCGCCGACGCCGAGCGAGACGACGAGATCGACCGTCTCCGCGCCGAGCGCGGCGCGGACGGTGGGGTCGTCGAAGTCGAGGCGCACGCCGTCGGTGAGGACGGCGTGGCCGTTGATCCACGCGCTCGTGCGCTCGCGATCGATCGTGCAGTCGAAGCACTTGCCGACCGCCATGAGGATCCGGCCGACGTTCGGATCCGCGCCGTAGACCATCGTCTTCACGAGCGGCGAGTTCACGAGCGACTTCGCGATCCGGCGCGCCTCGTCGAGGTTCTTCGCGCCGCGCACCGTCGCGCGGAGGAGGTGCGTGGCGCCCTCGCCGTCGCGCGCGAGCATCTCCGTCATGCGGATGCTGCCGGCGACGAGCGCGTCCGTGAACGCGCGCTCGTCCACCCGGCCGGCGAGGCCGTTCGCGAGGAGGGCGCAGGTATCGGAGGTGCTCGTGTCGCCGTCGACGGAGAGCATGTTGAACGAGACGTCGACGGCGCGGCGGAGAATCCGATCGAGCGCCGGGGCGTCGAACGCCGCGTCGGTGAAGACGTACGCGAGCATCGTCGCCATGTTCGGCTCGATCATGCCGGAGCCCTTGGCGACCCAGGTGATCGTCGCGCCGCCGACGCCGAGCGAGAGCGCCTTGGGGTAGGTGTCCGTCGTCATGATCCCTTCGGCGCCGGCGATGGGATCGTCGGACAGTTCGGCCGCCATGCCGCGCACGCCGCGCTCGATGACGTCGATCGGGAGCGGCACCCCGATGACGCCGGTGGAGGAGACGAGCACGCGGTCGGCGGTCGAGCCGATCTCCGCGGCGGCGGCGGCGGCCATGCGGCGCGCGTTCTCGAGGCCGATCGCGCCCGTGGCGACGTTGCTCACCTTGCTGTTGGCGAAGATCGCGCGGAGCCGTCCGCCCTCGATCGTCTCGCGCCCGAGCAGCACCGGCGCCCCGGGAAAGCGATTGCGCGTGAACACCGCCGCGGCGGCGGCGTCGACCTCGCTGACGAACAGCGCGAGATCCTTCGCGCTCGGCTTGAGCCCGCAGTTCCGGCTCGCGCAGCGGAAGCCTCGGGGAAAGACGGGGCGGTCGTGGAACGACATCTCGTTTCGGATTGGATGAACGGCGTGATCGTGGCGCGTGAAGTTACCGAACGAGTATGCACGATGGAACGCTCGGCGCCCGAGACATCACGCGGAGAAGTGCCTGCGCGCTCTCCGCGCGATGCGTCGCCCGCCTACTCGACCACGACCGTCGGCGCCTCGGGATCGTCCGGCACGTCGGGCGCGTCGGCCTTCGTGCCGCTCGTGCCCTCGTCGGCGCGCTTCTCCTCGTGCACCGACTCGAGCGCGTCCTTCCGGATCCAGCCCTGCTCCGCGGCGTGGTGCGCGGCGGCGAAGGTGTCGTCGGCGAGCACGAGCGCGCTCCCCGCCGCGAGCACCTCATCGGCGAGCGCGCGCACGCTCTTCGACCGCTCCGGATCGGCGCGGACGTTCCGGATGTAGATCGCGAGGATGCGCCCGGGAAATTCGTCGATGATCGAGCGGTAGATCTCGGGGTCGCGCTGGCTGTCGTCGCCGATCAGGATGAACGGGAGCGACGGATACAGCCCCATGATCTCGCGGATGATCGGCTCCTTGTGGTTCTTGAGCCGGCGCGAGCTGAGCGCGTCGAGATCGACGTCCCAGTCGCGCAGATGGATCGGCCCGCGCGGGATGTGCTGGAGGTCCATGAAGTCGGCGATGACGTCGTGGATGTTCCACGGGCTGCTCGACACGTAAAAGATCGGGTTCTCCCGCTCGCCGTCGCCCCCCTTCTCGAGCGCCTGATAGAACGCCGCGACGCCTGGAAACGGGAGCCGCGTGCGCGCGTTGCCGAGCATCACGGTACGCACCGCCTGGAGGAAGCTCGTGATGCGCGACTGGATCACCGTGTCGTCGAGATCGCTGATCACGCCGAAGCTCGCGCTCGGCGGCGGCACGAGGATCGGCGCGCTGGCCGTCACGTCGCCCGCCTTCACTTCGCTGGATGCCGGCGCGCGCGTGGGGGCGTCGGCGCGCGGCGCATCGAGCGCGAGCTCGGCGTCGTGCCACCGGTCGCCCGACCGCAGCGGCTCCGGCAGCTCGATCCACTCCCGGAAGAACCCTTCGTCGTCCGCGACGACCTCGCGCTCGGCGTCACCGACGCGCACCTGCACGCGCGCACGCGGCAGCGGATCGGCGTCGATGCGCTTGTAGGTGTTGAGCAGGTTGCGCCAGAGCGAGTCGGCGTCCGAGGCGGGGGCGATGCGCCGCGCCTCGATCACGCGGCCGTGCACGAGCACGCGCGACGCCGTGCCGTACCCGCGGTACGGCGCGATCTCGTACGGCCGGTCGTCGTCGCCGATCCCCAGCGACTTGCCGGCGCGCGCCACCTCGGCGCGCAGCTCGCCCGCGAGGCCCGCGAGACGCGCCCGCCAGCCGGACGCCCCGTCGGTCATACGCGCTACGGAACGAGCGAGGCCGGCGCGACGCGCACGCTGCCGATCATGTTCGCGTCGCCGCCGAACCAGATCTGCCGCGTCGCGGGATCGAACGTCATGTGCCGGATCGTGTTCGCGCGGTCGGCCTTGATCGTGATCGTCTCGACGAACCGCTTCGACGCCGGATCGAACGCGACGAGCCGATTCGGCTGCGGACCCGTTTCGGCGAGCCAGATGCGTCCGCGATCGTCGGACGTCACCGCGTACGGCAGCGACATCGGCCCCGACGGCAGCGCCCACTCCTCCACCTTCCCCGTGCGCGGGTCGAGCCGGCCGAGGAAGCCGCGGGTGTAGTCGCCGTACCAGACCGCGTCGTCGCTCGTGATCGCGAGCCGGCGCGGGCGCGCGCGCTCGTTCGGCAGCGGATAGGTCTTCAGCGCGCCGGTGCGCGGATCGATCGTGCCGATCTCGTTCGTGCCGAAGAGACAGAACCAGGGCCGATCCTTCGAGTCGACGAGGATGCCGTACGGCCGCGAGCCGCGCGCCGTGCGCCAGAGCCGGATCTTTCCGTCGGCGGGGGTGAGCTTGCCGACGACGGCGGCGCCCTGCGCGGTGAACCACACGTCGCCCTTGCGGTCGAAGGTCATGGTGTGCGGATCGCGCACCGACGGATCGGGCATCATGAAGTTCGTGAGCTTTCCCGTCGCGGGATCGAGACGCACGATGCGGCCGTTGGCGTTGCCGGTGAACCAGACCATCCCGTTCGCGGCGACGACGAGGTTGTGCGGATGCGTGCCGTCGGCCACTGCGTAGCGCTTGAAGTCGCCACTCTTCGGGTCGAGCCGGCCGACGTAGTTCCCGGCCTGGCCGACGAACCATACGTGGCCCTTCGCGTCGGCGAACGGATCGCGCGGGCGTCCGTCCCAGGGCGTGCTCCAGAGCTTCGGCTCGGAGGCGGCGGCGGCACGGCTCGCCTGCGCGGCGAGCGGACGAGTCGGAAGGAAGGGGGCGAGCAGGACGAACGATGCGAGCGCGAACGGCACGGGACGCATGGAAGCCTCCTTGGCGACTGGGCGTTCCGGAGTATACGCAGACGGCGGAGAGTTGGCCCGAGCGGTGTGGCGGCCCGGCTCGCTCGAGTGTCCGGCGCGGACGCGGGCAGGTGGTCGGCGACGGATGCGTGTCAGCCGATCGCCGACAGCGCCGCGTGCCCCGCCGACGCACCCTGTCGTGACGCACGTCCGCGACGCGACCGCACGCCCGCGCCTGACCGCTGCAGGCGGCGCCACTCTTCCGGAGGCCCCGATGCGTCCGTCCCGCAATTTCATGCCATTTCTCGGCGCGCTGCTGCTCTCGAGCGCCTCGGTTCCCGCGCAGCAGCCGAGGCAGGGCCACGAGCATGCCGACACCACCGAGGCCGGCGCGATGAGCTGTCCGCTGATGCCGGCGATGATGAGCGGGCCGTCGGCCGCGCTTCACGCGTCGGACGCGCTCTCGCTCACGGCGACGCAGCGAAGCCGGCTGGAGCGGCTCCGGCAGGGGCTCGACTCGTCGCGGCGCGCGGCGATGGCGCGTATGCGTGGCGTTCACGCCGCCCTCGGCGCGCTCGTGACGGCGCCCCGGTTGGACGATACCCGGGTTCGCGCCGAGCTGAACGCGATGGGCCAGTTGCACACCGGGATGGCGCTGGCGATGCTCCGCGCCTCGCGCGAGACGGGGGCGATCCTCACCCCCTCGCAGCGCGACTCACTCGCCGCACGCGCGATGAACGCCATGCGGGCCGGGAATGGGAAGGGCGGCGCGATGGGCGACATGAGCGGCATGTGCACCATGCCCATGTCGATGCCGATGTCGATGTCGATGTCGATGCCCATGTCGATGCCGATGCCCGATTCAGGGCGACGGGGCCGCGCGATGCCGGGAGGCGGCGGGATGGCGCGGCCCGGCGCGGGTGGACCGTGATGCGCGACGAGTAGTGCCGCGAGGCGTCAGCGGTCGAACCGGACCAGGCGGCGCTTCACCACCTCGACCAGCGCCAGGTAGGCGACCACGACCGCGGCGACATACGCGAAGAACGACGCGGGCAGCGGGACGAAGCCGAGCGCGGCGGCGAGCGGGAGGAAGGGAAGCGTGAGGCCGATCGCGAGGGCGCCCAGGGCGGAGAGCACGAGCGCGCGGCTCGGATGGCCGCGCAGCGGATTGCCGCTCGTGCGGATGACGAACAGCACGAGAACCTGCGTCGCGAGCGACTCGACGAACCAGCCGCTGCGGAAGTGCGCCGGATCGCCATCGAACCAGCGCCAGAGCACGCCGAACGTGATGACGTCGAAGATCGAGCTCACGATCCCCACGCGCAGCATGAACGCGCGGAGGGCGTGGAGGTCCCAGTGGTGCGGCTTGCGCAGGTATTCGTCGTCGACGCGGTCGGTGGGCAGCGCGACCTGGGCCAGATCGTAGAGGAAGTTGTTGAGCAGGATCTGGGTCGGCAGCATGGGCAGGAACGGGATGACCATCGACGCGAGCGCCATGCTGAACATGTTGCCGAAGCTCGAGCTGGTGGCCATCAGCAGGTACTTGAAGATGTTGCCGTACGCGCGGCGGCCCTCGAGGATGCCGCGGTGCAGCACGTCGAGCCCGCGGTCGAGGAGCACGATGTCGGCGGCTTCGCGCGCGACGTCGACCGCGTCGGCGACGGAGATGCCGACGTCGGCGGCGTGGAGCGCGGGCGCGTCGTTGATGCCGTCACCGAGATAGCCGACGACGTGCCCGCGCGCCTCGAGCGCGAGCACGATGCGAAGCTTCTGGCGCGGCGACACGCGTGCGAAGACGTCGGTCCGTTCGGCGAGTGGGCCGAGCGCGGCATCGCTCACCGCGTCGAGCTCCGCTCCCACCACGACGCGCGGGTCGGGGAGCCCGGTGCGGGCGCAGACGTGGCGGGCGACGGCCTCGTCGTCGCCCGTGATGATCTTCACGCGCACGCCGTCGTCCGCGAGCATGGCGACCGCCGACGCGGCGTCGGGGAGCGGCGCGTCCTCGAAGGTGAGGAAGCCGCGCAGCTCGAGCGCCGTCTCGTCGTCGCGGCCGTACCGCGCGCGGGGCGGGACGACACGCGTGGCGACGGCGAGCACGCGCATGCCGCGCTGGCCGGCCTCCTGCACCGCGGCGGCCGCGGCGCTGCGTGCGCTCGCGTCGAGCGGGAGGGTGCGCCCCTCCTCGCGATGGAATTCGCAGCGCTCGAGCACGGCCTCCGGCGCTCCCTTCGTCACGAGCAGGCGTCCCGCCGGCCCGTCGGCCACCACCGATGCGCGCCGCCGGTCGGCGTCGAACGGGATCTCGTCCACCTTGCTCCAGCCCTCGTCGGCGGGAGTAGCGGCGAGGATCGCGGCGTCGAGCGGACTGTGCACCTCCGACGAGCAGCGCGCGGCGACGCCGGCGAGCGCGCGCACGTCGGCGGCGGGACGCCCCCGCGCATCGAACGCGGCGGAGAGCGAGAGCGTGCCGCGGGTCAGCGTGCCGGTCTTGTCGCTGCACAGCACGTCGATGCCGCCGAAGTTCTGGATGGCCGCGAGGTGCTTCACGATCACCTTGTGCCGCGCCATGCGCACCGCGCCGCTCGACAGCGTGAGCGTCGTGATCATCGGCATGAACTCGGGGACGATGCCGACGGCGAGTGCGACGGCGAACAGCAGCGACTCCAGCGGATCGCGGCGGAGCACGACGCTCACGAGCACCAGAAAGAGCACGAGGAACACGACCGTCTCGCCGAGCAGGCGGCTCAGACGGCGGAGCCCGCGGGCGAACTCCGTCTCGGGAGGCACCTCGGTGAGACGCGCGGCGATGTCGCCGAACGCGGTGCGCGCGCCGGTCGCGGTCACCTCCGCGATCCCGGATCCGGCGACGACGGAAGTCCCGAGGAACACGAGATCGGGACGTGACGGATCCGCGCCGGCGTCGCCGGCGGGCGCCGCGTCGAGCGCCGCGGTGCGCGGCGGCGCTTCCTTCTGCACCGGCAGCGACTCCCCCGTCAGCGCGGCCTGTTGCACGTGGAGGTCGCGCGCCTCGAGCAGACGCGCGTCGGCGGGCACGAGGTCGCCGGCCGCGAGCCGCACGAGGTCGCCCGGCACGAGCTCGGCGCGGTGGATCTCGCGCCAGATCCCCTCGCGCACCACGGTGGCGGTGGGCACGATCGTCTGCCGCAACCGCTCGGCCGCCGCGGTGGAGCGGGCCGTCTGGATGCCGTCGAGGACCACGCTCAACGCGACGGTGACGACGATGATCGCCGCGTCCATCACCTGCCCCGTCCACGCGGCGACGCCGCTCGCGGCGAGCAGGATGAGCATCAGCGGGCTCGCGAGCTGGCCGGCGATCTGGCGGACCACGCCAGTCCGCATGGAGCGACCGACGTCGTTCGTCCCCACCGCGGCGAGCCGGCGGCGCGCTTCCGCTTCGTCGAGCCCGCGTCGCGCGACAGCGGATGCGGCGGCGGTGGCGGTGGTGGGCGCGAGCGAGGGGACGGTCATGTCGGGTGCACGGCGCGTGGCGGCGATCGGTGCAGCGGGCCGCCGGACAACGATCGGGCCGGCAGGCCTCGCGCCGCATCAGGCATTGCCCGACGGCCCGGGCGGCCGGCGGCGCGTAGCCTACGGTCCCGAGCCACTCGCGGAGGCGGTCGTGAGCCGCGCATCTCAGGTGGCCGTCGCGCTCGACGTGGCGGTGGGTGACCGCGTCTTCGTGGCGCGCGGCCTGACGAAGATCTACCGCACCGGCGACGTCGCCGTCGAAGCGCTGCGCTCGCTCGATCTCGAGCTGTATCGCGGCGAGCTCCTCGTGCTGCTCGGCGCGTCGGGGAGCGGGAAGTCGACGCTGCTCAACATCCTCGGCGGGCTGGACACGGCCACGGGGGGCACGGTGCTGTTCGAGGAGCACGATCTCACCGCGATGACCGAGCGTGAGCTCACACGCTACCGGCGCGAGCACGTCGGCTTCGTCTTCCAGTTCTACAACCTCATCCCGAGTCTCACGGCACGCGAGAACGTGGCGCTCGTGACGGACATCGCGGACGATCCGATGTCTCCCGACGACTCGCTCGCGCTCGTGGGGCTCGCCGAGCGGATGGACCACTTTCCGGCGCAGCTCTCGGGTGGGGAGCAGCAGCGGGTCGCGATCGCGCGCGCAGTGGCGAAGCGGCCGGACGTGCTGCTCTGCGACGAGCCCACGGGCGCACTGGACGTCGAGACGGGACGCCTGGTCCTGCGCGCCATCGATCACGTGAACCGCGAGACCGGATCGGCGACGGTGCTGATCACGCACAACGCCTCGATCGCGGGGATGGCGGACCGCGTGCTGCGGATGACGAGCGGGCACATCTCGGAGGCGCGGCGCAACGCGCGGCGGCTCTCGCCGGAGCAGCTCGCATGGTGAGCGCACGCGCCGACGCGGGAGGAGTCGCGCCATGATGGCGATCGACCGGAAGCTGCTGCGCGACCTCTGGCGCACGCGCGCGCAGGTCGCGTCGATCGCGCTCGTGCTCTCCGGTGGCGTGCTCACCGTCGTGGCGCTGCGTGGGGCGGTGACGTCGCTGCAGCGGGCGCGCGACGAGTACTACGTCGCCGCGCGCTTCGCCGACGTGTTCGCCTCGCTCACCCGCGCTCCCGACGCCGTCCGCGCGCGGCTCGAGGCGGTGCCCGGTGTGGCAGGCGTGGACACGCGCGTCGTGAAGGACGTGCGGCTGGACGTGCCGGGATTCGATCGGCCGGCAACGGGGCGCCTCATCCAGCTGCCGGGACCGCGCGATCCGCCGCAGCGGCTCGACCGCGTGCGCGCGGTACGCGGGCGGATGATCGTGCCCGACGCCGAGGACGAAGTCGTGATCAGCGGCCGGTTCGCCGAGGTGAACGGGCTCGAGCCGGGCGACACGCTGGCCGCGGTGATCAACGAGCGGCGTGCGCGGCTCCGCGTCGTGGGGATCGGATCGGCGCCGGACTTCCTCTACGAGCAGGTCGGGGGCGGGCCGGCGGTGGACGAGCGGGCGTTCGGGCTGCTGTGGGCGCCGAGCGCGCTCGTCGAGGCGGCCACGGGGATGCGCGGCGCGTTCAACGACGTGGCGATCCAGCTCGCGCCCGGCGCGCGTGAGTCGGACGTCATCGCGTCGGTGGACAGCATCCTCGCGCGGTACGGCGGCCGTGGCGCGATCGCCCGGTCGGAGCAGCTCTCGCATCGCGTCGTGGAGAACGAGCTGGCGCAGCTCTCCGTGATGGGATGGGCGTTTCCGGTCTTCTTCGTCGCGGTCGCCGCCTTCCTCACCGGGACGGTGCTCTCGCGGCTCATCGCGACGGAGCGCGAGCAGATCGCGGTGCTCAAGGCGTTCGGCTACACCGACGGCGCCGTAGCGCGGCATTATCTGACGTTCGCCCTGCTCGCGATCCTGATCGGCGTCGCGATCGGGATCGGGATCGGGAGCTGGCTGGGCCGAGCGATCACGCAGTTGTACCTCGAGTTCCTGCGTGTGCCCGGCCTGCGCTTCCGCATCGATTGGGGCGCGATGACGCTCGCGCTCGTGGTGCTCTGCCTCGCCGCGCTCGCCGGCGCCGTGCGGGCGGTGCTCGGCGCGGCGCGGCTGCCCCCGGCGGAAGCGCTGCGTCCGCCGACCCCCGCGCGCTACCGCATGCTGCTGCTCGATCGCCTCGGGCTCGGCGGCGTGCTTCCGGCGTCGGCCCGGATGGTGCTGCGCGGGATCGAGCGACGTCCGTCGCGCGCGCTGCTCGGCGCGGCCGGGATCGCCGCCGCGCTGGCGATGATGACGGGCGCCCTGTCGCTGTTCGATGCGTCGGGGCGGATGATCGACGTGCAGTTCCGCATCGGACACCGCGAGACGCTCGCCGTGCAGCTCGTCTCGTCCGTGCCCGCGTCGATGCGCGCGCGCTTCCGCGCGCTGCCCGGCGTGACGCGCGTGGAGATCGCGCGCATGATCCCGGTGCGGATCCATGTCGGCGGACGCGCCCGCACGATGGGGCTCACGGGGCTCGAGCGCGGCGCCGACGTCTTCCGCTTGGTGGACGTGCGCGGCGCCACGTACGAGATCCCGCCCGACGGCATCGCGCTCAGCGCGACCGTCGCGCGCGCGCTCGGCGCGCGCGCCGG
>DATJGU010000095.1:0-14718 GCA_035494615.1 Gemmatimonadaceae bacterium
CCGCTACGTGAAGGTCGAGGGCTTTCCCGGCACACCGACGCCCGCGGCGATCACCGGCATCGTCGTGCACTCCGACATGCCGCGCACCGGATCGTTCGTGTCCTCCGATCCGATGCTGAACCAGCTCTACCACAACATCGTCTGGGGGCAGAAGGGAAACTTCGTCGGCGTGCCGACGGACTGCCCGCAACGCGACGAGCGGCTCGGCTGGACGGGCGACGCGCAGGTGTTCTCGCGCACCGCCGCGTTCAACTTCGACGTCGCCGGCTTCTTCACCAACTGGCTGCGCGACGCCGCCGCCGACCAACGCGCCAACGGCTCGCTCCCCGACGTGATCCCCGACGTGCTCTCGCGCGGCGGCACCGCGAGCACGAGCTCGGCCGGCTGGGGCGACGCGGCCGTGATCGTGCCGTGGACGATGTACCTCGCGTACGGAGACGCACGGCTCCTCGAGCGGCAGTACCCGAGCATGCGCGCCTACGTCGAGTACCAGCGCCGGACCGCCGGCGACTCGCTGCTCTGGAACACGGGCTGGCATTACGGCGACTGGCTCGCCTTCGCCACGACGCGCTCCGACTATCCCGGCGCGACGACGGCGAAGGATCTCATCGCGACGGCGTTCTACGCGCACTCCACCGACCTCCTCTCGCGCGCGGCGCAGGCGCTCGGCAAGGCCGACGAGGCACGCGCGTACCACGATCTGTTCGAGCGCATCCGCGCCGCGTGGAACCGCGAGTACGTCACCGCGTCGGGACGCGTCACGTCGAACACCCAGACGGCGTACGCGCTCGCGCTCCAGTTCGGGCTGCTCCCCGACGCCGAGCGCGCCGAGGCGGGCGAGCGGCTCGCCGCCGACGTGCGCGCGATGGGCCACCTCACCACCGGCTTCCTCGGCACGCCGTACATCTCCGACGCGCTGACGTCGACGGGACATCTGGCCGAGGCGTACGCGCTGCTGCTCGAGAGGAGCTATCCGTCGTGGCTGTATCCGATCACGCGCGGCGCGACGACGATCTGGGAGCGGTGGGACGGCGAGAAGCCCGACAGCACCTTCCAGGACGTCGGGATGAACTCGTTCAACCACTATGCGTACGGCGCGATCGGCGACTGGATGGTGCACACCGTCGCCGGCCTCGACCTCGATCCCGCGGAGCCGGGCTACGCGCACATCGTCGTGCATCCGATGCCCGGCGGCGGGCTGGACTCGGCGCGTGCCGAGCTGCTCACGCCGTACGGGAGCGCCGCGTCGGGATGGACGACGGCCGGCGGGCGGCTGCGCGTCGCCGTGCGCGTGCCGCCGAACGCGCGTGCCACCGTGCATCTGCCCGGCGCGACGCTCGCGGACGTGCGCGAGGGCACCCGCGCCGTCGCCTCCGCGCCCGGCGTGACGTCCGCCTCGCAGGGAAGGGGCGAGACGATCGTCGAGATCGGTTCGGGGGACTACGCCTTCGAGTATCCCGCGCCGCCGATGCCGCGCGCCGCGCCGCGCGCCGCCACGCGATGATCGCACGTCACACGACAGGCCATCCGCTCCGGCGCACGCGAGCGAACGTCACCACGACCCACGAGCGACGGACATGTTGATTCCAGCTCTCTTCCTGCTGCAGGCAGCCACCCAGCAGCGCGGTCCCGCCGCGCCGCTGCGCGAGATTCCCGATCCCGGCGTGATCGCCGTCGATCAGCGGGTCACCCCCGCCGGCGTGCAGAGCGTGTTCGAGGGCAAGGTCGGCGGCGTGCGCTTCGCGCGGACGCCCGGCGAGATCTGGGTCGCCGTGCCGGGCGCGGCGTACCGGATCGCGTGGCGCGACAACCGGGTCGTCGCGAGCGCCGGCTTCGACGGACGCGCCGGCGTGCACGGCGTCGCGATCGATCCCGTCACGGGGCACGCGATCGTCTCGTCGGTCGGCAAGCTTCCCGGGGGGATGACGGAGAGCCGCCTCCCGGGCGGGCCGGCGCTCGACGAGTCGGGTGCCGTTGCACACCTCGGCGTCTACGCCGGCGACGCCACCGTTCGGCGCAGCGGCTCCGACGCGGGCGCCGCCGACAGCGTGCCGGTGCTCCGCGTCTCTCGCGCGCTCGGCGACTTCATGGCGGGCGGGCCGGCCGTCGCGACGCGCGCGAACGCGTCGGGACATCGCGTCGTCGTGCTTCCGCTCCCCGCCAACGATGCCGTCGCCGTGCTCGACGTAGAGAGCGGCGCGCTCCTGCGCACGATCCCCGTCGGCGTCGTACCGGTCTCCGCCGCGATCTCCGAGGACGGCGCCACCGCGTGGGTGAGCATCCTCGGCGGCGCGAAGCCCGCGCGCGGCGATCGCTCGGCGCGCCAGTGCTGCGACCCGCGCGCCGAGCCCGTGCGCGTCGACGCGCGCGACGTGGCCGAGCGCGGCACCGTGTCGCGCATCGATCTCGTGAGCGGGCGCGTCGTGGCGAGCGTCACCGTCGGGCGGCACCCGACCGGGCTCGCCTGGGACGAGCGCCGCGCGCGGCTCTACGTCACGAACGGCAACTCCGACGACGTCAGCATCGTCGACACCCGTGCGAACGCCGTCGTCGGTACGATCCCCGCCGATCCCTTCCGCGAGCACCGCATCGGCATCGCGCCGACGGCGGTGGCGCTCGCGAACGGCGGCCAGCGGCTCTACGTGACGCTGGGCGGGGTGAACGCCGTCGCGATGTTCGACCTGCCGGAGAGCGGCACGCCGCGGCTGCGCGGTCTCGTTCCCACCGGCTGGTATCCGTCGAGCATCGACGTGAGCGCCGACGGGCGCACCCTCGCGGTCGGCACGCTGCTCGGCGTCGGCTCGGGAACGCGGGAGCATCACGGGCTCACCGGCCGCTACGTGCACGCCGTGCGCGGCTCGGTGAACGTGATCGACGTTCCCGACGACGCCGCGCTCGCGGCGTACACGACCTCCGTCGCACAGAACGCGAAGCGTCACCTCGCCTCGTCGAGCGACGCGGCGCCCTCGGCCGCGCCGCGCACCGGCGTCGCGGCGCGGCCGGTGCCCGAGCGGCCCGGCGAGCCGACGCCGATCCGGCACGTCGTCTACATCATCCGCGAGAACCGCACCTACGACCAGATCCTCGGCGACATCGGCAAGGGCGCGAGCGATCCGTCGCTCGTGATGTACGGCCGCGACGTCACCCCCAATGCGCACGCCCTCGCCGAGCGCTTCGTGCTGCTCGATCACTTCTTCGCCTCGGGAGGAAACTCGGCCGACGGTCACAACTGGCTCACCCAGGCGAACGAGACCGACTATCCGCTCTGGCCGCTGTACTACGGACGGAGCTATCCATCCGAAGGAATCGATCCGCTCGCGTACTCCGCCGGCGGCTTCATCTGGGAAGCGGCACAGGCCAAGGGGAAGCGCGTCAGCATCTTCGGCGAGTACGCGCCGTCGATCCAGAACTCGAGTGCGGTGCGCCGCGCCGAGTTCATGAAGCAGTACCGTGAGGAGCACCCCAGCGATCCCGACGTCTTCCGGCGGCGGCTCGCGCGCATCTACGACACGCATTCGGAGATCAGGTCGCTCGACCGCGTGCTCGTGCGCGAGTATCCCGGCTGGACCGAGGAGATTCCCGACGTCGTCAAGGCGGACGTGCTGCTGTCGCACCTGAAGGAGTGGGAGGCGCGCGGCGCCATGCCGGATTTCGTGATGATGATCCTGCCGAACGACCACACCGTCGGGACGTCGGACGGGTGGTGTGCGCCGAAGGCGTGCGTCGCCGACAACGACCTCGCGCTCGGCAAGATCGTCGAGGCCCTCACGCACTCCTCGTTCTGGAAGTCGATGGCGATCTTCGCCGTCGAGGACGACGCGCAGGACGGCGTCGACCACATCGACGGTCATCGCACGGTGGCGCTCGTCGCGAGCCCGTACGCGCGGCGCGGGGTCATCGACAGCACCTTCTACAGCCAGCCGAGCCTCCTGAAGACGATCGAGCTGATGCTCGGCCTCCCGGCGCTCAGCGCGTACGATCTCGTCGCCACCGACATGCGTGCGAGCTTCCTCGGCGCCGGCGACGCGCCCGACGCCGCGCCGTACACGGCGATCGTGCCGGCGCAGTCGCTCTACGACGTCAACCAGCGCGTCGGCGCGATCACCGGCCCGCACGCCGCGGCGCGTCGCACGGCGGCGCGTGCGTCGGCGCGGATGAAGTTCGACGTCCCCGACGCGGCGCCGACGGAACGGCTCAATCGCATCCTCTGGCACGACGCGCGTGGGTGGGACACGCCGTACCCCGCCGTCCGGTCGTCGCTCTTCTTCCCGCTCTCCATCGACATCGCCGACGACGAGCGGGAGGAGAAGGGGGACCGCTAGGGGTTCGCCCGCGCGACGATGCGATGGATCGGGTAGCTCGCCGCGACGAGCGCGGCGACGATCATGCCGTCGCGCGGCGCGGCGGCGATCGTCGCCACGAGAAACGCCACCGAACCGGCGAGCACGGTGCCCGTGGTCCACGGGTGGCCCCAGGCGCGATACGGCCGCGCGATGCCCGGCTCGCGCCGGCGCAGCACGAACACCGACGTGAACGAGAGCGCGTAGCTGGCGACGAAGAGGAACGCGCAGATCGCGATCAACCGCTCGAAGGTGCCCGTGAGGAGGAGCAGCGCCGTCGCGGCGGCCGTGACGACGAGCGACACCGCGGGCGTCCCTCCCTCGTTGACGCGCCCGCAGATCGGCGGCGCGAGCCGGTCCTGGCCGAGCGCGAACGCCACGCGCGACGCGCAGAGCGTGTTCGCCACCAGTGCGCTCGGAAGCGCCAGCGCGATCAGGAGCTGCACGAGGAGCGCGCCGCGATCGCCGACGATCGCGCCCATCGCCGTCGCCGCGGCGAGCGGCGAGCCGGCGATCGCGTCGAGCGGCAGCACGGCGAGAATGGCGGCGTTGAGGAGCACGTAGATGCCGATCGTCGCGACGAGTCCGCCGGCGAGCGCGCGGGGAATCTCGCGCGCCGGATCGCGCACCTCGCCGGAGAAATAGATCATCCCCGTCCACCCGTCGTATGCGAAGATCACCCCCTGCAACGCCGCGGCGATGGCGGCGGCGAGCGCCCACCCGTGCGGCGTCGGCAGCGTGCGCACGGGCGGCGCGACGCTGCCCCCCGCCGCTCGCCACGCGAAGCACGCGGCGATCAGCGCGATGAGCACCAGCCCCTTGAGCAGGCTGGTCGTGCGCTGCGCTCGATCGCTCTCACGGACCCCGCGCACGAGCAGCGCCGCCGTGATCGCGACGCCGATCTCCGCGACGAGCAGGTGGCGGCCGGCGAGCGCCGGCACCAGCGCACCGATGGCCTCCGCTTCCACGATCGCGATCGCCGCCACCGAGCCGCTCGTCGACAGCCAGTCGTTCCATCCGACGACGAAGCCGGCATACGGGCCGAGCGCGTGGCGCACGAACACGTACTGCCCGCCCGAGCGGGGCACGATCGTCGCCAGCTCGGCGATCGCGTTGGCCCCGAGCAGCGCGTACGTCCCCCCGATCACCCACACGCCGAGGAAGAGCCAGGGCGACGGCAGCCGCGCCGCGACGTCCGCCGGCGCGCGAAGGATCCCCGCGCCGATCATCGAGCCCACGCCGACCGCGATCCCGAACCAGACGCCCAGCGAGCGCTCGAGCCGGCGCGGCGCGGCGGCGCCGGAGGCCGGGAGCGGCGCTGGCGCGCTCACGTGAGGAACTCGTGCAGCAGCGAGTGGAAGTGGTGCACGCCGTTCTCGCGCCGGGCGGAGTACCGGCCGCGATCGTAGATCCGCGAGCGCAGGTTGCGCTGCACCACCTCGCAGATCTCGATGTCCTCGATCTGGATCTCGTCGCTGAATGCGAGAAGCTTCGTCCACGACGGATCGGTCGCCGCGTCGGCCGGCGGATCGGCGGCGTACCACTCGAACACCACGGTGCAGCGGTCGTGGCCGTTCGGGAGCACGACGTTCGTCTGCATCTGCCCGAGGTAGACGTTGAGCATCACGTTCGGGAAGAGCCACGCGTACGCCGCTTCGGGCGTGTCCGTCGCGGCCGGGTCGTAGCGCCGCTCCCCCGCCGCGGCGCCGGCGGCCGGCCGGAGCGGCGCATGCTGGATCGAGAAGTACCGCCGCGGCTCGACGACGTAGTTGTCGTAGTCGAGCTCCTTGTGCAACCCCGGATGCACGACGGGGACGTGGTACCCCTCGAGGTAGTTGTCGACGTAGATCTTCCAGTTGCAGGCGATCTCCCACTCCTTTCGCATCACGTAGCGCATCGACTCGCAGTGGAAGGGGGCGAGGCGCTGCGGGAGATCCTCCAGCACCTCGAGCAGGGGCGGCGCCTTCCCGTCGACGTTCGCGAACACGAGCGGGCCCCACGTCGCGACCTGCACGGGCGCGAGGTGCATGTCCGCGGGAGCGAACCGCTCCACCCCTTCCATCTCGGGCGCGCGCTTGAGCGTGCCGTCGAGCGCGTAGGTCCAGCCGTGATACCGGCACTGCAGCGTGTTGCGCCGGCCGCAGCCGGATGCCACCGGGCCGGCGCGGTGCAGGCAGACGTTGTAGAACCCGCGCAGCGTCGCGCCGTCACGGAGCACGACGATCGGGTCGTTCCCGACCTGCGCGGTGAAGTACTGGCCGTGCTCGCGGACCTGGTCCGCGCGGCCGACGAGCTGCCAGGTGCGCGCGAAGACGCGCTCGCGCTCGAGCTCGAGGAACACCGGGTCGTTGTACACGCGCGCCGGAATCGTCGACGCGCGCGCGATGTTCGGATCGAACGGAAAGACGAGCGACATCTCGGTGAGACTCCGGGCGCGGCGTCGCGGAGAGGAAGGGCGGGTGAAGTTGGCGGCGGGGCACCGAGTCGGCCAGATCGGCGGTGATCCACGTCGCAGTCGCCTCCGCCCACGCGCGGTATCGTCGGAGGTCGCGAGCAGTCCGTCCGGCAATTCCCTCCCTTCCGCTCGCATGCGACACACCTCGCTCCTCGCCACGCTGGCGTGCCTCGCCCTCGCCGCGTGCACCGGCGCGTCCGTCACCGATGCACCGCCCGGCGACGATCCCGCGCCGGGCGGGCCGCTCGGCGAGCGGCGCGTCTTCCCCGCCGACAATCCGTGGAACACGGACATCTCCGCCGAACCGGTCGATCCGTCGTCCGACGTGCTCGTCGCGGCGTGCGGCGTGCGCAACTTGCACCCGGATTTCGGCTCGGTGTACGGCATTCCGTACGCGCTCGCGGGGAGCGGTACGCCGCGCCGCCCGATCTCCTTCGGGTACGCCGATGAGAGCGATCCCGGTCCGTACCCGATTCCCGACGGCGCGCCGATCGAGGGCGGCGCCGCGAGCACCGGCGATCGGCACGTCATCGTCGTCGATACGACGGCGTGGACGCTCTACGAGCTGTACGACGCGCATCCGCTCGACGGCGGCACGAGCTGGCAGGCCGGTTCGGGCGCCGTGTTCGACCTCGGCTCCAACGCGCTCCGCCCCATGTACTGGACGTCGGCCGACGCCGCCGGCCTGCCGATCTTCCCGGGACTCGTGCGCTACGAGGAGGCGGTCACCCGCGGCGCGATCGACCACGCCCTCCGCTTCACCTGTCCGCGCACGCGCGCGGCCTTCGTCGCCCCCGCGCGCCACTTCGCCAGCAGCGACCCCTCACCGTCGCTCCCGCCGATGGGCATGCGCGTCCGCCTCAAGGCCTCGTTCGACGTCAGCGGCTACCCGAGCGAGGTGCAGGTCATCCTCCGCGCGATGCAGAAGTACGGGATGATCCTCGCCGACAACGGAAGCGGCTGGTACGTGACCGGCGCCCCCGACCCTCGCTGGGACGACGACCGGCTCGGCGCGCTGAAGCAGGTGCCCTCGGGGGAGTTCGAGGTGGTGAGGATGGGGGAGGTGGTGGTGGGGCGATGAGGCGGTGACTTGGTGACTTGGTGACTTGGTGACTTGGTGACTTGGTGACTTGGTCGGTGACTTCGACACGGCAGTTGAACCAAAGTCACCGTGGGTGATTGGCGGAACGAGCACCGGTGTGCATCCACGAGGAAGGTGCTGGCGTCAGGCTCGATGCTCGAGACCTCGACCCGGCGCCCAACCAGCCTGGAGTCTCCACGGCGTGACTTGGTTCGGTCTCCGTGGCCGGTGCCGTTCCGAGTCACCAAGTCACCGACCAAGTCACGAACGATCCAAGTCACCAAGTCACCAAGTCACTCAGCGATCGAGTCACCAAGTCACCAGCTAAGCACCAACTTCCCGAACGTCCCATTCCCCGCCATCTGCGCGTGCGCGTCGGCGATGCGGGCGAAGGGCATCACCCGGTCGATGACGGGGCGGAGCTGGTTCGTCTCGAACAGCGGGACGATGCGCTGCGAGAACTCGCGGGCGAGTGCGTACTTCTCCTCGGGAGCGCGCGAGCGGAGCGCGGTGCCGATGATCCGGAGACGCTTGCGGAGCACGACGCCGAGGTCGATCTCGGTGCGGTTGCCCGCGGTGAGGCCGACGACGCACAGCCGGCCGCGCGGCGCGAGCACGCGCAGGTTGTCGCGCAGGTAGTCCCCGCCGACCAGATCGACCAGCGCGTGGATGCCGTTGGCGCCCGCGAGCTCCTCGACGCGCGCCGCCCAGTCGCGCGTCGACGCGTCGATCGCGTGCACGAGGCCGAGCGCCTTCGCGCGCTCCAGCTTGTCCGCCGAGCGCGACGTGCCGTACACCGTGATGCCGGCGATCCACCCGAGCTGCAGCGTCGCCGTGCCCACGCCGCTCCCGATCGCGTGCACGAGCACGCGCTCCCCGATCCGTACCTCGAGCTGGCGGAACAGCGCGTCGTACGCCGTGAGGAACACCTCGGGGATCGCCGCCGCCTCGTCGAACGACAGGTTCGCCGGCATCGGCATCACCTCGCGCTCGTGCGCGCACACGAGCTCCGCGTGCGCGCCGCCGCCGACGATCCCCATCACTCGGCTCCCGATCGGCCACATCGCCGACGCCGGGCCGACGGCGTCCACTTCGCCCGCGTACTCGAGCCCCGGGATGTCCGCCGGCGCGCCCGGCGGAGCAGGGTAGCGCCCCATCCGCTGGACCAGGTCCGCGCGGTTGAGCGCCGACGCGCGCACCCGCACGCGCACCTGGCCGAGCCCGGGCTCCGGCGCCGGCCGTTGCTGCTCCTCGAGCACCTCCGGGCCGCCGGCGCGGGTGTTCACCACGGCACGCATGGTCAACGGGCCCGCGAAGTGTAAGTTGGCGCCGCGGCGAGCGGCGCCCTCGCACCGTGCGCGGCGACGCCCGAACCATCACACCTGGAGAGCGAACGATGGATCATCCTGTCGTACTGTTCCTGCTGCGTGCCATTCACATTCTCGCCGGCATTGCCTGGGTGGGCGGTGTCGTGCTCGTCACCCTGTTCGTCCTGCCCGCGGCGCGCGCGGTCGGTCCCGCCGCACAACCGATGATGCAGCACATGATGGAGCGGGCCCGAGTCTCAGTCTACCTCATCGTCGTGGCGAACCTCACGCTGCTGGCCGGCCTCGCACTCTACGGGCACAACATGGCCCTCACGCACGGCGCCTGGGCGCACTCCCCGATGGGGATCGGCATGACGATCGGCGCTCTGTCCGCCATCGTCGCCATGGCGATCGGCATGTTCGTCACCGCCCCCGCCGCGAAGAAGCTGTCCGGCGGGGGCGCGACGCCGCTCGGCGACGAGGAGCGCGCACGCCTGCAGGTCCGCCTCACCCTCGCCGCGCGGGCCGTACTCGTCCTCCTCGCCATCGCCGCGACACTCATGGCGACCGCCCGGTACTTCTAGACCAGCGTCTGAACCCGGACCGTCCTCCCGCCAGGAGCCTCCCGAGTCCCCACGCACCGCCTTTTGTCCTTGTCTCTGACAAATGCCTCCCCTATAGTTCACCTATGAACGATTCGAC
Organism: Gemmatimonadaceae bacterium; assembly: GCA_035494615.1. Taxonomy (GTDB): domain Bacteria; phylum Gemmatimonadota; class Gemmatimonadetes; order Gemmatimonadales; family Gemmatimonadaceae; genus AG11. Next base: position 9,886 of record DATJGU010000095.1, read on the forward strand.
GCAGGCCATCGCGATCGAGTGCGCCACGACGGGCGGCCCCGACCAGGGCGCCCTCTCGGCCGTGCTCCGCGCCGCCGAGCGGCTCGAGGAGCGGCTCGAGGAGGCGCTCGCCGGCGTCGGGTTGTCGCTCTCCAAGTTCGACGCGATGGAGCAGCTCATCCGCGCCGGCGACCCGTGTACCCTCGGCGACCTCGCCGGCCGGCTTCGCTGCGTGCGCTCCAACGTCACCCAGCTCGTCGACCGGCTCGAGGCGGAGGGGCTCGTCCGAAGGGGGACCTGCTCCGAGGACCGCCGCGCCATCCGGGCCAAGGTGACCCCCCTCGGCCTCGAGCGGCACCGGGCCGGCGTCGCCGCCATCCGCGTCGTCCAGCAGGAGCTCGCCGAGCGTCTCGGTCCGGAGGACCGTGCCCAGCTCGTGCGGCTCCTGTCGTCCGCGCTGGTCTGACGAACCTTCCTTCGTGTCCAGGTATTTCATACCTGTACTATTCATGTCAGACACGGCGACCGGCTGCCGTAAGCCCCGAGTAAGTAGTAGGGGCGACCTTCCGGTCGTCAGCTTGATGAGGCCGCCGCGGATCCGGTTCCGGACCTGGCGGCGTAGAGGAATCGGAATGACCATTTCCTTCGTGTCCCGAACAGTCGTGAACCGTGTGATCGGCGCCCTCGTCGCCGCGGCTTCCGTCGTGCCGGCCCTCGCCGGCGCCCAGACGGTCGACCTGGCACCGTCGTCGCCGCTGCTCGCGACCGGGACCCGTGCGCCCGTCCCGTACGCCGTCGGGGAGGAGCTGACCTACAAGGCGACCTTCGGGGGCCTGCGGGCCGGCACGGCGCGGATGAAGGTCACCGGGATCGACACCGTCCGCGGGCGCCAGGCGTACCACGTCGTCTTCACCCTCGACGGCGGGATCCCGCTCTTCCGCGTGCACGACCGGTACGATAGCTGGATCGACGTCGTGACGCTCTCGTCGCTCCGGCATCGCCAGCAGATCTCCGAGGGGCGCTACAAGCGGACCACCCTGTACGAGATCTATCCCGAGCGCGGCATCTACGAGCAGAACGACGTCGAGCATCCGAGCGTCGCGCACCCGCTCGACGACGGCTCGTTCATCTACGCCGCGCGTTCCGCGCGCGTGAAGGTCGGGGAGACTCGGCGCGACGACCGGTATTTCCGTCCCGACCGGAACCCCGTCGTGCTGAGCGGTCTGCGGAAGGAGGTCGTACGCGTCGAGGCGGGCGACTTCTACGCCACCGTCGTGAGGCCGACCATCAAGGCCAACGGGATCTTCTCCGAGAACGGCGAAGCGCAGATCTGGTTCACCGACGACGCGCATCGCTATCCCGTCCTGCTCAAGAGCAAGTTCGCGAAGTTCTCGCTGACGCTCGAGCTGAAGCAGATCGTGGCCGGCGAGCGGCCGGCGTCACCCGGGTCGGTCGCCGACGTCTCGCGCTAGCCCAGGCGGCGGAGGAGCGCGTCGGCGAGCCGGTCGGCCGCCCCGTCGGCCCATGCGAGGGAGAGCGCCGGCTCGAGCAGCTCGAGCTCCATGAGCACGAACGCCCCGTTCACGACGCAGCCGTCGACGCGGGCGTAGAGGGGCGGCTCGCCGGCGTTCGGCGCCGCGTCGATGGCGCGTCGCGCCGCCTCGATCAGCTCGGCCGTCGGATCGACGGAGACGACGCTCCCCCCGTGCTCGAGCTGGACGCGGAAGTCGCCCGCGCGCGGACGCTTCACGATCGCGTGGCTGAATGCGCCGTCGAAGAAGTGCAGCGACCACTCCCCCTCGCGCTCGATCTCGGCGAGCATCGGCTGCACCATCATCTCGCACTCGGCCGCCGACTCGGCGAGGCGTGCGTCGTCGCCGGCCGCGCTGTGAGACGATCGCCACGTGCGGTGCGCGCCGCCCGAGACCGCGGGCTTGACGACGAGCTCCGGCCAGCCGGTGCGACGCCGCACCTCGCCGAGCGAGATCGTGGATCCGCGCGGCACCCAGTACGTCGGGACGACGGGCACGCCGCGCGCCTCGAGATCGCGCAGGTAGCGCTTGTCCGCGTTCCAGCGGAGCGTCGGCACCGGGTTGTGCACCGTCGCCCCGTCGCGCTCCAGCCGATCGAGCCAGGCGTGGAATTCGGCGGGGCGGAGGAAGTAGTCCCAACACGAGCGGACGACGACCGCGTCGTAGCGTGACCACCGCGCATCCGGATCGCTCCACGGCCGCGCATCGACGCGCGCACCGCGCGCCGAGAGGGCGTGGACGAGGAGAAGATCGTCGTCGGTGGGCGCGGGCCGCGCGTCGTAGGTGACGACGGCGACGTCGAGCGGACGGGCGGCGTGTTGGCTCATGCCGCGCACGTTAATCGAACGCTCACGGAGACGTCATGCGCTGGCTCATGACGACCGTGCTCGTGCTGTACGCCATCTTCGGCGGCTTCTCGGCCTACCGCGCGTGGGTGCAGGTGAAGGGCCTCGCGCTGCGCACGAGCGCCGCCGAGCTGCGCCCGGGGAAATCGGTGACCGTCGAGGCGGTGAGCTGGGCGCGCACCGGGGTGACCGTCCGCGTCGAGCTCGTGCAGGGTGACCGGCGCGAGCTCCTCGCCACGCGAGTGATTCCGACCAATCACGTGGCGAGCCTCGACCCGCGCACGAAGGCGACCTGGCTGGTGATCGTGTTGACGGCGGAGCAGCTCGCGCGGCTGCGTCCCGGTCCGGCGACGGTGCAGGCGACGGCGGTGGGAGGCCCGCAGTGGATGCGGACGCCGCCGCCGACGGTGCGGGAGCGAGCGGTGCGGATCGGCGTGGGGCGTGGCGGGCGGAGGGACGTGGGCGTCGTGGCGGTACGGCGAGGGGTCTCCGGCGTTCCCGGGCGGCGTCATCGCACATCGGCTCCCGCAGCCAAACGCGCCGCCGCGCCGGTTTTCTTACCTCGCACCTGACGCAGCATAACACTTCACCAGCTTTGTGATGCGAGTCGGCGGGTGTGGCGGGATCAGACGAGGCGTTTACATTGGTGTTCGCAGCGATGATGGCAGGGAATCTGGTGAAAATTCGGCCGTATAATTCGCGTTAGATGACAGCCGAGCCACAAAGAAGTGAGAGGAGTGCCTCTTCTAGCACCCCTGCTGAATCTCAGGCAATCGCACCGATAGCCGGGTGTCGTTGAATACGCTTTATCTCGGCAGCTGTCTTCGAATGCTTCGCGTGGTAGAGTTCCCATGCGATCTCGAGGTTCAGCCAAACCTGCGCATCCACCCCGAATACCTGCTCGAGGCGCAACGCCGTATCTGGCGTCACACCGCGCTTGCCATTCACGATCTCATTCAACCGCGGGTAGGACACCCCGATCCACTCCGCGAGCTCCGTCTGCGAAATACCGAGCGGCTTGATGAACTCCTCGAGGAGCATCTCGCCAGGGCGCGTTGGAGGTCGCTTGGAAGGAATACGCATATCAGTCCTGCTCAGTGATAGTCGACAATCTCAACGCTTGCCGGGCCATTGTCTGTCCATTCAAAGCAGAGTCGGTACTGCTGATTGATGCGGATACTGTGCTGCCCCTTTCGGTCGCCCTTCAAAGCTTCCAAGTGATTGCTGGGCGGAAAACGCAGGTCCGAAAGCCGGACTGCTGCGTTGAGTTGATCGAGCTTCCGTCGCGCCACATGCCAGAGCATCGTCGGACAAGCATGCCTGGCCTTCCGAGAGTCCTCACCCTCGAAAACGTCCTCGGTTCCCGTATCGGCGAATGAAACGATACCCACGCGTGCATTCCGCTACCTGCCATTAGACCTTCCAGGATATATACGTTACTATAACGGCTACCGTTATGCATGGCAAGACCCTGTCATCTAACGTGTCGCTGCAGCTGACGGGCGACTGATGTGAGGAATGAGTGGCAGCCGCCGCTCTAGGTCATATCGTGATTACGCTGCATCTTCCCAGTCAGCATGTCGCCCGCAGCTGAGCTTGAGCGTTAGCCGGCCGGCGCTTGCTGGTGAAGCTTTCTTGTTGTTGCTCCGCCGATCCGGCCCCGAGCGACTGCCTTCAACGGCACCGCGTTGGTCGTGGCCTCGCGCCGCGGGCACGCGCGCCAGGAGCAGCGCACCGGCCAGGAGCGATCGCGAAGGGAACATCATGAGGAGCGCCCACCGGCGGGCGCCGGAGTCGGCGCGCCCGCCCAGGCGACCCCGCCTTGGCATTCAGCCGCCGTCTAACGAATCGTTGCAGCTGACGGGCGCTCGGAGCATCCTTGGGGAGCGCGCGATCGGCATCCCGACTTGTCGCAGGTTTCGTCCTCGCCGTCATGCCGCCCGCAGCTGAACTCACGCGTTAGCCGGCTGGCGATCACGGAAGGGCAACTCTTTTGGGGATGCGCCGTGCGCGCACCGCGCGCCACGCAACAGCACCGCGTTGGAGAGAGCATGGGCGCCGCGAGCGCGCGCTCGAGGAGCGTCGCGCCGGCCAGGAACTATCTCGAAGGTCGCATGAAGAAGTGCGCAACCAGAGAGCGCCAGAGTCAGTCGCCAGCCCATGCGACCCCGCCTTGGCATTCAGCCGCCGTCTAACGAAGCGTTGCTGCCGCCAAGCGGCGGGAGCAGGGAACAGTGGTAGCCGCCCGTCTCGAGCGTCTACATCTTAGCTGTGTCGAGCCGGCGACGATGCCGCATGCGGCAGAACGCACGCGTTAGGCGGCTGGCGATACTTTGAAAGCAATCTGTTTGGCTGCGCCGCGGACGCTGGGTCGCGCATTGTCTCAACCGCACCGCGTTGGAGGGCGCACCGCACCTCGGGCACGCGCGCCAGGAAGGTCGCGCCGGCCAGGAGCGATCGGGAAGGGAGCATCATGA
>DATJGU010000096.1:0-15577 GCA_035494615.1 Gemmatimonadaceae bacterium
TGGGGTCGGCGAGCGCGCTGAGGCGATCGAAGATGGGGCGGGCCTGTATCATCCGTATATCCGGATGGAAGGCTGCACCATTTCCGGCTTCAAGTCAAGGGTGCGCCGGCGCCATGCCGGCGCACCCTGCGCGACTCACACGTCCGACGACGTCTCCATGTCGGGATTCGCCCAGAGCGGTTGCTGGCCGGTGATCGGCCGCTTTGCCGCCACTGCGGGAGCCGCGATGGCGCACAGCAGCGCCAATCGTTCCGGGGGGAGCGACGCCCAGTCCTCGGGCACCTGGTTGAGCCGGCGCCGCTCCGAGCCGTCCTCGCGCTCGAAGACGAGCCAGCCATTCCGGTAGAGGGGGTCCATCAGGTGGGCCCGGTTCGCGGGGGTCTCGACGTGCCAGACGCGCCAGCCAACGCCGTGCCGGTCCTTGAACTCGATCAGTCCCATGCCGCCCTCCTCTATTCGTCACGTCGCGTTTCGCGGCGTCGTCGCCGCACGCGCCAGAGTCGCTCGTCGAGGGGCAAGTTGTGTTCCCGCTGTGGCTTGCATCACGCGGGAACGGTGATCCAGTTTCGGGCCGGCTCAGCCGTCTGGGAATGCAGAGGTGTGTGGGTGTGTGGGTGTGTCGGTGTGTGGGTGTGTGGGTAGCGGCGAACGGCCTCGGGAAGCTCCTGCCTCCCGAGGCCGTTCACTCACACACTCACACACTCACACACTCACACACTCTCTCAGACTCTCAGTGCACCGCCACCGCCTCCCGCGGAGGCGCCAGCCCGTCCGCCGCATCGATGCGCTCGGCGCGATAGCCGCCCTTGCGCTTGTCGTTGATCCAGAGGAGGACGAAGATCACCGCGGCAATGCCGGCGAGCGGAACGAGCCGCCGGAACGAGGTGCGCCCACCGTAGTTCTCCGCTGGTCCGAGCAGCGCCTGCACGTTGTCGACGGCAGGGTCCACGATCCCCGTGCCGATGATCGCACGCATCGCGTTCGCCGTCGCGATCGGCGGAAGCTGGCCGCTCGTGCCGCTCGCCACCACCTGATCCGTCGCGTCCACCGCGCGCTGTACGTCGGCGCGCTGATCCGCCGGAACCGAGGGCAGCTTCGCGCGGAGCGCGGCACTCGCCGCGCCCAGCGTGGACACCACGGCGGGCTGCTCGGCGACGAACCGCTCGTGGGACTTCTCGTCGGCGATCTTGCCGAGCCACGGCGACGTCACGATCCCGACGATCCCCATGCCCGCTCCCCCGAGCAGCGCCAGACCGAGCGCCCCGCTTCGCGGCACGCGCTCCGAGACGAACCCGAGCATCGTCGGCCAGACGAAGCACACGCCGACCGCGAACACGGTGCCCGCGACGAACACCGCCGTCGTCGTCGTCGCCACGCTCAGCATGTACAGGCCGATCGCGGCGACGACCATCGAGCAGAAGAGGATGCCCGTCGGCGAGAGCAGCTTGATGAGCGGGCCCGACGCGGTGCGCCGCAGGATCGCCATCAGGATGCTGCCCCACACGAGCACGAGGATGCCGGGCACGCCACCCGACTGGAGCACTGCGGGGATCCACCGGTTCGGTCCGAGCTCGATGCTCGCCGTGATGAACATCGTCGCCAGCATGAGGAGGAAGAGCGGCGACGTGAAGGTGATGCGGAACATCTCGCCCGTGGAGACTCCCGATGCCTGATTCTCCGTCGCCGGGAACCGCTCGCGGAGCATGAGCACGATGTAGACGGCGGCCGGGATCAGGATGAGGCCGAGCCGGACCTGCCACGACGTGATCCCCATCTTGGCGAGCGCGTAGCTCGCGAGCCCGCCGAGCGCGATCCCGCCGGGCCACCACACGTGGAACTGGTTCAGCCGGTGGACCTTCCGCTCCGGATACAACGTCGCCACCAGCGGGTTGCACGCCGCCTCGATCAACCCGTTGCCGAGCGAGATCACGAGCGCGCCGGTGAAGAGCGACCAGAATCCGGTTGCGGTGATCATGATCAGCACGCCGAGGACGTGGCAGACCATGGCGACGCGGATGAGGAACTTCATCCCCAGCACGTCGCAGAGTGGCCCGAGCAGGAGGATCGAGACGGAGAAGCCCCAGATCGCGGCGCCTCCGATGTAGCCGACCTGCTGGTTGTCGAGGATGAACTGCGCCTTGAGCGCCCCCAGGATGTCGCCGATGACGGCGAAGGCCACGGCGGAGACGGCGAGCGCGCAGCAGGAGGCGACGAACAATCGGTCGCGATGAATCCCCTCGAGCGACGCGGGCGGGGCGGACGAAGCGACGGATGCGGCCATCGGGCTTCCTCTCGGTGTGGGCAGCGAAGACGAGCAGCGCGGTCGGCCTACAATACGGGTGTCGCGGAGGACAGGGAAGACCGGAAAGACCGTCGAGCGGGGAGGACGTGTCGCCGAGGAATACTTTTCGCGCGAAGGGGCGGCCGAACCCGCGGAGCAAGCCCATGGCAGCGGAACGGCCGCCGGCGGAAACGCACCCGCCCGAGCGTGAGCACGAGGAACGGCATCGCGAGGAGCGGCATCGCGAGGAGCAGGCGAAGGAAGCCGAAAAGCTCGACGCGAAGACCACGTACGAGGTGATCCGCCGGGAAGGGGAGCACGAGCTCGAGCGCACCAGCGGCGCGCTCTTCTGGTCGGGGCTCGCCGCGGGTCTCTCGATGGGCTTCTCCTTCCTCGTGGACGCGCTGCTGCGCACGTACCTCCCCGACGCGACGTGGCGTCCGCTCGTGGCGAAGCTCGGCTATACGGTGGGCTTCGTGATCGTGATCGTCGGGAGCCAGCAGCTATTCACCGAGAACACGCTCACCCCCATCGTGCCGCTGCTCTCGAAGAAGTCGTCGACGTCGGTGAGCGACGTCGGGCGTCTCTGGAGCGTCGTGTTCGTCGCGAACATGATCGGCGTGCTCCTGTTCGCGCTCGTGCTCGGGCGGCTCCCCGTCGTCGAGCCGGACGTGCAGCGCGCGCTCTCCGACATCGCCGCGGAAGCGATGCGCCCCGACGTCTGGACGACGCTGCTGCGCGCGGTGTATGCCGGCTGGCTCATCGCGCTGATGGTGTGGATGCTTCCCGGCGCCGAGACGAGCAAGATCGCCGTGATCGTGATCATGACCTGGGTCATCGGCGTCGCCGGCTTCGCCCACGTGATCGCCGGCGGCACGGAAGTCTTCTACGCCGCCGTTCGCGGCGAAGCATCATGGGCCGACGCGATCGTCGGCTTCATCGCGCCGACCCTCGTCGGTAACATCTTCGGCGGCGTGACGCTGGTCGCCGGGCTGAATCACGCGCAGGCGGAGGGGTGAGAACGATGTGATGGTGTGTTGGTGTGTTGGTGTCAGTGACCAACACGCCAACACATCGACGACCGCGTCATCGCTCCAACCGCTCCACCTCCCCCCTGATCGTCCCGAGATAGCGGGGCCATTCGGACATGTACGGGCGGCGTCGCAGGGCGGCGAGGGCGGCGGTGGGGTTGCCGAGGCGCTCGTGCAGGCGGGCGATCAGCAGCGGCGCATAGGTGGCGAGGTCGCCGACGATCTGCGGGACGAGGACGAGCGAGTCCACGTGCTGCAGGCGTGACCGCGCGTCGCGCGCACGCGTGAGCACGGCGTGAGCGGCCGAAAGGAGCTCCGCGCACGCGCCCGGTGCCGCGCTCGCGACCTCGCTCGACGTGGCCGAGTCGCGCGCCGCGTGGGTGCGAAGCGCGCCGGCGGAGCGGCGCACCGCCGCGGTGTCGCCGCGCGCGAGCTGCCACTGACCGAGCACGCAGAGATTGGCGCTCCACGTTTCCGACGACGTGAGCCCCGCGCTCGGATCGAGCCCCGTGCGGCTGGAGAGCTCGTCGGCCGCATCGGCGGCGGCGGCGGAGTCGCCACTCGCGTAGAGGGCGTCGAGCACGCGCAGCCGGAGCGGCGCCGGCGATTCGGGCTGCAACCGGGCGAGCCGCGCGACGACGCCCGCCGCCTCGCGCACGTGGCCGCGCACGAGCGCGTGTGCGTGCTCGCCGAGCAGCGCATCGGCGTGATCGGCGGGGCGCGTCGCGCGTGCCTCGAGGAACTCGAGCGCGCGCGCGCCGTCGCCGAGCCCGACGCCCTCGTACTGGCTGCTCATCGCGATGGCGCGGAGATTCGCCGGACCGAGCCGGAACATCGTGTCGCGCAGGTGCGCGACGAGCGCGCTGTCGCCGCGTGCGACGGCGGCGCGCCAGCGCACGAACGGCGCGAAGGGACCGAGCGTCGCCGGTCCCGCCGCCGGCTCGACGGGGACGGCGCCGAGCGTGGCGAGGAGCCCGCGCGCGGCGGGGTGAGGCGCGGCGGCGGCCGCGTGCTCGAGCGCTTCGCGCGCTCGCGCCGCCGCGTCGGAGAGGCCGGCCGCCGTGCCGTCGTGCACGATCCGTGTGCCGAGCGCGTACCAGAGATCGGCGTCCGTCGTCGACGCGTCGACGATCCGCTGCCACGCCGCGAGCAGCTCGGCGCGCGTCGGCGGCGCGGGATAGCGCGGGCCGACGTACGCCGAGAGGAGCATCTCGTCGCGATCGCTGAGCGCGTCGCGATGCGCCCACGCGATGGCGAGCGCGCGTTGTAGTTGCGGCGCGTCGAACAGCCGGTCCGCGACGATCGCGGCACGCAGTGCGGCGAGGGCGAAGCTCGAGTCGCGCCGCAGCGCGGAATCGTAGTAGCGCTGCGCGGCCGTGTAGTCGAGCGCGCGCAGCGCGGCCTGGCCGGCGAGATACGCGCGAAGCGCGGGGAGCGAGCGCGTGGTCTGGAGCGCGAGCTGCTGGTCCTCGCCCGCCTCCGACGCGAGGAGCTGGCCGGCGAGCCGGTCGATGAGCGAGGTGAGGTTCTCCACCGGGCCGGCGATCGACGCGTCCGCGCTGACCTTGCCCGACGGCACGAGCAGCACCGAGGCGCGGAAGATGACGCGCGCCGGGGTTCCCACCACCGAGCCGACGACGACGCGCTCGGCGCCGAGCTGCGCGGCGAGCTTCACGACGGTGTCGCGCGATACGTCCATCGCCGGCGCGAGTCCCGCCGCGCGCCACGCGCCGAGCACGGCGCCCGCGTCGACGGAGCGCGCGGCGGAATCGTCGGCGAGCCGCGTGGAGAGCAGCTCCACCATGCCGTCGCGGAGATACGCCAGCGACGGCGCGGCGCCCGACACGCGGAACGGCGCGACGACGACGCGCTGCTTCACGGCGAGCTGCTCGACCGCGGGCGCTCCACCGCGCCGCGAGCGTCCGATCAGCACGCCCGCGCTGATCAGCGTGAGCACGACGACCGAGAGGATCGTCCATCGCAGCCAGATCGGCACGGCGATCTCCGCCATCGGTCGCGCCAACGTGCTACCGCGCCACGGCGTCGCCGATCGATCGGCGCGCGCGACCGGGACGGCCGGCACCGCCCGCGAGAGCTCGGCGATCGGCTCGCCCTCGATCGGCAGCGACGGACCGACTACTTCCTCGTCGTCGACGTGCGCCGCGTCGTCGCGCTGCGCTGCCTCGGGGGAAGCGTCCGCCGACTGGTCGGCGCGCGGAGCGGCTTCGCGCGGAGCGGCTTCGCGCGGAGCGGCTTCGCGCGCGTCGCTCTCGCCGAGCCAGCTCGTGCCGGTGCGCAGCTCTTCGGCGAGCGACTCGACGACGGGATCGGGCTCGAGCTCCAGCTCCTGCTCGAGGAGCGCGGCGTGGACGCGCGCCTGCTGGATCGCGCCGGCGCGATCGCCCGCGCGCGCCATCGCGCGCATCAATCGCACGACGTTCGACGAATCGAGCGGAGCGCACGCCACCAGCCGGCGACGCCAGTCCGCCGCGCGCGCGAAGTCCTCGGCCTCTTCCGCCCGCGTCGCGAGCTGCTCAAGCGCCTGCACGAGCAGCCCCTGCAACCGGTCGCGCTGCGCGGCGCTCCACTGATCGAACTCCGGCGAGCCGGAAAGGAAGAACCCGTCGAGGAAGGGTCCGCCGTACACGCCGGCGGCGGCCTCGAGCTCGCCCTGTGCCAGCAGCGACTCGAAGGTGCGTGCGTCACATGCGATGCGATCGAAGTCGAGCCGGATCGCGCTCGTGCTCGTGACGAAAAGGTCATCGCACTGCAGGGCCCGCCGCGCGGCGTACAGCCCTTGGGTGAGCGAGTGCCGAGCGCGCTCCTCTTCGGCACGGGGCCACAACAATCCGACGAGCTTGTCGCGGCTCAGCCCGGCGTCGCCGGCGATCGCGAGCACGCTCAACAGGGCGAGCGTGCGGCGCTGCGTCGCGGCTCCGCCGAGCGGACGGCCGGAGTCGTCCGAAAGGTGCGTCTCCCCAAGCGTGTGCAGGGTAATCACTTCGCGGGAGACCAGGCGCGGTTTGAGGATCGCGTGAGGGCTGCGTGAGGGCCGCCGGCTAGGCTGTTCACCGGTGCGGCCACGCGCACGCCGTGGACGCATTCAACCAGCGCGCCCGATGCCACGCAACCCCGATCTCGGGGGGCGCGGCACTGGCGCGCTTGCGGTCGCGCTGGCCGCGTTCTCGCAACGATGCGAGCGCGAGCGCCCGCCGAGCCACGAGGCAGACTCAGGAGACACCATGCGAAGCACCGCCCCGCAAGAGCCAGTGCTCGTGAACCCGGTCGACCTCGACGCGATCGCCGGCGCGCTGTGCCGCCGGTTCGGCGAGGCGACGGCCGAAGCGTACCGGCTGACCTCGTTGCATGAAGTGCTCGAGCGCTCGCGCGCGCTCGCGCGCGCGCTCGACGACTTCGCGCATCGCGCGAGCTCCCACTACCGCGGCGTGCACTGCACCGCCGGCGTGCAGAGCGAGATCGACATGCTCGCGCGCACGCTCGCCGCGTGGTCCGAGACCGTGCTCAGCGCGGGTGGCGCCTACCGCGCTTGGCAACAGGAGGACGGCGCTCCCGCTCCCACCGACGCCGCGACGCCGCGCGACGTGCTCGGCGACGCCGCCGGCTTGGCCATGACTCCGCTCCCCGCATGATGTCATCGACCCGATGAAGCTCTCGCTGCGATTCGTTCTGCCGTTGCTCCTCGTGCTGGCGCTCCTCGCGTCGGCGGTGATGCCGCTCGTCGATCGGCTCACCTTCCGCTGGACGGAGAAGGATCTCGATCTGCGCGCGTCGCTGATCGCCAACACCGTGACCGAGCCGGTCCAGCAGCTTCTCGCCGACGGGGACCGTGAAGGGCTGCACGCGTTCTTCGCGCGACTCACCCAGGACGAGCGACTCTACGCGGTGGGCTACTGCGGCAGCGCGCGCGCACTCGTGGCCGGAACGGCGACGATCCCGCGCGACGTGCGCTGCGACTCGCTCGCGACGTACACGAAGCCGGGGGGACACGTGATCGCGAACGCGCACGGCCCGCTGCTCGTGTCGGCGCGCGGCGCGGCGGTGGCCGGCGCACCCGACGGCGCGATCGTGCTCGTGCAGGACATGAGCTTCGCCGCGCGGCGCAGCGAGGAGACGAAGCGCTACCTCTTCTATCTGTTCATCGGGCTCGGCGCTGCGATCTCGGTCATCACCGTCGTCGTGGCGCAGCTCAGCTGGCGCGGGTGGGTGCAGGGGATGCGCGCGCTGATGCGCGGCGAGGGGCTGCTGCGTCCGGCGTCGATCGGCGGCGCGGGCGAGCTGCAACCGCTCGCCGACGATCTGCGCATGCTCATCCGCGACATCGAGACCGAGCATCAGCTGCGCGACGACGAGCGGCTCACGTGGACGCCGGAAACGCTGCGCGAGATCCTCGACCGCGAGCTGCGCGGCGCGGAGGTGATCGTCGTGTCGAACCGCGAGCCGTTCATCCACGTGCGCGAGCGCGGACGGATCGTGATCCAGCGGCCGGCGAGCGGGCTCGTGACGGCGATGGAGCCGATCATGCGCGCGTGCTCGGGCACGTGGATCGCCCACGGCAGCGGCTCGGCGGACCGCGAGGTCGTGGACGCAGCGGACCGCGTCGCCGCGCCCGTGGACGAGCCGGGCTACCGGCTCCGACGGCTCTGGCTCACGAAGGAAGAGGAGGCGGGCTACTACTACGGCTTCTCCAACGAGGGGCTCTGGCCGCTCTGCCACATCGCCCACGTGCGGCCGACCTTCCGCGCGAGCGACTGGGAGATGTACGAGCGCGCAAACCGCAAGTTCGCCGAAGCGGTGATCGAGGAAGCGCGCACGCCGGACCCCGTCGTGCTCGTGCAGGACTATCACCTCGCGCTGGCGCCGCGGATGATCCGGGAGCAGCTCCCCGACGCGACGATCATCACCTTCTGGCACATCCCCTGGCCGAACCCGGAAGCGTTCGCGATCTGTCCGCAGCGCGAGGAGCTGCTCGACGGCCTGCTCGGCAGCAGCATCCTCGGGTTTCACACCCAGTTCCACTGCAACAATTTCCTCGACACGGTCGACCGCCAGCTCGAGGCGCGCGTCGACCGCGAGACCTTCGGCGTGTCGTATCGCGGGCAGCGCACGCTCGTGAAGCGCTATCCGATCTCCGTGGCGTGGCCGCCGACCGAGTCGACGGCGGCGCAGCCCGTGGAAGTGGCGCGGAGCCACGTGCGCTCGCGCCTCGAGCTGCCCCCCGATCAGGCGATCGGCGTCGGCGTCGACCGACTCGACTACACGAAAGGCCTCGAGGAGCGGTTCCGCGCCGTCGAGCGGCTGATGGAGCGTCACCCCGAGTGGATCGGGCGGTTCACCTTCGTGCAGATCGGCGCGCCGACGCGGAGCCGCATCGGCGAGTACCAGGCGTACGCGGATCGCGTGCGCGCGCTGGCCGAGGAGATCAACGACCGGTTCGCGAACCGTCGCGCGCCGGCCATCCTGCTGCTGGCGCAGCACCACGACGCGCACGAGGTGTTCGAATACTACCGCGCGGCCGAGCTGTGCTTCGTGAGCAGTCTCCACGACGGGATGAACCTCGTCGCGAAGGAGTTCGTCGCATCGCGGGACGACGAGGGAGGGGTGCTGATCCTGAGCCAGTTCACCGGCGCGGCGCGCGAGCTGCCCGAGGCGCTCGTGGTGAACCCGTACGACGCCGACCAGTGCGCGACCGCGCTCGACGTCGCGCTGACGATGCCGCTCCGGATGCAGCGCGCGCGCATGCGGCTCATGCGCGGGCTGCTGCGCGAGTTCAACGTCTACCGGTGGGCGGGCCGCATGCTGCTCGACGCCGCGACGTCGCGCCGGCGCGGGCGGTTCGCCGGCCGGCCGCTGCGCACGCCGAAGCACACGCGCGCGACGGACGAGCCGACGACGCGCGTCGTCGCGGCCGAACCGGCGTACGGCCTCCGCCCCTGAGCGATCGGGACGACAGCCCGCCGCCGGCTCGGCGCGACTGGGCGTACTTCCTCGACGTCGACGGCACGCTGCTCGAGCTCGCGCCTGCCCCCGACGCCGTGCGCGTGCGTCGGGAGACGCACGATCTCGTGCACGCGCTCCACGCCGCGACGGGGGGCGCGCTCGCGCTCGTGAGCGGGCGCGCGATCGACGACGTGGACCGGCTGTTCCGAGGCGGCGCACTGCCGATCGCGGGACAGCACGGCCTCGAGCGGCGCGACGCCGCGGGCGTGACGACGCGCGCGCCGGCTCACGCCGAGGCGCTGGCCCACGCGCGTGCGCGGCTCGCCGAGCTCGCGGCGCGGCACGAGGGACTCCTGCTCGAGGACAAGGGGTTGTCGCTCGCGCTGCACTACCGCGCCGCGCCGCAGCACGAGGCGCTCGTGCACGACGTCGTACGCGGCGCGGCGGCGTCGCTCGGGAACGACTGGCTCGTGCAGCGCGGGAAGTACGTCGTCGAGCTGCGCCCCGCCGGCGCGGACAAGGGCGCGGCGATCGAGGCGTATCTCGCCGAAGCGCCGTTCGCCGGCCGGCTGCCGGTCTTCCTCGGCGACGACGCGACCGACGAGCACGGGTTCGAGGCAGTGAACCGGCTCGGCGGCCACTCGATCAAGGTCGGCGAGGGAGCGAGCGCCGCGCGCTGGCGGCTGCGCGACGTACGCGAGGTCGAACGATGGCTCGCCGAGGTCGCGAGCGCGCGACCCTAGCTCAGCGCGTCAGGTCGCTCCCCACCAGCACCGCGGCCGGACTCGCCACGCCGAGCCGGTCCACCGTCATCACCCGCACCTCGCTCGGCTTCGCGTTCCCGCGCGCGACGAGCGGACGCGAATGGATCGACGCCGGGACGATCTCGGTGCTCCATGCACCGTCGGTCCGCGTCTGGATCACCCAGAGCCAGGGCGTCACCGACACGGTGGACGTGCCGCCGGTGCCGACCGGCACGGGGGGCGCCGCGGTGGGGCGGATCTCGAGCAGCGCGCGCCCCGACGCGGCGTCGCGCTTCACCGATACGCTCGGCGCGGGTGGCGTGCCGACGCTGAGCCACGGCGTGGCCGGCACGAGCGCAGGCTGCGCGTACGGTCCCGCGAGGAGGCGTTCGTCGAGCCGGTCGGGGTCGTCGAGGAACACCTTCGCGCTGAAGTGCACGTTCCCCGTGGCGCCGGGCTGCGCGCGCGTGAGCCGGATCTGCTCGAGGATCTCGCTCGTGCGCCACGCCTGCGCGTTCGTGAAGCCGACCTTGCCGGTGTAGTTGCCCGGCCAGAGGTGCTTGCCGGTGACGTTCTGCTCGGTCCACCACCTGAGCAGCTCGTCGTAGCGCTGCTCGGGACGATCGGTCGCCCAGTAGAGCTGCGGGGTGAAGTAGTCCACCCACCCCTCGCGCAGCCACTTCCGCGCGTCGGCGAAGAGCTCCTGGTACTGATCGAGCCCGCGCACCGACGGCGGATTGCCCGGCCGCCAGATGCCGAACGGGCTGATGCCGAAGCGCACCCACGGCTTCACGTCGTGGATCGCGGCCCCGAGCTGGCGCACGAGGAGATTCACGTTCTCGCGGCGCCAGTCGTCGCGCTCGAGCGTGCCGCCCCCGCGGCGATAGCGCGCCCACGTCGCGTCGTCGGGGAAGGGAAGCTCGCGGCCGCGCACCGACTCCTTGTACGGATAGAAATAGTCGTCCATGTGCAGCGCATCGATGTCGTAGCGACGCACGATGTCGAGCACGACGCGCGTGGTGAGGTCGCGCACGCGCGGATCGCCGGGATCGAGCCAGAGATACGGCCCGTACTTCCGCACGAGCTCCGGATGCGTGCGGCTCACGTGGTCGCGCGACGCCGGGCGCGTCGTCGAGTAGCGCGCGCGGTACGGGTTGATCCACGCATGCAGCTCGAGCCCGCGCCGGTGCGCCTCCGTCACGGCGAACGCGAGCGGATCGTAGTACGGTGCCGGCGCCTTCCCCATCGTGCCCGTGAGCACCTCGGACCACGGCTCGATCTGCGAGTCGTACAGCGCGTCGGCCGCGGGGCGCACCTGGAGCACGATCGCGTTCATGTGCAGCTCGACGGCCTTGTCGAGGATGGCGATCAGCTCGCGCTGCTGCTGCTCGGTCGAGAGCCCGGCCTCGGAGGGCCAGTCCATGTTGTCCACCGTGGCCACCCAGATGGCGCGCAGCTCGCGCGGCACGGGCGGTGGGTCGCCGTCGCGCGCGACGCGCGGCGCGGCGCGCGTGGCCGTGCTCTGCGCGCAGAGCGGCGAGATGGCGCCGAGGACGATGAGGAGTGCGACGAACGGGAGGGAGACGATCCGGAACGGCATGCGCGGCGTGCGGAGGGAACGACGGACGACGGCGGCGCCCGACGCGAGCGCCGCTCGTCGTACTATAGCCCTATACTCCGACCGCCGCGGGACGATCCTGCCGAACGGAGGGCAGGCCGAGCACACGCCGATAGACGCTGAGATAGCGCGACGCGCTCCGCTCCCACCCGAAGTCGCGCGACATCGCCTCGCGCATCATCTCGCCCCATCCCTCGGCGTCGTGGAACTGATCCACGGCGCGGTTCGCCGCGCGCATGAAGTCCGCCGGCGTGTAGTCGTCGAACAGGAATCCCGTCACGCCGTCCTCGATCGTATCGGCGAGCCCGCCGACGCGCCGCGCCACGGGGATCGTGCCGTAGCGCTGCGCGCGCATCTGCGTGAGGCCGCACGGCTCGTACTGCGACGGCATGAGGCACATGTCCGCGCCCGCGAGCAGCAGGTGCTCGAACTCGTCGGTGAAGTCGAGCTTCACCGCGATCCGGCTCGGCGCACGTTCGGCGAGCTCGGTGAGCGCCTCCTCGTAGCGTGCTTCGCCGTGACCGAGGAAGACGTACTGCGCGTCGAACGCGAAATAGCCCGGATCACCGAGGATGAGGTCGAGCCCCTTCTGCGCGACGAGCCGCGCCGTGAGCGCGAAGATCGGCGTCTGCCAGCGGCTCAGCCCAGCGGCGCGCTGCAGCGCGAGGCGACAGCGCTTCTTCCCCGACAGATTGTCGATCGTGAAGCGCCGCGGGATCACCGTGTCGCGCGACGGGTCCCAGATCTCCTGGTCGATGCCGTTCACGATGCCGACGAGCCGGTCGCGCAGGGCGACGAATACGCCGTCGAGCCCGAAGCCGCCCTTCTCGGTGCGGAGCTCGTGCGCGTGCGTCGGGCTCACCGTGATGACGAGATCGGAGAACACGAGCCCGCCCTTGAGCACGTTCACGCGCCCCCACCACTCGAGCTGCCGGTGGTTGTAGAGCGAGTACGGGAGCCCGATCTCGGCGAGCGTCGACTCGGGGAAGTGACCCTGGTAGCCCGCGTTGTGCACCGAGAGCACGGCGCGGATCCCTTCGTAGTACGAGTGCGCCGCGAACTCGGCCTTGAGGTACACCGCGGCGAGCGCCGTCTGCCAGTCGTGCGCGTGCAGGATGCTCGGCGCCTGCGGCATGATCCGTGGCAGCGCCACGAGCACCGCGCGCGCGAACAGCGCATAGCGCCGCGCGTTGTCCGGATAGTCGCCGAGGTCGTCGCCGTAGAGGCCCGGCCGGTCGAAGTACTCCTCGTTCTCGACGAACACGATGCGAGGGTTGCCGGGCTGGTGCGGCGCGACGGGCTCGTAGAGCCGCGCCGTCTCCGTGCGCGGGCCCACGGTGACGGCGAAGGCGGGGCCGAGCGGCTTGACCTCGACGCGCTCGCGCACGACGGCGTAGAGCGGCATGATCACCGTGACGGGAATGCCCGACGCGGCCTGATACTTCGCGAGGCTCGCGACCGCTTCGCCCAGTCCGCCCGTCCGTGCGTACGGTGAGAGCTCGCCGGCAAGATGCACCACGGGGGCCGCGCTGCCGTCGGGGCGGGTGAGCGGCGGCGGCGGTACGGTTGCGACGGGCACCTGCTCGGCTTGTGCCTTCTTTCGAGAGGGCGCTCTCCGCTTCGTCGCCGTGCCCGTCGCCGGCGCGGCCTTCTTCGCTCGCGGCTTGCGGCGTGTGGCCGGCGCGGTCGCCAGCGCCGAGGAGCTCTCGTCGGACGGTACGCTCGCGGAGGCGCCGTTGGACGACACGCCGTTGGCGGCCGCGCCGTGCGCATCGCTCGCGGGCGTGGGAGCGGATGTGCTCCCCGCGTCGCGCAGCACGTCGGTGTCGGAGATGGGAACGCTGTTCATGGTCACGAACGGAGGCGAAGCCGGGGAGGCGCCTCGACGCAAAAATTTCGCCGGAAACCACTCCCCCGGTTACGGGAAGCGCGCGTGCGCGGCACCTCGTGCAGATGAGACGAGCGTGGCTTCCTCAGTATACGACAACGCCGCCCCGCATGGGGCGGCGTCGAGCGTGCCGGAGCCGCACCGGCGCGAGCGCGATGCGGCGCGTCAGCGGCCGGCGCCGCCGAAGGTGTCGCACGTGCGCGGATCGCCGGACTCGAACCCCTTCCGGAACCAGCTGACGCGCTGCTGCGACGAGCCGTGCGTGAAGTTGTCGGCGCTCACCCTGCGGCCGGCCTGCGCGAGGATGCGGTCGTCGCCGACGGCGGCGGCGGCGTTCAGCCCTTCCTCGAGATCGCCCTGATCGAGCTTGTCTCGCTGCTGGGTCGAGTGCCCCCACACGCCTGCGTAGCAGTCGGCCTGGAGCTCCAGTCGCACGGAATACTGGTTCGCCGCCTCGGGATCCTGCTGCTGCGCGCGCCGCACCTCGGCGTCGGTGCCGAGGATGTGCTGCACGTGGTGGCCGAGCTCGTGCGCGATGACGTATGCCTGCGCGAAGTCGCCCGAGGCGCCGAAGCGGTTCTTCAGCTCGTCGTAGAAGTCGAGGTCGATGTAGACCTTCTCGTCGTTGGGGCAATAGAAGGGACCCATCGCCGTCTGGCCCACGCCGCACCCCGTCTCGGTCGCCCCGCGGAAGAGGACGAGCTTGGCATCGTGATACTGGCCGCCGAACTGTGGCAGGATCTTCGCCCAGGTCTGCTGCGCGTCGTCGAGCACGAAGGAGACGAAATGCACCTCGGGCTCCTGACGGGCCGAGTCCGCCGGCGCGAGCTCGCCAGTCGATTGCCCGACGGTGGGGGAGACGCCGACGTCTTCGAACAGATTGCGGCCGAAGAGCAGGCTGAGCACGAGCAGCACGGCCGTGCCGCCGATCCCCATGCCGACGCGACCGCCCATCCCGCGACGATCCTCGACGTTCGAGCTGCGCCCCTGATCGGTCCACTTCATACCGGCCTCGTGGTCTGGTGGTGAGGGCAGAATGGCAAGAAGTCGGCCCTTTACACAGTGTGTCGGTGTGCTGGTGTGTTGGTGTGTTGGTGGATTGGTCCGGACTCGGGAGGCGGGTGCTTCGCGTGGCCGGTACCTACACCCTGACGCACCTGCCCATCGTCTCACGGTCGTTCCCGAGGCGCGAACGCGCTAGCTTGCTGGACCCCATTCTCGACTGCTCCCGATGACGCCCCCCAGCCCGAGTTCAGCCGCGCCCCCCACATGCCCGAAGTGTCGCGGGCCGATGTGGGACAATCGCGAAGGGAAGCGGAATCCCAAGGCACCGGACTTCAAGTGCAAGGACCGCGAGTGCGGCGGGGTGATCTGGCCGTCGCGCGCGACGACGGCGAGCCCGCCCGCGGCGAAGGCCGCCGAGTCGCCGAACGAGCCACGCCCGCCGGAGCGTACGCCAGCGCGAGACGCGGTCCCGGGCCGCGCGGCGCCGGCCGGCCCGTCCGACGTGCGCGTCTCGCCGGACGGCATGCCGCTCTGTCCCATATGTGGCGGCTCGATGTGGGACGACCGGTTGTCCAAGCGCAACCCTCGGGCACCCGACTTCAAGTGCCGCAACCGCCCACGCGAGCGCGGCGGGCCGGGCTGCGAAGGGGTGATCTGGCCGGCACGCGACGGCTCGCCAAGCCCGTACCCGCCCCCGGTGCCGCGGGCACCGCGCGCCAATCCCGCGCGTGCCGAGTCGCCGCCCGCCTTCGACGGGCCACCGCCGGAGGACCGACCCATCTGGGACGACGAGCCGCCGTTCTGAAGGGGTCGCCGGGGGAAAGGGGTCGTCGAACGGCAACTACCGGTAGGTGGTAGTGAGTAGTTGGTAGCGGGTAGCGGGTCCGATCGGGGGAGGGCTTCGTGCGCCGGGGCCGGAACTGCAACTGCCTCTAAGCGGATCGGGCGGATGACTGCACGGATCAGGCGGATCGCCACTACTGGCCTGGAACCCGCTCGCGCCGGCCCGAACGAGCACTCTCTCGCTCGCGCCGGTCTCGGCGCCGTGGCCAA
>DATJGU010000097.1:0-2661 GCA_035494615.1 Gemmatimonadaceae bacterium
GGCGGAGGTGCTCAAGCGGGAGCCGATCGGGGTGACGGACAACTTCCTCGCCCTCGGGGGGCACTCG
Organism: Gemmatimonadaceae bacterium; assembly: GCA_035494615.1. GTDB lineage: Bacteria > Gemmatimonadota > Gemmatimonadetes > Gemmatimonadales > Gemmatimonadaceae > AG11. The sequence continues at coordinate 68 of DATJGU010000097.1, forward strand.
CTGCTGGCGATCCGCGTGCTGGGACGGATCAGCAAGACGTTCGGCGTCCGGCTCCCGCTCCGCACCCTGTTCGAGACGCCCACCATCGAGGCGCTCGCCGCCGCGATCGATCGGGCGCGCGCGGGCTGACGGACGTCGAACGACACGAACCGGATTTCGGAGGAACGATGGTGGTGCGGATGGAGAGCCACGACACGACACACGATGCGATCCCGCGGCGTTCGGCCGGCGCGGTCGCGCCGACGTCGTTCGCGCAGGAGCTGCTCTGGCTGCTCGACCGCTCCACGCCCGGCCTGACCGCCTACAACGTCCCGCGCGCGATCGAGATTCGCGGCGCGCTCGACGCCGAAGCGCTGCGGCTCGCGCTGTCGGACGTCGTGGCGCGACACGAGGTGCTGCGCACGACGTACGCCGCGGGCGAGCACGGGCCGATCCAGGTGATCCACCCCGCGCGCGAGCTGGCGCTCCCGCTGCTCGATCTCAGCGACAGGCCGCGCGCGTCGCACGCGGCCGAGGTCGACCGGATCGTGCTCGAGGAAGCGCGGAAGCCGTTCGATCTCGCCGACGACGAGCTGCTGCGCGCGACGCTGGTGCGCACCGCGCGCGAGGCGCATACGCTCGTGCTCGTGTCGCACCACATCGCGTCGGACGGCTGGTCGAAGGGCGTGCTGTACCGCGACCTGAGCGCGGCGTACGGCGCACGCGCGGCGGGGCGCGCGCCGGAGCTCGCGCCGCTGCCGATCCAGTACGCCGACTTCGCCGCGTGGCAGCGCGACGCGATGCAGGGCGAGCTGCTCGAGTCGCATCTCGCGTTCTGGCGGGAGCGGCTCGCGGCGCCGCTCCCCGTGCTCGAGCTGCCGACGGACTTCCCGCGGCCGGCGGTCCAGTCGTTCGATGGCGCCCGGCAGGTGATGGTGCTGCCGCCGACGCTCGTCACCGGCCTGCGCGAGCTCGGCATGGACCGCGGCGCGACGCTCTACATGGTGCTCCTCGCCGCGTACCAGACGGTGCTGCACCGCTACTCGGGGCAGGACGACGTCATCACCGGCTCGCCGATCGCGGGGCGCACGCGCGCGGAGACGGAGGGCCTCATCGGCTACTTCGCGAACATCCTCGCGATGCGCACGAGCTTCGCCGGCGATCCCACCTTCGGCGAGCTGCTCGAGCGGATCGCCGAGGGCGCGATGGACGCGTTCGAGCACGAGGAGGTGCCGTTCGAGAAGCTCGTGCTCGACCTGCGCGAGGGACAGGAGACGCCGGGCCACGCGCCGCTCTTCCGCTGCGTCCTGACCATGGAGGACACGCTCCCCGACCAGCTCCGGCTCGGGGACGCCGAGGTGCGTCCGTACACGATCGACTACGGCCAGGCGAAGTTCGACCTCACCCTGCTCGTGGCCGAGCAGGAGGACGGGCTCCGGCTCGGCCTCTGGTATCGCACCGATCTCTTCACCGCGGCGTACGCCGAGCGGTTCCTCGGGCATCTGCGCACCGTGCTCGAGACCGCGGTGGCGAATGCCGACGTCCGCGTGGACGAGCTGCCGCTGTTCACGCCGGCGGAGCGTGCGGCGCTCGACCGGTGGAACGCGACCGACGTCGACGAAGGGGAGCCGATGACGCTTCCCGCGCTGCTGGAGCGCGCGATGACCCGCGCGGCGGGACGCCCGGCGATCGTCGCGCCCCGCGCCAGCGCGACGGCGGCGGGGAGCGTGGCGGGGACGCAGGTCCTGACGTACGCGGAGCTCGGTGCGCGCGCGCGGCAGCTCGCGCGGCATCTGCGCGCCTGCGGCGTGAGCGCGGGTGCGCCGGTGGGACTGCTCCTCGATCGATCCGCCGACGCGATGGTCGGGCTGGTCGGCGTGCTCGAGGCGGGGGGCGCGTACATGCCGCTCTCCGTCGAGGCGCCGCGGGCGCGGCTGGCGCAGCAGCTCTCGGAAAGCGGCGCGCGGCACGTCGTGACGAGCGCCGCGCTCGCCGACCGGCTGCCGGCGTCGGTGCAGGTCGTCGCGCTCGATCGCGAGGCCGACGCCGCGACGCTCGGCGCCCTCGAGGACGGTCCGGCGGACGTGGTGATCGCCCCGGAGGATCCGGCGTACGTGCTGTTCACGAGCGGCTCGACCGGCGTGCCGAAGGGAGTCGTCGTGACGCACGCGAACGCGGTGCACTACGCGCGCGCCGTGAGCCGCGTGCTCGCCGGCGTGCCGGCGGACGCGCCGGGTGACGGGTTCGCGGCGCTGGGCGAACTGCGGTTCGGGATGGTGAGCACGCTCGCGGCGGATCTCGGCAACACCGCCCTGCTGCCAGCGCTGCTGTCCGGTGCGACGCTCCACGTGCTCGGCAAGGAAGTGACGACGGAGCCGGCACGGTTCGCGGAGTACGTCGCGGTGCACCAGCTCGACGTGCTCAAGGCGACGCCGAATCACGTGCTCGCGCTCGCGGCGGGTCGTACCGGGCGCGAGCTCGCCGCCATCCTGCCGCGGAAGTGGCTCGTGCTCGGCGGCGAGGCGCTGCGGCCGGATGTGGCGCGCGCCTTCCTCGCGGCCGGGGCGTGCCGGGTGCTGAACCACTACGGCCCGACGGAGACGACGGTGGGCGTG
>DATJGU010000098.1:0-7099 GCA_035494615.1 Gemmatimonadaceae bacterium
TCCAGAATCCGATCGAGCATCCCGGCCGCGGCGGGCAGATTGCCGCGCTCGATCGCGATCTTCGCGAATCCGAGCTCGGCGAGCAGCAGGTACTGCTCGCTGCGCGCGTTCGCCGCCATGCGGCGCAGCAGCTGGTACGCGGCGCGCGCCTCGTCGAACCGGCTCAGCATGCGCAGGCTGAACCCCATCATCAGGACCGAGTCGAGCACCCGCTCCGTATCCGCGACGAGGAGGCCGAAGTCCGCGAGCGTCTCGAACACGTCGTGCGCCAGCGACCAGGCGCCGTCGTACTGCAACAGCTTGCCGTACGCGGCGAGCACCCGCCCGAGCTCGTCGGCGTGCTGCGTGAACGGCGCGATGCCGCCCCCCGACTCCGCCCGCTCCACCACCTCCACGAGCTGCGTCAGGCAGCGGCGGACCGGATCGCCCTCGGAGACGAGCGACAGCCGGCGGCGTACGCGCCGGAGATCCATCAGGGAGAACGTCGGGGCGTTCTGGCGTCCGGTCCACGCGTCGAACATCTGCAGCGCGGCGTATCCGGCCGTGAGCGCCTGCCAGCGCGGCGTGTCCTCGTCGGTGTCGGCGAGCGCCTCGATGTAAGCCAGATGCGGCAGCACGCGCCGCGATCCAGGTGATGTGGTCACGCCTGAGCTCCTCGGGACGACTGAGCGTCGACCGGGGTTGACGGGGGACGATTGGCGAGAGGGGCAGCGCGCAACTTCGCGCGCCGCAAACTTGCAGCCGATCGCGGCCGGCAATCAACCCTCATTTTTCGGCTCGTACCGGCAATTCTTCGTCTCGGCCGATCGACCGTCCGAGGCTCAGGCTTTCGCGCCCTCGCCCTTCATCGACTTCATGAAGAGGGCGCGGCCGGTCGCCGCGTCCACGATCTCGTACATCGCGAGCACGCCCACCGTGGTGCCGTCCTTCAGCGTGATCGGCGCCTTGCCCGCGCGGACCCAGCCCGTCTCGCCGCTCGTGGACTCCTGACGCTCGACGATGTCGAGGTTCGCCTTCCCCGACTTCACCACGCCCTCGTCGTCGCGGCGATACTTCGCCGCCTGGTGCCGCCAGGGGAGCCGCTTGTCGAAGTCGTCGATGCCGACGAACTCCGCGGGAGAGAGCCCCGCATCCTTCGCCGCGGCTTCGTTGCATCCCGCGAAGAGATACTTCGGGCCGAGCTTCCAGATGATGCGCACGTTGCTGCGCGGAGGTGCCACCTCGCGCACGTAGCCGTCCAGCTCAGCGCGCAGCTCCGCTGCCGACGCGGTCCCCCAGCGCCCCGCGCGCGACGCCATCTGAGGATTGAGATCGGGCCACGAGGCCGCGGCGACCTGTCGAAATGCCTCGAGGATCGCGCGCAACTCGTCCGCTGAGGTGTCCATGCGAGGCTCCACGTCATGAAAAAGGAGGGGCCGCCGGCCGGCGCGGCCGTCGAGGGCTTCGCTCGTGGGACGACACGATCTCGAAGCGGGCAACAGCGGCGACTGCGGCCGGAAGTGGACGCCGGTTCGTCCTGCCGCCAGGACAACCGCTTGTTTGCGACGCCAGGTACGACTCGACAACGCGTTGAAGTCGTTGACGTTAGCGCTCGACGTGCGCGCTCCCGTTCCTGGCACCGCCCCTGCCCTTCGTAGGAGTGCGGCCTCCCGTGCTGGACGCCCATCCCTTCCCGGAGACTCCCCATGCGCACTCGCTCCTGTTTCATCGCCACGCTGCGGACCGCCGTCGTCCTCGCCGCCGCGACCATCGGTGCCACCACCGCGGAAGCGCAGTCGCGCGCCGCGACGCCGGCGTCGGGCCTCGCCTTCGATGTCACGCCGTACGTCGGCTACATGATCTTCGGCTCGTACATCGACGGGCCCCTCGGCACGTCCCTCACGAGCGCGCCCGCCCCGGTGATCGGCGCACAGCTCGGCATGCATCTCACGCCGAACATCTCGGTCGTCGGCAACCTCGCGACGTCGAGCAGCGACATTCAGGCGGGCATCCCCTTCCTCGGCGGACTCTCGATCGCCGACAGCCGGATGGTGTTCTACGACGCCGGGCTCCAGCTCGACATCCCGGTCACGACGGTGAAGGGCACGTCGTTCTCTCCGTTCATCCAGGCCGGCGCGGGAGGCATCCGGTACGACATCACGCAGTCGCTCCTGAAGACGAGCGCCAACAACTTCGCGGCCAACGTCGGCCTCGGCGCCGACGTCGCCATCAACCGCTCGTTCGGCGTGCGCCTGATGGCCAAGGACTACATCGGCAAGTTCGACTTCAAGGACGCGACGACGTTCGACTTCAACGGGAACACGGCGAACAGCTTCGCGTTCTCGGCGGGGATGCGGGTGTCGTTCTGACGGCGGTGTGTGGGTGTGTGGGTGTGTGCGTGAACGGCCTCGGGAGGCAAGAGCTTCCCGAGGCCGTTCGTCGTTACTCGCACACTCACACACTCACACACTCACACACTCACACACCCTCGCCGCCCCTACCGCCGTTCCAGTGCGCGAATATAGAGGACCAGCGACCTCACCTGCGCCTCCGTCAGCACGCCGCGGAAGCTCGGCATGCCGGGCTCGAAACCCTGGACGACGTCCGCGGTGGGCTCGAGGATGGACTGCGTGAGATACGCCTCGTCGGCGCGGCGGGCAGGCTTGCCCGTGATCGGGACGAGCGACCCGTAGAGGCCGCGGAAGGTCGGGCCCGACTTGCCGGCGCGGGTGCCGTCCACCGAATGGCAGCCGACGCAGCCGGCGCGCTGGTAGAGCTGCTCTCCCTCCTCGGCGGACGACGTCGCCACCGTCGTGCGTGCCGACGTGGCGGCGCGGCGCGCGAGCGAGCGCCAGTCGAGCGCATCGAAACCCGCCGCGCGCAGGTCGAGGGGATCGACGGCATGCACGGTGAGATAGAGCGCGCCCTTCATCGGCGTGCCGCTCGCGCTCTTCAGATCGTAGTCGAGCTCCATCTGCTCCACCGGCACCATTCCCGGCGCGACGAGCAGCAGGGTGCGGCGGTCGGTCGAGAGCCGCGCCACGACGGGGATCGCGTCGTGGCCGGCGCTTCCGTCGCGGCGGAAGTGCCCGGAGCCATAGCTCGACGTCCGGCGGTAGCTCCACGACTGGAGCTGATACCGCGACGCATCGCGCGCCGCCGCCGGATCGAGCGGCGCGGCGAATCGCACGAGGATCCCTTGCCGGCCCGCGTGCACGGCCAGCGGCAGCGTGCTCGGCTTCCCGGTGTAGCGCAGCCGAACGAGGCTCGACACGTCCTTCGCCTTCGAGTCCCAGATCTGGAAACCGGCGAGATAGAGCTGGCCGTCGCCGGGATGCACGCGCCCCTTGAGCGTCGGCGTCGAGTACTCGCCGGGCAGTGGCGTGATCGCGCCCTGCACGCCGGACCGCGTGCTGTCGAGGTACACGCGGAACGGCCCGGGTCGCGCGTACGAGAGGTGCACGAGCGCCTCGCCGCCGAAGCCCATCCGGTCTCCGGTGACCCACACCTCCCCCGCGCCCGACGGGTCGATCTCGTGCGGGATCCACACCAGCGCCGGCGACGGAGCGGGCAGCGAATCGCGGTGCGCCGTCGGCACCACGCCGTAGTAGCCGCCCTCGCGCAGCAGGTACACGGGAGTCGAGGGGACGAAGTTCCCCTGCTGATCGGACGACGCGAGCACGCCGGTGCGCGGCTCGATGCCGATGTTCGGCTCGCGCAATCCCGTCGCGTACGGGCGGATGCTGCGGCCGTCGGCGGAGATCTCCTGCACCGTCCCGCTGTGGACGGAGCCGGCGCGGAAGCCGGGTGCGATCACGGGCGACGTCTTCGGGCCGTTGTCCAGCGCGCCGCCGATCGAGACGTAGAAGCCGCCGCCGGGCTTCACGGCGAAGCCGAGCGGATACTCTCGCGACTCGCCCGACTGGACGAGCAGGTTGCTGACGCTCTCGTACCGATCGGCTTCGCCGTCGCCGTTCAGGTCGACGAGGCGAACGATCCCCTCGCGATCGAGCACGTACACCGTGTCGTGCACGACGGCGACGTTGAGCGGCTCGTACAAACCCGACGCGAAGCGCTTCCACCGCACCTGATGCAGGTCGCGATCGAGTCCGGACACGATCCACACGTCGCCGTCGAAGGTCACGGCGGCGGCGCGCCCGTCGGCGAAGAAATCGACGTCGCTCACGCGCACGTTGCGCCGCCAGGGATTCGTGAGCGGCAGCGTGACGCGGTCGACGACGTAGTCCGCGCTGTCCGGCGAGACGGCGCCCTGCGTGACGACGGTGGACTCCCAGTGCGCGGGACCGCCCCGCTCGAACGGCGTGATCCGCACCGGCTCCGCGAGCATCGGCGCCACGACGGCGCGCTCCGCCGCCGGCCCGCGCCACGCGACGACCCGGAACGTCGACGCAGCGCCGGCGGGAATGCGCAGCGTGACGTAGCGGTTCGAGTCGACCTGCAGCCGCGCGCCGGCGGGCGCGTTCGCCACGCCGACGACCGTGGCCGTGTCGCGTGCCGCGCCCTGGATCACGGCCGCCGTATCACCGCTCACCGTCGCCGACGCGCCGTCGCTCACCTCGGCGACGACGAGCGTGATCGGGCGCGCAACGGGCGTCGTGCGGAAGGTGCGCGTGATCCCGACCTGGCCGCTCCGCGAGATCGCGCCGATCTCCTCGTCCACGCCGGTGCCCTCGACCTCGTACGAGAGCACGGCGCGATCCTTCACGACGTGAAGGCCCTTCCATCGTCCAGCGCTCGGCCCGATCGGGCCGCGCCCCGCGTCGGCGGGATTCGGGCCCGCGGGCCGCGGGTCGCGATACGCCGGCTCGGCGCCCATCCACCCGGGATAGAGTCCGGTCGCGACGATCGGCGTGCCGAGCAGCCGCGGGATCTGGTTCGCCTTGTTGAACGCCTTCTGATACGACACCTGCGCCATCGTCGTGAGCGACATGAACGGCCCGTGCCATGCCGCGGCGACACGCAGGAGGTCCGTGTCGAAGCACGCGTACGTCGAATCGCCGAGCATGAGCACGACGCAGCGCACGGCGAGATTGCGTTCGGGGAAGGCCGGTCCCTGCTTCCCCGCGTCGAGCGTGGCGACGATGAACGGGAAGCCCGGCTCGACGAAGGGCGCGTACGGATCGTCGGCCGGAGTGCTTCGCCCTTCGTTCCACGTCGCGGCGGTCGCCACCGCGACGCAACCGAGGGCGACGGCCAGCAGCCGTCGCCCTCGGCGCGGTGCCCGCCGCTCAGCCACCGATCACGGGGACGGTCTCCGCCGCGCTCCAGGGCTGCCACCCCTGGCGATACTCGCGCGTGAGCCAGCGGTTGACCTCGGGCGCATTGGTGACCTGCATCTTCGCGCCGTCGTAGAGGATCTTCCGCGACTGGCCCGCACGCAGCGCGACGATGCCGAGCAGCATCGTCTCGGTGAGCTTCGCCGCGTACTCGAACGGCGAGCTCGCCGAGCCCTCGCCCTTGCACGCGTTCGCCCAGTTGGCCTCGTGCGACGTCGTGATGCGCGGGAAGGTCTTCGGCACCTTCTCCGCTTCGGCGGCGAGCGCCTCGGGGTACACCTTCGGGTTGTTGCCGTACGTCTCGTAGGTGAGGAACCCCTTGTCGGTCACGAACACGCCACCGCCTCCTTCGCGCGGCAGCGGGATGTCCTGCGAGAGCACGGGGAGGAGCCCGCCGTCGTACCAGGTGAGCCGCACCGGCGGCTGGTCCCCGCGCGCGGCGAACTCGTAGCCCGCGAGCATGGCGAGGGGATACGTGCCCGGATCCTTCTCGCCACCGCCCCATGGCGTGGACGACGCGATGATCGACGTCGGATAGTCGAGGCCGAGCGCCCAGAACGGCTGATCGATGATGTGCGCGCCCATGTCGCCGATCGCGCTCACGCCGAAGTCGACGAAGCCGCGCCAGCTGAACGGGTGATAGGCGGGGTGGTACGCGATCTCGCGCGTGGTGGGTCCGAGGAAGAGATCCCAGTGCACGCCGGCGGGCACCGCCTGCGCGTCCGCGGCCATCTGCTTCAGCACCGCGTTGTCGACGGTGCGCATGTTGTAGCGTGGCGGCAGTCCCGGCTCGGCGTTCGTCGGCGTGAGCGGCGTGCCGGGCCGCGGGATCCCCTGCGCCCAGAACCGCTGCGGACGATCGGTCCAGGTGTGCACTTCGCGGACGGGGCCGAGCACGCCGGAGGCGATGATCTCGTTGATGCGCCGCGTGCCGTCCATCGAGTGGCCCTGATTGCCCATCTGCGGGACGACCTTCGTCTCGCGCGCCGTGCGGGCGAGGAGGCGGGCCTCCTGCACGGTGTACGTGAGCGGCTTCTGCACGTACACGTGCTTGCCGTGCTTCATCGCCGTGTACGCGGCGATGGCGTGCAGGTGATCGGGGGTGGCGATGACGACGGCGTCGATGTCCTTCGCCTGATCGAACATCGTGCGGAAGTCGTCGTACTTCTTCGCCTTCGTGTACGCCTCCTGGATCTTGAGCGCATCGGCCGAGGGGCCGGACTGTCCCTGGCGCGGGCGGAGCCGGCTCGCGATCGAGCGCTCGACGTATCCGTAGTCGATGTCGCAGACGGCGACGATGTTCTCGCCGGCCTGGAGGAGGGCGTTCATGTTCGAGAGGCCCATCCCGCCGAAGCCGATCATGGCGACGTTGAGCGTGCGGCTCGGCGCGCGGTAGCCCACGCCGCCGAGCACGTGTCGCGGTACGATCATGGGCGCCATGGCGAAGGCGGCGGCGGCGGAAGCGCTGTCGCGCACGAAGGTGCGCCGCGAGATGGGCTTCGATTCGTCGGTCATTACCGGATCCTGATGAGCGGGAATCCGAAATTGCGCCGCGTGACGGGCTGGGCGCAACCGCAACTGGTTCCGGTGCGCCGAGGCCCAAACTGCAACTGCTGGAACGCGGATCAGGCGGATCGACTGCACGGATCAGGCGGATCTCCACTGCTGGCCTGGACGCTCGCACCGCCGGCCCGAAAGAGCGCTCGCGCTCGCGCACGTATCGTCGCGCCGCGGCCCAAAGCAAGGACTTGGGAGGTGTGGATGGAGAGGAAAGCTGCACCGGTGCATGGATCTCGACCGCGCAGCCAAAGAAGACCTTGGGG
>DATJGU010000099.1:0-37090 GCA_035494615.1 Gemmatimonadaceae bacterium
GCTTCACGGTCACGCACGACGGCCGCCAGGCGATGGCGCTTCCCGCCGCGCGCTCGCCCTCCCCGCCGCCGCGTCGCTCCGCGATCGCGTCGCCGCGCTCTGGGGCGCTGCCGTCGCCGATCGCCTCGTCGACGTCGACGACGTGCGTGGCGCGATCCAGGTGAGCGGCCTCGTCGAACGTCCCGCCGACGTCGGGACCGCGAGCCGGCGCACCTTCCTCACCGTGAACGGCCGGCCGGTCCGCGACAACGGCATCCTGCGCGCCGCCGAAGCGGCATACCGCTCCACGCTCGCTCCCGGCCTGCGGCCGGCGCTGCTGCTCGACGTCGTGCTCCCCGCCGATGCGGTCGACGTCAACGTGCATCCCGCCAAGGCGGAGGTGCGCTTCCGCGATCGCTGGACGGTCGAGCGCTGCGTGGAGGAAGCGGTGCGCCGCGCCCTCGGTACCTTCGACGCGAGCGCCGCGCTCGGCGTGCGCCGCTGGTCGCCCACGGCGCCCGCGTGGACCACCGCGCGCCCCGCCGACGTCGAGCTCCTGCGCCCGCCGCACGAGGTGGCCGACGGACTGTTCGAGCCGCCCGACGACGACGCGCTCGACGCGCGCGACGCATCCTCCGCCGTCGCCACCGACGACGAGCTCGCACGCCCACCAGAGCCGGCCTTTCCTCCCGCGCCCGCGCGCGAGCCCGACGCGCAGCGGCACGTGCCCCCGCTCCTTCAGCTCCGGCGCACGTACCTGCTGTTCGAGCACGACGACGGCGTCGTCCTGATCGACCAGCACTCCGCGCACGAGCGCGTGCTCTACGAGCGCTTCATGGGCACGCTCGAGCGCGGCGAGGCGCCGTCGCAGCGGCTGCTCTTCCCGCTCACCCTCCATCTCGCGCCCGCCGAGGGCGAGGCGTTCGAGGAGCATCGCGACGTGCTCGCGCGGCTCGGCTTCGAGGTCGAGGGGTTCGGCGGCCACACGCTGCTCGTGAGCAGCGTGCCCATGCCGCATCCGCGCTTCGACGCCGAGCGCTGCCTGCGCGAGACGCTCGCCGCGCTGGCCGGCGACCGCAATCCTTCCGCCCACGCGCGCCACGAGCGTCTCGCCGCGACCGTCGCCTGCAAGGCGGCGATCAAGGCGGGTGACGAGCTGTCGCCCGGCGAGATGCGCGCGCTGTTCGTCGCGCTCGGCGAGACGCGGCTGCCCGCGCACGACGTCCACGGCCGCTCCACCATCGTCCAGCTCTCGTGGCCCGAGCTCGAGCGCCGCTTTGGCCGCCAGTAGCGCGCCGGTCGTGCGCGTCGTCTGCGGCCCGACCGCCGCGGGCAAGACGGCGCTCGCGCTCTGGCTCGCGCAACACGTCGGCACCGACGTCTCGATCGTCGGTGCCGACTCGCGCCAGCTCTATCGCCGCTTCGACGTCGGCACCGCCAAGCCGAGCGAGGCGGAGCGGCGCGCCGTACCGCACTACGGCATCGACGTCCTCGATCCCACCGAGCGCGCGTCCGCGGCGTGGTGGGCCCACCATGCCGACGCGTGGATCCGCGAGATCCGGGCGGCGGCGCGGGTGCCGCTCGTCGTCGGCGGCACGGGACTCTACCTGCGCGCGCTCTTCGGCGCGCTGTTCGACGAGCCCGCGCTCGATGCCGCGAGTCGTGCCGCGCTCGAGCAGGCGCTCGCGCCCCGCCCGACCGACGAGCTGCGCCGCTGGGTCGCCGAGCTCGATCCCGCGCGCGCGCGGCTCGGCCGCACCCAGCTCCTGCGTGCGATCGAGATCGCCGTCCTCACCGGGCGGCGCGTGAGCGATCTCCATCGCGAGCGCGGGCGCCCCGCGCGGTGGACCGCCCGCATGCTCGTCGTCGATCCGGGCGACGCGCTCGCTGGTCGCATCGCCGCCCGCGTCGACGCCATGCTCGCCGCCGGATGGCGCGAGGAGGTTCGCGTCCTCGTGCGCGACGTGCCGGAATCCGCGCCCGCCTGGAACGCCACCGGCTACCGGACGATTCGTTCGCTCGAGCGCGGCGAGCTCTCCCTCGCCGCGGCCACCGAGCGCGTCGTCGTCGACACGCGCCAGTACGCCAAGCGGCAGCGGACCTGGTTCAGGCACCAGCTCGGCGGTCTCGACGTGACCCGGCTCGATCCGCGCGTCCCCGACTGGCAGACTCGCGCCCTCTCCTGGTGGAATGCATGCGACGCATGAAGATCGGCATCACCTGCTATCCGACGTACGGCGGTTCGGGCGCGGTCGCGACCGAGCTCGGAATCGCGCTCGCCGAGCGCGGCCACGAGATCCACTTCATCACGTACCAGCAGCCGTTCCGCCTGCCGTCGTTCCTGCCGCGCATCTACTTCCACGAGGTCGACGTCGGCCGCTACCCGCTCTACGAGTATCCGCCGTACGATCTCGCCCTCGCCGTGCGGATGCACGAGGTGGTGCTCGGCCACGGGCTCGATCTGCTCCACGTGCACTACGCCATCCCGCACGCCACGAGCGCGTGGATCGCGCGCGAGATGCTCGCCCCGGTGCGCCCGGACATCAAGGTGCTCACCACGCTGCACGGGACCGACATCACCATCGTCGGGCAGGACCCGTCGTTCCACGCCATCACCAAGTTCTCGATCGAGAAATCCGACGGGCTCACCGCCGTCTCGCGCTATCTGCGCGCCGAAACGCAGTCGGCGTTCGGCTGCTCGGGGTGCAACATCGAGGTCATCCCGAACTTCATCGATCCGACCGTCTACGATCGGTCGCGGTACGAGCCCACCCTTCGCGACCAGGCCGGTGGGCGCAAGGTCCTCATGCACATCTCGAACTTCCGCCCCGTGAAGCGCATCCGCGACGTGGTCGACATCTACGCGCGCGTGGCACGCGAGGTCCCGAGCGTGCTCGTGATGGTCGGCGACGGCCCGGACCGCATCGACGCGGAGCAGGAGGCGCGCCGCCTCGGCCTCCAGGACTGCGTGTTCTTCCTCGGCAAGCTCGAGGCGGTGGCACCGCTGCTCGCGAGCGCCGACCTGTTCCTCCTGCCGTCGCAGAGCGAATCGTTCGGCCTGAGCGCGCTCGAGGCGCTCGCCACCGGCGTGCCCGTCGTCGGGTCGCGGGCCGGCGGGATCCCGGAAGTCGTCCGCGACGGCGAGACGGGCGCTCTCTGCCCGGTCGGCGACGTCGAGGCGATGGCGCGTGAAGCCGTGGCCCTGCTGACGGACGATGAGCGCTGGCACGCCACGAGCACCCTCGCCGCCGCCGACGCGCGCAAGCGCTTCTCCCTCGATCAGGTGCTGCGCCGCTACGAGGCCTTCTACGAGGACGCGCTCCGTGATACCGTCCGTGCCGACGCCGCTCCTCCGAGCCCGGCTCCCCTCGCTCCCCGAACGTGACCGCTCTGCTCGCCCAACTCGCGCAGCCCGCGCTCGATGCCGCCCACGCGGTCGTCCTCGGCATCGTCGAGGGGATCACCGAGTTCCTGCCCATCTCCTCGACGGCGCACCTCATCCTCGCGAGCGAGGCGCTCGGCATCGCCGACACCGAGTTCCTCAAGAGCTTCGAGATCATCATCCAGCTCGGCGCCATCCTCTCCGTCGTCGTACTGTACTGGACGCGCTTCTTCCATCTCGAGGTGATCAAGAAGCTCGTCGTCGCGGTCATCCCCACCGGCGTCATCGGACTGACGGTGTACCGCGTCATCAAGGGCTATCTGCTCGGCAACGTCGCCGTCGTGCTCACCACGCTGCTCGTCGGCGGCGTCGCGCTCATCGTCTTCGAGCGCTTTCAGGAGCGCGACGACCGCGACGTCGACTTCGAGGAGATCACCTATCGGAAGGCGTTCCTCATCGGCCTGTTCCAGGCGATCGCCGTGATCCCCGGCGTCTCGCGCTCCGCCGCGACGATCGTCGGCGGGTCGCTGCTCGGCGTCTCCAAGCGCACGATCGTCGAGTTCTCGTTCATGCTCGCCGTGCCCACGATGCTCGCCGCGAGCGGTCTCGAGCTCGTGAAGGGGCGCGACGCCCTCGCCGGCCACTTCGGCATCCTCGCGATCGGGTTCGTCGTCAGCTTCGTCACGGCGATCGCGGCCATCAAATCCTTCCTCGGCTACATCAAGAAGCGCGATTTCTCCGCGTTCGGCTGGTATCGCATCGTCCTCGCGGTGGTGTTCTACCTTGCCTTCGTCCGCTGACGCCGCCGCGCCGGCGTTCGACGGCGCGTCCGCCGAGCTGCTCGCCGCGTCGCTCGGCGTGCCGCGCGTCGAGCTCTTCGCGTCGGTGACGTCGACGCTCGACGTCGCGCACGCCATCGCCGCGACGGCGCCGAGCGGGACGCTCGTCGTCGCCGACGAGCAGCGCGCGGGGCGGGGCACGCATGGGCGACGCTGGACGTCGCCGCCCGGCACGGGGCTCTGGCTCACCCTCGTCGAGCGCCCGTCGGACGCGCACGCCGTCGACGTGCTCTCGCTCCGCTGCGGCCTCCTCGCGGCGGAGGCGCTCGAGCCCCTCGCCCGCGCCCCCGTGGGCCTGAAGTGGCCGAACGATCTGTACGTCGGCGGCCGCAAGCTCGCCGGCGTGCTGATCGAGACGCGCTGGCGCGGCGCGACCCCCGAGTGGGTCGCCATCGGCGTGGGGCTCAACGTCGTCGCGCCGCCGATCGAGTCGGCGGCCGGTCTCGCGCCCGGCGCCACTCGGCTCGGCGCGCTCGCGCGGCTCGTGCCGGCGCTGCGCCGTGCCGCCGCGTGTGTCGGCCAGCTCGGCGGCGACGAGCTCGCGCGCTGGCGTGCGCGCGACGTCGCGCGGGGACGCGTCGCGGTCACCCCCTCCGCGGGCCGAGTGGAGGGCATCTCGGCGGGGGGAGAGCTGCTCGTCCGCGCCGCCGACGGGACGCTCGCCGCGCATCGCGCCGGATCGCTCACCTTCGCCGAGCCATTGCCATGCTCCTGACGATCGACGTCGGCAACACCGAGACGACGCTGGGACTCCACGACGGCGAGGAGCTCCGCGCGCACTGGCGCATCATGACCGACGTCGCGCGCACCGCCGACGAATTCGGCGTGCTCCTGCGCGGGCTGCTCGCCGGCGCGGACGTCGCGCTGCGGGACCTGACCGGGGTCGCCATCGGCTCCGTCGTGCCCCCCGTCACGACGCCGCTCGCCGAAGCGTGCCGCGTCTGGCTCGACGCCGAGCACGTCGTCCTGATCGACGCGCGCTCGCCGCTCCCGATCAAGCTGCACGTCGACGAGCCGCTCACCGTGGGGGCCGACCGGATCATCAACACCCTCGCCGCGAGCCGGCGCTACGAGCGCGATGCGATCGTCGTCGACCTCGGTACCGCGACGACCTTCGACTGCATCACGCGCGACGGCGTCTTCCTCGGCGGCGTCATCGCGCCCGGCGTGCGCAGCTCGGCGGAGACGCTGTTCCGGCGCACCTCCAAGCTCCCCGCCACGGAGCTCGTCGCGCCGGTGCGCGTGATCGGCACGCGCACGGAGGAGTGCATCCGCGCCGGCGTCATGTTCGGCGCCGCGGAGTCGATCGACGGGATCGTACGCCGCATCAAGGCGGAGTGGCCGGGCGGCGCGGAGCCGCTCGTCGTCGGGACGGGCGGGCTGGCCGAGCTCTTCGCGCCGATCTGCCGCTCGTTCGACGAGGTCGATCCCTATCTCACCCTGTACGGCCTCTCGCTCGCGTACGGACTGCTGGCGAGAGCGGGCTGACGCCGCGACGGAGGCCGCCGTCCGGGCAAGCCGGCTCTGCGGAAACGATTGTCACGAAACGTTTTACCGCGCCGATCGGCGGGATCGCGCATCCCTCTTGCACGTCTCACGGTCCCGCAGTAAGATCATGCCTGTTAGCACTCCAACGACTTGAGTGCTAGACTTTCCGTACCAGGCATGTCCACCGTTTCATCGACCATGGAGGCGCACCACCTATGGCCACCAAGAGCGCGGCGAGCGTGAAGCTCTCGCCGCTGGCGGATCGCGTCGTCGTCAAGGCGACCGAGGAGTCCGAGCAGATGCGGGGCGGGTTGTACATCCCCGACACCGCGAAGGAGAAGCCGCAGCAGGGAGAGATCGTCGCCGTCGGCCCGGGCAAGTACGAGGACGGCAAGCTGGTCCCCATGTCGGTCAAGGTCGGCGACAAGGTGCTGTACGGGAAGTACAGCGGCACCGAGATCACGCTCGACAACGAGCAGTTCCTGATCCTCCGCGAGAGCGACGTGCTCGCGGTCGTCGCCTGATCACTGCCACGCATAGAGAGAGGATTTCCCATGGCTAGCAAGGAGCTCCACTTCAACACCGACGCGCGCGCGGCCCTCAAGCGCGGCGTCGACCAGCTCGCCGAGGCGGTGAAGGTCACCCTCGGCCCCAAGGGCCGGAACGTCGTCATCGACAAGAAGTTCGGCGCCCCCACCGTCACCAAGGACGGCGTCACCGTCGCCAAGGAGATCGAGCTGAACGATCCGCTCGAGAACATGGGCGCCCAGATGGTGAAGGAGGTCGCCACCAAGACCTCCGACAATGCCGGCGACGGCACCACCACCGCGACCGTGCTCGCCCAGGCGATCTTCCGCGAGGGCCTCAAGAACGTCACCGCGGGCGCCAACCCGATGGCGATCAAGCGCGGCATCGACAAGGCCGTCGGCGTCGTGATCGAGGAGCTCAAGCGCATCAGCGTCCCGACCACCGGCAAGAAGGAGATCGCGCAGGTCGGCACCATCTCGGCCAACAACGACGCCGAGATCGGCAACCTGATCTCCGAGGCGATGGAGAAGGTCGGCAAGGACGGCGTGATCACCGTCGAGGAGGCCCGTGGCCTCGAGACGACGCTCGAGACGGTCGAGGGCATGCAGTTCGACCGCGGCTACGTCTCGCCCTACTTCGTCACCGATCCGGAGAAGATGGAGGCGGTCCTCGACGACCCCTACATCCTCATCCACGACAAGAAAGTGTCGTCCATGAAGGACCTGCTCCCGGTCCTCGAGAAGGTCGCGCAGCAGGGCAAGCAGTTGCTCATCATCGCCGAGGACGTCGAGGGCGAAGCGCTCGCCACGCTCGTCGTCAACAAGCTGAAGGGCACGCTCCGCGTCGCCGCCGTCAAGGCGCCCGGCTTCGGTGATCGCCGCAAGGCGATGCTCGGCGACATCGCCGTCCTGACGAACGGCCAGGTCATCAGCGAGGAAGTCGGGTTCAAGCTGGAGAACGCCGTGCTCTCCGACCTCGGCCGCGCCAAGCGCGTCGTCGTCGACAAGGACAACACCACGCTCATCGACGGCGCCGGTGAGGACGCGAAGATCCAGGGCCGCATCAAGGAGATCCGCGCCGCGATCGACTCCTCCACGTCCGACTACGACAAGGAGAAGCTCCAGGAGCGGCTCGCGAAGCTCGCGGGCGGCGTCGCCGTGATCAACGTCGGCGCGGCCACCGAGGCCGAGATGAAGGAGAAGAAGGCCCGCGTCGAGGACGCGCTGCACGCCACGCGCGCGGCCGTCGAGGAGGGGATCGTCCCGGGCGGCGGCGTCGCGCTCATCCGCGCGCAGAAGGCGCTCAAGGCGACGAAGCTCGACGACACCGACGAGCAGATCGGCGTCGACATCATCCGTCGCGCCATCGAGGAGCCGCTCCGCATGATCGTGCAGAACGCCGGCGGCGAAGGCTCGATCGTGCTCGAGAAGGTGCGCTCGAGCAAGGACGACAAGTTCGGCTACAACGCCCTCACGGACACGTACGAGGATCTCGTCCAGGCGGGCGTGATCGATCCGACGAAGGTGACGCGCACGGCGCTGCAGAACGCCGCGTCGATCGCCTCGCTCCTCCTCACGACGGAAGCGATCATCGTCGAGAAGAAGGAGAAGGAAGCGCATCCGGCGCCTGGTGGCGGCGGCGGCATGGGCGGGATGTACTGATCCCGATCGCGCCGACGAGCGACCGAACGGGGGCCTCCGGGCCCCCGTTCGCGCGTCCGGCTACAGCGCCAGCGCGTACTGCGTCTCGCCGACGACGCGCGACGCGCGCGGAAGGAAGGGCCCGACGACGGCGTCCTGCATCGCCACGCTCAGCCGGCCGCGGAACCGCGTGCGCCGCAGCGAGTCCGCCGCGGTCGTGTGCGCGAGGCCGTGGTCGTTGCAGTTCTCGCTCAAGTGGGCGAGCACGACGTGCGCGAGGTTGGCGTGCGTCACGTCGCGGGCGAGCGCCGCGCAGTCGCGGTTCGACAGATGCCCCGTGCGCGACGCGATCCGCGCGCGCACCGACGGCGGGTAGGGCCCGGCGCGCAGCATCCCCTCGTCGTGGTTCGACTCGAGCACGAGGATGTCGGCCTCCGCGCACAGCGCGCGCACGTGCGCGCTCACGTGGCCGATGTCCGTGCACACCACCGCCGTCGCGCCGGTGCGCAGCGCCGTGAGCCGCACGCCGATCGGGCTCGCGGCATCGTGCGGCGTCGCGTGCGTCGTCACCTGCAGCCGCGAGAGCGTCACGCCGCCCCCCGCCGGCAGCGATACGCATCCCGCGTCGGCGAGCTCCGGCCACGCGTCGACGGTTCCCGCGCTCGCGTAGACCGTCCATCCCCAGCGCTTCGCGCCCGCGGCCGCGCCCTTCACGTGGTCGGTGTGCTCGTGCGTCACGATGCACGCCTCGATCGACGCCGGCGCGACGCCGATCGACCGCAGCCGGCCGGCGAGCGTTCGCGTGCCGAAGCCCGCATCGACCAGCACCCGGCTCTCGCCCGCCTCCACGAGGACCGCGTTGCCGCCGCTTCCGCTTCCGAGCACCCACACCCTCATGGCGTCACCGTCCACTTCTCCGCGTGCGCCCGCCGCAGCTGCTCGCGCACGCCGTCCTCCAGCACGACGTCGCGCCGCGCCATCATCCGCTCCGCCATCTCGAGGAACTTGTCGACGCGGAAGTCGCGGTACGATCCCGCCTCGCCCCAGCTGAACGGCGCCACGACCTTCTCCGGGATCTCGCTGCCGTACACGTTCGCCCCTGCGCCGATCACGCTCCCGGTCGAGAGCCGCAGCCCGATCCCGGTCTTCGCGTGATCGCCGAACATCGTGCCGAGAAACTGCATGCCGGTGTCGCGCAGCCCGGCCGGCGTCCAGAGGTGCACCGGCCCGTAGGTGTTCTTGAGATTGCTCGTGATCGTCCCCGCGCCGAGGTTCACCCATCGACCGACGATCGAGTGCCCGACGAACCCGTCGTGCCCCTTGTTCGCGTGCCCGAGGAAGATGGCGTTGTTCACCTCGCCGTGCACCTTGCACGTATCGCCGATCGCCGAGCCTTCGATCCGGTCCGTCGTGACGATGCTCCCCTCGCCGACGTAGAGCGGGCCGACGAGGCGCGTGAACGCCTGCACGCGCGCGGTCGCGCGCACGAGGATCGGGCCGTTCGAGCACTCGAAGCACACGCCCGGCTCGACCACGGCGCCCGGCTCGGCGAACACGTGGTACGTGCCCGTGCGCAGCGATCCGTCGGGCAGCGTGGTCTGCATCCCGGCGCCGAGGACAGGGAGGTCCTCCTGCAGCATCGGGACGAGCTCGCGCAGGAAGTCCCACAGCTCGTCCATCCACCAGCCGCCGATCGTCGCCGAACGCTGCGCCGGCGCGACGAGCGAATCGAGCGTCGCCGCGCCGTCGAGCGCCGCCGCCTCCATCGCGCGCGGGAGCCGCAGCGCCGCGACGCGTCCCGCCGCGGTCAGGACGTCGCCCGCGCCTGCCGGCGCGAGCAGCGGTGCGAACCGCGAGTTCGCCACCCACGCGCCGGCGGGAAGCATCCCGTCGGCGACGACGGGCGGCGTCCCGCGCTCGGCGAACCCCACGAGCCGCGCCGGCGCGAGCGCGCCCGTCGCGCGCGTCGCGAGCGCGCGCTCCCAGCGCTCGCGCACGAGCAGCGCGCCGGCGCGCAGCTCGCTCGCCGGCCGCGTGAGCGCGAACGGCTCGAACCCGCGCGCCCGCTCGTCGTCGTAGAGGTAGAGGGCCGTCACGCGAGGTCGCGGATCGCCGGTGGCAGCGACTCGATGAGCTGCTTCAGGTCGGCCGACCGGTCGAGCGTCGTCACGAGCGTGAGCCCCTCGCGCGCGACGACGACCAGATCGCGCACGCCGTACAGCACGACCGCCGTGCCGTCCGCGTGCACCACGTTGTTCGCGGCGTCGAGCACGTGCGCCGTCCCGCTCGTCGCGTTCCCG
Organism: Gemmatimonadaceae bacterium; assembly: GCA_035494615.1. Classification (GTDB taxonomy): domain Bacteria; phylum Gemmatimonadota; class Gemmatimonadetes; order Gemmatimonadales; family Gemmatimonadaceae; genus AG11. Next base: position 10,157 of record DATJGU010000099.1, read on the forward strand.
GCCGCGTCGCGCGCCCGGACGCGCCGCAGCGCCGCCCACGTGCCCACGTCGTCCCACCCGAAGTCCCCGGCGAGCACCATCACGCGCCCGCTCCGCTCCATCACGCCCACGTCCACCGCGATCGGCGACGCGATCGCGCCGAAGAAGGCGGCGAGGTCGTCGCCGTGCGCCGCGAGGTGCGGCGCGATCTCCGGCGTCAGCGCCGCCAGCTCGTCGAGGAAGTCGCCCGCCCGCCAGACGAAGATCCCCGAGTTCCACAGATAGCCGTCGCGCACCATCGACTCGGCGCGCGCGCGGTCGGGCTTCTCGACGAACCGCGCGACGCGCCGCGCATGCGCGCCCACCGCGTCGCCCGGCTGGATGTAGCCGAATCCGGGATCGGGGCGCACCGGCACGACGCCCACCGTCACCAGCGCGTGCTCCGTTTCCGCCACCTGCGCCGCGGTCGCCAGCGCGGCGCGGAAGCCGTCGGCATCGCCGATCGCCCAGTCCGCGTGCACGCTGAGCATCACGTCGTCGCGCGCGCCGCGCCGCGCGATCTCGTGCGCCGCCCACGCGAGCGCCGCGGCGGTGCCCGCCGGCCGCGGCTCGGCGATCACGTTCTCGCGCGGCAGGCGCGGCGCGAGCGCGCGGATCGCCGCCGCGAGCCCCGCGTTGGTCAACACGAGCGTCCGCTCGATCGGCACGAGCGGCGCGAGCCGTGCCAGCGTGTCGGAGAGCATCGGCTCGCTCGTCGCGAGCGGGAGCAGCTGCTTCGGCCGGTCGGGCGTGCTGATCGGCCAGAAGCGCGATCCCACCCCACCGGCCAGGACCACGGCCCACCGCGTCATGCGCTTTCGGCCGCCGATTCGTCCAGCGCGATCCCCGCGAGCTCCGCGGCTCGCGCGTACAGCCGCTTCGGGCTGAACGGCTTCGTCATGAACTCGGCCGCGCCGAGCTCCAGCGCGAGCCGGTGCTGCTGCTCCTGGCCCGCCGCGGTGAGCACGATCGCCGGCAGGTGCTTGAGCCGCTCGTCGCGCTTCATCTCCGCCAGGACGTCCAGACCACTGAGGTAGGGCATCATGAGGTCGAGGAGCACGAGGCGGATGTCCTCCTCGCGCCGCAGCACCTCGAGCGCCTCACGACCGTCGTACACGAGCGTGACCCGGAACGGGCCCTGCTCGAGCTTCATCTTGATGATGCGGCCGATGTGCGGCTCGTCGTCGGCGACGAGCGCGTGCGTCAGGGGAATCTCTGTCACGGTCAGACGAGGGCCGCGATGTGTTCGCGATTGCGCCGCAGCTCGAAGAGCAGCTGGCCGATGTTGGCCTGGGGGCGGACGAGGACGAACAGCACGGCGTCGGTGCTCAGCACCGACACCACCGCCAGGCCGTCACGATGCTCGAGCACCGCGGTGGTGAGCGGACCGCGGCTCGCCGCGGCTCCGAGCTCGTCGGCCGGCCCGATGATCGCCGGAATGCGCGCCGCGAGATCCTCGGCGTCCAGCCCGGGGATGCTCTGACTGTCGATCAGCAGGCCATCCCGCCCCAGGATGACCGCCGCCTCGACCCCTTCGCGCTGTCGGATCGCCGCGACGAGGTCCCGAATGCTCGGCATGCCCGTTCCTCCAGAAGTGGAGCGGAAGCTTACGGTCGAGGAGAGTGAAGTCAAGCGAGGACATCGGGTTGAGTTTGCGAGTGTCGCGGCCTATCCTACGGATCGCTTCCACCGTCTCGCACGCGCCTCGTCTCATGCTGCCGTCACGCGTCACGCGCGTCGTCGTCGTGGCCCTCGCGACCCTCGTCGTCGCCTGTGGCGACCCGACGAAGCCGATCGCCTCGTCGCCCAATCTCCCCCTGAGCTTCTCGCTCTACGCGCTCACGGGGACGCCCTCGGGCACCGTCAACGCCATCAATTTCTTCGCCGGCCCGCGGCGCGTCGATCCCGATCTCGACTTCGACGTCGCGCTCGACCTCGATCCGAACGGCCAGGTCGTCGTCTACCCGATCCGCGCCATCGCCGGCCCGCTCGGTGCCAGCGCCACCCGCATCGGGCTCCAGCAGATGACGGGCACCTTCGACGCGCTGCGCGAAGCGCCGAAGACGGGCTACGACACGCTGAGCATCCTCACCGTGGCGCCCGGCACGCCGATCGCCGTGCAGCTCGTGAACCTGTTTTCGAACGTCTGCGTCTTCTCGCTCAACGGCGTCGCGATGTACGGCAAGTTCGTCATCGACAGCGTCGACCAGCCGACCCGCCGCCTCTTCGTTCGGACGGTGACGGATCCGAACTGCGGATTCCGCTCGCTCGTCCCGGATTCGATTCCGAAGTTCTGATGCACGACCTCCGGCTCGTCCGCGAGGGGCTCGACGACCTGCGCGAGGCGATGCGTCGGCGCGGTGCGCTCGCAACGCTCGGCCCGCAGCTCGATCGCTGCGAGGCGCTCGAGCGGGAGCGGCGCCTCCTCATTCAGGCGGTCGAGGAGCGCAAGGCCGCGCGCAATGCGGCGTCGCAGGACGTGGCGAAGCGAAAGCGCACCGGTGAACCGGCCGATGAGCTGATCGCCGCCGCGCGTGCACTCGGCGAGGAGATCGCGCGCCTCGAGCGCGAGCTCGCCGACGCCGAAGGCGAGCTCGCCGCCATCCTCCTCGAGATTCCGAACGTCACCGCGCCCGACGTCCCCGGCGGCGACGAGTCGCACAACGTCGTCGTGCGCACCTGGGGCGAGCCCCGTCCTTCCGACGGCGTTCGGCCCCACTGGGAGATCGCCGCCGAGCACGGCCTGTTCGATCTCGAGCGCGCGGCGAAGATCAGCGGCTCCGGATTCGCCGTGCTCCGCGGCGACGGCGCGCGGCTCGTCCGCTCGATGCTCTCCTTCTTCCTCGACGTGCACACGCGCGAGCACGGCTACGAGGAGATCTGGCCGCCCGTGCTCGTCAACCGCGCCAGCATGACGGGCACGGGGCAGCTCCCCAAGTTCGAGGACGACGCCTACCGCATCGCCGGCGACGACCTCTTTCTCATCCCGACGGCCGAGGTGCCGGTCACCAACCTCCATCGCGACGAGATCCTCGACGGTGCCGCGCTGCCGATCGCGCTCTGCGCCTACACCCCGTGCTTTCGCCGCGAGGCCGGCTCGGCGGGCAAGGACACGCGCGGCCTGCTGCGGATGCACCAGTTCGACAAGGTCGAGCTGGTGCGCTACTGCGCCCCCGAGCGCTCCGGCGCCGAGCTCGAGACGCTGCTCGGCCACGCCGAGTCGATCCTCCAGCGGCTCGGCATCCCGTACCGCGTCAAGCTGCTCGCGGCCGGCGACACCGGCTTCGCGAGCGCGAAGACCTACGACCTCGAAGCGTGGGCGCCCGGCGTCGGCGCGTGGCTCGAGGTGAGCTCGTGCAGCTCCTTCACCGACTTCCAGGCGCGCCGCTCCAACATCCGCTTCCGCCCCGCGAAGGGCGAGAAGCCGCGGTTCGTGCACACGTTGAACGGCTCCGGCCTCGCCGTGCCACGCACCCTCGCCTGCATCCTCGAGCACTACCAGCAGCCCGACGGCACCGTCACCGTCCCCGACGCGCTGCGCTCGTACGTCGGTGCCGATCGCATCGGCTAGCACGTCACGCCGACCGGCCGCGGCACGGCTCGCGATTATCTTCCCCGGATGGACATCGCGACCGACGATCCGCTGCTCGACGGGTTGAATCCGGCGCAGCGCGACGCCGTGCTGCACGTCGCCGGCCCGCTGCTCGTGCTCGCCGGCGCGGGCTCGGGGAAGACGCGCGTGCTCACCACGCGCATCGCGCGGCTCATCGACCAGCACGGCGTCGACCCGAGCCGCATCCTCGCGGTGACCTTCACCAACAAGGCCGCCGGCGAGATGAAGGAGCGCATCGCGCGCCTCCTCGGCCGCACGCCCGCCGGCATGTGGGTCGGCACCTTCCACGCGATCGGCGCGCGCCTGCTCCGCGGCGCGCCCCATCTCGTCGGTCGCACCGCCGCGTTCACGATCTACGACCAGGACGACACGCAGGCGGTCGTCAAGCGCGTGATGGAGCGCAACGGCCTGAACACGAAGCAGTTCACGCCGCGCGGCGTCCACGCGGCCATCTCCGACGCGAAGAACGCGCTCGTGAGCCCGGAGGAGTACGCACGCCTCGCGATGGATCCCTTCTCGCGCGCCGTCGCCATCGTGTACCGCGACCTCGGCGAGGCGCTGCGCATCGCGAACGCCGCCGACTTCGACGACCTCCTCGTGCTCCCCGTGCGCATGCTCTCCGAGCATCGGCCGGAGCTCGACAAGTATCGCCGCAAGTTCCAGTACCTCCTCGTCGACGAGTATCAGGACACCAACCGCGCGCAGTACGAGTTCGTGCGGCTCCTCGCCGGCGGCCACGGCAACGTCTGCGTCGTGGGCGACGACGACCAGTCGATCTACGGCTGGCGTGGTGCCGACATCCGCAACATCCTCGACTTCACGAAAGACTTCCCCGACGCGCACGTCGTGCGGCTCGAGGAGAACTATCGCAGCACCCCCGAGGTGCTCGACCTCGCGAACGTCGTCATCAGCGCCAACAAGGGCCGGATGGGGAAGACGCTGCGCGCCACGCACCGGAGCGGCGAGCGCGTCACCGCGGTGCGCTGCCTCGACGAGCGCGACGAAGCCGACTTCATCGTCGAGGAGCTCTCCGCGCGGCGCGCGCAATCCTCGTCGCTCTCGCTTCGCGACGTCGCGATCCTCTACCGCACCAACGCACAGAGCCGCGCGCTCGAGGATGCGCTCCGTCGCCGCGCGATCCCGTACCGCATCGTCGGGGCGGTGCGATTCTACGACCGGCGCGAGATTCGCGACCTCATGGCGTACCTCAAGCTCGTCGCGAACCCCGCGGACGACGAGGCCTTCCGCCGCGCGATCGCCGTCCCGCGCCGCGGGCTCGGTGAGGCGACGATCGAGCAGCTCTCCACCGCTGCGCGCGGTGCGGGCGTGCCGATGCTCGCCGCCGCGGTGCGCCCCGATCTGCTCGAGTCGCTCCGCCCGGCGGCGCGCACCGCGCTCGGCGACTTCGCCGCGCTCGTCGCCCGCTTCCGCGAGGAGGCGCGCGACGCAACCGTCGACGAGCTGCTCCGCGACATCGTCGAGGCCATCCGCTACGACGAGTACCTGCGCGCCGAAGGCCCCGAGTCCGCCGACCGCCTCGACAACGTGCGCGAGCTGATCGGCGGCGCGGCCGAAACGGTCGCCGACGACGAGGGCGAGGTCGGCCTCACCCCCCTCGACCACTTCCTCCAGCGCGCGATGCTCGTCTCCGAGCTCGACAAGCTCGGCCCCGACGCCGACGCCGTCACGCTCATGACCCTGCACAACGCCAAGGGGCTCGAGTTCCCGCTGGTGTTCATCAGCGGTCTCGAGGACGGCCTCTTCCCGCTCGCGAAGGCATACGACGATCCGCCGCTGCTCGAAGAGGAACGACGGCTCTTCTACGTCGGCATCACGCGCGCCGAGCGGAAGCTCTTCCTCTCCCACGCCGAGGAGCGCCGGCGCAATGGCGAATTCATGCCGTCGAAGGCGTCGAGCTTCCTCGCCGCGATCCCCGAGGACATGCTCGAGCAGCGGATGACGATCAAGGTGCGGAGCTCCGGCCGCTCGTTCATGCACTCGCTGGGCGGCGGCAGCCAGTGGGGCAACTCGCGCCGGCGCGAACCGGCGTCGGGGCTGCGCTCCGCCGTGGTCGACGACGAGCGCGCCTTCCCGCCGAGCGCGGCGCTCCGGCGCCCCGGCACGCCCGTCACGCGACCCGCCGGCGTCGACGACGCCGACGTGTCGCAGGACGCCGCCGTCATCGCCGTCGGCGCGCGCGTGCGCCACCGCAAGTTCGGGTCGGGGGTGATCGCCGAGCTCGCGGGCGCGGGACGCGACCTCAAGGCGAAGATCGACTTCGACGACGAGACGATCGGCCGCAAGACGCTCGTCGTCGCGCAGGCCAACCTCGAACGGGACATCGAATAGTGGCCGTCACGATCGACGACGTCCGGCACATCGCGACGCTCGCGCGACTCGGCCTCACCGAGGACCGCGCCGCCGCGCTCGTCGCGGAGCTCAACACGATCCTCGAGCACATGGACGAGCTGGCGAAGGTCGACACGGCCGGCGTGGCCGAGGCGATCGGCGTCGGTGCCGAAGGGCTGCCGGTGCGCAAGGACGCCGGCCCGCCCATTCCGCTCGCGCGCTCCATCGACGCCGTCGCGCCGAGCGTGCGCGACGGCTTCTTCCTCGTCCCGCGCCTGTCGACGCACGAATCGTCGGAGGAGTCGTGACCGCGCCCTCCTGCGCCGACCTGCGCGCCGACGTCGCCGCCGGGCGCGCGACCGCCGCCGAGACCCTCTCCGCCGCGATCCGCCGCGCGCGCGAGGTCGACACGGGTGCCGACCGCCTCAACGTCTTCGTCTGGCGCGACGACGCCGACGCCCGCGCGCAGGCGGAGGCACTCGCCGACCGCCTCGCCGACACGACCCCGGGACCGCTCCTCGGCGTGCCCGTCGCCGTCAAGGACAACATCGCCACGCTCGCGCTGCCGACGACGTGCGGCTCGCGCATCCTCGAGGGCTACGTCAGCCCGTACGAGGCGACCGTCGCCAGACGGCTGCGCGATGCGGGCGCCGTGATCGTCGGCAAGACCAACATGGACGAGTTCGCGATGGGCTCCTCGACGGAGCACAGCGCGTACGGTCCGACGCGAAATCCCGTCGCCCCCGACCGGGTCCCCGGCGGATCGTCGGGTGGCTCCGCCGCGGCCGTCGCCGCGGGGATCGTCCCCCTCGCGCTGGGCTCGGAGACCGGCGGCTCCGTGCGCCAGCCCGCGGCATTCTGCGGCATCGTCGGCGTGAAGCCCACCTACGGCCGCGTGAGTCGCTACGGCCTCGTCGCCTTCGCGTCCTCGCTCGATCAGGTGGGCGTGTTCGGCCGAACCGTCGACGACGCGGCGCGCGGGCTCGGCGTCGTCGCCGGCCATGACCCGCGCGACTCCACGTCGGCGCAGATCCCCGTGCCCGACTACACCGCGGCCGCCGGCGCCGATGTGAAGGGGCTCGTGGTCGGATTGCCGACGGAGTACTTCCCGGCGTCGCTCGATCCCGCGATTCGCGCCCGCTGCGACGCCGCGATCGATCGTCTGCGCTCGCTCGGTGCGACGGTGAAGGAGGTCTCGCTCCCGCATACCAGTCTCGCCATCCCGGTCTACTACATCGTCGCGCCGGCGGAGGCGTCGTCGAACCTCGCGCGCTTCGACGGCGTGCGCTACGGGCTCCGGCTCACCGGCGACGGATTGCGCGGCATGTACGACGCGACGCGCTCGGGCGGCTTCGGTCCGGAAGTCACCCGACGCATCCTGCTCGGCACGTACGTGCTCAGCGCGGGCTACTACGATGCCTACTACCGCAAGGCGCAGCAGGCGCGCACGCTCATCGCCGGCGATTTCCGGCGGGTCTTCGACTCGGGCGTCCACGTGCTCTTCACGCCGACCGCGCCGTCCACCGCCTTCCCGATCGGCGCGATCTCCGATCCGTACGAGATGTATCTGAGCGACATCTTCACCGCGACGGCGAATCTCGCCGGCGTGCCGGCCATGTCGCTGCCCATCGGGCGCGTCGGCGGGCTCCCCGTCGGCGGCCAGTTTCTCGCCTCGCACTTCGACGAGCCACGCATGTTCGCCGCCGCGTACGCGCTCGAGCGCGCCCTCGGCGGGGAGGCCCACGCATGACCGCCGCCGCGACCGCCGCGCGCGATCGCTGGGAGATGGTCGTCGGCCTCGAGGTGCACGTGCAGCTCAAGACGCGCACGAAGGCCTTCTGCCCGTGCTCCGCCGAGTACGGCGCGCCGCCGAACGCGAACACGTGCCCGGTGTGCCTCGCGCTTCCCGGTGCGCTCCCGGTGCTCAACGAGCACGCGGTCGCGCTCGCGACGCGCGCCGCCCTCGCGCTCCAGTGCGCCGTACAGCCCGTCTCCGTGTTCGCGCGGAAGAATTACTTCTATCCCGATCTGCCCAAGGGCTACCAGATCTCGCAGTTCGACAAGCCCCTCGCGCTCGGCGGCTGGGTCGAGATCGGCCGGCGCGCCGAGGGCGATCCGATCCGCATCGGCGTGACGCGCGTGCACATGGAGGAGGACGCCGGCAAGTCGGTCCACGATCGCTTCCCCGGCGCCACGGCGATCGATCTCAATCGTTCCGGGGTGCCGCTCATCGAGATCGTGAGCGAACCGGACATGCGCTCGGCCGAGCAGGCGGGCGCGTACCTGCGCGTGCTCAAGCAGATCCTCGAGTACATCGACGTCAGCGACGTCAACATGGAGGAGGGGAGTCTCCGCGTCGACGCCAACGTCAGCGCGCGGCGGCGCGGCGAGTCGGCGCTCGGCACCAAGACCGAGGTCAAGAACATGAACTCCTTCTCCGGCGTCGAACGCGCGCTCGAGGTGGAGTTCGCGCGCCAGGTCGCCGTGCTCGAGGCGGGCGGCACGATCGAGCAGCAGACGATGCTCTGGGACGGGAATGCGGGCGAAGTGCGCCCCGCGCGGTCGAAGGAGGGAAGCCACGACTATCGCTACTTCCCCGAGCCCGATCTGCCGCCGCTCATCCTCGCCGCCGACTGGATCGAGCAGGCTCGCCACGACCTCCCCGAGCTGCCGGCCGCGCGGCGCGCCCGCTTCGCGTCGGAATACCATCTCGGCGAGTACGACGTCGAGGTCCTGACCGCCGACGCGCACGTCGCCGACTATTACGAGTCGGTGGCGCGCGCCCACGGCGAGCCGAAGGCCGCGGCGAACTGGGTCATGGGCGAGGTGCTCGCCACGCTCAAGAGCTCGGGGCAGGACATCGCACGCTTCCGCGTCCGCCCCGCCGATCTCGCCGCGCTGCTCGGCCTCGTGCGCGACGGCGTCGTCAGCCACACCGCGGCGAAGCAGATCTTCTCGCGCATGGTCGCCACCGGCGATCCGCCGGCGCAGATCGCCGAACGCGAGGGCCTCGTCAAGGTCGACGACGACGCGCAGCTCGCCGCCTGGCTCGACGAGGTGATCGCCGAGCACCCGGACGAGGCCGAGCGTCTCCGCAACGGCGAGAAGAAGCTGCAGGGCGTGTTGATCGGCGCGGTGATGAAGAAGTCGAAAGGCCGCGCCGACCCGCGCAAGCTCACTCAGTTGCTCTCGGCGCGGCTCGGATCGTAGAGCGGCGCGTCGAGGACGCGCGCGTAGCCGAGCGTCGCGGCGGGAAGACCGAACTGGCGCTCGGCCTCGTCGCGCACCAGCTCCGCTCCGCCCGTCCGGAGCGCCTCGCGCCGCACCTGCTTCGCGCGACGCAGCGCGTCGTCCCCCGACGGGTCCTGCGTGTAGGGCCGCGAATGGTCGAAGCGATTGAGGAAATCGATGATCGCGTCGTACGAGTGGTCGAGGTAGCGGCTCACGTCGGCGTCGCTCAGGTCCCAGCGGCTGTTCTCCGTCATCAGCGAGAAGATCCGCTGCCAGCTCTCGTTGTCCGCCGCGTGCACCATCCCGCGGAAGATCCGCCGGTTCGTCTGCGTGCTGAAGATCGTCGGGCTGAGGATCCGGTCGAGCAGCGCGTCGGCCCGCGTGTGATCGAGCAGGATCAGGTCGCGCGCCTGGCGTGCCGACGAGGGGCCGAGATGCATCTCGAACCGGCTCTCCCAGTAGCTGTGTCCGAGCGACGACGTGCTCGCCGTGACCGCGAGCTGCTTCGGCACGAAGTGGTTGTGCGCGATCGCGTCCGCGGCGAGGTGCGCCAGGTAGCCGAGCCCGAAGGCGCGCAGGCGCTCGTCCTTCGCCGAGTCGTGGATCTCGAGGCCCACCGTCCACGAATGGCAGTGGCGTCCCGTGGGGACGTACTTCTTCGCCATGCTCGTGTCGGCCGCGATCGAGCCGTACAGGAAATCGTACGGGAACGCGTGCAGCAGCTCGGCGACGGTGCCGGGGAGCTGCGCGAGCGAGCGCAGCACCGCCTCGCCGAGATAGACGTGCGTCCCCGGCGTCCAGGCGTACGCCGCGTGCGGCAGCAGGACCAGCAGGACGAGGGCGCCGGCGAGCAGCCCGAGCGCGCGGCGTGCCGCGCGCCCGCCGCGCCCGCGCTCGTCAGATCCCGAGCCGCTTCCGCTGCCGCCTGAGCGACTTGCGCAGGTCGCGGAGCTCGTGCCGCACGAATCCGTCGATGCGCTCGCGCGCCTCGCCGACCGTGTCGCGCAGTTCGCGCTCGATGCGATCGGCCGGGATGCGATCCACCAGCTCGCCGCCGCGATCACGCGCCCAGCGCGCGCCGGCCACGCTCGCCCGCGCGGCGCCGCGTCCCGCCCACTTGGCCCCGCGGACCATCGGCGTGACGGGCCGGTGTCCCGACGGGCCCCGCCGCAGGAGCAGTGTCGCCGTCGCGCCGATCGCGGCGCCGATGAGCGCCGCCGTGAGCAGGTCGTACTGCGCGTCACGTCCAGTCTCGGCGGCGCGGTCGGACTCGCGGACGCGTGGCCCCCGGCTCGGGCTGCTCGGCATCGTCGTAGCCATCCTCCTCTTCCTCCGTCGTTGGACCGGCCGCGCCCAGCGCGTCCTCGTCCTCGGTGTGAAGCGCCGCCGCGCCGGTACGCACCCCGCGCACCGTCGACGCCGTCGCGATGAACATCGTCTCCGCCTCCTGCTGCACCACCTCGAGCAGCGCGTTGAACTCTCCCAGCCGCTGCTCCGTCAGCGCCACCGCCTGCTGCAGCCGCTGGTTGGCCGCGGCGATCGTCGCGTTCACCTGCTGCACGTCGGTGCGTACCGACGTCGTGATGTAGTTCACGTTGTCCGCGATCGCGCTCGCGTGCCGCATCAGCGGATTGATGTCGCCGTACACGCGGTCGAGCAGATTGCTGACCTTGGCGTAGCTCTTCCGGAAGTTCCAGGCAGCCGGCACGAGCGCCACCGCGAGCACGAGCAGCGCGAGCGTCATCAGCCCGCTCGCCACCGCCGTGATCTTCTCGAACCAGCCACGCTCCTGCCCGACCTGCCGCATCAATACGGTGTCGGGGAACTGCGCCGCCTGCACGAGCAGCCACGTGCCGGCGCGCGCCAACGAGACCGTCATCGGGTACCTGGGCAAGATGAGAGGCGTGGCCGGTACCGGCCGCGCCGGCCGCCCCGGCGATGTGCAAGGGCAGGGCCACGCCAGAGAACGCTCGGCCATCGTACCCGTCCGCTCGCTCGCGTGTCAAGCGCGTCTCGCGCCGACGCTCGGCGCGCCACCTGTGCGCGCACATCGCAGTGTGCGCTTGACGCACTCGCGCCCCTCGGGGATGTTTCCCGGTTCCGGATCGTCCGGCGCGTCCGACCATCGCACCACTTCCATGAGCGCACAGCAGTTCGTCGTCCAGGGCGGCCACACACTCAGCGGCCGCATCCGGCCCTCCGGCAACAAGAACGCCGCGCTGCCCATCGTCGCCGCCTCGCTGCTCTGCGACGAGCCGGTTCATCTGGAGAACGTCCCGCGCATTCGCGACGTCGAGACGCTCGTCCAGCTCGTGCAGTCCATCGGCGCGCACGCCGAATGGACCGCGCGCAACTCGCTCACCATCCACGCGAAGTCCCTCAGCGCCACCGATCTCGATCCGGCGCTCTGCCGGAAGATCCGCGCCTCGATCCTCCTCGCCGGACCGCTGCTCGCGCGGTGCGGCGAGCTCCAGCTCCCGCCGCCCGGCGGCGATGTCATCGGCCGGCGTCGCGTCGACACGCACTTCCTCGCGCTCCAGCAGCTCGGCGCCACCTTCAGCTTCGACGACGCCTTCGTCCTCCGCGCGAAGAAGCTCCGGGGCGCCGACGTCTTCCTCGACGAGCCGAGCGTCACGGCCACCGAGAACGCGCTCGCCGCCGCCGTCGCTGCCGAGGGCACGACCGTGCTGCGCAACGCGGCGAGCGAGCCCCACGTGCAGGACCTCGCACGCTTCCTCGTCGCCATGGGCGCGAGCATCGAGGGCATCGGCACGAACACCGTCACCATCCACGGCGGCCGTCCGCTGCACGGCTGCACCTACGCCGTCGGGCCCGACCACATCGAGGTCGGCTCGTTCATCGGCCTCGCCGCGGTCACGCGCTCCGAGCTCACGATCGAGCGCGCCGGTGTCGAGCACCTCCGCTCCACGCTGATGGGATTCGAGCGGCTCGGCGTCGTCTGTCGTGTCGACGGTGAGGACCTCGTCGTTCCCGTAGCGCAGGAGATGGTCATCCGCAGCGATCTCGGCGGCGCCGTGCCGAAGCTCGAGGACCAGCCGTGGCCCGCGTTCCCCGCCGACACGATGTCCATCGCGCTCGTCACCGCCACGCAGTGCGACGGCGTGATCGTGATCCACGAAAAGATGTTCGAGTCGCGGCTCTTCTTCGTCGACAAGCTGATCGGGATGGGCGCGCGCATCGTGCTCTGCGACCCGCACCGCGCCGTCGTCGTCGGTCCGAGCCGCCTCCGCGGCGCGCAGGTCGAGTCCCCCGACATCCGCGCGGGGATGGCCATGCTCATCGCGGCGCTCTGCGCCGACGGCGAGAGCATCATCGACAACGTCGGTCAGATCGAGCGCGGCTACGAGCGGATCGACGAGCGGCTCCGTGCGCTCGGCGCCAAGGTCGAGCGCGTGGAGGACCGGCGCACGAAGTGAACGCCGGCTCGCTCGCCGCGGATCTCCTCGCCGGCGCCGAGCTCGTCGAGCCCTTCCGCGCACTCGGCGTCACGGCGTTCACCACCGGCCGTGCCGCGGGGAGCTTCGGCATGCAGTCCGACGAGCCGGCGCGCGACGTGTCCGCGCGCTGGTCGGCGCTGCGCGCGCGGCTCGGCGGGACGCGGACACGGCTCGCCAGCGCGACGCAGGTGCACGGACGCCGAATCGTCGAGCACGGCGACGGCTGGGCAGGGTGGCTGCGCGCCGACGAGGCCGACGGCCACCTCACCACCGTGAAGGGGACGGCGATGGCCGTGACGGTGGCCGACTGCGTTCCGGTCTTCATCGCGCATCCCGCCGGCGCCGCGGCGATCCTCCATTCCGGGTGGCGCGGCACCGAGGCGCGCATCACCAGCGCCGCGATCGGGCGGCTCGCCGAGCTCGGCTTCGAGCCGTCGGAGCTGGTGCTGCATTGCGGTCCCGCGATCTGCGGCCGCTGCTACGAGGTGAGCGCCGACGTCGCCGCGCGCCTCACCGGGCGGCCCGCCGACGGCCCGCGATGCGTCGACTTGCGCGCGATCATCGCCGGCCACGCGGAGGCCGAGGGCGTGCGGCGAGTGTCGATCAGCGATCGATGCACGCGCTGCGACAACGATCGCTTCTACTCGCATCGCGCCGGTGACGCCGGCCGTCAGCTCGGCGTGCTGCTGCTCGATCGCTGATGCGCGCGCGCCGCCGCGCGCGCATCCGTTCGCCGCGCGCGGCAGGTGCGCCGCGTTCAGCTTGACCCTGTCCCACGCGCCCTTTAGTTTGAATGCTGCGGTCGAACTTCGGGTCGTCCGCGAAATGTGGGGGATGCTCCCCACATTTTTTTATTCTCCGACGTTTCCTAGAGACGACATGAACGACGAGCTGGAACGCGTTGTCGTTCAAGGTCTTGACGAGGTTGGCTACGATCTCGTCGAGCTTCGGACGGGGGGCACGAGATCCCGCCCGGTGCTCGAGGTCCGGATCGATCGGCGCGACGGCGGCAAGGTCACCGTCGACGACTGCGCGCGCGCATCTCGCGCGCTCGAGTCGCGCCTCGATTCGGGCTCGCTCGTGGCCGAGCGGTACGTGTTGCAGGTGTCGTCGCCGGGCGAGCGGCCGTTGCGCACGCCCGCCGAATGGCGGCGGTTCGTTGGACGATGGGCGAACGTGCTCGCCCCCGAAGCGGGTGGCCGCTTCGAGGCCGAGATCGTGGACGTGAACGAGGAGGACGGCGGGACGTCGGTGACGCTTCGCCCCGAGCGCGGAGAGGCGAAGCGGATTCCGCTCGCCGCCGTCAAGGAGGCGCGGCTGGCGTTTCGCTTCTAACGAGGTCGACGAGTCACGGACCCGGAGCGGGTCCACTTCAGCGAGGTCTTGGATGGTCAGTTCCGCAGAGATGTTGGCCGCGTTCCGCGAGCTCTCCAACTCGAAGCAGCTCGATCGTACGGAGCTCTACGGGCTGCTGCAGGACGGCTTCATGGCCGCGCTGGCGAAGAAGTACGGTCCGACCGTGCAGGCCGAAGTCGAGATCGACGACTCCAAGGGCGAGATCCGCATCGTGCTCCTCAAGACGGTCGTGGAGAACGTCGAGGATGCCGCGCGCGAGATCTCGCTCGAGGAAGCGCGCATCTTCGACGAAGGCTTCGAGCCGGGCGACGTCATGGAGGAGCCGCTCGACTTCACCGTGTTCGGCCGCGCCGCCATCCAGGCCGCCAAGCAGCGCATCATCCAGCGCGTCCGCGAGGGCGAGCGCACCAAGATCCGCGACGAATTCGCCTCGCGCGTCGGCGATCTGCTCTCCGGCGAGATCCAGCAGATCGAGCGGGGGAAGCTCGTCGTCATGCTCAACAAGTTCCGCGAGGCGGAGGCGATCATCCCCTACCGCGAGCAGAACCACCGCGAGCACTTCCATCAGGGTGAGCCGATCCGCGCCGTCCTCAAGCGCGTCGAGGAGACGCCGAAGGGTCCGCGGCTGATCCTCAGCCGCGCCGACGGCCTCTTCGTCAAGGCGCTCTTCCGGCTGGAGGTCCCCGAGATCCAGCAGAACATCGTCGAGATCCGGGCGACCGCGCGCGAGGTCGGCAGCCGCACGAAGATCGCCGTCTTCTCCCGCGACGACAGCATCGATCCGGTCGGCGCGTGCGTCGGCCTCAAGGGCTCGCGGGTCCAGACGGTCGTGAACGAGCTCGGAGGCGAGCGGATCGACATCGTCCCCTGGTCCTCCGACCCGGAGCGGTTCGCCAAGCTCGCGCTCGCGCCGGCCAAGGTCGCGCGCGTGTTCAGCGACGGCGTCAGCAAGACGATCCAGGCGGTCGTCGACGAGGATCAACTCTCCCTCGCCATCGGCCGCAACGGCCAGAACGTGCGCCTCGCCTCCGAGCTCACGGGGTGGAAGATCGATCTCTACTCGAGTCGCGAGTGGCTCGAGAAGGGCGGCGGCGAGCAGCTCTTCGCGCCGCTCCCCGGCGAGCGCGAGGGAGACGAGGCTGCCGACGTGCCGCTCACCGAGCTCGCCGGGATGCATCCCGCGACCGTCGCGGTTCTCAACGAGGCCGGTTATCGCACGCTCAACGACATCATCGATCTCGAGCGCGAGGATTTCCTCCGCCTGGCCGGCATCGCGCCGGAAGAGGCGGATCGGATCATCGCGCTCCTCGACGAGCTCACCACCGAGGAGGCCCCGGCCGAGGGTGAGGCACAGCCGGCGAACCGCGGCGTTTCGGAGTGACGCTCGCCGACTCGGCACGCAGCCGCCTCTTCCGCCTCGTGGGGCTGGGCCTCCGCGGGCGCGGCGCGGTCGTGGGTGTCGAGCAGGTGCGTGAAGGGGTGAAGAAGAACAAGATCGCGTATGCGATCGTCGCCGCGGATGCATCGCGGCACAGCCTGGACAAGGTGGTCCCGCTGCTCAATGCCAGGCGCGTTAGATTCGTGGAAGTTCCGAGCGCCGCCGAGCTCGGCGGCATCGCCGGCCGTGAATCGGCCGCCGTGGTCGGGATCGTCGATCGGCAGCTCGCGAAAGGGATTCGCGCGCTGGTGGAGTCGGGCTCCTCGGGAGCCCCATAGGAGGCAGGTGTGAGCAAGCTTCGTGTACACGACATGGCCGGCGAGTTCGGGATCTCCGCCGACGAAGTGATGGGACTGCTTCGTCAGATGGATGTTCCGGTGCGCAGCCATCTGAGCCCGCTGACCGATGACCAGGTCGCGCGCGTGCGCGCCCGGTGGGAGCGGGAGAAGCGCGTTCGCGCCGAGCGCCAGGCCGCGCCTCCCGCGCCGTCCCGCCGCCGTCGCGGCGCCGCGACCGCCGCGGTCGCCGCCGAAGCGGCTCCGGCACCCGCCGCCGATGCCGAGCACGGCGCCCAGGTCCGCCGCCGCCGCAAGGCGGCCGACGTCGCCGCCGCTGCCGCCGAAGTCGCGGCCGAGCAGGCCGCCGCCGAAGCCGCCGCGCAGCAGGCGGCCGAAGCCGCCGCCGCCGAGCGCGCGGAAGCCGAGCGCCTCGAGGCGGAGCGACAGGAAGCGGAACGGGCGCGCCAGGCGGCGCTCGCCGCCGCCGCAGCCGCGCAGGCCGAAGCCGCCGCGCGCGAACAGGAGCGCGCCGCTCAGGAGGACGCCACCTCCGGGGAAGGGGGTGCTCCCGCCAGCGGCGCGGCCCGGCCCGCCCCGGCCGGTACGCCGGCTCCCGCCGCCGATCGTCCGCGTCCTCGGCCGATCACTCCCGCCGCGCCGCGGCCGCGACCGGTCACCGCCGGCTCGCCCTTCCCGCCCCGTCCCGTCGCCTCCGCGTCGCCCGGCGGATTCGGCGGCGCGACGCGAACGCCCGAGCGGCGTGGTGGCGTCGGCGGCACTCCCACCATCGGCGCGGGCGCCGGAGCCGGCGGCCGCGCGGCGCGCAAGAAGGGCAAGCGCGGCGCGGTCGATCAGGACGCCGTCGACGCGAACATCGCCAAGACGATGGCGTCCATGCGCGGTGCGCCGTCGCGCGGCGGCCGCGTCGACCGCCGCGGCATGCGCGAGGAAGCCGAAGCGCTGCGCGCCGCCGAGGTCGAGCGCGAGAAGAAGCTCGTCCGCGTCAACGAGTTCATCACCGTGAGCGAGCTCGCGCAGATCCTGAAGGTGTCGCCGACGGAGATCGTCGGCTTCGCGTTCAAGAACCTCGGCCTCATGATCACGGTGAACCAGCGGCTCGACTTCGATCAGATCGAGCTCATCGCCGGCGAGTTCGGCTTCCAGGCCGTGCGCGAGGACGAGTACCAGGCGGAGGACGTCGGCACCGCCGTGGCGGACGAGCCGGAGGACCTCCTCCCGCGGCCCCCGGTGGTGACCATCATGGGCCACGTCGACCACGGGAAGACGTCGCTCCTCGACTACATCCGGAAGGCCAACGTCGTCGCGGGCGAGGCGGGCGGCATCACGCAGCACATCGGCGCCTACCACGTCGAGCTGCCGAAGGGCCGCATGATCACCTTCCTCGACACGCCGGGCCACGAGGCGTTCACCGCCATGCGTGCGCGCGGCGCGCAGGTCACCGACGAGGTGATCCTCGTCGTCGCCGCCGACGACGCCGTCATGCCGCAGACGATCGAGGCGATCTCCCACGCCAGGAACGCCGGCGTGCCGATGGTCGTCGCGATCAACAAGATCGACCTGCCGCAGGCGAACGCGATGCGCGTGAAGCAGGACCTCCTGCAGCACGGCGTCGTGCTCGAGGAGTTCGGCGGCACGGTCCTCAGCACGGAGATCTCCGCGAAGAAGGGCACGAACATCCAGGAGCTGCTCGATCAGGTGCTGCTCCAGGCCGAGCTGCTCGATCTGAAGTCGAACCCGAACAAGCGCGCCACCGGCACGGTCGTCGAAGCGCAGCTCGACGCCGGGAAGGGTCCGGTCGCCACGGTGCTCGTGCAGAGCGGCACGCTCCGCGTCGGCGACGACTTCATCGTCGGCATGTACTCGGGCCGTGTGCGCGCGTTGCTCGACGAGCGCGGCAAGACGGTGAAGGAGGCCGGACCCGCGATCCCGGTGCAGGTGCTCGGCATGACCGGCGTCCCCATGGCCGGCGATCAGCTGCTCGTCGTCGAGGATGCCACCGCCGCGCGCGAGGTCGCCCAGCGGCGCGAGCGCCTCGACCGCGAGGCGAAGAGCCGTCGCACCACGCGCGGCGTCACGCTCGAGGACTTCATGGCGCAGTCCACGGCGGGCGAGGTTCGCTCGCTGCGGATCCTCATCAAGGCCGACCAGGGCGGCCCGGCGGAGGCGCTCGCCGACGCCCTCGGCCAGCTCGGCACCGAGGAGGTGAAGGTCGAGGTGGTGCACCGCGGCGTCGGTGCGATCACCGAGAGCGACATCCTCCTCGCGCGCGCGTCCGGGGCGATCATCATCGGCTTCCACGTGCGCCCCGACAACAATGCCCGCGCCGCCGCGGAGCGCGAGAACGTCGACATCAAGCTGTATCGCATCATCTACGAGGCGGTCGCCGACGTGCGCGCCGCGCTCGAGGGAATGCTTCGTCCCGAGGAGCGCGAGGTGGTCCTCGGCGAGGCGGAAGTCCTCGAGACCTTCAAGGTGCCGAAGATCGGCGTCATCGCCGGCTGCGCCGTCCGCAGCGGCACGGTGCGCCGCGACGCGCGGGTGCGCGTCATCCGCGACGCCATCGAGGTGTACGAGGGCACGATCTCGTCGCTTCGCCGCTTCAAGGACGACGTGCGGGAGGTCCGCGAAGGGTTCGAGTGCGGCATCGGCATCGAGAACTTCAACGACGTCAAGGTGGGCGACCGCATCGAGTGCTATCGCACGGAGGAAGTCGCGCGGACGCTCGAGTCGGCTCCGCAGAGCTGATCACGGTCCGCGAGGGGCCGGCGCTCGGCGCGCCGGCCCGTCACACCTCCGTCCATGGTGACCCGTGTCTCCTGACCACCACCGCTCCGAGCGCGTCGCTGCCGCGATGCGCGAGGAGATCGCCACCTTTCTCGCCAACGACGTCAAGGATCCGCGCATCCTCGGCCTCGTGACCGTCACGGGCGTCGACGTCTCGCGCGATCTGCGCCATGCACGCGTGTATGTCAGCGTGCTCGGCTCCGAGGCGCAGCGCGCCGCGACCTTCGAGGGGCTCGACGGCGTCGCCGCGCACCTGCGCGGGCGCGTCGGCCGCGCGCTGCGTCTCCGCGTCGCCCCCGAGATCGAGTTCCGCAACGACGAGAGCATCGCGCACGCCGCGCACATCGAGCAGCTCCTCGCGCAGGTGCGACGCGAGCTGCCGGCCGAATCGGCCGAGTCGTCTCCACCGGCCCGCGATGAGGGACGCGACGACTGACGGCCTGCTGCTCGTCGACAAGGCCGCCGGGATGACGTCGCACGACGTCGTGCTCGCGGCACGCCGCGCCTTCGGCGAGTCGCGTATCGGCCACGCCGGCACGCTCGACCCGTTCGCCACGGGGCTGCTCGTCCTGCTCCTCGGCCGCGCCACACGCCTGCTCCCCCATCTCGACGGCGAGCCGAAGGTGTACGAAGCGACGATCGCCTTCGGCCGCGAGACGGACACCGACGATCTCCACGGCGCCACCGTGCGCGAGGCCGATCCTCCGGGCGACGATGCCGTCGCGGCCGCGATCGTGCTGCTCACCGGCGCGCTGGACCAGGTGCCGCCCGCCTATTCGGCGAAGCGCGTCGCCGGCCGGCGCGCCTATCACGCCGCGCGCGCGGGCGTCGCGCTCGAGCTGGCGCCCGTGCGCGTCGAGGTGCACGCGTGGCGCGACGTCACGCGCGACGGCGACGCGCTGCGCGCCACGATCGAGTGCGGCGGCGGAACCTACATCCGCTCGCTCGCCCGCGATCTCGGCCGGCTCACCGGAAGCGCCGGGCATCTCGCCGCGCTGCGCCGCGTGCGCAGCGGCGCCTTCCGCGTCGAGGATGCGGTCGACGTCGACACGCTGCGCTCGGGCGGCGCCGCGCTGCGCCCGGCGCTCGACGCGCTGCCCTCGCTGCCGCGCGTCGTGCTGGCCTCGGAGGACGCCGAGCGCGTGTTGCGCGGCATCGCCGTGACCCGCACGGGCGACGCGGGCCGTGCCGCGCTCGTCGACGCGAGGAGCGGCGCGCTGCTCGCGTTCGCCGAGGCCGCCGGCGGGACCTGGCAGCCGCGCGTCGTCATGCGGAAGGTGGGCTGAGCGTGCGCGTCGTCGGCGACTCCGCGCTTCCGGATCTTCCGCCGGACGTCGCGGCCACCACGGTCACCGTCGGCACCTTCGACGGCGTGCATCGCGGGCACCGCGACGTTCTCGACCGGCTCACCGCGCACGCGGCGCGATCGAAGCACGCCAGCCTCCTCGTGACGTTCGAGCCGCACCCGCTCGAGGTGCTGCATCCCGCCGCGGCGCCCCTGCTGCTCACCACGCGCGCGGAGAAGCTCGCGCTGCTCGCCGAGACGCCCCTCGACTTCGTCGCCGTCCTCGCCTTCACGCCGGCGTTCGCCCAGCGCTCCGCCACCCAGTTCGTCGACGACGTGCTGCGCGAGCGCTTTCGAATGAGCGAGTTGCTCATCGGCCATGATCACGGCTTCGGCCGCGGCCGCGAGGGCGACGTCGCGCTGCTTCGAACGCTCGGGGCCGAGCGCGGCTTCGCCGTCGACGTGGTCCCGCCGGTGCTGACGGCCGACGGCGAGCCGGTGAGCAGCACGCTCGTCCGGCGCGCCATCGCCGGGGGCGAGCTCGACCGCGCCTGCGCGCTGCTCGGGCGACGCTACTCGGTGCGCGGAACGGTCGTCACGGGCGCGACGCGCGGGCGGCTGCTCGGCTTTCCGACGCTCAACGTCGATCCGGGCACCGCGCGCAAGCTGCTCCCCCCCGACGGCGTGTACGCGGTCGAGGTGATTGGATCGCGCGGCCGGTTCGGCGGTATGATGAATCTCGGCGGCCGTCCGACCTTCGGCGACGAGCGGCGCATGCTCGAGGCCCATCTCTTCGACGCCGAGGGCGACTTCTATGGTGACCGCGTCGACGTGGCGTTCGTCGCCCGGCTCCGTGACACCGTGCGCTTCTCCGGTCCCGACGCGCTCGTGGCGCAGCTCCACCGTGACGCCGACGCCGCGCGGATCGCGTTGACGGCACTCTGAGCTTCGGGTAACCTTAACGGTTCCATGCACCTACCTCCCTCCACCCTGTAGTCGCATGTCCAACCTCAAGTGGCGCCTGATCATCATCGGCGTCCTCGTGCTCGCTTCGGCCTGGGCACTCTTCCCCCGCAACGTGAAGGTTCGCCAGCGCCGCGCCGACGGCACCTTCTACGACACGACGGTCTATCGCGTGCCGCTGCGCAAGGGGTTGGACCTGTCGGGCGGGATGCATCTCGCGCTCGAGGTGGACGACTCGAAGGGCGTCGTCGCCGACAAGGCGGAGGCGATCGACCGCGCGCTGAAGGTCGTGCGCACGCGCATCGAGGGGCTCGGCGTCTCCGAGACCGTGATCCAGAAGGCCGGCAACGATCGCATCCTCGTCGACATCCCCGGCATCGACGACCGCGAGCGCGCGATCAAGATCGCGCAGGATCAGGCCTTCCTCGAGTTCCAGATCACCGACAAGACGGGCGCATTCGAGAAGGCCTTGCCGCGCCTCGACGCGATCGCGCGCGAGAAGGGGTTCGGTGGCGCGGTCGCGACGACGGGCGCCGCGACGCCGAGCGCGACGAATGGTCTCAATGGGTTGCTCACCACCGGCGACAGCGCGGCGAAATCGTCGGGCGCCGGCACATCGGACAGCGCGCGCGCGGACAGCTCGCGCAAGGACAGCATCGCGGCCGATTCCGCGTTGAAGAACGCGAGCGGGCCGATCTCCAAGCTGATCTCGGGCGGCCAGATGCCCGGGCAGTTCGCCTTCGATCGCTCGCAGTACGACGCGCTCAAGTCCTTCTTCGAGCTCCCCGCCGTCCAGGCGGCATTGCCTCCCGGCAAGGTCGTGCGCTTCGGCAACGACTCCACGGTCCTCGGCGGAAAGACCTATCGCTTCCTCTACATGCTCGATGAGCGCCCGATCATCACCGGCGAGTATCTCACCGACGCGAAGCCGAGCACGAGCACGATGGAAGGCACGGTGGTCGAGTTCACGCTCAACAACGAGGGCGGGCGTCGCTTCCAGCGCGAGACGGCGAAGCACGTGCACGACTACATGGCCATCGTCCTCGACAAGGTCGTGATGGGGATGCCCCCGGTCATCAACAGCGCCATCGGCACGCACGGCCAGATCACCATGGGTCAGGGTCGCGACCTCCAGAACGCGCAGGACCTCGCGCTCGTCCTCAAGGCCGGCGCGCTCCCCGTGCCGCTGCGCGTCGCCGAGGTGCGCAACATCGGACCGAGCCTCGGCCGCGATTCGATCAATCACGCGCTCACCGCGGGCGGCATCGCGATCGTGCTCGTCGTCGTGATCATGCTCGCGTACTACCGCTTCTCCGGCCTGCTCGCCGTCGCCGGTCTCGCGCTGTACGTGCTGTACACGCTCGCGGCGCTCGCCGGCTTCGATGCCGTGCTCACGCTGCCGGGGCTCGCCGGCTTCGTGCTCTCCATCGGGATCGCCGTCGACGCGAACGTGCTGATCTTCGAGCGCATTCGCGAGGAGCTCGCTCGCGGCAAGACGGTGCGGACCGCCATCGACGAGGGTTTCCGCCACGCGATGAGCGCGATCGTCGACTCGAACGTCACGACGATCCTCACGGCCATGGTGCTCTATCAGTTCGGCACCGGGCCCGTGAAGGGCTTCGCCGTCACCCTCATCGCCGGCATCGTGGCCTCCATGGTCACGTCGATCTTCGTCGTGCGGACCTTCTATCTCCTGTGGCTCAACCGCTCGCGCGGCGCCCAGACGCTGAGCATCTAGGGGCACTCATGCTGCGCATCCTCCACGACACCAAGATCGATTTCATCAAGTCCTGGCGCCTCGCCGTCGGCCTCACGGTGGCGTTCATCGCGCTGGGGCTGATCTTTCTCGGCATCCACGGCGGCCTCAATCGGAGCATCGAGTTCACGGGTGGAACGCTGATGCAGCTCGAGTTCGCCCAGCCCCCCAACGTCGGCGACATCCGCTCCACGGTCGACGCGGCCGGCTTCAGCGGCTCGGAGATCCAGCAGTTCGGGAACAACCGCGAGTTCACCGTGCGCGCCGCCAACCGCGCGAATGCCACGAACGCCGTCGAGAACACGGCGAACCAGATCAAGGCCGCGCTCGAGCAGCGCTTCGGGCAGGGCAACGTGCGCATCATCCGTGAGGAGACCGTCGGCCCGCGCGTCGGCGACGAGCTCAGTCGGAACGCGATGATCGCGATCGTGATCTCGCTCGGCGTCACGCTCCTCTATCTCGCCTTCCGCTTCGAGTGGCGCTTCGGGCTCGCCGCGGTGATCGCTACCGCGCACGACCTCCTCAGCACCCTCGCCTTCCTCGCCATGATGCGGCTCGAGGTCTCGCTCACCGTCGTCGCCGCCCTCCTCACCGTGATCGGCTACTCCCTCAACGACACGATCATCATCTTCGATCGCGTCCGCGAGAACATGAAGAAGGGGCGCGCCGAGTCGCTCTACGACGTGCTCAACCGATCGATCAACGAGACGCTCCCGCGCTCGGTGCTCACCCACGTCACCGTCGCCGCGGCGACGCTCTCGCTGCTGCTCTTCGCCGGCGAGGTGATCCGCCCGTTCTCCTGGATCATGCTGTTCGGTATCGTCACGGGAACGTTCAGCTCCATCTTCATCGCCGCGCCGGTGCTGCTCTGGATCGAGACGAAGTGGCCGCGCGCGACCGCCGGCCCGGGCAAGGGCGGCCCCGGGGCGCGCAACGCGGCCGCGCCGCAGCGGCCGTCCACCGCGCGCACCCCCGTCGGTGCGCGGTAGCGCCTCGCCGTTCGCGCACGTCCGGTCGAACCGCCGCCTCGCGCGGCGGTTCGCGTCTCGGTGATGGAGTTCGTCGACAGCCACGTCCACCTCGCGGACCCCGCCTTCGACCCCGATCGCGACGCGGTGATCGAGCGCGCGCGGCGCACCGGCGCGCGCGCGCTCGTCTGCATCGGCGAATCGCTCGACGCCGCCCGGCGTGCCGGCGACCTGGCCGAACGCCATCCCGGATTCTGCCATCACACCGCCGGCGTCCATCCGCACGACGCGATGGACTTCGATCCGGCGCGCGATCTGGACGGGATCCGCCGGGAGGTCGCGCGCGGCGCGGTCGCCATCGGCGAGTGCGGGCTCGACTACCACTACGATCATTCGCCACGCGAGCGCCAGCGCGATGCCTTCGCCGCGCAGCTCGCGCTCGCGGCGGAGCTCTCGCGTCCCGTCGTCGTCCACACGCGCGAGGCCGAAGACGACACCCGTGCCATGGTCGCCGAGGCCGGCGCGCGGGGCGTCGTCGGCGTGCTCCACTGCTTCACCGGGACCGCCGCGCTGGCCGAGGCGGCGCTCGCCGCCGGCTGGTACGTCTCGTTCAGCGGGATCGTGACGTTCAAGCGCTGGACCGACGACGCGCTCCTGCGCCTCGTCCCCGACGACCGGCTGCTCGTCGAATCCGACGCGCCCTACCTCGCGCCGGTGCCGCACCGCGGGCACCGCAACGAGCCGGCATGGGTCTCGCTCACCGCGGCGCGCGTCGCCGCCGCGCGCGAGGTCGATGCGTCCGCGCTCGGTGCCCTCACCGCCGCCAATGCGCGGCGGCTCTTTCGTCTGACGCCGCCCGTCGCGTAGAATCCGCGCGCGGACCGCGCTCGCGACCCGCCACCGACATCCCCAGGAGAAGAATCCGCGTGCCGATCCGAACGATCCAGACCGACCAGGCGCCAGCGGCGATCGGCCCCTACTCGCAGGGGACGGTCGCCAACGGCTTCCTCTTCACCGCGGGCCAGATCGCGCTCGATCCGGTCGCCGGCCAGATCGTCGAGGGCGACGTCGTCGCGCAGACGGAGCAGGTCCTGCGCAATCTCGATGCGGTGCTCGCCTCCGCCGGCGCCGGCTGGACCGACGTCGTGAAGACCACCGTGTACCTCACCGACATGCACGACTTTCCGCGCATGAACGAGGTGTACGCGCGCGCCGTCGGCGACGCGCGTCCGGCGCGCTCCACGGTCCAGGTGTCCGCCCTTCCGCGCGGCGTGCTGGTCGAGATCGACCTCGTCGCCGTGCTCCCGTCCGCGTCGTAGCCGCGGACCTCACCTTCCACGTCACGATCATGTCGACGAACCGAACGCGCACGGAGCTCTTCCGCCTCACGAGCTTCGCGCGCTGCGCCGGTTGAGCCGCCAAGCTGGGTCCGGGTGACCTGGCCGAGGCGCTGAGCGGCGTGCCCGTGCACGCCGACCGCCGAGTGATCGTCGGTCGCGAGACCTTCGATGACGCGGGGGTCTTCGTGCTGCGCGACGATCTCGCCATCGTCCAGACGCTCGACTTCTTCGCGCCGATCGTCGACGACCCCTATACCTTCGGCCAGGTCGCCGCGGCCAACGCGCTCTCCGACGTCTTCGCCATGGGCGGCGAGCCACTCACCGCGCTCGCCATCGTCGGATTTCCCGCGGGACGTCTCCCCAACTCGGTGCTCACCGACATCCTGCGCGGCGCGCAGGACGTCGTGCACGCCGCGGGCGCCGTCCTCGTCGGCGGCCACTCGATCATCGACGAGGAGCTGAAGTTCGGGCTCAGCGTCACCGGCCAGGCGCATCCCGCTCGGCTGCTCACCAACGCCGCGGCGCGCCCCGGCGATCGCCTCGTGCTCACCAAGCCGCTCGGCACCGGACTGCTCGCCACGGCCGAGAAGCAGGGGACGCTCGCCGACGACGCGCGCCGTGCGCTGCACGAATCGATGATCGCGCTCAACGCGGGGGCGAGTCGCGCCGCGCTCGCCGCCGGCATCGCGTGCGCCACCGACGTCACGGGCTTCGGGCTGCTCGGCCACGCCTCGCACGTCGCACGCGCGAGCGGGGTGACCCTCCGCATCGACGGCGCGCGGCTTCCCGAGCTGCCGGGTGCTCGTGCGCTCTGGTCCGCCGGCGTGCGCACCGGCGGCGCGGAGCGCAACGAGAGCTACCTCGCCGACCTCGTCGACTGGAGCGAGGCCGCGCCGGCCGACCGTGCGCTCGCCATCGATCCGCAGACCTCGGGCGGGCTCCTCCTCGCCGTGCCGCCCCCCGCGCTCCAGGGCTATCTTTCCGCCGTATCCGGCGCGGTGGAGATCGGCTCGGCGGAGGAGCCCGGTCCGCGGCGCATCGTCCTGCGGTGACCCGGTGGGAGTGGATGGGGCCTGGTGGCTTCCGTCGTCTTCAAAACGACTGTGACCCGACCACGTCGGGTCTGGTGGGTTCGATTCCCATGCACTCCCGCCACCCGCGACCCACTCGCCCGCGATTCGCGATGACCGGCACCGCGAAGTTCCATTCGGTACGATCGTCGCTGCTCGGCGCGGTGCTCCTCCTCGCGGCGGCGTCCGTGCCGTCGCTCGCGGCCCAGCAGGTCGACAGTGCGCAGGTGGGTGCGCGCCGCACGCCGCGCGACTCCACGCGCGCGCTCCTTCCGAAGCCGCCCCTCTCGCCGCGGCGCGCGTTTCTCTACTCGCTCGTCGTACCGGGCTACTCGCAATCGGTGCTCGGCCGTCCCACCGCGGGCGCGATCTTCGTGCTCACCGAAGGGATCGCGCTCGCCATGCTTCACGAGTCGGCCGCCGATCTGCGCCAGGCGCGCCGCCTGAAGACGGACTCGCTGATCGTCATCGGCGTCGATCCCGGTACCGGGTCGGAGATCACGCAGACGTCCGGCTACACGCAGGAGCTGATCGACGTGCGCCGCGGCCACGTCGAGGACTGGCTCGCCTTCCTCATCGCGAATCATCTGCTCGCCGCGGCCGACGCGTACGTCGCCGCGCACCTGTGGGATCTGCCGACGCAGGTCTCCGTCGAACGGCGGCCCGCGGGCACCGTGGTGGCCGCGAAGGTGAGCTGGTGAGCGACGCCGTGCTCGACCTGGCCGTTGGAGTGGCGCCGGTCGGCGCGGCGCGCGGCGCGGCGCCCATCGGCGTGTTCGACTCCGGGCTCGGCGGTCTCACGGTCGCCCACGAGATCATGCGCCAGCTCCCCGCCGAGAGTCTCGTCTACTTCGGCGACACGGCGCGCGTGCCCTACGGTCCCAAGTCGCCGGATACGGTGCGCCGCTACAGCCGCGAGATCAGCTCGTTCCTGCTCGGCGAGGGCGTGAAGGCGATCGTCGTGGCGTGCAACACCGCCACGGCCCACGCCCTTCCGATGCTGCGC
>DATJGU010000100.1:0-15676 GCA_035494615.1 Gemmatimonadaceae bacterium
GAGAAGCGGCAGGGGCTCAAGATCGCGTGTCCGGAAGAGATCGCGTGGCGGATGCGCTTCATCGACGACGCGCAGCTCCGCGCGCTCGGCGAGCCGATGCGGAACAACGCGTACGGGCGCTATCTGCTCGAGCTGCCGGCGCGTGAGGAGCGGCCGTGAAGGTGACCGCGCCGCCGGAGCTCCCGGAGCTGCGGGTGTTCCACGTGCAGGTGTTCCACGATTCGCGCGGCCGTTTCCTCGAGCTGCATCACGAGGAGCGCTACGCGGGCGCGGGGGTCGATGCGCGGTTCGTGCAGGACAACGTGTCGGTCTCGAAGCGCCACGTCCTTCGTGGGCTGCACTTCCAGCACCCGCGCGCGCAGGGGAAGCTGATCAGCGTGCTCGAGGGAGAGGTGTTCGACGTGGCGGTGGACGTGCGCCGCGGATCGCCGACGTTCGCGCGGTGGGTGGGCTTCACGTTGTCGGGGGAGAACGCGGCGCAGCTCTGGATCCCGCCCGGCTTCGCGCACGGCTTCGTGGTGACGAGCGAGCGCGCGCTCGTGGCGTACAAGTGCACCGAGCCGTACGTGCCCGCCGCCGAGCACACCGTGCGGTGGGACGATCCCGAGATCGGGATCGAGTGGCCGGTGACGGAACCGGAGCTCTCGCTGCGCGACGCGACGGCGCCGACGCTCGCGGCGCTCCCCGAGGACGCGTTGCCGCGCTGGCAGCCCGCGCGAGGGTGAGCGCGCGGGCAGCCAGCGCGAGCGGACGCGCGGAGAGGGACGCGCCGGTGATCCTCGTGACGGGCGCCGACGGCCAGGTGGGCTGGGAGGTCCGGCGCGCGCTCGCGCCGCTCGGACGTGTCGTGGCGGCGCGGCGCTCGGACGCCGACGCCGCCGACGGCGAGGCGCTGCGTGCGCTGGTGCGCCGCGTGCGGCCGAGCGTGATCGTGAACGCCGTCGCGTACACCGCGGTGGACCGCGCGGAATCGGAGCGCGACCTCGCGTTCGCGGTGAACGCGGAGGCGCCGAAGGTGCTGGCGGAGGAGGCGGAGCGCGCGGAAGCGATCGTCGTGCACTACTCCACCGGGTACGTGTTCGACGGCACGAAGGAGGGCGCCTACACCGAGACCGACGTGCCCGCGCCGCTGGGCGCGTACGGCGCGAGCAAGCTGGCGGGGGATCTCGCGGTGATGGCGTCGGGGGCGGCGCATCTCGTCTTCCGCACGAGCTGGGTGTACTCGGCGCGGGGGACGAACTTTCTGCGCACCATGCTCCGGCTCGCGCGCGAGCGCGACGAGCTGAGCGTGGTGGACGACCAGCGTGGAACGCCGACGCCGGCGCGGTTGATCGCGGCGACGACGGCGGCGGTGCTGGCCCGGTGCGTCGCGTCAGGCCCGGGCACGCTCGTGCTGCCCGAGCAGTGGTGGGGCCTGTACGACCTGACGGCGCGAGGGGAGACGACGTGGTATGCGTACGCGCGGCGGATCCTCGCGATGGATCCGAGGCGAAGCGAGCAGCGGTGCGCGGAGCCGACGCCCGTGTCGACGGCGAGCTACCCGACCGCGGCGCGACGGCCGGCGCATTCGGTGCTCGACGTCGGCAAGCTCGAGCGGACCTTCGGGCTCCGGATGCCCGACTGGGAGGGCGAGCTGGAGGCGGTGATGGAGGAGGTCGGCGGGCACTGAGCACGGATTGCGCGAGGACCGGCTCGCGCGTCATGAGGAGCACGGTCGCGTGCCGCCTCGAGGGTGCCGAGCCGCGCGACGACCTCTTGCTCCGACCGCCCCACGCCCACGTGACCGAACGCCCCGACACGGATCGCAGCGGGATGCACTCCGACCGACGACTCGTGCTCGCGGCGTGGATGGCGACGCTGGCGCTGGCGGTGTTCGGGCTCTACGCGCGCGGGCAGATGCTCGAGTGGGGGCTCGTGCGGCCGGGCCCGGTCAACGTCTTCTTCTACCTGTACGCGTTGCACGAGCGCACGCCGCTCGTGGTGATCGTCCTCTGGACGGTCGTGACGGCGGCGCTGCTGCGGCGGCGAGCGGGGGCGACGGAGACGTGGCGGATCGCGGAGCGGCTCGGTCCGCCGCGGGCGCGCTGGGTCGGGGCGCTCGCGGCGGCGCTCGCCGTCGTGGCGCTCGGCACGTGGTACCGCGTGCATCACGGCGTGCTGCTCACGATGGACGAGTTCACGAGCGATTTCCAGGCGCGCATCATGGCGCACGGCGACCTGCTGGCGCGGCTGCCGGAGGGGTGGCGGCCGTACACGGCGGTGCTCGCGCCGGTGTTCACGGCGTACGAAGGGCTCGACGGCGCGTGGGTGTCGGAGTATCTGCCCGGATACGCGCTCCTGAAGACGCCGTTCGTGATGGCGGGCGCGGGCCCGATCCTGAACCCGCTGCTGGCGGGGGCGAGCGTCGTGCTGATGGCGGCGGTGGCGCGGCGGCTGTGGCCGGACGAAGGGCTGCGTCCCTGGCTCGCCCTGCTCTTCTTCGCGACGTCGAGCGAGGTGCTGCTGACGTCGGGCACCGGCTACTCGATGCCGGCGCACCTCGCGCTCAACCTGCTCTGGCTCTGGCTGTACCAGCGCGGCGACGCACGTTCGTGGGGGCTCGCGCTCGCCGTGGGAGTGCTCGCGATGGGGCTGCACAACCCGGTACCGCACGGGCTGTTCGTCGCGCCCTTCCTGCTCCGCGTGGCGCGCGAGCGGAGGTGGGGGAGGTTCGGCGCCGCCGTCGCGGCGTACGCGGCGGGCGCGATGGTGTGGATGGCGTGGCTGCGGATGGCGAACCCCTATGCGCGCGACGGCGGCGCGGGCATGTTCGCGATGTTCGCGCTGCCGACGCTGCTCAATTCGTGGCTGCAGCTCGTGAACTTCTCGCTGCTGCTGACGTGGCAGGCGCCGGCGTTCGGCGCGCTGGCGATCGTGGGGATCGTGCGCGCGCGGCGGCTCGACCCCGTGCTCGCGGATCTCGCGACCGGGGTGGTGCTGACGCTGGCGTTCTACTTCTTCTTCCCGCTCACGCAGGGGCACGGGTGGGGCTACCGGTATGCGTATCAGGTGCTCGGGAACCTCGCGCTGCTCGCCGCGGCGGGCGCGCCGGCGCTGGTGAGCGTCGTCGGCACAGGGCGCGCGTACCGGTTGCTCGGTGCGTCGTTCGCGATCGCGCTGCTCGTGCAGGTGCCGCTCCGGTTCATCCAGACCGAGCTGTTCATCCGGCCGTGGGCGGCGGCGTATCACGACATTCTGCGGCGGGAGGCGGAGGTCGTGCTGGTGCACGGCGACTCGATCTGGTACAGTCGCGATCTGATCCGCAACGACCCGTATCTCCGGGGGCAGCCGGTGGTGGTGGCGGCGCGGTATCTCTCGCCGGCGCAGCAGGCGGCGATCGTGGCGGCGCACCCGGGGCGCGTGGTGGACGTGAAGGACGGGGAGCTGCTGCGGCTGGGGCTGCGGCTGTGGGTGCAGCACGGGCGGTGAGCGCGGCGTCTGGCCGGCGTCACGAACGCGGCAACTCGAGCGTCCTCTTCCCATGATTGGTTTTCTCTCCTGACCCGTCGCGATCGCGCATGTCGACGTCTCCCCGGTTGATCACGGTCGTCACTCCCTGCTACAACGAGGAGGGGAACGTGCGCGAGCTGTACTCGGCGGTGCGCCGGATCTTCGAGAGGCTGCCGCAGTACCGGTACGAGCACCTCTTCATCGACAACGCGTCGAAGGACGCGACGCCGGAGATCCTCCGCACGCTGGCGGCTGCCGACCAGAACGTGAAGGTGATCCTGAACGCGCGGAACTTCGGGCAGGTGCGCTCGCCGTACCATGCGCTGCTGCAGGCCGAGGGCGACGTGGCGATCGTCATGGCGTGCGACTTTCAGGATCCGCCGGAGCTCATCCCGACGTTTCTCGAGCGGTGGGAGGCGGGCTATCGGATCGTGCTCGGCGTGAAGGAATCCGCCGAGGAGCATGGGTTGTTCTACGCCATCCGGTCGCGGTACTATCGCACGCTCGCGCGAATCTCGGACACGCAGATCGTGCAGCAGGCCACGGGCTTCGGCCTGTACGATCGCGCCGTCATCGACGCCCTGCGCGAGATCAGGGACCCGTACCCGTTCTTCCGCGGGCTTCTCGGTGAGATCGGATATCCGATCGCCCAGGTACCCTTCCGACAACCGTTGCGGAAGCGCGGCGTGTCGTCGCAGAACTTCTACACGCTGTACGACCTCGCCTTCCTCGGCATCGTCAGCCACTCGAAGGTGCCGCTGCGACTGGCGACGATGCTCGGCTTCGCGATGAGCGCGTTCAGCCTGCTGGTCGCTCTCGCGTACTTCCTGTACAAGCTGCTCTTCTGGAACGAGTTCCAGCTCGGCGTCGCGCCCGTGGTGATCGGGTTCTTCTTCGTTTCGTCGGTGCAATTGCTGTTCATCGGCATCGTCGGCGAGTACATCGGATCGATCTGGACCCACGTGCGCCGGCATCCGCACGTCTTCGAGCGCGAGCGCATCAACTTCCACGCTTCGTCGGACGATGCGGAGGAACGCCGGCTCGCGGCCTCCGCCAGCCAGCGGTGAACCCGTTCGCCGAAGGCAGTCTGCTGCGCGCCGAGCGCGCGGTCGGCGCGGTGTTCGTGGCGCGCCTGCTCCCTCTGCTCGCGGCACCGGCGACGATGTGGCTCGTCGCGACCCGCCGCCCGGTGGCCGAGCAGGGCTTCTACGTGATCTTTCAGAACGTGCAGGCGCTCGCTCAGTTGGCGGAGATCGGGCTTGGCGCTCTCGTGGTGCAGTTCGTGGCCCACGAGTCCGGCGGCCTTCGCTGGTCGAGCGACGGTGGGCTGCTCGGTGAGGCTGCGTCACTGAGTCGCATCGGGCGACTCGTGCCCTCCGCGCTCAGGTGGTACGGTCGCGCGGCGCTGGTG
This sequence comes from Gemmatimonadaceae bacterium, assembly GCA_035494615.1. Lineage (GTDB taxonomy): Bacteria > Gemmatimonadota > Gemmatimonadetes > Gemmatimonadales > Gemmatimonadaceae > AG11. Next base: position 4,901 of record DATJGU010000100.1, read on the forward strand.
CTGCTCCTCGGCGTTCCGCTGGGGTGGGCGTTGTTCTCCACCGAGGCGCGGCACACCGGTATCGCCATGTTGGCGCCCTGGGCGCTGGTCGTGGTCGCGACGGCGGCGTATCTCGTCGTCGTTCCTCTCGTTTGCCTGGCCGAGGGCGCGGGACACCTCGTGAGGGTGCAGCAGGTTCGCTCGGTGCAGGCGCTCGCCGCGGTCGCCGCGCTCTGGGTGGGCATTCTGACGCGAGACGCCCTGTGGGGGATGACGTACTTCGCCGTCGTCTGGCTGATGGTGCCGACGGCGTGGCTGATCGTGGCGCACCTCGGGTTGCTGCGGCAGACGCGCGAATGGATGCGACAGCGGGCGCCGGATGACTCGCGGGAAGATGCGATCGCGGCGCGCTATGTCGCCGTGCAGGGTCGCACGGCGGCGAGCAGTCTCGCGCTGTGGGCGGCGCCGCAGGCGCTCGCGCCGGCGCTGCTCGTGCTCCAGGGTGCGGGGGCGGCCGGCCGGGCGGGGTTCAGTCTCGCCCTCGCCACGGCTCCCGCGACGCTCGGGACGGCGTGGCTGTTCGCGCGGTATCCACGGCTCGGCGCGCACGTGGCGCGAGGAAGGCTGGCGGCGCGCGACGCGCTGGCGCGACAGGCGCTGACGCAGGCGCTCGCCGTCTGCGCGATGCTCGGCCTCTGCGTGACGGCGGGAGTCGCCGCGCTCGGCGTCGTCGCGCCCTCGCTCGCTTCACGGGCGCTGCCGGCGCCGGCCACGGGGATGCTCGCGGCCGCCTCGCTCGGCTGGGTGGCGATCCAGGGTTGGGCGGCCTGGCTCCGCGCGGAACGGCAGGAGCCCCTCACGCCGGCGACGGTCACCGGCGCCGTCGCGGTCATCGCGGCGACCGTCGCCGTCGCGGGCGCCGCGGATGCCTCGACGACCGCGGCCGCGTACGCCCTTGCCGTGCTGGCCGCGGCGACCCCCCTCGCCGGCCTCACCTTCCTGCGCACGAGGCGATCGGGGCAGGCCGCGATGGCCGGCGGTGCCTCCGGCTCGTGATGGCGTAGCGTCGCCCGAGGCGGATACCTCGCTCAAGGCGTAACGTCGCGGGGTCTCGCGCGTCGTCAATCGAATGCGCGGCACGCGATAGACCACCTCCTCTGCCGATCTCACATGCTGGATAACGCTTCGATCCTCGTCACCGGCGGAACCGGTTCGTTCGGGCAGAAGTTCGTCGAACATCTGCTGAACGAGTGCAACCCGCGCGAGGTCGTCATCTTCAGCCGCGACGAGTTCAAGCAGTCGGAGATGGCCAAGCGGTTCTCACCGCGCGACTACCCGATCCGGTACTTCCTCGGCGACGTCCGCGATCGGGACCGCCTGCGTCAGGCGTTCGTCGGCATCGACTTCGTCGTGCACGCGGCGGCGCTGAAGCAGGTGCCGGCGCTGGAGTACAATCCGTTCGAAGCGGTACGCACGAACATTCTCGGCTCGCAGAACGTGGTCGAGGCGGCGCTCGAGCGAGGCGTCAAGAAGGTCGTCGCACTCTCGACCGACAAAGCGGTGAGCCCCAGCAACCTGTACGGCGCGACCAAACTGACCGCCGAGAAGCTCGTCATTGCGGCGAACACGTACGTGCGGCACCGCGACATCCGGTTCAGTGTGGTGCGGTACGGCAACGTGATCGGCAGCCGAGGCAGCGTCGTGCCGTACTTCTCGGAGCTCATTCGGTCGGGCGCACGGGAGCTGCCGGTGACGGACGAGCGGATGACCCGGTTCTGGATCACGCTCGACGAGGCAGTGGCGCTGGTGATGAAAGCACTCGACCTCGCGGCCGGTGGCGAGATCTTCATCCCGAAGATCAAGAGCCTGCGGATCGCCGACCTCGTCACGGCGTTTCTCGGGGAGCCGCGCTGTCGGTGCATCGGTATCCGGCCGGGCGAGAAGCTCCACGAGTCGCTCATCGGTGAGAACGAGGCCCGAACGGCGTACGACATGGGCGGGCACTTCGTGATTCTCCCGCAGTTCGAGTTTCAGAGCAAGGCGCCGCACCGAGGCCTCCCCGTGCCGGAGGACTTCGTGTACCGCAGCGACACGAACGACCAGTGGCTGCACGAGGCGGAGCTCAGAGAGCTCCTCGAGCGGTCCGGCTTCCTCGTTCCCGCCAGCGCCTCGATTCCGTGAGCGGGGTGCGGCCGAGGCAGCAAAGCTAGGCCATCGTGCGCGTCGGTCCCGCTGCGACGCGTTGGCGCGAACCCTCTTCCCCACCTCTGCGATCTCGCGCGTGTTCCAGGTCGAGATCGTCAGAACGCTGCACGACGATCTGCGTACCGGGGGCAAGGTGGTGACGCTGTTCTGAGAGGACCCCGCCTCCGGCCTCAGCGTGAGCCGGTGCGCGCGACCCGATCGTACGCCTCGATCAACCGCCGCACGTTGCGCCCCCAATCCGCACGCTCTTCCGCTACGCGCCGGTTTCGCGCGCGCATCGCGTCCCGCTGTGACGCGTCGAGCCTGGAGGCGCGGAGGAGACAATCGGCGAAGGACCGGGAGTCGCCCGAACGCCCGCGCCAGCCGTTGACGCCCTCGGCCACCCACTCCGCATTGCTCTCGATGTCGGTGACGACGCACGCGAGGCCCGTCGCCAGCCCCTCGAGCAGCGAGACCGAGGTGCCATCCGACTCCGAAGCGCTCACGTAGACGTCCGCAGCGCGGAAGAGATCGGGAAGCTCGGCGTTCGCGATGCGCCCGGGCAGCAGCACGTGCTCCGCCAGCCCGTGAGCCGCGACGAAGGCGCGAACGTACCGCGCGAGGCTGCCGTCGCCGGCGAGCACCAGCCGGAGCGACGGATGCTCGCGGCGCGCGATGTCGAATGCGCCGAGCACCACGTCCAGACCGTAGCCTGGCTCCCAGGAGCGCGTGTGGAGGACGATGGTCGCGTCGCTCCAGCCGGCTCGCTCCCGCAGCGGAGCGTGGGGACCGTCGGGACGAAATACGTCGAGGTCGGTGCCCCAGGGAAGCTGCACGATCCGCTCGTCGGAGACCTCCGCGAGTGAGTGCACCGCCCGGCGCACCGTGTCGCAGTCGCAGACGACCACGTCGGCGCGCGACAGTGCCAGGCTCGCTCGCTCGCGCGATGTCGCGTCGCGGCGCGCCTCGACGAGGAGATCCGACCCCCACGAAACGACCGACAGAGGGGCCCCTCCCGCCAGCGCGGCGGGGTAACCGCAGGGCTGTACCGGACCCGCATGCACGAGCGATGGACGCGACAGGCGCACGACGTTCGCGAGCGCCTCCGCCACCGCCTCGTCACGACCGGCCGGCGCGTGCGAACGGGGGAGCTCGAGCGCGACCTCCCGCACGCCCGTGGGCAGCGCGGCCGACTCGAGCGCTCTCACCTCGGGCGCAGTTCGACAGAAGAACACCGTGTATCCCGCGTCGACGAACGCGGTGATGAACCGCCGATCGTGCGTCGTGTAGCCCAAGCCGACGTAGAGGATGGAGGGGTCGCTCAGAGCTCCTCCAGCGCGTCCCAGCTCAGCGCATCGCCGCGCGCGAGCGGCCGCGCGAGCCGGCGTCCAAGCACGTCGCTCAAGGCATATGGGGGCACCGAGCCCGCCGGCGAAGGCCGAAGCGGCTCGAGGTCCTCCCGGGCGAGCGTCGATCCCGCCGCGAGATCGCGCGTCGCCCGGAGCGAGCGACGCTGCACCACGTGAGTCTGACGCTCGTTCTCGGCAACGCTCTTCGTCGCGTCGCCAAGCGCCAGCTCGAGCTCGCGCGTCCGGTCGACCATCTCGCGCCACGCCGTGGGGGTCATGGAAAACGGGTGATCGGGTCCTTCCCTCGTCGTGTCGTCGGTGAAGTGCTTCTCCACGACACGCGCGCCGAGCGTGACGGCGCCGAGCACCGTCGCATGTCCCGGCGTATGGTCCGACAGACCGAGCACCGCGTCGGGGAAGGCATCGGCGAAGGTGCGGAGCACGTTGAGATGAATGTGGCGGAAGTTCTCGAGACTGCCCGTATAGTTCGTGTTGCACTGCATCAACCCATACGGCACGCCGGCCTCGCGGATCGCGTCGACCGCGCGGACGACGTCGTCCATCTCGGACGCGCCGGTCGCGAGCAGCACCGGCTTGCCGGAACGCGCCACGGCGCGCACCATCTCGAGCCAGGTGATGTCGCCGGAGCCGATCTTGAAGATCTCGACGTAGGGCGCGAGCATCTCGACCGCCTCGAGATCGTACGGCGTGGAGAAATAGTCGATGCCGGCGCGATCGCACTCCGCCTTCAGCGTCGGGGTCCACTCCCACGGCAGCGATGCGTCCTGGTAGACCTCGGTCACCGAGCGCTTCCAGGAGGCCTGATGCGCGACCTGGTTTCCGAGGTCGCGAAATCCCTTGTCGCTGACGATGTGCGCGGCGCGAAAGTTCTGGAACTTCGCGGCCGACGCGCCGGAGGCGGCGGCGAGATGGATCAGGTCGACGGCGCGCGCGAGCTGTCCGTCGTGATTCGCCGAGATGTCGGCGATGAAGTACGTGGGCGCATCGCCGACGAGGCGCTGGCCGACACGGAAGGACGTCATCGTGAGCGCGACGGGAGGGGGTGAGCGGCGACGTCGGGGGCATCGCGAAGCAGGCTCGCGATGCCGTCGCGTACCACGGGCATCCGGCGCCCGAGGTCGCGGGACACCTTGGACGTGGACAGGGAGACGTCGAGCGGACGCGGAGCGCGGAAGGGATGGTCGCGGATCGAGACCGGATGGACGAGATCCGGGGAGAATCCGGCCGTCTCGGCCACGATGCGCGCGAACTCGAACTTGCTGACCGCATCGCGGCTGCCGAGGTGATAGATCCCGGCGATGCTGGACGCGCGAACGAGGTCGATCAAGAGGGGCGCCAGATCGCGCTGGTACATCGGCGTGAACACCGCATCGGTGAATCCGGAGAGCGAGCGGCCGTCCTGCAATTCGGCCAGCACCCACTCGGCGAGACTTCGCTTGCCCGGGCGCACGCTCCACCCGAACGGCGCGAGCCGCACGACGACGGCAGTCGCATGCTCCGCGAGCGCGTTCTCCTCGCCTCGGTGCTTGCTCGCGGCGTACACGTTCACCGGCCGGCACGTGTCCGACTCCGTGTACCACCCGCGCTCGCCGTCGAAGACCGCGTCCGTCGACACGTAGAGGAACCGCGCGCCGCAGCGCGCAGCAGCCCGCGCGAGCAACCCCGTCGCCGCCGCGTTCACCGCGAACGCCTCGTCGGGGTGGCGCTCGCAATGATCGACGTTGGTGAGCGCCGCACAGTGGATCACCGCGGCGGGTGCGATGCGCCGCACCGCGGACTCGAGTGCCGCGGGCTCCTCCAGCGTCAACGAGACGGTCTGGCGGCCGGCGAGCGTGATCGGCGAGTCGTGATGCGTGCCGACGACGCTGCATCCCTGCGCCACGGCGGAGCGTACGACCGCGCTGCCGAGCATTCCCGACGCCCCGGTGACGAGGATGGTGCCGGCAGTCGTCATGCTCGATCGCCGCGCGAGATCGCCATGTTGGCCGCCACTTCCTCGCGCGGGAGGAAGGGAAACATGTCCTCGAGGGGCCGCGACTCGAGCTCGCCCCGCTCGTTCCGGTAGGAGCTGGTCTTCGGCGTGCGAGTCTGGGTGCGCGAGAGGTTCACCTCGCAGAGCACCGGACCGTCGGCGGCGAGCACCGAGGAGATCACGGTGGGGATCTCGTCGTTCGTGCGAACGAACGCGTAGCCGAGCCGGTACGCTTCCGCGAGGAGCCGGAAGTCCGGATTGCCGACGCCGGACGCGGGGTCGGCGCCCACGAGGTGCCCGCCGAAGAAGTTGTTCTGGGTGGCGCGAATCGATTCGTAGCCGTCGTTGTTCAGCACGAAGATCTTCACGTCGAGCTGGTTGTGCCCGATCGTCAACAGCTCCTGCACGTTGAACTGGAAGCTGCCGTCGCCGGTCACGAGCACGGCGCGGCCCGCCGGTCGCGCCACGGCGGCGCCGACGGCGGCGGGCAGGTCCCAACCCATCGCCCCGAAGTTCACGTTCGTGAAGACGCGCTGGCCTCGCCGGACCTTGAAGGTCTGATAGACGGACCACGCGTCGAGCCCGTTGCCGGTGACGACGACCTCTCCTCCCGCCAGCGCTTCGGACAGCCGATCGGTGAACACGTAGCTGTTCACGTGCTCCCGATCCTGGAAGTAGTCGTCCACGAGCGGTGGATAGCGTCGCCGCCAGTCGGCACACGCCTCGAGCCAGCGCTCGGGTGCGCCGAGCGCCGTGTCGCCCGCCTGGCGTTGGAACTCGGCGAAGAAGCACGAGGGCGCGGCGGTGATGCCGAGTGCGACCGGCACGGTCCCCTTGTCGATCTCTGCGGGGTCGACGTTCACCATGATCCGCGTCGCGTGCGGCGCAAAGCCCTTCAGGTTGAATCCCGTCGTCGAGACGTTCATGCTCGCACCGACGCTGAGTACGAGGTCGGCGTTCTGCAGCGCGAAGTTGCCGCGGCGCTGGCCGAGCGGACCGAACTTTCCCTGGTAATGGGGATGGTCCTCGGGGAGGAGGTCCATCGCACCGATCGTCAGCAGCACGGGGATCCGCAGCCGTTCGACGAATCGCTCGAAGGCCGACTCCGCGCAATCGAGACGGATGCCGTTCCCACCGATGAGCACGGGACGGCGCGCCGCGCGGAGCAGCCCGATCAGCGTCGCGACGCCCGCGCGCAGCGCGGCGTCGTCCGTCGTCGGCTTCGTCGGCGGGGTCCATCCGGCCAGCGCCGGCACGTCGATCTCGGCACCCTGCACGTCGAGGGGAACGGTGAGCCAGACGGGTCCGGGCCGGCCCTCCTTCGCGATCGCGAACGCGCGGTCGAGCTCCATCCGGATGCGCTTCGGATCACGGATGACGGCGGAGTACTTGGTCACGGGCCGCGCCATGGCGTCGATGTCGATCTCCTGCGGACCGAGCTGCCGCAGGCGCGCGTAGTCCGCGATCAGGTCCTGACGCACCTGGCCCGCGATCACGACGACGGGGATGGAGTCGACCCAGGCGCCGGCCAACGCGGACAGCGCGTTCGTCCCGCCGGGACCGGTGGTGACGAGACAGACGCCGACGTCGTGGCGCACGCGGGCGTACGACTCGGCGGCGATGGCGCAGGCCTGCTCGTGGAAGTTGCACACGACGCGAAGCCGGTCCTCGCGGCCCACGGAGTCGAGCAGGTGCATGATGCCGCCTCCCGATACGGTGAACACCGCATCGACGCCGCGATCGGCGAGGTAGGAGGCGACGTAGTCCGACAGCTTCGTCATCTGGAAGCGCAGTTCCCGGTTCGAGGGGTCAGGGCACCGCCAGCATCGCGCGGCGGCGATGCCAGGAGGCGGTCCGGTGCACCGCGTCGTCGAATCCGACGGTCGCGGTGAGTCCCAGCTCCTCACGCGCGAGGCGCGTGCACGGGACGTAGCGGTCGAGCGGCGTCCCTTCGATCGGCTCGCGGCCGCGGACGACGCTCACGTGCGGCGCGAGGAGCTCGGCCACGCGATGCGCGACCTCGAGGATGGAATAGCCGTCTTCGGCGCCGATGTTGTACGCACGACCGGCGTGCCCGCGTGCGAGGATCGTCCACAGCCAGACGGCGACGTCGGCCGCGTACAGATATGAGCGAATGGGTGTCCCGTCGCCCTTGATGTTGATGTCGCGGCCCGCCATCGCGTCGGCGATGAAGTTCCCGATCGCAAACCCGGAGTCGAGCGGCAGGTATGGACCCACGAAGGCGAAGCACCGCCCGACCTTCGAGCGGAGCCCGTAGCGATCGCCGTAGGCGGTGAAGAGAAACTCGGCGGCGCGCTTTCCGCTCGCGTATCCGGCGCGCATGCTCATGTCGAGCGGCGACGCGGCGCCCGGGTACTGCTCCGAGATGCGCTCCAGCTCCGGCGGCTGCGGGCCGTAGATCGCGCCGGAGCTGACGAGCATGAGATCGCACACCCCGCTCTCGCGCGCGAACTCGAGCACGTGTCGCGTGCCGTCCACGCTCGCCGAGAAGAGGGTGAGCGCGTCGGGGTTCGTCAGGTCGACGTTCGTCTCGGTGGCGGCATGGATCAGGTGGGAGTAGCGGCCGGCCGGCCGGTCGAAGCTCCGTACGTCACCCTCGTGCAGACGAACCCGTGGCGAGTGCGCGAGATGCGGCGCGCGGGCGCGGAACGCGTCGGGCGAGCGCGTCAGGACGGTGGCCTGCACGCCGAGACCGAAGCGTGCGTCCGCCCACAGCAGCGTCTCGAGGAGCCAGCAGCCGATGATGCCGGTGCCTCCGGTCATGAAGACCCGTGCGCCCCGGAGCTCGGACCACACGCTGGATGCCGGGAGAAGCTCGTCGAGCTCCTCCTCGAGCGGACTACTGGTGGGCGACATGGCAGAACGCGTGCACGCTCTCGATCATGTACGCCAGCATCTCGGCGTTCAGCCCGGGATGCACGCCGATCCAGAACGCGCCGCGCATCACGCGGTCGCTGTTCGCCAGATCGCCGACGGCCCGGTAGCGCACGTCGCGATACGCCGGCTGGCGCACGAGGTTGCCGCCGAAGAGGAGCCGCGTCGCGATGCGGCGCGACTCGAGGAAGCGCACCAGCGCGTCGCGCGTGAACGGGGCGTCTTCCCGCACGAGCATCGGAAAGCCGAACCAGCTCGGCTCGGAGTTCGGCGCCGCCTCGGGAAGCACGAGGACCTCCTCGAGCTCGCGCAGGCCGGCGTGCAGCGTGGCGAAGTTGCGGCGTCGCGCCTCGATGAACGCCGGCAGGCGGTCGAGCTGTGCCACACCGACGGCCGCCTGCATGTCGGTGAGCTTGAGATTGTACCCGATGTGGGTGTAGGTGTACTTGTGATCGTAGCCGAACGGCAGGTCGCCGAGCTGCCAGCCGAACCGCTTGCCGCAGGTGTTGTCCTTTCCCGTCTCGCACCAGCAGTCGCGGCCCCAGTCGCGGAACGACTCGATGAGCCGCTTGAGCGCCGGCTGCTGCGTGAGCACGCACCCGCCTTCACCCATCGTGATGTGGTGCGCGGGATAGAAGCTCACCGTGGCGACGTCGCCGAAGCTGCCGACCGACCGGCCGCGATAGGTCGCGCCGACCGCGTCGCAGCAATCCTCGACGACCCACAGGTCGTGCTTGCGCGCGAGCTCCATCACGGCGTCGAGGTCGAACGGATTGCCGAGGGTGTGCGCGATCATGATGGCGCGCGTCCGGTCCCCGACGGCAGCATCGAGCTGCTCGACGATCGGCCCGTACGTGCCCAGCTCGACGTCGACGAACACGGGAACGAGGCCGTTCTGGACGATCGGATTCACCGTCGTCGGGAAGCCGGCGGCGACGGTGATCACCTCGTCGCCGGCCACGAGCCGATCCTCGCCGAGCGAGGGCGACGTGAGCGACGAGAGCGCGACCAGGTTCGCCGACGAGCCGGAGTTCACGAGCATCGCGTGCCGCGACTGCATCACGCGCGCGAAGCGGCGCTCGAATTCGATCGCAAAGCGGCCGGTGGTGAGCCAGAAATCGAGTCCGGCGTCCACCACGTGCTGGATCTCCTCGGCGCCGAACACCTTGCCGGACACCGGCACGGGCGACTCCCCGGGAACGAACTCGCGCGGCGCGAACGCGGCCTCGTGGTACTCGGCGACGAGATCGCGGATCGCTCGCCGCAGCTCCTCGGGACTACGCGGCACGGGACAGGAACTCGCGGTACCACGCCACGGTGCGCTCGAGGCCCGCGTCGAGCGCGAAGGCCGGCGACCACCCGAGCATCCGCCGCGCCTTGGCCGCGCTCAGATACTGGTGCTGGATCTCGTGGGTCGCCTCGTTGCGCACGTCGGGCTCGAGCGAGGAGCCCATGCGCGCGAGAATCCGCCCGACGAGATCGAGCACCGACACCTGGATCTCGTTGGAGAAGTTGAACGCCTCTCCCGCCAGCTCGGGCCGCGTGCGCAATGCCTCGGCGAGGCACAGGTTCGCGCCGACGCCGTCCTCGACGTAGAAGTAGTCGCGCACGAGCGTGCCGTCGGAGCGGACGATGGGTCGCTCGTCGCGAAGGACCGAGCGGATGGTGCCCGGCACGAGCCGGTTCCAGTTCAGATCGCCGCCGCCGTAGAAGTTGCCGCAGCGCGTGATGGCCACGGGCACGCCATACGACACGGCATAGGCGTGCGCGATGAGATCCGCGCACGACTTGCTCACGTCGTAGGGGTGCTGGCCGCGGACCGGCGTGTCCTCGCGGTAGGGCAGGATCTCCTGGTCGCCGTAGGCCTTGTCCGACGACGCGGTGATCACTTCGCGGACGGCCGGCGAGCGGCGCGCCGCCTCGAGCACCGCCCACGTCCCGCGGACGTTGGTGTCGAGCGTCGAGACCGGGTTGCGGTTGGCCACACCGACGATCGTCTGCGCCGCGAGATGAAAGACGGTGGCGATCTCGTATTCCCCCAGCGCCCGCTCGATCGTCTCCTGGTCGCGCACATCGCCGCGCACGATTCGCACGCGATCGATCGAGCCGCTCGTCACGAACTCGGAGCGCGGCACCCAGTCGCGGATCAGCACCACCACGTCGGCCTCGGCCGACAGCAGCTGCCGCACGAGCGCGGAGCCGAGCAGCCCGGTCGCGCCGGTGACGAAGACCGGGCGATCGCGCCAGAACGCCCCCGCGGTATGGTTATTCCCAGGCGTCAATGTGAATCGCCTCCGAGCGGACCGAACGCGCGCGCAGCGCCGAGCCGATGTCGTGCAGCATCGCCGGCGGTCCGGCGATGTAGTAGTCGCTCTC
>DATJGU010000101.1:0-6270 GCA_035494615.1 Gemmatimonadaceae bacterium
ACGCAGCACTCCGTGCGCGAGCTGATGGAGATCGGAATCCAGCCCGACATCCTCATCGTCCGCACCGAGCGTCCCGTCTCCGACGAGATCAAGCGCAAGATCGCGCTCTTCTGCAACGTGGAGTTCGGCGCGGTGATCGAGTCCCCCGACGTCTCGACGATCTACGAGATCCCGCTCGCCTTCCACGAGCAGGGCTTCGACGACAAGGTGCTCCAGAAGTTCGGGCTCGATCGCCCCGCGCCCGATCTCGCGCCGTGGCGCGAGATGGTCCAGCGCATCGTCGCCCCCTCCGAGCGCGTGCGGATCGCCGTCGTCGGCAAGTACACCGACTTCGTCGACAGCTACAAGAGCGTGCAGGAGGCGCTCATCCACGGCGGCATCGCCAACGACGTCGGCGTGGACATCCACTGGATCTCGAGCGACGACTTCGTCGATGCGCGCACGGCCGCCGAGATCCTCGGGCGGCACGACGGCCTGCTCGTGCCGGGCGGGTTCGGCGTGCGCGGCGTCGAAGGGATGGTCGACGCGATCCGTCACGCGCGCGAGCACGGCGTCCCCTTCTTCGGCATCTGCCTCGGGATGCAGACGGCGATCATCGAGTTCGCCCGCAACGTCTGCGGCCTCGACGACAGCCACTCGAGCGAGTTCGCGCCGGAGTGCGACAACCCCGTCATCTCGCTCATGGAGTCGCAGCAGCACGTCACCGACATGGGCGGCACGATGCGCCTCGGCGCGTACCCGTGCCGGCTGCAGCGCGGCTCGCGCGCCGCGGAGGTGTACGGCGTCGCCGAGGTGAGCGAGCGGCATCGTCACCGCTACGAGGTGTCGAACGCCTATCGCGAGCTGTTCGTGCAGCACGGCATGCGGCTCAGCGGGCTCTCGCCCGACGGCCAGCTCGTGGAGATGATCGAGCTCCCCGATCATCCGTGGTTCGTCGGCTGTCAGTTCCATCCGGAGCTGCAGTCGCGTCCGACGCGCCCGCATCCGCTGTTCGCCGGCTTCATCGCCGCGGCGACGGCGGCCAAGCGGCGCCACGCCGCCCCGCAGTCGGCTCCGCTCGCCGCCGCGCGCGCGTGACGACCGTTCGCTTCCGGCGCGACGCGCTCTTCCTCATCGCCGGCCCCTGCGTGCTCGAGGACGACGCGCTCAACCTGCGCGTCGCGGAGCACCTCGCGCGCCTCGCCGAGCACGTGCCGGGAGGCATCGTCTTCAAGGCGAGCTTCGACAAGGCCAACCGGTCGAACGCCGGCGCGTTTCGCGGCCCCGGCCTCGACGAGGGGCTCGCCGCGCTCGACCGCGTCCGCGCCGCGACCGGATTGCCCGTGCTCACCGACGTGCACCTGCCCGAGCAGTGCGCTCCCGCCGCGCAGGTCGCCGACGTGCTCCAGATCCCGGCGTTCCTCTGCCGGCAGACCGACCTGCTGCTCGCCGCGGGCGCGGCGGGGAAGCCGGTGAACGTGAAGAAGGGGCAGTGGATGCATCCGGAGGGGATGCGCGGCGCCGTGACGAAGGTCCGCGCCGGCGCGGCCGACGCGGGCCGGCGCGACCTCGAAGTCGCGGTGTGCGAGCGCGGGAGCTTCTTCGGGTACGGGGATCTCGTCGTCGACTTCCGCGCGCTGCCGCGCATGCGCGCCGCCTGCGACGCGCCCGTCGTGTTCGACGCGACCCACAGCGTGCAGCAGCCCGGGCGCGGCGAGGGCGGCGCGAGCGGCGGCGCGCGCCAGTTCGTCGCGCCGCTCACCTACGCGGCGTGCGCGGTCGGCACCGACGGGCTGTTCCTCGAGACGCATCCCGATCCCGATCACGCGCCGAGCGACGGCCCGAACATGGTGCCGCTCGACGCGCTCGACGATCTCGTGCGCCGCGCCGTCGACGTCTGGCACCGCGCGCGCGCATGATCGACCGCGCCCTCGCCCGCTCGATCCGCCTCGTCGGTCTCGACGTCGACGGCGTCATGACCGACGGCGGCATCTACCTCGGCGCCGCCGACGGCAAGCCGGTGGAGCTCAAGCGCTACGAGATCCAGGACGGCCTCGGCGTGCATCTCATGCAGCGCGCGGGACTGCGCGTCGCCATCGTCACCGGCCGCGTGTCGGAGAGCGTGCGGCTGCGCGCGATCGAGCTCGGCGTCGACGACGTGGCGCAGGATGCGAACGCCCAGAAGCTGCCCGCGTTCCTCGCCATGCTCGACCGCCACGGCATCGCGCCATCGGAAGCGGCATTCGTCGGCGACGATTTTCCCGATCTCGCCGTGCTTCGGCTCGTCGGCCTCCCGGTCTGCGTCGGCAACGCCGTCCCGGAGATCCGCGCCGAGTGCAAGCTCCAGCTCACCCGATCGGGCGGTGCGGGCGCGGTGCGCGAGCTCGCCGAGACGCTGCTCGAGGCGCGAGGGCAATGGACGCAGGTGACCGAGGCGTACGTGCGCGAGCGGTCGCTTCCCCTCGGCGAGCCGGCATCGTGAACGCGGAGCAGATCGTCGAGCGGGGACGGCGCGTCGTGCGGCTCGAGCGGGAGGCGCTCGCGCTGGTCGAGGAGCGCCTTGGCGACGCCTTCGCGAACGCCGTCCTGCTCATCGCCGCGGCCACCGGACGCGTCATCGTCGCCGGCGTCGGGAAGTCCGGCCTCGTCGGACGAAAGATCGCCGCGACGCTCACCTCCACGGGCACCCCAGCCATCTTCCTGCATCCGGCCGAGAGTGCGCATGGCGACCTCGGCATCGTCGGGTCGGGCGACGTCGCGATCCTCGTCTCGAAGTCCGGCGAGTCGGACGAGCTCCTCGTGCTGCTCGAACATCTCCAGGGGCTCGGGGTACGCACGATCGCGATCACGGGGGAGACGGGCTCGGCGCTCGGCAAGCTGTGCGACGTCGCGCTCGATGCGTGGGTGCGCGAGGAGGCGTGCCCGCACGACCTCGCCCCGACGTCGAGCACGACGGCGGCGCTCGCGCTCGGGGACGCGCTGGCCGTGACGCTGCTCGAGCACAAGGGATTCCGGCGGGAGGACTTCGCGCGGCTGCATCCGGGGGGCGCGCTCGGCCGCCGGCTGCTGCGCCGCGTCGACGAGGTGATGATCACCGAGCCGCTGCCCGTGCTTCCGCCCGGCTCGACGCTGCGCCAGGCGGTCGTCGTGCTCGCCGAGCAGCGCGGGATCGTCCTCGTCGCCGGCGCCGATCGGCGGCTGCACGGCGTGCTCACGGCGGGCGATCTGACGAGGCTCATGGAACACGAGGCGGAGGTGCTGGCACATCCCGTGGAGCGGATCATGACGCGCGCGCCGCGCACGGCGCGGGTGGGGGAGCTCGCGAGCGCGGTGACGTACCGCATGGAGGCGAACGGGGTGATGGCCATGCCCGTGCTCGACGGCGACGACCTCCTCGCCGGTGTCGTGCACCTCCACGACCTGATGCGGGCCCGCGTCGCGTGAGCCGTCTCGCATGCTTCCTGGTGGCACTGGCGCTCGTCGCGGCCGGCGCGTGTACCAGGGACGGCGCGGCGCCGCCGGTGCGCACCGGCCCGACGCTCGCCGACAGCGCGGAGCAGGTCATGTTCGACGTGCGCGCCCTGCTCACCGACCACGGCGTGCAGCGCGGCGAGATGTTCGCCGACACGGCGTACGTCTTCGACGACCAGACGCGCTTCGAGCTGCGGAAGGTGCGCGCCACGTTCAATACGAGCACCGGCGTGAAGGACGGCGTGATGAGCGCCGACCGCGGCCGCTACAGCCTGCGCGATCAGACGCTCGAGGGGTTCGGCAACGTGGTCATCGTGACGACGGAGGGACGCCGCCTCACCTCGCCGCACATCAAGTACATGCAGTCGGTGAACCAGGTGTCGAGCGACACGAACTTCACGCTCGTCGAGCCCGGCCGGAGCGTGAGCGGCATCGGCTTCACCGCGGACCCCCAGCTCAACCGCATCTCCATCCTGCGGAACCTGGGCGGCGAGGGCAGCTTCTCGCTGCCGGGCAAATGATGCTGGCGCGCGCGCTGCTCTGCCTCGGCCTCGCGGTGCCGTTCGCACGGCCACTCGCCGCGCAGGCCGCGCCGAGCGGGCGCTGCCGGTTCATCTTCGACAACATTCCCACGTCGCATCTCTTCACGGTCAAGCTCCCGAGCGGCCAGTACAACTCGTACATCGGCGGGGGAGTCGTCGCGCGCTGTCCCGCGCAGGGGCTCGTGTTCAAGGCCGACAGCCTCGAAGCGTACGGTGACGAGGACCGCTATTTCTTCATCGGCAACGTGGACTACCGGGAGCCGCGGCTCACCCTGCGCTCCGACTCGCTCACGTACTTCCAGCGCGACGAGCGGCTGCTCGCGCTGAACGACGTGGATGCGCAGCTTCCGAGCGGCTCGAACCTCAAGGGACCGCAGCTCGAGTTCTGGCGGGCGATCCCGCCGCCGAACGCGCGCGAGCAGCACGGCACGGCGATCAGCCGGCCGACGATCACGATCATCGAGCGGGATTCGGCGGGGAACCCGCAGCCGCCGGTGACCGTCACCGGGAACACGGTCTGGTTGAACGGCGACAGCGTCGTCGCGTCGTCGGGGCAGGTGGTCGTCGTGCGGCCGGAGCTCACCGCCTCGGGTGACTCGCTCTACCTCGACGGCGGCAGCGGCCTGCTGCGGATGATGCGCTCGCCCCGCGTCGTCGGCACGAAGGGCCGCCCGTTCACCCTCGTCGGCGAGACGATCGACGTCCTCTCGAAGGAGCGGAAGGTGAATCGCGTCCTCGCGAAGACCCGGGGGGAGGCGGTGAGCCGCGATCTCGATCTCAAGGCGGATACGATCGACCTTCGCATCGCGAACGAGGAGCTTCAGCGCGCGATCGCGTGGGGCAAGTCCCGCGCGCGAGCCGTGTCGTCGACGCAGTCGATCCTCGCCGACTCGGTGGACGTCCTCATGCCGAACCAGCGCCTCGAGGAGATGCACGCCGTCGGCGAGGCGGTCACCGACGCGGCGGCGGATACGGTCCGCTTCCGGACCGAGGAGCGCGATCGGCTCACCGGGGACACGATCGTTGCGCACTTCGACACGGCGGCGTCCCAGTTGCGTGACACCACCAGCAAGCCGAAGATCACGCTGCTCGTCTCGAGCGGCCACGCGACGTCGCTCCAGCACCTGCCGCCGCGCGACACCACGCTGCGCACGCCGGCGATCGTGTACGTGACGGGACGCCAGATCACCGTCCGCTTCGACTCGGGCGCCGTGCAGCGCGTCAAGGTGGAGGACGAGGATCTCGCGGCCGGGATCTACCTCGAGCCCGACAGCGCGCGAGCGCGGAAGAAGGGCGCCGTCTCGGCGTCGCCGGCGCGCACGCCGGCCCCCGCGCCGTCGCAGGCGCCGTCACGGTCCCCGTCGCCGGCGCCGGCGAGCGCCGTGCCGCTGCCCGCCGCCGCGCCACCGAAGAAGCCATGAGCGACGCACCGCGCCCCTCGCTCCAGCAGCTCGTCGACCGCCTCGCGAAGGGCGATCGCTCGGCCGCGCTCGCCCTCCACGCGATCGTGCTCGTCGCCGACCGCACCGGCACCGCCACGTTCAACGACGTCGCCGTCCAGTACCGCAACGACCATCTCGCCGCGCTGCGCGCCAGCGGGGCGGATGCGGAGCGCGAGGCCGGCCGGCTCAGCATGGACGAGGTGCGCGCCAACCTGGCGGTCTCCGTCCTGCCGCGGCTCGCCTCGGAGCAGATCGTCGTGCTTCCGCCCGGCGGTCTCCATTCGCCGGACGCGACCATCCGCGTTGCCGAGCGCGTCTGGCTGGAGATCGGCGGCGTCCGGACCGAGCTCGCCGACATGCTCCGCCAGACGGGCGAGCACGGGACGATGCGCGCCGCGCGCTCGCTCACGCCGCCCGCCGGCAACGGCAGGCGAAGCACCCTCGAGGCGCGCGGGCTCGTCAAGCGCTACCGGCGGCGCTCGGTCGTGAACGACGTGGCCCTCCGCTTGCAACAGGGCGAGATCGTCGGACTGCTGGGTCCGAACGGCGCGGGGAAGACGACGACCTTCTACATGATCGTCGGCCTCATCCAGCCTCTCGCCGGCCACATCCTGCTGGACGGCGTGGACATCACGAAGATGCCCATGTACCAGCGGTCGCGGAAAGGGATCGGCTACCTCTCCCAGGAGCCGTCGATCTTCCGCAAACTGTCCGTCGAGGACAACATCGTGGCGATCCTCGAGACGCTGCCGCTCTCCGCCAGCGAGCGGGACGCCCGCCTCGAGACTCTGCTGGACGAGTTGAACATCAAGCACCTGCGCCGCAGCAAGGCCTTT
>DATJGU010000102.1:0-27391 GCA_035494615.1 Gemmatimonadaceae bacterium
ATGTAGGACGCCTAACGAATCGTTGAAGCTGACGGCCGGCCCGGCGAGGTCCTGGCGCTCGACGTTCTCGAGCCACTGGGCATTTCGCAGTATCGCCTCGCCAAGGACATCAGCGTGCCGGCTCGCCGCATCAATGAGATCGTGCATGGTACTCGCGCGGTCTCCGCGGATACGGCGCTCCGCTTGGCCCGGTATTTTGGGACCAGTGACCGGTTCTGGCTCAACCTGCAGGCACGGTTCGATCTGGAGGTCGAGCGCGATCACCTCGGCGCCAAGCTCGAGAAGGAAGTCCGAGTTCTCGACCGCGCTAGCTAACGAACGCTGAAGCCGACGGGCGATCTTCGGATGGCGCGGGCTGCGCCCGCGCTCCTGTGGCATTCGCCCGCAGCTTGGCGAGGGCGTTAGGCGACTTCCAAGCCCGTCGATCAGGCTGGTTGTGCGATGCGCCGCTCCACATTGCAGTCGACATGCGCGGCAGTGCTGCGGCGGCATGGGGTGGTGCCCTGCCGTGGCACGCTACCGGCGCGCGCTTGTGGCTCGCGGCTCCCGCCGGCATCGTTCCGCTCATGACAGGCACGCATCGTCCCAGCATCAGATAGCCGAGAGATCGCGATGTGCCGGAACATCAGAACGCTCGCCAACTTCGAGCCGCCGGCGACGGAGGACGAGATCCGCGCGTCGGCGCTGCAATTCGTCCGGAAGCTGAGCGGTACGAGCAAGCCGTCGCGCGCGAACGAAGCGGCGTTCGACCAGGCGGTCGACGAGGTCGCGGCCGCGGCGCGCCGGATGCTTCACGCCTTCGAGAGCTCGGCGCCGCCGCGAAATCGCGACGTCGAGCGCCGCAAGGCGCAGGCACGCGCGGAGCGCCGCTTCGGGCGGGAACGCGCCCACGAGGCCTGAGGCGCCGCCGATGATCTCGACGGCACGCGCCTGGTCGCTCCTGGCGCTCCTCTTCGCGTCCGTCCTGCACGCGCAGAGCGGCGGCGGCGTCACTCCGCCGAACGCGCCCGACGCGATCCGGGTGACGCTGCTCGGCACGGGGCGACCGGATCCGACGATCGACCGGTTCGGACCGAGCACGCTCGTGCAGGCGGGCGGCGAGACGCTGCTGTTCGACTGCGGACGGGGCGCGACGCAGCGGCTCTGGCAACTGCGCATTCCGATGTCACGAATCGGCGCGGTCTTCCTCACCCACCTGCACTCGGACCACACGGTCGGACTGCCGGACCTGTGGCTCACGGGGTGGCTGCCGACGCCGTATGGAGGCCGTCGCGCGGCACTCGGCATCTGGGGTCCGCCGGGGACGCGGGGGATGGCGGATGGCCTCAGGCAGGCGTTCGCGTGGGACGTCGATCGCCGCAGCCGAGGCGAGGGCCTTCCGCCTGCGGGCGCGGTTCTCGATGCGCACGACGTGCGGCCAGGCACCGTGTTCGAACGGAACGGCGTGCGGGTGACCGCGTTCCTCGTGGACCACGGCGGGTTGCTGCAGCCGGCGTATGGCTACCGGGTGGACTATGGCGCGCGCTCCGTCGTCATCTCCGGCGACACGCGTCCGACCGAGAGCCTCGTGCGCGCCGCAGCGGGAGCCGACGTCATCGTCCACGAGGTCGCCGCCGCGCCGGTCGCGCTCCTCGCGAAATCGGAGACGGCCCGGCGCATCGTCGGACTCCACACGCTTCCGGAAGACGCGGGCCGCATCTTCGCGCGCGTGCGTCCCCGGCTGGCCGTGTACACGCACGTCGTCCTGCTCACCACCGACCCGGCATTCCCTCCGCCCGACGTCGCCGAGCTCGTGACGCGCACTCGCACGACGTACGACGGACCGCTCGAGGTGGGAGAGGATCTCATGTCGATCGACATCGGAGACGAGGTCCACGTGCACCGGTACGCGCCGCCGAAGACGTAGACGTCAGCGAATGGGTGAGCATCGCGACCAACAGGACCCCGCCCTGCTCCGCCGCCTCCTGCGCGCGAAGGATCGCATGGACGCGGCGTCGCACGAGGCCTGGCCGATCCGGCGGCTCGCGAAGGTGAGCGGCGTGTCCGAGGCGCACTTCGCCCGCTCGTTCAAGCAGGCGTTCGGGCTGCCGCCGCACCGGTACCTGCTCACGCGGCGGGTCGAGCGCGCGACGGCGCTGCTCCGGGAGACGGACCTGTCGATCACGGAGATCGCGTTCGTCACGGGGTGGGCGAGCCTCGGCACCTTCGGCCGCACCTTTCGCGACGTCACGGGCCGGAGCCCGGGAGCCGTCCGCGCACGCGAGCGCGCGGCGGCGCACCAGCTCGGCCGCGTACCGGCGTGCATCGTCAGCGCCGCGCACCGGCCCGATCTCACGTCAGCAGTTTCGGAGAAGCGGCGCCGGATGGAGCGCGGTAACGTGCGCTCCCACAATCCGGAGGTCACATGAGTCAGGGAGTCGATGTAGTCGGCGTGTACGTGCACGATCAGGACGAGGCGCTGGCGTTCTACGTCGGGAAGCTCGGCTTCCGCGTGCACACGGACGCGCGGAATGGTGACTATCGATGGCTCACCGTGCAGCATCCGGAGCAGCCGTCGTTCCAGCTCGGCCTGTTCGCGCCGGGCCCGCCGGTGCACGACGCCGCGACGGCGAGCACGCTGAACGCGATGGTGGCGAAGGGCGCGATGCCGCCACTCGTGATGGCGGTGGACGACTGCCGCGCCGCGTACGAGCGGATGGTCGCGGCGGGGGTGGAGTTCGTGCAGGAGCCGGTCGCGCGCTACGGCACGGTGGACGCGGGGTTCCGCGACCCGTCGGGCAACGGATGGAAGATGATCCAGACGCGCGCGGCACGATGACCTGAGCGCCGGCGAGTTGCGGTGGCGTGCCGTCGCGATACTTTCTCCGCGACGGCGCGCAGGGCGCCGCCCGTCCGCGGGAAGGACTGCGTCCACCTGATCATCGCCGAGTCGTTCGGACGTGAACGCCGAACCTCCTTCGCCCGACGCCAGCGGACCCGGGCACGTGCAAGGAGGCTCATCATGTCCGTCCGCCGTCTGCCCGTTCGCCCCCACCTGGACCAGCTCAGGCGCCAGGCGAAGGAGCTCCTGAGAGCGATCCATGCCGGACGCGCCGACGCGATCGCCGAGCTCCGCGCGCATCATCCCGACGTGATCGATGCCGGCGCGGCGACGCTCGCCGACGCGCAGCTCGTCCTGGCGCGGAGTTACCAGGCGTCGAGCTGGCCGCGCCTCGTGCAGGCGGCGCAGCTCGCCGACGCGATCTGGCGCGACGACCTGGCCGCGGTGCGCGCGCTCGTGACAGGCAATCGCGCACTCCTGCACGAGCCGGTGCTGATCCGCGAGGACAGCAACTGGGGTCCGCCAATGACGTACGCGGCGAACCTGGGCCGCGACCGCATCATCCGCTTCCTGCACGAGCGAGGCGCCACCGACATCCGGTCGGCCGCCGCGCGCGCCGCGCTGCAGGGGCAGGTCGAGACGGCGCGGATGTGCCACGACCTCGCGGGGCGTCCGCCGATCGACGACGACGCGCTGGGCGGACCTGCGTACACGCTGAGCGCCGAAGGAACGGCGCTTCTGCTGGCGCTCGGCGCGCGCGTGACGAGCGACGACGGAGGCCGGCTCGCGCCGGTGGACGTCGTGCTGCAGACCGACAGCCGCAGGCCCGCGGCGAAGCACGCGATCCTCGAGATGTACGCGCGGCACGGGCTCGCGCTGCCCGACACGCCGACGATGGCGCTGCACCGCGGACGAATCGATCTCCTGGAGCGGCATCTCGAGCGCGACCCCGCGCTGCTTGCTCGCCGGTTCTCACACCGGGACATCTATCCCGCCGAGATGGGCTGCGGCGATCCGCTGGATGCGACGGTCGGCACGCCGCTGGACGGCTCGACGCTCCTGCACCTCTGCGTGGACTACGACGAGCTGGAGATCGCACGATGGCTGATCGATCGCGGCGCGGACCCGAACGCGCGGGCGACGGTGGGGCACAGCGGGTTCGGAGGACACACGCCGCTGTTCAACACGGTCGTGTGCCAGCCGAACTTCTGGATGAACCATGGAAAGCACGGCCCGTTCGTCGCGCCGTTCACCGAGCTGCTGCTCACGCACGGCGCCGATCCGAACGTGCGCGCGTCGCTCTGGAAGCGGCTGCATCCCGGACACGGGGACTCGACGCGTCACGACTACCGGGACGTGACGCCACTCTCGTGGGGGCGGCGGTTCCATGCCCCGATCTTCGTGAGCGAGCCGGCGCTGGCGCTGATCGAGCGCGCGGGCGGGACCGAATGAGGAGCGTGCGCGGAGGGATCGTCGCGATCGTGCTGGCTGCGTGCGCGTCGTCGGCGCTCTTTCCGACGTACGATCGCAACCTGAACACCGGCGGAAGCAACGAGCGCGACGGCACGTTCGTCGTCGCGCACCAGGGGCTGGCACGCGATGCGGCGCACCCGTCGCACGTCACGTTGCCGATCGTGCCGCGATGAGCTCCGAAGCGGTGAGCGGCCCGCGCGGCTCGACGAGCGCCGGAGCTGGCGCGGCCGGTCCTCCTGCTCTTCCCATCGTCGGCCATGCGCCGGCCTTTCTCCGCGACAAGCTCGGATTCCTGAGCCGATGCTCCGCCGTCTACGGCGACGTGGTGCGTCTTCGCATCGGCGGACCGACCTGCCTCGTGACCCATCCGGACGACGTCAAGCACGTGCTCGTGTCCAGCGCCGACGCGTACGAGAAGACGCCGCGGCTGACGGGAGTGCGCGGCCGCCGTTTCTTCGGCGGCGGCCTCGTGACGGCAACCGGGCCCGCGCATCTGCGCCAGCGTCGCATGCTGCAACCGGTCTTTCACCGCGCGGTGATCGACCGGTTCGCTTCCGTGATCGCGGAGTGCACCGAAGCGATGCTCTGCGGCTGGCGCGACGGAGCGGTGCTGGACGTGCACGAGGAGATGCTCGGTGTGACGCAGCGGATCACCGCGCGCGCATTGCTCGGCGAGGAGCCGGAGGAGGTCCTTCAGCGCTTTGCCGGCGCGGCCTCCGTGCGCCGCCGCCATCAGGAGCACCTGCTCGGCAGCATCGTCCCCCTCGCCGATCGCCTTCCGTCCCGCGCGCAGCGCCGGTACGCACGGGCGCATCGAGCGCTCGACGAGATCGTGGATGCGGGGATCGCGCGGCGCCGGGCCGAGCCCGCTCCGAGTGGCGATCTGCTCTCGATGCTCGTCCATGCGAGGTACGAGGACGGCACGGGGATGTCCGACGAAGGGATCCGCGACGAGGTGCGGACGCTTTCGGTCGCGGGCTACGAGACGATCGCCGAGGCGCTGACGTGGACGTGGTATCTGCTGGCCGGCGCGCCGGAGCCGGAGACGACGATGCGGGCCGAGGTCGACGCCGCCGTGGACCGGGAGGGGGTGGTCGGCCTCGCGGAGCTGGCGAAGCTGCCCTGGTGTCGCATGGTGCTCGCCGAGTCGATGCGGCTGTACCCGCCGACGTGGATGTTCGTACGCGTCGCGCAACGCGACGACGTGCTGCCGAGCGGCGTGTTCGTCGCCGCCGGAACGAAGATCTATCTCTCGCAGTGGGTGATGCATCGTAACCCGCGCTATTTCCCCGAACCGGGCCGGTTCGACCCTCGGCGATTCACGGCCGAGGCGATCGCGGCGCGTCCGCGCTTCACGTATCTCCCGTTCGGCGCGGGCAGACGCCTGTGCATCGGCGAGGAGTTCGCGTGGATGCAGGGCGTCTCGATCCTGGCGAGCGTCGCGCGGCGGTTCCGGCTGACGCTCGCTTCGGCGCGGCCGGTCGTGCCCGAACCGAACGTGACGCTGCGTCCGCGCGGCGGGCTTCCCATGCGTCTCGCGGCTCGATGACGACGAGCGGTCCGACACGCCGGGTCGTGATGTTCGACCCCGGATGCTTCATCCCGTACTACGTGGACTCGCTCTGCCGAAGCCTCGCGGCGCTCGGCGTGCCGGTGCGCGTCGTCACGTCGCCGCCGCTGTTCGAGTCGGTCGAGGCCGACGGGTCGTACGGCGTCGACCGGTTCTTCTTCCCCTTCCTGCGCGGGGCCGTTCGCGACGCGGTGCGGCATCGCGCCGGGATTCGCCAGGCGCTGAAGGGAGTGTCCTATCCGCTCGGCCTGGTTCGTACGTGGCGCGCCCTCCGCGCCGGCCCGCCCGGCGTGCTTCACCTGCAATGGGTGCCCTTTCCGTTCTTCGACCGCCTCCTCGTGCGGATGCTCGCACGCCGCGGGTGGCGCGTCGTGTACACGGAGCACGATCCGCTGCCGACTCCAGCGCGCCGCGCGCGACGCCGGCATCACTTCGAGGTGCTCCGACTCGCGGACGTCGTGATCGTGCACACGGTCCAGCAGCGCGACGAGCTCTCGGCGTCCGTGCCTGATGTGACGGATCGGATCCACGTCATCGCGCACGGTGCAGCGCGCCGCGCGGCGCCGACGGTGGACGAGCGGGCCCGCAGCCGAGCGCGTCTCGCGGTCGAACCGGATCGTCCCCTCCTCCTCTTCTTCGGGCTGATCAAACCGTACAAGGGGCTCGAGGATCTCGTGGCGGCGATGCCGGCCGTCGTCGCGAGACATCCGCGCGCCCTCCTGCTCGTCGCGGGCGAGCCGCTCATGCCGCTTTCCGCGCTGGCGCGCCGCATCGACGCGCTCGGCCTTGGGGGGCACGTCACGATGCGATTCGGTTTCGTCCCGTCGGCCGAGGTGCCGACGTACTTCGCGGCGGCCGATCTGCTCGTGGCGCCGTACGTGAGCATCGGCGCGAGCGGCGTTCTCGTGACGGCCCAGGAGCACGGTCTCCCCGCCGTGGTGACGCGCGTGGGCGGACTTCCCGAGTTCGTCGAGCCCGACCAGTGCGGCTTCGTCGTCGCTCCGCGCTCGCCATCGGCGCTGGCGGACGCGATCTGCCGCGCGTTCGACGACCGCGAGGCGCTGGCGCGCATGGGCGAGCGGGCGCGGCGTCGCGTCGTGCGCGATCACGCGTGGGCCGACGTCGCCGGCCGCACGCTCGCCGTCTACGACGCGCCGGCATCGGCGCAGGGGGCGCCCATGCGCCGCGACCCGACCATGAGCCGCCGATGACGGCCCCGCTTCGGGTCGGCTTCGCGGGCTGCGGCGAAGTGTCGGCGGAGAAGCACATGCCCGCGCTCCAGGAGGTTCCCGGCGTCGCGATCGCTGCGGCAGCCGACGTCGATCCCGCGAGGCTCGCCTCCGTCGAGCGGCGCTTCGGGGTCCCGCGTCGCTACGCCGACGTCGCCGAGTTGCTGGCAGACGGCGGCCTCGACGCGGTCGCGCTGTGCCTGCCGCCTGAGCTGCAGATCGACGCCGCCATCGCCGCGCTCGACGCCGGGCTCCACGTGTGGATCGATCCTCCGACCGGACTTTCCCTGGCGGAGTGCGATCGGCTGCGCGAGCGGGCGGCGCGCGCGGATCGGCAAGTGATGGTCGGCTTTCACATGCGGTGGCATCGGCTCGTGCGGCAGACGCAGGAGATCGTGCGAAGCGGCCGGCTCGGCACGGTGCAGACGCTGCGCGGGATCTGGAGCAGCCCGCGCCAGGCGGATCGCCTGAAAGGATGGCGCCGGTACAGCGCGCAGGGCGGCGGCGCCCTGGGGGAGGCGGCGATCGACCACTTCGACCTGTGGCGATATCTGCTTAACTCCGAGATCGAGACGCTGTCGGCGTTCGCGATCGCCGACCGGTGGGAGGATGCGAGCGCGGTCGTCGCCGGGCGCATGACGAACGGCGTGCTCGTCTCGGCCGTGCTCTCGGAGCGGGCGAACCACGACGTCGAGCTCGAGATCTGTGGCGACGCGGGCCGGTTGCGGGTGTCGCTGATCCGGTTCGAGGGATTGGAGCTCTACCCCGCGGGCACGATGGCGAGCGACCCGCGCCAGCGCCTCGCGCGACTCGTGCACTTCGCGGCGGAGCTGCCGCGCGCGCTGCCGCGGATCCACAAGTCCGGAGACTACCGAACGTCGTACCGCGATCAATGGCGCCACTTCGTCGACTGCGTGCGGAACGGGGCGCCGATGCAGTCGACGCTCGACGACGCGCGACCCGCGTTGCGCGCCATGCTCGCCGGAATGGAGTCCGCGAGGACGGGACGGACCGTCGCGGTGCGCACGTAGCGAAGGCGTGGCCCCCGGCCGGGGCGCGCCGGCCGCCGTGCCGCTCGTCAGTGCGCTCTGCTCTTCAGGACGTCCCGCGGCGACCCGCCCCACTGCTTCCCCCACGCGCGGCGCATCTGCAGATCGGAGCGGAAGCCGGCGGCGGCGGCCGCCTGCGTGACGCTCGCCCCGTGCTCGAGCGCCTGTCTCGCGCGCTCGAGCCGGATCGACTGCAGGTACTGCAGCGGCGAGACGTGCGCGTGCTCGAGGAAGAGTCGCAGCAGGTGGCGCTCGGTGGTGTGACCGGCGCGCGCGAGCGCCGCCATGTTCCAGTCACGGTCGGGCGCGTCGATGATCGCGTCCTGGACGCGATGCACCGTCTGATGCAGGTGGCCGCGGTGCACGCGAAAGGGCGACTGCTCGGGATCGCGGTCGGAGCGCCGGAGATAGACGACCATGTCCTCGGCGACGCTCGCCGCGAGCGCCTCGCCGCACTCCTCCCCGATGAGGTGAAGCGCGACGTCGATCCCCGCCGTGATGCCGGCGCTCGAGGCGAGCGGTCCGTCGACGACGAACACGCGATTCTCGATCACCTCCGCGCGCGGCGCGAGCACGCGGAGCGTGTGCAACAGCTCGTGATGCGTGGTGCAGCGGCGAGCGCCGAGCACGCCGGCGCGCGCGGCGAGGAGCGTGCCGGAGCAGATCGTCACGAGCCGATGCGTGGGCGCGCCGTCGCGCTGCGCGGCGTCGCGCTGCGCGTCCTCGCGCAGCGCGTCGCCGAGCGAGCGCTGGAGCCAGCGCGCCGTACGCGTGACGTCGGCCGTGACCTTGCCGAGGTGCTCGGTCGGCTGCCCGACGACGACGACCCACGTGTTCGCGGCGAGCTCGCGCGGGAGCGGCTCGAGGCCGCAGATCGAGAGGCCGACCGACGTGTCCTGCGTCGCGTTCGGCGCGGCGAAGCGCAGGCGGAAGCGCGGCGGCAGACCGCGGTTGCCGCGATGCTGATTGGCGAGGCGGAACGCCTCGGCGGGACCGGCGACGTCGAGCATCAGCGAGTGCGGCACGATCACGAACAGGACGTCGATCAGCCGAGGGTGAGCGGTCATATGTCCGATAGTGAGCGATACCTGTCGGTTCTCGACGCGACAGCCGACGCCAGCCGCGGTACGTTCGCGATGAGGCGTTCGACGACGCTCGAAGAACGACACCCTTCGCCACGAGACCGTCACCGGCATGCACGCAGTCCCGCGCCACGCGCTCCTGAGTATGGCATCGCTGTCGCTGTCCTGCTTGCCGTTCGCGGCGCACGTCGCCGGCGCGCAGGCGGCGCGCGAGCAGACGTGGGCGGGCTTCGATGGGACCGTCGACACGAGCGTCGCGCCGGGCGACGATTTCTTCGCGTACGCCAACGGTGCCTGGCTCCGGTCGGCGGTGATACCGCCGGGCCGCGACCGGTGGACGGTGCGCGACGACCTGGCCGAACGCACGCGCCGACAGATCGTCGCGCTGCTCGACGACGCGACGCGCGCGGCGCCGGGCTCGCTCGCCCGCACGGTCGCCGACTTTCGGGCGGCGCTCCTGGACTCGGCGCGCATCGAGGCGAGGGGGATCGCGCCGCTCGCCGACGAGCTCGAGCGGATCGCGCACATCGGCGACGCGCGGGCGCTCGCACGCGCGCTCGGCGGGACGATGCGCGCGGACGTGGATCCGCTGAACCTCGGCGTCTATGCGTCGGCGACGGTGCTCGGACTGTCGGTGGAGCACGGCATTCACGGCGAGAAGTCCTACGGCGCGTTCCTCGTGCAGGGAGGGCTCACGCTCGGCGATCGCGAGCGATACCTGAGCCAGTCGGCCGGCGCGGTCGAGCAACGGAGTCGGCATCGCCGGTACGTCGCGCACGCGCTCGCGCTGGCCGGCTTCGACGATCCGGAGCGGCGCGCGGACGGGGTGCTCGCGCTCGAGACGGCGCTGGCGAGGACGCACGCGACGAGGGAGGCGAGCGCCGTCGACCGCAACGCCGACACGATCTGGTCTCGCGCCGATCTCGCGCGCGAGGCGCCGGGGATGGATTGGGCCGCGTTCCTCGACGCGGCGGGACTCGGCGCGCAGGCGACGATCGTTCCATGGCAGCCTTCGGCGGTGCGCGGGCTTGCCGCGCTGGTGGCGTCGGAGCCGCTCGACGCGTGGAGGGACTACCTGCGCTTCCACCTCGTCGACGACTACGCGGACGTGCTGCCGAGCGGGTTCGCGAACGCGGCGGCGGAGCTGCGGGGCGACCGGCGCAGCCGCGAGCAGCGCGCGCTGGCGCGTACGCAATCGGCGCTGGCGGACGCCGTTGGGGCGCTGTACACCGCGCGCCACTTCCCGGCGGCGCAGAAGGAGCGCGTGACGCGCATCGTCGCGAACGTGGCGGCGGCGTTCCGCGAGCAGGTGGCGCACGCAGCCTGGCTGTCGCCTGCCGCGAGGGCGATCGCGCTGGCCAAGCTCGACGGGCTGTACGTCGGCATCGGGTATCCGGACACGCCGGAAGACTGGAGCGACCTGCGCGTCGACGCAGGGGACGCGATCGGCAACGTGCGGCGCGCCGCGGAGCGGGAGCGCCGTCGTGCGCTGGCGCGGCTGGCCCTCCTCTACGACCCACACGAGTGGGTGATCCCGCCGCAGACCGTCGGCGCGGTGCTCGTGTTCCAGCAGAACGCGTACGTCTTCGCGGCGGGTCTGCTCCAGCCGCCGAAGTACGACTCGGCCTGGTCCGACGCCGCGGCGTACGGCGCGATCGGGTCGATCATCGGGCACGACATCAGCCACTTCGTCGACGTGCTCGGCGCCGACTATCAGCCGGACGGACGCATGCGCCGATGGTGGACCGCCGACGATTCGGCGCGGTACGAGGCCGCGTCGGCGCCGATCGTGCGGCAGTTCTCGGGCTACGAGGCGCTTCCGGGTGTGCACGTCGACGGCCGTCTCACGAGAACGGAGAACGTCGCGGACCTCGCCGGACTCGCCGCCGCGTTCGAGGCCCATCGCCGGGCGCTCGGCGCGGGCGCGGCGCGGGAGGTCGTGCGTCGCTCGGACCGCGAATTCTTCGTCGCGTTCGCGCAGGCGTTCGGCGCGAAGACGACCGAGCGGGCGTTGCGCGCCCAGCTCGCGACCGACCACGCGCCGGACGCGTACAGAATGGACACCGTGCGCAACCTCGACGCCTGGTACGATGCATTCGACGTCGTGCCGGGCCAGCGGCTGTACCTCGAGCCGCGCTCACGCGTGCGCGTCTGGTAGATGCGCGTCACCGTCTGTGAGCTGCCGCACGAGCGAGACGCGCTCGACGCCGCGTGGCGCGCGCTCGGTGAGCACACGCGGTCGCACGCGTCGGAGCTCGTGCTCCTTCCCGAGCTCGCGATGGTCGAGCCTCTCTGGGAGCGCGAACGGTTCGACGCCGCGCGCTGGCGCGCCGCCGAGACGCTGAGTCACGCATGGGTGGACCGTTTCCACGAGCTCGGCGCCGAGCACGTCGTCGCCACGCGACCGGTCAGTGTCGGCGGACGCCGCCTGAACCAGGCGTTCCTCTGGTCGGCCGTGTCGGGGGTGACGCCGCTCAGGAGCAAGTACTTCATGCCCGAGGAGCCCGGCGCGTGGGAAGCGACGTGGTTCGATCGCGGCGACGCGGACTTCCCCGTCTTTCGCGCCGGCGACGCGACGATCGGCGTGAACGTCTGCACGGAGCTGTGGGCGCTGGAGACGTACGCGACGTATGCGCGGCTCGGCGTCGAGCTCCTGCTCGCGCCGCGCGCGACGGCGCGCGCGACGACGCCGCGATGGCTCGCGGGCGGCATCGTCGCCGCGACGCGGGCGGGAGCGTTCAGCCTGTCGTCGAACCTCGTCGACGCTAGCGGCGCGTACGGCGGCGCCGGCTGGATCGTCGACCCGTCGGGTCGCGTCTCGGCGACGACGTCACGCGCCGAGCCGTTCGCGACGCGCGACGTCGCGCTCGGCGACGCGGTCGTCGGCAAGCACGCCTATCCTCGGTACGCGCTCGGCTGAGCCGGCGAACGGCCTAGCGCAGGCGCAGCGCTGGGCAGGCGATTCGCGCTCTGCCGTTCTCGTGGACGAGGCCGCACGTCGTGGTGCCGGGACGGGCGGCGAGCTGCGTGCGCGATCCGACGCTGACGCTGCGGCGCATACCACCGCCGCTCCGTGCCGACGACGGCGCCGACGACGAACTGGCCACCAGCCGTTGCGGCGGACGCGCCTTCGGGTTCCAGAGCGGCGCGAAGCTCGGCAGCGAGCCGTCGGTCAACTGGTGTCTGCCCGTCCCGTCCGCGTTCATCACCCAGAGCTGCTGTGCCCCCGACTCGAACCCGTCGAACGCGATCACCGCGCCGTCCGGCGACCAGGTTCCCGCCTCGTCGTTGTCGGCAAAGTCGGTGATCATGTGGTAGTCCGTCCCGTCGCGGTTCACCGTGGCGAGCGCGAAGTTGCTCGTGCCGTCCCAGACACTGATCAGGAGGCGGTCGCCCGATGGCGACCACCGGCCGGCGAAGCTGTTCGTCGCTCCCGACGCCGAGGTCGCGCCACTCCCGTCGAGCGTTCCGATCCACACGGTCTGCGGACCCTGCGGCGTCTCGAAGAGCTCGAACAGGATCCGGCTCCCGTCGGGCGACGCCTCGAAGTGGTCGGGGCTCACCGGGCAGGTCGTGCCGCACGACAGTGCGAACGTTTCGGTCTCCGGAAAGCGGATCGATCGAAGGTCGGAGCCGTCGGTGGCCGCCGAGCAGAGGTCGCCCACTCGGCCGAAGCGGTTGCAGCCGAAGAAGAGTCGCGTGCCGTCGGTCGACCAGACCGGATCCAGATCGAATCCCAGCGAGTCCACCAGCACTCGCTGATCGGATGCGTCCGGATTCATGGTGACGATCCACGACGATTGCGAAACCGTGTAGTCGTGCTGCTCGAACGCGACGCGTGTCCCGTCGCCCGACCACCGAGGCCGGTGTTCGGTGCCGCTCCCGCTCGTGAGCTCTCTCCGGTCGGTACCGTCGGCGCGCACCGAGTACAGATGCGAGCCGGCGCCGTCGACGTGCTCGTACAGGAGACGCTCGCCGTCCGGGGACCAGGCCGCGATGTACTTCATGCCCGGTTCGTTGGCCAGATGGATGCGTCGCCCGTCCTCCGTCAGGTAGACGATGTCGTACCAACCGTCGGAGACGTACTCGTGGTAAGCGACGCCGCCGAGGCAGGTCATCTCGACGTGCAGGGTGTCGGTGCTGCCGGCCTGCACGCGCTCCATCGAACTGTCGGGAGTGGCGCGGCAGTGCGGCGCGACGTCGGCGACGCGCACGAGATGATCACCCGCCTTCAGCGATTCGTAGCGGACGGTCTGTCCGTAGGAGAGATCGCGCGGCGCGGCGCCGTCGAGCGTGGCGGAGAATCCGTCGGCATCCATCGAGTTGCCGCGCGCATCGAGCGTCACGACGATCGACCCGGTCGTCGCTCCCGACTGCCCGCCATCCGGCAGGATCGGCTCGGCGGCCCCGCCACACGCGAGCCCTGCCATCCCGATCGCGGCACAAAGGAGCCGCCTGACGAGTCGTACGTGCGACCGTTGCATGAGAGTGGGGAACGCGGGGTGCCGAGCGGTTGTCGTCCCGATGGGCTCGCCAATATCGGGAGTCACCGAGCAGGCGGCAAGAGCGCGGATGCCCCATCGACCCCGTCCACGGGCTGGTCGCTCACGGCGCGGTCACCACGTTCACCTCGTACGTGACGCGGCCGGACCGATCCGCGAACGTGCGCACCGGCCGCAACGTCAACCCGCGGAGGCGCGCCCACGCGAGGAAGTTCTCCTGCGCGCCCGGCACCATCTCCTCGCCGCGCGGATGGAGGACGACGAGCACGCGCCGTCCGCGGAAGTCGTTCGCCAGCAGCTCGGCGTCGTGCTCCGGCGTTTCGGAGCCGCGGAAGGCGAGCCACAGATCGCGGCACGCCGATCGTGTTCGCTCGGTGCCGAGCGCGTAGACCTGGTTCTGCATGCCCCAGTCGGCGAAGGCGATCCGATCGGCCTGCTGGCCGTTCAGGTACTCGGCGAGGGCGTAGATCTCCGGGCTCCAGCGTACGGTGACGCGATCCTCCGAGGTGAACGCGGCCGCGTAGGCGCGCGACACGGACAGCTCGGAGACGACGAGCGCGACGAGGGCGAACGCCGCGACGGCGCGCGCGGCGAAGAGGCGCGCGCGATGCTCGCCCGCGCGCGTGGCGCGCGCGGCCCACCGCACGAGCCACGTCGCCGCCGCGACGATGAGCAGGAACGGGATCGGATAGAGCATCATCTGGTGATGCGGCCCGCCGGCGCGTCGCGTGACGACGATCTGCGCGGCGATGACGACGAACATCACGACGTAGGCGGCGACGAAGCGCTCGCGCAGCGAGAGGCGGAAGGGTCGCGGCCGGCCGCGCCCGCGCCGCCGCCGTGCGCGCGCGAGCCAGAAAGCCGGGAGGGCGGCGACCGCGGCGACGGTGAGCCAGTTGACGATGCCGGGGCGCTCGAGCGTGCTGCCGGTGACGAAGGCGTAGAGCTCGCGGCCGTCCATCGTTCGCGCATACCGCCCGACGATCCACCGGATGCGATCGAGCATCCCCAGGCTGGTGCCGCTGCTCCGCGCGGCGGCGAAGAGCGGCAGGATGACGGCGACGCCGGCGGCGGTCATCGTCGTCGCCAGAACGGCGACCGGGGCGACGAACGCGAGCGGGCCGCGCCGATACGTGGCCGCGAGCTCACGACGAAAGAGCGCCACCGCCGCGACGCCGAGCGCGATGACGAACCAGATGAAGTTCAACTTGTCGAACACGCCGAGCACGCAGCACGCGACGACGATCCACAGCGGCGTCGCCGAGCGTGCCAGCAGCGCGCGATAGAATGCGTAGAGGGCGCCGAGCTTCAGCACCATCATCAGCACGATCGGTCCGAAGTCGAGCTTCGTCAGCCAGATGAACACCGGATCGGCCGCCGCGAGCAGGGTGACGATGGCGCCGCCGAGTGCACCGAAGGTGAGTCGCGCGAGCACGAAGATCAGCCCGAGCGACAGGGTGGAGATCACGATCATCGGCCAGCGGATCGTCGCCGCGGAGGTGCCGAACAGGGCGAAGATCGGCCCGTAGAGCCAGGCCTTCAGCGCGCCGTAGTAGTCCATGACCATCACGGGGATGCCGAACACCCGCTGCGTGACGAACATCGAGCTCTCGCCGCCGGTGGCCGCGTTGACGAAGGTGAGCTCGTCGTAGTCGAGTCCGGGCAGCGCGATGTGGCTGCCGGCGGCGGCGACGAACCAGAGGATCGCGAGGGCGACGATCGCGAGCGGCATCCATGGCGGTGTGAGTCGGCGCATGCGGGAAGCTCGGCGGCGACGGGCACCGCGTCGAGGCCCCTGCGTGCGCGGCCCCGCACCGGCGACGCGGGCTCGAGCCACGCTGGCGCGGGCAATTCGGTGGATGTTCGGCCGCCCGGGTTGCCCGGAGCACGGGGTCGCCGTCGTTCCGGCGATCACCGAAGGGCGATCCTCCACGAAGCGCACGTCAGAGGCCAGGTCCTCGAGAGCACATGCGTCGACCGCCGTCCCAGGAGTTCGTCGCCGCCGCGGAAGCGGCCGGGCTGCTCTACGTGACGGACGCGGTGCCCGGCATCGGCCGGCGCCGCGTCGGCCGCGGCTTCTCGTACGTCGACGTGGACGGGCGTGCGATCCGCGAGCGCGAGCGCATCCGCCGCTTCCGGTCGCTCGCGATCCCGCCGGCCTGGCGCGACGTGTGGATCTGCCCCACGCCCGAGGGACATCTGCAGGTCACGGCGCGCGACGCGCGGGGGCGCAAGCAGTACCGCTACCATCCGGCGTTCCGCGCGCACCGCGACACCACGAAGTTCGAGCGGATGGTGACGCTGAGCAACGTGCTGTGGACGGTGCGCGAGCGGGTCGAGCGCGACATCGCGCGCGCGGGACTGGAGCGGGACACGGTGATGGCGACGATCGTGTGGCTGCTCGAGCGCACGCTGATCCGCGTCGGCAGTCACGAGCTCGCGCGGGAGAACAACTCGTACGGCCTGACCACGCTGCGACGCCGGCACGTCTCGATCGCCGGTGCGACGCTCCGCTTCGAGTTCCGGGGGAAGAGCGGCGTGGAGCACGCGGTCGCCGTGACGGACCGGCGCATCGCGCGGATCGTGCAGCGCTGCCGCGAGCTGCCGGGTCGGGAGCTGTTCCAGTACGTCGACGCGCGCGGGCACCGGCAGATCGTGCACGCGGACGACGTGAACGACTATCTGCGCGAGATCACCGGCCGGGACGTCACGGCGAAGGACTTTCGCACCTGGTCGGGGACGATGATCGCCGCGGAGGCGCTGCGCGAGATGGGTCGGGCGGCGACGAAGCGCGAGGCGGAGCGGAACGTGGTCCGGGCGATCGACCGCACGGCCGAACGACTCGGGAACACGCGCGCCGTCTGTCGCAAGTACTACATCCACCCGGCGCTGCTCGACGCCTATCTCGACGGCGACGTCCTGCCCCCGCTGGCGGAGCCGGTGTGGCAGGAGCGCCGGCCGCACGGACCGGCGCTGCGGCGACACGAGACGGACGTGCTCGCGTTCCTGAAGGCGCGCGTGGCCTAGGGTCAGGTCAGTCCGCGGAGGTCAGCAGTGCGCCGGCCAGCGCGCTCGACACGAACGACACCGGCGGGTTTCGTACGCCGGCGGTGAGGTCGAGCTGCGGCGTGCGTGCCTTCCATCGCGTGACACGGAGCAGCTCCATGGCGAACCCCACGCGGTACTCGAGGTGCGGGCCGCACATGAAGGCGTAGTTGGGTCGCGTGCTCCAGACTTCGACGATGCGGCCGTTCTCGAAGCGGTACCGCGCCGAGCAGGGGCGAGACGAGCCGACGGTCGTCGCGCATGCCGCTGAACCGCCCGCGCACTGGCGAGATCCCAGAGCGCCGCGTCGAATCCGATGCGGTCGACCTGGAGGCACTCCATCGCCGGTGCGTAGCCGAGCGTGCGAAAGATGGCGCGCGATACGGCACGCTGGGAGACCTCGAAGTCGCAGAGCACCTCGTAGTCGCCGAAGAATCCGAGCGCGTCGCGCTTCGGAAAGAAGAAGCGCGAGAGCTGCGGGAACATCTCCCAGAGGAGAAGCGTTCCCTCGAGGTTGAGCGATTCGCCGAGTCGCGGCGACATGTCGGGGCGCCGACCGACGAGCAGGTGGTCCATGCCCGCGCTCGAGAGACAGTGGCTGATGGACAGGCCGGTGAGGCCCGACCCGATGACCACGGGGAGCTGTCCGTCTCTGCCGGCGGGGTGCGACATGGGCGGAATCTTGGCCGAATATTCCGGCGCGGGCAATGCAAGGCCAGAATTGGGGGCTCACGGATCTCTTGGTGTTGGTGCTCCTCGTGCCGTTGCAGTCGTCGCACCTCCGACACATCCCGCGCCGTGAATCGTGGAAGCCATCCTGATCCTCCTCGTGCTCGGTGCACTGCTCGGCACGCTCGCGATCGGCGCGAATCGGTTCTGGGCCGAGCGTGCGGACGTGGAGCGCGACGAGGAACCGCGCGAGACGTGGCTCGCGCGCCTGGTGAAGGTGCTGCAGCGCCTTCCCGATCCGCTGCTCGCCGTGCGGCGCCGCCGATGGTCGCGGCTGCGCGCGCTCCCCTTCCCCGGCGCATGGCGGACGCTGCTCACGCGGAACGTGCGGCTCTACTCGAAGCTGTCGCCGGAGCGGCGGCACGAGCTCGAGGGACACGTTCAGGTACTTCTCGCCGAGAAGACGTTCGAGGGGCTCGATGGCCTCGAGCTGACCGACGAGATCCGCGTGTCGATCGCCGCGCACGCGGCGCTGCTGCTGCTCGGCACGCGCGATCCGCGCTACTACCCCGGCCTCGTCGCGATCCTCGTCTATCCGACGACGTACGTCGCACCGACCGAGGAGCACGAGGGCGGCATCGTCGAGGAACGTGAAGAGCCGCGGCTCGGCGAGTCGTGGCGCCGCGGCGTGGTGGTGATCGCGTGGGACGCGGCGCGCGCCGACATGAGCCGGCCGCACGAGGGGGACAACGTGATCCTGCACGAGTTCGCGCACCAGCTCGACACGGAGGACGGCGAGGCGGACGGCGTGCCGCGACTCGATGGGCCCGCCGACTACGCCGCATGGGCGCGCGCGTTCGCCCCCGAGTACGAGCGCCTCCGCGCGCATCCCGACGGAAGCGTCCTCGACGACTACGGCGCCACCGATCCGGCGGAGTTCTTCGCGGTGGCCACGGAGACGTTCTTCACGCGGCCGCACGAGCTCCGCGAGCAGTCGGCGGCGCTGTACGCGACGCTCCGCCGGTACTACGGGCTCGATCCGGCGACGCTGCTGCCTCCGCCGGACCCGGCCGATGGCGGCGCACGCTGACGATCTTGCAGAGATCATTGCCGCGCGCCCCATTGGCACGGGCCGCCGGCCAGCCCCTGGAGGACTCGACGCATGGAACGGAAGACCGCCCACGACTTCGATCAGGACCTCCTGATCCTCTTCGACGCCTACGTGCACGGCGTCATCGACCGCCGTGCGTTCCTCGATCAGGCATCCCGCTTCGCCGTCGGCGGCGTCACCGCCGCGATGCTGCTCGACCAGCTCAGCCCGAAGTTCGCCGAGACGCAGGTGGTGCCGCGCGACGACGCGCGCATCGCCGCCGAGTACGTCGAGTACGACTCGCCGAACGGTTATGGGAAGATGCGCGGATACTTCGTGCGTCCGGACAGGCCGGCGGGCAAGCTGCCGGCGATCCTCGTCATCCACGAGAACCGCGGGCTCAACCCGCACATCGAGGACGTGGCGCGCCGCGTGGCGCTCGAGAACTTCGTCGCCTTCGCGCCCGACGCGCTCTTCCCGCTCGGTGGCTACCCCGGCGACGAGGACAGGGCGCGGGAGCTGTTTCCCAAGCTGGACCAGGCGAAGACGCGTGAAGATTTCGTCGCCGCGTACGGCGTCCTGAAGAGCCGGCCGGAGAGCACCGGGAAGGTCGGCGCGGTCGGATTCTGCTACGGCGGCGGCGTGGTGAACTACCTCGCGACGCGACTTCCCGATCTGGCCGCGGGGGTGGCGTTCTACGGCTCCGCGCCGAACCTCGAGGACGTCGCGAAGATCAGATGTCCGCTCCTGATCCAGTCGGCCGAGGTGGACGAACGGATCAACGCGAGCTGGCCGGCGTACGAGCAGGCGCTCGAGGCGGCGAAGGTCCGGTACGAGCGCTTTCTCTACCCGGGCACGCAGCACGGCTTCCACAACGATACGACGCCGCGCTACGACGCGGCGGCGGCGAAGCTGGCGTGGGAGCGCACGATCGCGTTCTTCGACAGGTACGTCCGTTGAGCGTTCACTTACACATGAGGTGTCGCATGCGGTTCGAATGTGCGGTGGTCGCGGGGCTGGTGATCGCGTCGAGCGCCTGCGCGAAGGCGCAGGACGCGTCGAAGGCAGTGGCGGACGGCGGGATCACGGTGGCGGGTTGGCAGGGGAAGATCGATCCCGGCGAAGCGGCGCGCGGGGGGAAGCTCGAGGGCGCGAAGCTCGAGAAGGTGGGAGACGACCTGCGCGTCACGACCGGTCCCGCGGTGGCGTACTGGAATCCGTCGAACGTCGCGAGTGGGAACTACACGGTGAAGGCGACGTTCACGGAAGAGAAGTTCATGGGGCTGAACGACCATCCGCATCCGTACGGCGTGTTCATCGCGGGGAACGACATGGGCACGGACAAGGAGTCGTACCTGTACTGCACGGCGTACGGCGACGGGCGGTTCATCGTGCGCGGCTTCAGCGGCGACTCGACGTTCCGGCTCAACGGCCGCGGCGAGGCGAATGCGGCGGTCCACAAGGCGAGCGGCGTCGGCGCGAGCGTGACGCAGGAGATCGCGCTGTCGGTGAAAGGCGACAAGGTCGAGTGCGCGATCAACGGCCAGACCGTGGGGAGCTACGACAAGTCCGCCGTGGTCGGTCCGAACAAGCTCACGAGCACGGACGGCGTGTACGGCATCCGCTTCGGCCACAACACCGAGGCGACGGTGAAGGGGCTCGCGATGACGAAGAACTAGCTAGCCGGTGAGGCGTGGCTCGGCAGGCTGCGGAGCCACGCCGCGCTCGCCGCGGCGATCCCGTCCATCACCGCGGCGTCGGTCGTCCCGGACGACTTGAGGACGTGGAAGCTGTGGTCGGCCCCGTCGATCCAGCGCATGTCCCACGGCGCGGTCACGGTCTCGAGCGCGCGCTCCATGAGCGCGCGCGTGCAGAGGGCGTCGCGCGTCCCGCTGAAGGCGAGCACGGGGATCCGGATGCGCGGGAGGTGGGCGTCGCGCAGCTTCTCGGGCTTGCCGGCGGGATGGAGCGGATACGCGAGCAGGAGCAGCCCGTCCGCGTCGAAGCCGTCGGCGGCGAGCATCGACGCGGCGCGCCCGCCCATGGAGCGTCCGCCGATGACGAGCCGCTCGGGCGCGAGCTCGCGCCGCACGCGCGCGACGACGGCGGCGGTCGTCTCCATGAGGAGGGGCATCGGATCGGGGCGGCCCGAGCCCTTCTCCTTGTAGAGGAAGTTGAACCGCACGACGCCGACGCCGCGGTCGTGGAACGCCTTCGCGGTGGCGAGCATGCCGCGGTCGGCCATGCTGCCGCCGGCGCCGTGGGCGCAGACGAAGAGCGGTCGCGATCGGTCGCCGCCGCCGGGCTCGTACACGGCAGTCGTCGACTCGGAGCCGACCGCGACCGTCCACTCGGTCGATCCCACGTTCTCCTCTCCGTTCCGCGTCGGTGGAGTACAAGCATGGGTGCCTGGAGCAGCACGCGCAATGAAAGGGCGCACTCGGCGGAGCTGAAACGCTAACCGGGTCGCGATTCACTTCGAACCGGATTCCCTTCGCGTCGTCGTACGGCCTTCCGCGCACCGTGGGCGCGGGCCGGGCAAAGTCCTCGTTCGCTTCGACGACCCCACGCGGCCGTGGCGCCGGTACGGCTTCCGGGTGCGCGCCGGCCGGATGTTCTTCCCGCTCGGCGATCGTGAGAGCGATGTCTGGGTGGTGGATCTCGGGTCCTATCCTCACTGTTGCCTCGAGCCGCGAGCTTCGTGGGTAGAACGACCAGCCGACGTCGTCCGTGATTATCAGGAGTGTCTTCGAGGCCCATCGATGATCCGCATCACCGCCCCTCACAGCCACCGTGTGCTGCCGGCACTGGCGCTGCTCGTCCTGCTCGGCGTCGCCAGCGTCGCGGACGCTGGGGCACAGGGCGCCGCGGCCGCGCCATCGTGTCTCGACACGCTGTCCGCGACCGCGTTCCATCGCGTTCCGGTCTTCATCGAAGCCCGAGCCGCCGACTCGGCGGCCCGAGCGATCCTGCCGGCCGCCGACACGCTCGCGATCCGCGTGGCGCTGCTGATCCAGTCGTCGCTCGGTGACTCGACGACCGCGCTGCCGGAGGGAGAGGCGCTGCTCCGATGGCGAGAGGTCGGCGGAAAGGTGCGCGTCGCGGCCCACCGCGACGGCACGCTCACCTGGATGGCGGACGCGCCGCTTTCCGGTGACGATACCCTGCATGCCCCGATGCGATCGCTGCTGGCGCAGGCACTCGGCGCGGCGCGCGATGCCGGAGCACACATCGCGTGGCCGAGCGAAGCGCTGGGAGATTCGCTCTCGTTCGATCTGGAGGTGCGCGTGCCCGACATCCGGCCGCCGGGCGTGGAGCAGCGGATGATGGCGAGGTTCGCGGTGCCGGTCTTCTCGATGGCGATGCCGTGGAGCACGGAGGTGGTCGTGCGGCACGAGCCCACCATCACCTATCCGGAGGGTGCACGGTCCGGATCCGTCGAAGGGACGGTGATCCTCGAATTCGACGTGGACACGGCGGGCCGCGCGGTGCCGAGTCCCGTCACCGACATCTGGCCAGCGAGCCGCCCGCGACTGACCGGCGCCGCAGCGGCGCGCTACCGGGAGTTTCTCGAGGCGGCGAAGCGGAGCCTCGGGTCGGCGCGATTCCGACCCGCGACGGTCGGCGGCTGCGCCGTTCACCAGCGCGTGCAGTGGCCGTTCGAGTTCCATCTCGCGCGCTGAGCCCGGGATCGTCGCGCCGAATCCGTGATCGTGAAGAATCCGTTCGGCAGCCTGCGCCGCGCCGGCCAGCGTCGCGCACTCGGCGCCGCGTACGCGCGCGGCCGGCGACACGCGGCGAGGGTGGAAGAGGCCGAACCAGCGATCCTTCGACTCGGCGAGCGGCTGCGCATCGCCTCGATCGACGCCAACGCGGGCCGGTTCGGCACGACGCCGTGGCGCTTCCTTCTGTGTACGCCGCCGTCGGTCGCCGCGGAGGTCTGGTTCTCGGACCTCGAGGCGGGGATGCGTCATGCGGGCGTTCCGGTGCGTCGTCTCCCGCCGCTCGCTCCGGTCGACGCCGCGCTGATCGACGAGGTGCGTCCCAACGTCGTCGTCGCGCTCGACCAGGAGCGCACGCTCGCTCGCGTGGACCTCGCCGCGCTGCGCGACTACAAGCGCAGGCACGGCTGTCTCCGCCTCCTGATCCCGACGCGCGACGACTTCTTCGCCGCCGGCTCGTTGAGCGCGGGCGAATCGCGCCGGCTGCAGCGCGACGTCGCGGGCGACGGCGCCGACGCGTTCGTGTCGCTCTACGAACCGGAGTGCTTCGCGCGGCTGCACGGCGCCTGGGCCGACGCGGGATTCCCGCACCTCTCGGTGCCGCAGAGCGGGAACCCGCTCGAGGATCATCCGGCCGACGTCGCGCGCGAGCACGACTACTTCCACGCGTCGGTGTGCACGGCGGAGCGGCTGCGCCTGACGTGGCATGAGCTGAGGCCGATCATGGCGCGTCATCGCGGCGACTGGGCCGGCGAGGGTTGGGGCTTCGGCGGACCGCCCGTGCCGTTCGCCGAGATGCCGGCGCGCTACGGCCGGTCGCGCGTCGCGCTCGCGCCGCTGCTTCCCGCGCTCCGCCGCGAGCCGTTCGAGCTGACGCACCGCGTGTTCGAGGCGGCGGCGTGCGGCGCGTTCCAGATCACGTCGCTCAGTCCCGTGTCGCGGCGCTACTTCTCCGAGCGGGCGCTGATCTGCGCGCGCGACGGCGGCGACTTCGTGCGGCTGTTCGAAGCGTACGCCGGCCGGCCCGACGAGCGGAACCGCGTCGCCGAGGAGGCGCTGGTCGAGCTGTACGCCGGTCACACGACCTTTCACCGCGTCGAGGCACTGCTCGCGGGGCTCGAGCCGCTGGCGACTCGCGTGTAGCGGCGCTACACCCCGGCCACGCGCCGCTTGTACTCGGTGAGCGCCGCGTCGAGCCGCTCGTGCGCCGTGGTGTCGCCCGGCACGTTGTGCGACGGATGGATGTAGAGCTTCACCCCGCGCTCGGCGAGGATCTCGGCGACCGTGGTGATGGTCATCCAGACGACGGTGACGAACGCCATCGTCGATACGGGGCCGACGTTGTCCACGTGACCGGCGAGGGGCACCGACGAATCGCCGGCGGGCACGCGCGTGTCGATCACGACGTCGGCGACGTCGAACAGCGTCTTCCCCGACGGATGCCGTGGCGCGCTCGCCTTCGCCTGCTCCGCCGATCCGGTGGCGACGACGCGCATCCCGAGCTCCTTCGCGCGGAGGGCGACGTCGATGTTCACGTTGTTGATCCCCGTGTGCGAGAAGATCCACATGGTGTCGCGCCGATCGAACGAGTAGCTCTTCATGATCGCGGTCCCGTACCCTTCGGCGCGCTCGAGGAAGAGGAACTGGTGGATCCCCATCTCGCCGGTGATGCGCGTGAAGAAGGTGAGCGGGAGCTCGACCATCGGGTGGAAGCCGACGAAGCCGCCGATGCGCGGGTACATCTCCTCCACCGGGATCGTCGCGTGGCCGCAGCCGAAGGTGTGGACCCATCGCTCGGCGGCGATCGAATCCGCCATCAGCTCGGCGGCGCGCCGGATCGCGGGGAGCTGGGTCGTCTGGATGTCGTCCATGACGGCGCGCACGTTGTCGAGCCAGGTCAGTGCAAGCATGTCGCGTGTTCGATGAGAATGGTGTGCGTCAGCGATCGGCGGCGACGGGTCGCGCGGAGGCGCGCAGCCGCGCGGCGACGATGCCGAGCAGCAGGGAGAGCAGGATCAGCGCGACCGGCACGATGGCGAACGAGCCGCGCAATCCATAGCTGGCACCGAGCACGCCGGTGAGCCAGGGCAGGATCATGCCGCCGGTGAGCGCCATGACCATCACGATGCTGAACGCCGTTCCGGAGAGCTCGGCCCACCGATCGCCGACGAAGCCGAGGACGACGGGGAAGGTGGCGGCGAAGCCGAGCCCGATGAGGAAGACACCGAGCGCGGCGAGCGAGGGGTCGCGCGTGACGATGAGCACGAGCGCGCCGGCGAACCCGATCGCGATGCAGCCGAGCAGCACGCGCGCCGGCGGCACGCGCCGGAGCGCGGAGCCGAGGGCGAGCCGCCCGAGCATCATGCCGAACCAGTACAGCGAGAGATAGACGAGGGCGCGCCGGTCGGCGATCCCCAACTCCTGCTCGAAGAAGGTGGTCGTCCAGCCGCCGACCGTGATCTCCATGCCGCTCTCGAGAAAGAGCATGCAGCCCATCAGCAGCAGCACGGGATCGCGGAGCAGTCCGGCCGCGGCGGCGAGCGGGAAGCCCTGCGCCTGCTTCGGCGCGGGAAAGGGCGTCGCCGCGATCACGAGCAGCGGGACGAGCACGAACGCGCCGACGGCGGCGATGATCGCCGAGTAGGAGAAGAGGCCGAGCAGACTGCCGAGCACGAAGGGCACACCGACGGCGCCGACGCCGAAGAACACGCCGAGCAGGCTGAGGCCCGCGGTGCGTCCGTCGGCGCTGATGTCGGCGACGAGCGCGTTCGTCCCTCCGTTGATGATCCCGCCCCCGAAGCCGATGAGCGCGACGGCGACGCGCAGCCAGCCGAGCGAGGGGGCGAAGGCGATCCCCTCGAGCCCGGCGAGGATGAGCCCCGTCGCGACGAGCAGCATCCCCTTGTAGCCGTTGCGGTCCACGATGGGCCCGAACACGAGGGAGCCGAGCAGGATGCCGAAGGTCATCAGCAGGAAGAGCGCGCCCGCGGCGGCGGTGTCGATGCCGAACCGCTCGATCACGGACGGCAGCACGGCACCGAGCGTCGTGAGCACGATGCCGAACGCGAGCATGCCGAGGCACGCGATGGCGAACAGGAGGCGACGGCTGGTCATGCCGAGTCCTCGGCGTCCATCGCGAGTCGCGCGGCGCCGACGAGTGCCGCGTCGCCGCCGAGCGCGCTCGGCACGAGCGTCACCTCGCGCATCGCGATCGGCTGCGCCCACCGGCGCGCCTCGTCGGCGATGCGATCGAGGAAACGCAGCGCGGGCCCGAACACGCCGCCGCCGAAGACGATCGTCTCCGGGTTGAACAGGCTGACGAGGTTCGCCGTGGCCATGCCCCAGAGCTCGATCGCCTGGTCCACGACGCGCACGGCGATGTCGTCGCCGCGCGCGGCGGCATCGAGCACGCCGGCGGTGGTGACGTCGCCGGCGAGGTCGCGGAGCTCGCCGCGGTAGGCCGGCGTCGCGGCCACGAGATCGCGCGCGACGGCGACGAGGCCCGGTCCCGACGCGTGGTACTCGAAGCAGCCGGTGCTCGACCACCGCGCGTCGTACGGCCGGCCGAGGGCGAGCCAGCCGATCGCGCCGGCGATGTCGGCGTGGCCGCGCAGGATTCGGCCGTCGACGAGGATCCCCGCGCCGATCCCGGTGCCGACCGCGAGGAAGACCGCGTCGCGCGCGCCGGCGGCGGCACCGCGCCAGGTCTCGCCGAGGATGCAGGCGGCGCGATCGCTGTCGATGACGACGCGCATGTCGTCGCCGAGTGCGTCGTGCAGCGCGTCGCGCAGCGGATAGTCGTCCCAGCCGGGGATGTTGGGCGCCCAGACCGTGCCGCGCGCCGCGCGCGCGATGCCGGGCACGGCGACGCCGATCGACGCGGGCACTTCGACCCGCGCGGTGCGCGCCTCGGTGACGAGCGCCGCGCACGCGTCGGCGACGAGCGAGGCGACGTCGTCACCACCGCGGCCGGCGAGGAGCGCGTGCTCGCGCGCGAGGAGCG
This sequence comes from Gemmatimonadaceae bacterium, assembly GCA_035494615.1. GTDB lineage: Bacteria > Gemmatimonadota > Gemmatimonadetes > Gemmatimonadales > Gemmatimonadaceae > AG11. The sequence goes on from DATJGU010000102.1 coordinate 26,256, forward strand.
CACCGTCGTCGGCGACGAGAGCGGCCGAGATCTTCGTTCCACCGAGGTCGACCGCGATGACGGGCACGCGTGGCTCGAGGGGGTGTGGGATCCGGCGCGCGGCCGGCGCGACCAAGATGGATCGCGCTCGCGGACGCCGCTAGGCGGTGTGTTGGTGTGTTAGTGTGTTGGTGTGTTGGTGTGCCCGCACGTCCGCCGTCGTCACCCTCTTTCGACCGCCTCCGATGACCGACACGCTCCGCGACGCGACGTCAGCGAACGCATTCGCTCGTGACTGGGTGCGAGCGTGGAACTCGCACGATCTCGACGAGATCATGTCCCACTACGCGGACGGGGTCACGCTCGTCTCGCCGACGGCGGCGGCGCTGCTCGGCGATCCCTCCGGCGAGGTGCGTGGCAAGACGGCACTGCGCGCGTACTTCGCGAAGGGGCTCGCCGCCTACCCGGATCTGCGGTTCGAGCTGTTCGACGTCATGTGGGGCGTGCGCAGCATCGTGCTCTGCTACGTCAATCAGAAGAGCACGAAGACAGCCGAGGTGATGGAGCTCGACGACGACGGCCTCGTGGCGCGCGTGCTGGCGAACTACGGCGGCTGAGTCGCCCGCCGCAGCGCGTCAGGGCCAGCGCGCGAGCATCTGGCGCAGCTCGTCGCGATGGTTGGTCTCGTCGGCGATGATGTCGTCGAACTGCACGGCGAGCCCGAACTCGCCCGCCTCCTCGGCCTGCTTTCGACGTTCGACGTAGCGCTCGATCGTCTCGACTTCCGCGGCGAGCGCGACCTCGAGCATCTGCTTGGGGTCGGACACCACTTTCACCGGCGCGGCTTCGGCCGCCGGGGTGCCGCCGAGCGCGGCGATCTTGTCGGCGAGGATCTGCGCATGCGCGAGCTCCTCGGGGATCTCGCTGGCGAAGAAGGCGCGGAGCTCCTGGCGAGATCGTCCCTGCACCATGCTCGCGTAGAGCCGGTACATGATCACGGCCTGGAACTCGCCGCGCAGATCGTCGTTGAGGCCGCGGAGGAGGGAGTCGAGAGAGGCGTTTGGCATTGTGGTGTGTTGGTGTGTTGGTGTGTTGGTGTGTTGGTGTGTTGGTGTGTTGGTGTGTTGGTGTGTTGGTGTGTTGGTGTGTTGGTGTGT